>NZ_CP014224.1:2402500-3002500 GCF_001697185.1 Wenyingzhuangia fucanilytica | reverse complement strand
TAAAACTATTTACATCATTTTTTATATTTGGTAAATCATCTTTGTCAATTTTTTGAGGACTTCCAATTGGTGCACCCGTATTAGGGTCTTCATATTGGAACTCATAATCTCCATTAACAACAAGACTAGATTTTCCTGTAGAATAACCAAGACCTACAAAAAAGTTTACAATTTTTAAGTCGATAGATCCTAATAATTGACCAGTTAAACTTGTTACTTCCATATCAATACTTTGATCTTCTCCAGGGATGTATTGTGAAGATAATTTGGTGTAACCACCAAATACAGAAACATCTACTAAAGGAATTCTTTTTGCAATAGGAAAATATTGTAAAATATTGTGCTTAACACCAATACCGAATAAATCAGTTTTAAAAGAATCGCTACCTACTTTAGGTACAAATCTTACTGTTACATCAGTTTTGAATGGTAATCCAATACCAGCTTGAACCATAGCGGCAGGTACTTGATCAAATCCAATTTCTTCACCAAATCCTTCCAAAGCATCCATTTTAAATTCAGCAGGTTGAGTAACACCTGGAGCAACTTCCACATCTTTAGAAACAATAAGTACTTGGTCGGTACTTCCACCAAACGCCGTTGGAAGTTCTGCTTGGTTTACACCACTTTCTAAAGTAACATTTTGATAATCGCTAGTTTTGAAAATAAAGTTTTTTCTGTTTCCTGGTACGGTAGATAGTGTAGCGTTTAAAGTAATGTCAAACCCTAATAATTTATGTGGTTTAGCTGTTCTGTACCAACCACTATTTAAGTTGTAAATAGTACCTTCAAAGGCAGGTTGTAGGTATGATTGCATTAGTGTTCCTGCATCTTTTCCAAGAACTAATAACTGTTCAATTTCTTGTGCTTTGGCAGTAAACATTCCTGCTGATAAAGCAATTAATAAGACAATTTTTTTCATAAGTATAGTTTATATATGTTATATACGAATGTACAAAAATACTAGTAAATGTTTTTCTAAAAATATAAAAGACATAAAAAAAGGAGATGTATTTCAATACATCTCCTTTAGTGTTTATAATATTAGTGCTTTTGTTAAGCATCAATATTAGCATATTTTGCATTCTTTTCAATAAAGTCTCTACGTGGCGGAACTTCATCTCCCATTAACATAGAGAAAACTCTATCAGCTTCTACCTCGCTATCAATAACAACTTTACGTAAAGTTCTAAATTCAGGATTCATAGTAGTATCCCATAATTGTTCTGCGTTCATCTCTCCCAAACCTTTGTATCGTTGAATACTTGCAGAGCCACCAAATTTTAAGTTGATCATATCACGTTGATCATCAGACCAAGCGTATTCTTTTTTAGCTCCTTTTTTAACTAAGTATAAAGGTGGTGTAGCAATGTATATATATCCTTGCTCAACCATTTCTCTCATGTATCTAAAGAAGAAAGTTAAAATTAAGGTAGCAATGTGAGAACCATCTACATCGGCATCACACATAATAACTACTTTGTGGTAACGAACTTTAGATAAGTTTAAGGCCTTGCTGTCTTCTTCTGTACCAATGGTAACTCCTAAAGCGGTAAACATGTTTTTGATTTCTTCGTTTTCAAAAACTCTGTGAGTCATTGCTTTTTCTACGTTTAAGATTTTTCCTCTTAAAGGTAAAATAGCTTGAAATTCACGATCACGACCTTGTTTTGCAGTTCCCCCTGCAGAATCTCCCTCGACTAAGAAAATTTCACATTTTTCTGGATCTGTTTCAGAACAGTCAGATAATTTACCAGGTAAACCACCAATAGACATGACGGTTTTACGTTGCACCATTTCACGAGCTTTGGTTGCTGCATGACGGGCTTGTGCTGCCAAAATTACTTTCTGAACAATAACTTTAGCATCATCTGGATGCTCTTCTAAGTAATCAGTTAACATTTCTGATACTGCTTGACTAACAGCTGCAGAAACTTCACGGTTTCCTAACTTAGTTTTTGTTTGTCCTTCAAATTGTGGTTCTTGAACTTTTACCGATACAATTGCAGTTAATCCTTCACGGAAGTCATCTCCAGCAATATCAAATTTTAATTTTGATAACATTCCAGAAGCATCGGCATACTTTTTTAATGTAGTAGTCAATCCTCTACGGAAACCAGATAAGTGTGTACCTCCTTCGTGAGTATTAATATTGTTTACATAAGAATGTAAGTTTTCTGCATAAGAAGTGTTGTAAACCATGGCAACCTCTACAGGAATACCATTCTTTTCACCTTCCATAGCAATTACTCCAGCAGTTAATTGCTCACGAGTTCCGTCTAAATATTTAACAAATTCAGATAAACCTTCAGTACTTGTAAAAGTTTCGGTTATGTCGTTTCCTTCATCATCTTTATTTCTTTTGTCTGTTAAATGAATAACAATTCCTTTGTTAAGGTATGATAACTCACGTAAACGAGCAGCTAAAGTATCGTAGTTATAAGTTGTTGTTTGTGTAAAAATACTTTTATCAGGAGTAAAAGTAACCTCTGTTCCTCTTTTATCGGTATCACCAATTAGTCTTACAGGGTATGCTGCTTTTCCTCTTGAGTATTCTTGTTCGTAAATTTGTCCATTTCTAAAAACAGTAGCTTTTAAATGGTCAGATAATGCGTTAACACAAGATACACCTACACCGTGTAATCCTCCAGATACTTTATAAGAGTCTTTATCAAATTTACCTCCTGCACCAATTTTAGTCATTACAACCTCTAAGGCAGAAACTCCTTCTTTTTTGTGCATATCAACAGGAATACCACGTCCGTCATCACGAACGGTAATAGAGTTATTCTCGTTAATGTAAACATCAATGTTTTTACAGTGACCTGCTAATGCTTCATCAATAGAGTTGTCAATAACTTCATAAACCAAATGGTGTAAACCTCTTACCCCAACATCTCCGATATACATCGAGGGACGCATTCTTACGTGCTCCATTCCCTCAAGGGCTTGGATGCTATCGGCAGAATACTGTTGTTTGTCTTCTATATTACTCATTATATATTGTGTTATTGTTTTTTAAATCCAATGCTATCAAATATAATAAATATGATAGATGTATGGTAAAATTGAGTAAAAAATATGATTTGTCTATAAAAACAGAAAACGGCTTAAATAGCTTAAAAACCACCTTATTTTTGATTTTACTAATTTCCTGTTTTATTTTTTTTAAGAGTTTTTTAAAAATTGATTTAATCGCTTTTTTTGTAATTTAAAAACGTCAAATACATTTTTTTTGATTCACTTTTTTTCAATTTTACTTGTTGTAAGAATCAGAGTTATTTTAAACTGATAAACAAGGTTAAAATTTTACAGAAATCCTATGACTAAAACCATGATAATAATCATGTAAAGTATTGGTTTTGCTAACTATTTGTCTTAAAAACATACTTATATCGTTTTCGATAATTATGGTTTTTTGATAGGTTAAAATTGGGGGAGTAATGTAAATTGTAAGTGCTAACTATAAACTACTATAAAATGTCAGATTCAAGATCGGCTTCCATCAGAAAATTTTCTAGAATTCAACATATGGTGAATTTTCAAGGGAGAATTATTAATTTATTATTAAGTATCATTATTGCTTTTGGAGGAACTTATTTTTTGCAATCTCCTGCTTTAGATACACCTCAAGTTTACGTATTGTTTTTATTAATCCTGTCCGTTTGTTTGTGGGTAACAGAGGCTATTCCTCCATTTACGGTAGGGTTATTAATTTTTGGTTTTTTGGTTTTTGCACTCGGAAAGCATTATCATGATATTGACCCTACAACATCTAATAAAATAGTTCAAAAATATGTGCAAACATGGTCTAACTCGGTAATTTGGTTGATGTTAGGTGGTTTCTTTATGGCCGAAGCAATGCAAAAAGTAGGACTAGATAAAACAATATTTAAATTAACAATTAAGAGGTTTGGAACAAAGCCAAGGCATGTGTTGTTGGGAATTATGTTGGTAACAGCTATTTTTTCTATGATTATGAGTAATACTGCAACTACAGCAATGATGATTGCCTCTGTATTGCCTTTTTTAAAAACGCTACCAAAAGAAGCAAAAATTACCAAAGCATTGTTGATAGGAATTCCCGCAGCAGCATCACTAGGAGGAATGGGGACTATTATTGGTTCACCTCCCAATGCAGTAGCGGTAGATGGATTGTTGCAAAATGGAATTAGTTTTGGTTTTTTAGAATGGATGATGATTGGTTTTCCTGTGGCGATTATTTTGGTAATGATTTTTTGGAAAATTTTAATAACTAAATACATTCCTAAAATTTCATCAATCGACTTAGGTTTTTTAAGCGAAGGAGAACCAGAAGAAGGCTCTAATGAAGAGATTTTTGTAATGAAAAAGAAATTTGTGTTAGGAGTTTTACTAGTAACAATGTTGTTGTGGTTAACAGGGAATATTCATGGGATTTCGGCCTCTACTGTTTCAATGTTACCAATTATGTTGTTAACCATGTTTAGAATTGTAGACTCCGAAGATGTAAGAAAATTACCTTGGGATACTTTAATGTTGGTTGCAGGAGGTTTGTCTTTAGGATTGGCAATTAAAGAAACTGGTTTAGCGGAATATTATGTAGGTTTATTAAATGAGTACAGTTTAAACAAATATGTAACGATGGGAGTTTTTGCTCTAATTACAGTAGTTCTTTCAAATTTTATGAGCAACACAGCAACAACAACAATTTTAATACCAATAGCCATTATTTTAGCTACAGATAATCCAATTATTTTACCATTGGTTATTGGGTTTAGTGCTTCGGCAGCGTTGTTTTTTCCTATTTCTACTCCGCCAAATGCTATTGCCTTTAGTACAGGTCTTATAGATCAAAAAGATTTTAGATTTGGAGGTGTAATAGCAGGGTTACTAGGGCCATTAATAGTTGTATTGGTTATTCTAGGATTCCAGTTTTTTGGATTGATTTAGCAAAATAAATAATGTAGAGGTGGTTTTATAAAACTAGGGGTATATACTTAAACTTCTTTTTACCTATGTTAGTAGCCGTCTTAAAACTTTTAAAACATAAAAATGAGGTTAATATTAACAATAATTGGGGTAATGTGTTTGTGTGCAGGGAAAACATTAGCGCAAAATTCAGAAAATAAATTACCGAAAATAAAATGGGGATTAACCACTCAAATTTGGGCTAGATATTCAGATTTAAATGTAGGTTCTACCATAAATGGTGAGGCTACTTCTAATTATACGGATGTTTCTATTCGTAGATTAAGAATTCCTGTGTCTTCCCAAATTAGTCCTAAAGTATATGTTGCTGCTATGTTTGGAGGGAATAACTTTAATGATAAATCAAAAGATTTTCCATTATATGTGTTGGATTTATATTTGGAATATAAGTTTAACAAGGCTATAGAAGTTGGTTTAGGAAAATCTGGTTGGGTAGGTTTAAATAGATGGGCTTTACGTTCAAGTAAAACATTGATGGGCTTAGATGCTCCTTTGTTTACTTTAAATACAGTTGATAAAAATGATGATTTGGCTCGAAATCTAGGAATTTGGTTTAAAGGACAAATAAATCAGTTTGATTATAGATTGATTTTTAACAATCCTATTGTGATTACTGCATATTCTGGAAATGGTAGGGTAGATTTTGCAAACAATAGACCAAGAGTAAAAACATCAGCTTATGTAAAATATCAGTTTTTTGAGCATGAATCTAATAAAGGGTCGTATCAAGCAGGTACATATATGCAGGCAAAAAAAGTTTGGAATATAGGTGCTGGTTTTCAGTATCAAGAAAAAGCAATGAGCGATGGTGATGTTACAGGTCCATTAACAAATATATATGATAGCAAACACTGGGCAGTAGATTCTTTTTTAAATATTCCTTTAGAAAATAATGATGCTATTACTGCGTATTTGGGTTATTATGATTTTGATTTTGGAAAAGATTATATTAGAAATGTAAGTGCTAATGGTAGTATGTTTGGCGGAGGTGATAATTTTAACGGAGCAGGTGTCGGGTTTCCAATGATAGGTACAGGTGATAGTGTTTATTTTCAGTTTGGATATGCTTTTCAAGAAACAAAAATATTAAGTCAAAATATGATTATTCAGCCTAATATTTCAGTACAGCATTCTAACTGGGAAGCCTTAAATGAGCCGATGACTGTATATGATTTTACGGTAAATTTTATGATGGATGGGCATGGAAATAAATTGAGTTTAGGATATCAATACCGACCTATTTTTGATAGTCTTACTTTAAAAGAAAAAGATAGAAAAGGGATGGCGGTACTGCAATATCAGATATCTATGAATTAAGGAAATAAAGTTTTTAAATGTGTTAAAATTAGGCTGTGTTTTTATTAAAAATGCGGCCTAATTTTTTTGTTTTAAATCAAGGGAATAAGATTCAGTTTTATTGTCCTTACTTTTATGCTGTATACCTTCTTACTCCGCAAAAACTTTTGTAATTTCGCAAACTTGAAGTCTGAACATAAAACATAGTAGAAATGAGTAAAATAATGCCTGTAGACATCTTGTCTAGCATCAAAGGAGCAAAGTCTTCTGAGGCGGTGGATAAGTTGTTTGATGTAATTAAAAACGCTGAAATCAATTCCAATTCATCAAATCAAAATGCAAAGAATGCCGTGTCTATAGATGATTTACGTGCTGATGTTGTGGAAAATAGTTCAGAAATCACCAAACAAATCATTAGAGAAAACTTTCCAAAGGAGAAAGATGGGTATTTAGTGGTGTCTAAAGTTATAGAAGGGTAAAATGTAAAAGGAATTAAAGTAAAAAGAATTTGTTTTTACATCTTTTTACTCGAAGTCTTTTTACCCAAAACGAATACAATGAGTTTGATAAAAAAAATACACAATCAATTAGTAGCAAAAGAATTCACTTGTACTGAATTAGTAAAAGAAAAATTAGCGTTACTAAAAGAAAATAAATACAATTCTGTAAACACTGTTTTAGAAGATTTGGCTTTAGAGGCTGCTGCAAAAGTAGATGCCAAAATTGCCAATGGAGAAGAAATAGGATTGTTAGAAGGAATTCCCTTTGGAATTAAAGATGTATACATGGTTCAAGGAACCTATACTTCTGCAAGTTCAGATTTGTTAAAAAAATATAAATCAGCCTATACTGCAACTGCTATTCAAAAATTGTTAGATGCGGGAGCCATCCCTATGGCTAAAGAAAATTGTGACAGTTTTGGTCATGGTTCTTCTTCTGAAAACACAGTATTTGGAAGTGTAAAAAATGCTATCAATCAAGAATTAGTAGCAGGAGGTTCTTCTGGAGGTTCTGCCGTAAACGTTGCTGCAGATTATACAGTGTTTTCTATTGGTGGAGATACAGGAGGTTCTATTCGTCAGCCTGCAGGATACAATAAAATTTATGGTTTAAAACCTACTTACGGACGTGTGTCTCGTTATGGGTTAATGGCTTATGCATCGTCTACTGATACTGTTGGGCCTTTGGCAAAATCTATAGAAGATGTTGCTATTGTGATGAACGTAATGAGTGGTAAGGATGCAAAAGATCAAACAACCATTGCATCAGAAGAAATTAAAGCTGAGGTAATTGCATCAAAACCAGAAGGAATTAAAATAGGATATTTTAAAAACTTTATTGAAAACGATGCTATCGACTCAAAAGTAAAAGCAGACTTTTTAGCAACGATTGAAAAGATAAAATCAGCAGGATACGAGGTTCAAGAATTAGACTTTTTTAATGCAGATACTTTGGTTTCTACATACTATACCTTGGCGATGGCAGAAACGGCATCGAATTTATCTAGGTTAGACGGTACTAACTATGGAAATAGAATTGAGGATAAAAACTTGAAAGAAACTTACATGGTTACTCGTTCTGAAAACTTTACTGAGGAAACAAAACGTAGAATTGTAGGAGGAAATCAAGTATTGTCTCAAGGATTTTCTGATGCTATTTATTTAAAAGGTCAGGAATTAAGAAAAGAAATAGAAGCAGCTTTTGAAGCTGATTTTAACAAGGTAGATATTATTTTATCACCCGTAACTCCTGGTCCTGTACCTAAAATTGGAGAGGTGTTAAGCAACCCGCATGCGATGTATTTGTCAGATGCTTATACGGTTGGGTTCAGTTTAGGGCAGTTACCAACATTGACTTGCCCATTTGGAACAGAAACAGGAATTCAGGTTACAGGAGCAAAAAATAAAGAACAAACAATTTTACAGTTTGCTAACTTTTTAAACCAAGTGCAATAATGGAATTAGAAAGATTAAATTCTCTAATAGAAGAAAACGGAATAGAATTAGTAATTGGTTTAGAAACACACGTACGTTTAAACACACAATCAAAATTGTTTTGTGGTTGTGCAAACGAAGAAAGTGAGCAAGCAAACGTAAATATTTGTCCTGTATGTACAGGTCAAATGGGAGTGTTACCAGCCATCAACAAAGAAGCTGTTACTAAGGCTATATATTTTGGTAAAGCGATTAATTCTACATTTTCTAACGAAATAACTTCTTGGGATCGTAAACATTACGAATATCCTGATAACCCAAAAAACATTCAGATTACACAGTTTCACAATCCAATCATTCCAGATGGAGAAGTAGCTTGTTATCGTAATGATGGTTCTCAGTTTACGGTACAAATTGAGCAAGTGCATGTAGAAGAAGATGCTGCTAAATTGGTACACGAGAAAACTATTTCTTTGGTAGATTTTAACAAAGCGGGAGTTCCGTTAATTGAAATTGTAACCAAGCCATGTATCAGAAATATAGAAGATGCTTCTACTTATGCACAATATGTTCAACGTATTGTTCAAAATTTAGGAGTTTCAGAAGCGAACTTAGAAAAAGGACAATTTAAATCAGATGTTTCTGTATCGTTAAGATTAAAAGGAACAGATGTGTTAAACCCTCGTACCGAAATCAAAAACTTAAACTCATTTAAGTTTATGGTAGAGGCTTTAAAAGAAGAAATAGAAAAACAATTAAATTACTTTTTAGAAAATAAAGAATTTAGACCAGATCAAACTACGGTTTTATGGGATGAAGCTTTAAAGCAAACTAAGGTAATGCGTAAGAAAGAATACGATGCTGATTATCGTTATATTTCTGAACCAGATTTGCCTTTTGTAGCTATTAAGAGTGTAGTAGAAGGAATTACTGTAGACCCAAAAGTATTGCCTTATTATGTAGAATCTAAGTTGATTGAAGGAAAAGTAAAACCTCAAGATGCTAAGTTTTTTACCGCAGATGCTTTACGTTCTAAAACAGTAATGTCTTTAATTGATGCGATTGGTGATGTTGCTTTTGTAGCAAAAACATTAACAAACAATCTTAAGGCAGAAGATTATGATAAGATTAAAAATGTTGATGATTTAGCTTCAATATTTAAATCTTTTAAAAATGGAGATGTAACCAATGTATTGGTGCAAAAAGCTATAGAATCTTTATTAGCAGACGCTAGTTTTGATTACAAAAAATACTTTGCAGACAATACTATTTCTACAGAACAAATTCAAGAAGCAGTAAATGCTGCTATTGAAGAAAATGAAGCTGTAGCAAATGACATTAAAGCAGGAAACAAAGGTAAAGCTGGAGTTTTAGTTGGTAAAGTTATTGCTAAAATAGGTAAAGGAGCTCCAGGAAATGTAGTCCGTGAAATGATTTTGGAAACCCTGTCGGGTAGTACAAAGTCTCAAGTGCAAAGTGCAAAGATTAGTGAAACTACAGAAGAACTTAAGACTAAGGACTCAGTACTAAGTACTAGCGAAGCGTTACCTGAAATTCCTTTAGTAATAAAAGAAGAGTACAGAACGCATGTTATTACTCAAATTTCCGAAGACACAATTAATCAATCGGTTTCATTAGCAGGATGGGTAAATTCAGTTCGTGATCATGGAGAGTTGATTTTTATTGATTTACGTGATTCTTCATACGAAATCATTCAAGTTCGTTTAAGTAGAGAGTCTTTCCCTAATTTAAGTGAATTGGTTAAGTTAAAGCCAGAATCGGTTATTACTGTTACAGGAAAAATAGTACAACGTAATGAAGATGATTATAATGCTGGTTTAAAAACAGGTAAAATTGAGTTAGAAGCTTCTGAATTAGAAACTTTAAACTTATCTAGAACTTTACCTTTTGAAATTAAAAAGGCGATGAGAACTAACGAGGCAACTCGTTTTAAATATAAATTCTTAGATCACAGAAATCAAGAAGTTCGTAAAGCGGTCATCAACCGTCATAAAGTAATTAAATTACTTCGTGATATGTTAGATGAGCAAGAGTTTTTAGAGGTAGAAACACCTATTTTAACTGCTGGTACAGATGAAGGAGCAAGAGAATTTATTGTGCCTTCTCGTAAAGAACCAGGAGCGTTTTATACTTTGCCACAGGCTCCTCAACAATTTAAGCAAATGTTGATGGTAGGTGGTTTTGAAAAATATTTCCAAATAGCTCGTTGTTTCCGTGATGAGGATTCTCGTGGAGATCGTCAACCAGAATTTACACAATTGGATATTGAAATGGCTTATGCATCTATGCAGCAAATCATTGATTTAAATACCAATATGTTCAATACTATTGTAAAGAAAATCTATGGAAACAAATGGATTTTACATCCTTTTGAAGTGATTACTTACAAAGATGCTATGGACAAGTATGGTTGTGATAGACCAGATTTACGTTTTGGATTGCAAATGCAAGATATTACAGAAATTGTAAAAGGAACTACTTTCCAGGTATTCTCTAAACCAATTGATGAAGGTGGAATTGTAAAATGTATCAAGGTTTCTGCAGAAGAGCAAGGAGGAAAACGTATGTCTAAAGGGCAAATAGAAAAATTAACTGCTACTGCTCAGCAACATGGTTTAGGAGGATTGGCTTATATTATTGTAAATGAAAACGATTTGCAATCTCCAATTATCAAGTTCTTAGGAGAAGAAATTGCTCAAAATATTATTGATGTTACAGAAGCTAAAGTTGGAGATATAGTTTATTTCTCAGCTGCGGATTATGCTACAGCTAACAAAGCTTTAGATGCAGTTCGTCAAGAATTAGGTGCAATGTTAAAATTAATCAATCCTAAAGAATTAAGACCAGCGTGGGTAGTTGATTTCCCTATGTTTGAGAAAACAGATGAAGGACGTTGGACATTTACCCATAACCCATTCTCTATGCCAGCCATCTATGATTTAGATAAACATATGAATGGTAAAGAAGATGAAATTGGTACTATTATTGCACAGCAATATGATTTAATCTTAAATGGTTATGAAATAGGTGGAGGATCTGTTCGTGCTCATAAACCAGAAATTTTAGAGGCAACCTATAAGAATATGGGTTACAATAAAGAGGAAATGTTAAAGAGTGTAGGAACGATGTATGAAGCTTTCCACTATGGTGCGCCACCACATGGAGGAATTGCGTGGGGTGTAGATAGATTGATGATGATATTAGAGAAAAAAGCATCTATTAGAGAGGTGATGGCTTTCCCTAAAACAGGAAGTTCTGAAGATTTATTGTTTGGATCTCCTTCTCCATTATCTACTAAAAAAGTAGAAGAAATGAATGTTAGAGTGATTGCTAAAAGTAAATAAATAGCATAGGTGTGTTTTTCCACAGCTTTGTATTAACTGTGTATAGAAAAGAAGTTTAATGTGTATCTTTGCATAATGAAAAGGTTGTTTGCTAGAATAAGAAAAAATAAAAATATATCATTTGATGAGTCAGGTATTATTGCGACTACATCAGATGGTCAAGAGGTGCTTGTAAAGTGGGGGAGTGTTAACAAAATAGTGTTACTTGATGCTTTTGAGGAATACAGTGGGTATTTTTTAACTGACGATTATAAATCTAAAGTTTTGTATCATGATATTTCTATAGCTTGTAAACAAAATATTGTTAAGGTTAGAACAGGAGGAAGCCCTTCGGTTAAGAAGAATATATCGGAACCATTTTCTAAAAACTTTGGTACAACAAGTATTTATTATCCTGTTTTTGTTGAGTATGTAGATGATTTAGGAAATAAAAATTTATATGCTAATCACTATAGTAACAAAGATAAAGAAGAGGTAGTAAAGCAATTAAAAACATTTTTACCAAAAGATAAAGTACATCAAAAAAAGAAAGTAGAAGGTTTTACACCTTTGTCAGAATTATAAAAAAAGCATCACTTAAGTGATGCTTTTTTTATGCCTCCTTTTAAAGAGTATACTTTTAGATTTAAATCTTTTATGAGTTGATTACTCCTAGTTCCAGTTTCACAATACAACACTATTTTTTTGTCTAAGTTTAATAAGTTAGGATTGTTTCTAATCTTTTCTTCAGGTATATGAGTTCCACCAATGTTCTGAATATCTCTTTCTAAACTTGTTCTAATATCTATTAATTCATGTGTTGAGGTAAGTTCTGAAAATTCAATTTCATGTTCAAATTCTTCAACACCACAAAAGAAATCATAGTCTATCAATTCAGTAATGTTTAGGTTGTTGTTTTTCTCAAACCCTAAAACAAAATGTTGATTATTAAGAGTGTTAATCGTCAATAGTTTTCCAGATAAAATTTCTCCAATTCCACAAATAATTTTAATGACTTCATTGGCTTGGTAACTTCCTATAATTCCTGGTAAAACTCCCAAAACTCCAATTTCTGAACAAGATGGTACAGAGCCAGCTTTTGGTGGAGTAGGGTATAAACATCGGTAAGTTGGTCCATTGTTGTAGTTAAAAACAGAAACTTGTCCTTCAAACTTAAAAATAGATCCAAAGACTAAAGGTTTGTTTGTTAGTATAGCAGCATCATTACATAAATATCTGGTTTGGAAGTTGTCAGAACCATCAACAACTATATCGTATTGATTAAAAAGAGCCAGTGCATTGTCTTTGTTTAAAAACTCATGAATAATATTAAATTTTACATACGGATTTAATTGTTTCATTCGGTTTGCTACAGCTCTAGCTTTAGATTTTCCAATATCATCAACCGTAAACAAAATTTGACGTTGTAAATTGGTTACATCAACAGTATCACCATCAACAATACCAATAGTTCCTACTCCAGCAGCGGTTAAATACTGAATAATAGGACAGCCTAATCCTCCAGCTCCAATCACTAAAACTTTGGCTGCTTTTATTTTTTCTTGTCCTTCTAGTCCAATTTCATTTAATAATAAATGACGGCTGTATAGTGTTTTTTCGTTGTTGTTTAGTTTCACAAGTACAAAGTATTGAGTACAAAGTACAAAGTATTGAGTAGCTACTGTTCTTAGTACTCGTTACTTAATACTTAATACTAATTAAAAGTTTCCCAATCTTTCCATACAGGTTCTAATCCGCTTTCTTTTAACATTTCTGCAATGAGTTCTGTTGAGCGTTCATCAGAAATTTCAAATTGCTCTAAGGTTTGTGGGTCTACTGTGTAACCACCCGGGTTTGTTTTAGATTCTGCACTTAAAGAGGTAATACCCAAATGTACAATGTTATTTCTAAATACCTCACTTTCTCTGGTACTCATAGACAGTTCCACATCTTCATCTAACAATCTAAAAGCACAAATGGTTTGTACCAAATCTCTATCGGTCATTTCTACTTTTGGTTCTAAACCTCCGCTGTGTGGACGTAATCTTGGGAAAGAAATAGAGTATTTTGTTTTCCAATAGGTCTTTTGTAAATATTTAAGATGTAAAGCTGTAAAAAAACTATCTGCTCTCCAATCTTCTAAGCCAAATAAAGCACCAATTCCAATTTTATGAACACCAGCTTTACCCAATCTATCAGCGGTATCTAAACGGTAATCAAAATTAGATTTTTTCCCTTTAGGATGGTGTTTTTTATACTCATCTCTATGATATGTTTCTTGATAGACTAATACTGCATATAAATTGGCTTCAATCAATTCCTCATATTCATGTTGGTCTAAAGGTTGTACTTCTATGGTAATGTTAGAAAACTGATCTTTAATTAATTCCATGGCATGTTTAATGTATGGAACTCCAACGGTTTTATTGGCTTCACCTGTTACCAACAAAATATGATCGTATCCTTTGGCTTTTAAAAAAGCAACTTCCTTTAAAATTTCTTCATCAGTTAAAGTCCTTCGAGGAATTTTATTAGTCATGCTAAATCCGCAATAAGTACAAATATTTTGACACTCGTTAGATAAATACATGGGAACGTACATTTGAATGGTGTTTCCAAAACGTTTTTTTGTAGTCATCTTACTCATATGAGCCATTTGTTCTAAATAGGGAGCTGCAGCAGGAGATACCAAAGCTTTAAAATCCTCTAAATCTCGTTTGGTTTTAGAAAGAGCATACTCAACATCATGTGCTGTTTTTGAGTTGATACTCGCTAAAGTTTCATCCCAATTGTAGGTGTCGAATAAGGTTTGAAATGTTTTGTTCATGTTTTTAAGAATGTAGAATATAGAAGTTAGGATTTGGTTAAAACCTAGTCTCTATATTCTTGGTTCTAAATTCTAGTTCAAAAAACTAGTTAACGGACTACTAGCTTCCGCATGTTTTTTAATACTCGCTAATTTTGCATTGTAAGCCATTCTACCTGCTTCTACCGCCATTTTAAATGCTTTGGCCATTTCTACCGGGTTTTGAGAAACCGCAATGGCAGTGTTTACCAAAACAGCATCGGCACCTAATTCCATTGCATAAGCAGCATGTGACGGACTTCCAATTCCAGCATCTACAATTACAGGAACATTGCTTTGTTCTATAATAATTTCTAAAAAGTCACTTGTTTTTAATCCTTTATTAGTTCCTATAGGAGCTCCTAAAGGCATTACGCATTGTGCTCCTACTTCTTCTAATCGTTTGCATAAAACTGGATCCGCGTGAATATATGGCATCACAACAAAACCTAGTTTTACCAATTCCTCGGCAGCTTTTAGCGTTTCAATAGGATCAGGTAATAAATACTTAGGATCTGGGTGAATTTCTAATTTAATCCAATTGGTTTCCAAAGCTTCTCTTGCTAATTGCGCTGCAAAAACAGCTTCTTTTGCATCTCTTACTCCAGATGTATTGGGTAATAAATTTACATGAGGTTGGTTAATGCTTTGTAGCATTTTGTCTTGCTCATTGTCAATATCAACTCGTTTTAAGGCCACGGTTACCAATTCACTCTCTGATGCTAAAATAGCTTTTGCCATTAAATCATTAGAACTAAATTTTCCTGTTCCTGTAAACAATCTTGATGTAAATTCTTTATCGGCTATTTTTAATGTGTCCATATTTTTTTAGAATGTAGAATCTAGAATATAGAATCCAGCTGTACTAACTCCTGAATTCTTGCTTCTAGATTCTTATACGTTATCTACTAATTTCTATTGTTCTCTTAATTATTTCTTTTAAAACTTGGGTGTTTACATCTGCTAACTTGTTAATGTATAAGCAGCCTACACCGGTTTTGTGTTTTCCTAATTGGTCTAATAAATCTTGACTTTTTTGGATGTCGCAACCCATTAGATATAAGGATATATTTGCTTTTCTAGGCGAGAATCCACAGGTAAACCAATTGTCTTCACAACCCGATTTTGTTTTGTATCTGTATTGGCCAAACCCCACAATACTATCTCCCCACATCACAGGTTTTTCTCCTGTTAGCGCTTCCATCATATTTAGGATTTCAAAACAATCTTTTCGTTTTTGTTCTTTGTCAACCAGGTTGATAAAGTCTGTAACACTTGCGTTGGTTGGTTGGGTTTTGTTGGCCATAATTTTTAGTTTTTAGAATTTAGGAGCTAGAATATAGAATTGAAAATTCTGGCTTTTGTATTTCTATAGATCACTAATGTCATATTTCTGTTCATGAGAACTTCCTACTTGTAAAAGCTGATGAAAGGTTCTTATTTTGTTAAAATCTTTGGTAATTTCTCCTGAGATGGCAATTCCTGAAACGCCAGTTTTTAGAATGTCAGCAACATCGTTGGTTGTAATTCCACCAATAGCAATAATTGGGGTTTCTGTTTTTAATTCTTCTAAAATTAAAGAGTAGCCATTTAAACCTAAAACAGGACTTAAATTGTCCTTGGTTGTGGTAAATCTAAACGGTCCTAAACCAATATAATCCACATTTTTATTTAACAAATTTTTACAGTCTTCAAGTGTGTTTGCCGTACCTCCAATAATTTGCCAAGTAGCCAGTTCTTTTCTAGCAATGGTTGGACAAGTATCTGTTTTTCCCAAATGAACTCCATCTGCTTTTACCTCTTTGGCAATTTTATAATGATCGTTGATGATTAATCTTGTCTGAAAATGATTGGTGATTTCTCTAGCTTCTAAAGCTGTTTTTAATATCTTTTTATCGGATAAATTTTTCAAACGAAGTTGTACCAATTCAACACCTGAAGCACAAGCTTTTTGGATGTTTTCTAAATGCTCTTTTGGTGTAGCTCCTTGTGATATATAATGTAATTTGTTGATGGTCATGGTTTTTGTTTTAGAATTTAGGAGTTAGAATTTAGAACAGACTTTGAGTAGGCATTAATTAGTTTCCCAGTTTCATTGATCAGATTGTTTAATTTTTCAGTGTCATTTATGTAACCCAAATCTTTTGAAAGTATTATGTAATACCTACACTCTTCTAATGAGCCATGTGAAATATTAAAGAATCTCACTTTATCTTTTAATCCTTTCTTTTTATATCCTTCGGCTATATTTGCAGCAATTGATGTAGCAGCTCTTCTAAATTGAGAAGTCAATCCATAAGTTTCTTCTTTTGGAAAAGACATTGTTATAGAATATACCAAAAGCACAAATTGATGAGCTTTTTGCCACATGATTAAATCTTCAAAAGTGTTTTTTTTCATAGTGATTTATTCTAGTTACTAACTTCTGTATTCTCCATTCTTTTATGCGTTCCCAACAAAGAATCATTAGAATTTAAAAACCTCTCTGTGTAATGTTTTGCAGCTTTACAGGCATCTTCCAACTCTTGTTCTAAGCCAATACTACAAGCTAAGGCAGATGATAATACACAACCGCTTCCGTGTTTTTCTGAAACTTTAGTGGCGTTTGGAGGAATGTTTACCATTACAATTCCGCTATGATACAATTCATCCCAACCTTTTTTGTCTTTTCTGTGTCCACCTTTTAAATAAATGTTGGTTTTGCTGGCAATATGTTCTGTAGTTTCTTCTATGTCTTTTTCTGGGTACAGTAACTGAATTTCATTATAATTTGGGGTGATGATATAACATTGTTCCCAAATTTTATTCAACAAATCTTGATTTTCGTCTGTATGAAAATCAAAACCAGTAGTGGCTTTGATGATTGGATCTAAAACAATTTTTATTTCAGGATTTAAGTGTTTCAGTTGTAATAAAATATCGAGCAATGTTTGCCAAGATTGGATGATTCCTATTTTAACGATATCAATTTTAAAACGTTCAAATAAAGTTTCAATTTGCGAAAGAATCACTTTAGGTTCTGTCCATATACATTCTTTAAAATCAATATCATTCTGAACAGTAATAGCAGTACAAACAGATAAGCCATAAAAACCATGTGCTTCAAATGTTTTAATATCTGAAGTCAATCCAGCACCTCCTGAAGGATCGTGACCGGCAATAGTTAATATGTATTTACAATTAGCAGTTGGCAATGTGTAATTATCAATTCTATCCATCTCCATTTTCTTTTGATTTTTTGATAATTGTAAATAGTATTTTTAATATTTGCTCAAGTTCATCAAACAATACCTCAAATTCTTCAGACTCAATATAACCTGTGTCTTTTAAAATTCTCAACCAATATTTAGTTTCTCTAGCTTCTTTGTAAGCTATGTTTAGTTTATATATAAAGTCTTTTTTAGAGAAACCTCCAATAGCTTCTTCTGTATTTGCTCCTACAGAAGTTCCTGAGCGTAGTATTTGTTTAGATAAAACGTATTCTTTTTTCTCACTTACTAAATATTGAGAAAGTTTCACAATTTTAATTGCAAAATTGTACGTTTTGTCAAGAATAATATTGTTACTCATTGTTAATTGTTCTTTGCTAATTGTACATTGAAAAATGTTTGCATTGTAACAAAATCTTCTACTGGTTTTTCACTATTCCAAATTCCACCTAAAACACCCACTCCTTTAAAACCTAGTTTGTTAAATTCGGCTAAGTTTTCTGTTGTTACTCCTCCCATACCTACAATGATTTTATGGATGTGATTGACATCAAAACCACGGCCATTGTAACCTTGTTTTGAAATAGAAGAGAAAACAGGACTTAGTAAATGATAGTCAAACTCAAACGTACAGTTTTGTAATTCTTCTGGTTCATGAAAAGAAGAGCTTATGCTCTTAGTACTGAGTACTGAGTATTGAGTATTAAGGCTTTTAGCGTAGTTCTGCAAAAAAGTCTTTGTACTTTGTACTTTGTACTCTGTACTCAAAACGTCTCTTCGTTTTTGCTCCTGAAAATGAATTCCTTTTAGATTGTATTCGTTTATCAACTCATGAAAATAATGGACTACAATTCGGTTGTGATATTGTTTATCAATTTGATTTAAATACTCACAATGCTCTTGATAATTCTTGTGTGGTTTCCTGAAATGATAATATTCCAATCCGTTTTGAAATAACTGATGCAGTATTTCAAGTTCGTTTGGAATGTCCGTTTCTGGTGCGATTAAAACTATCATTTTTACAATGTGCAATGAACAATTAAGAATTAACAATGTGCGCTCAACAATAAATTGTCAATTGCACATTGCTAATTGTAAATAGATTAAAGGTAAACCTCTGATCCTTTTTCTTTAAACTCTTGAGACTTTTCTTCCATTCCTTTTTGGAATACTTCATTGTTCTCATCAATATCGTTTTCGGCAGCAAAATCACGTACTTCCTGAGAAATTTTCATAGAACAGAATTTTGGTCCACACATAGAACAGAAATGTGCCACTTTTGCACCATCGGCAGGTAAGGTTTCATCGTGATATTCCAAAGCACGTTCTGGGTCTAAACCTAAGTTGAACTGATCTTCCCAACGGAATTCAAAACGAGCCATACTTAAAGCATTGTCTCTATGTTGAGCACCTGGGTGACCTTTGGCCAAATCGGCAGCATGAGCCGCTAATTTATAAGTAACCACTCCCACACGAACATCTTCTTTATTAGGCAATCCTAAGTGTTCTTTTGGAGTTACGTAACACAACATAGCACATCCGTACCAACCAATCATAGCAGCACCAATACCCGATGTAATGTGGTCGTAACCTGGAGCAATATCAGTAGTTAAAGGTCCTAATGTGTAAAAAGGAGCTTCGTCACAAACTTCAATTTGCTTTTCCATGTTTTCTTTAATCATGTGCATTGGCACGTGACCTGGTCCTTCTATAAAACACTGTACTTCGTGCTTACGAGCAATTTGTGTTAATTCACCCAAAGTTTCTAACTCAGCAAATTGAGCTTCGTCATTGGCATCGGCTACAGAACCTGGACGTAAACCATCTCCTAAAGAAAAAGCAACATCGTATTGTTTTAAGATTTCACAAATTTCTTCGAAATGCGTGTACAAGAAACTTTCTTTATGATGTGCCAAACACCATTTTGCCATGATAGATCCTCCACGAGATACAATTCCTGTAACACGGTTCGCTGTCATAGGTACGTAACGTAATAAAACTCCGGCGTGAATGGTAAAATAATCTACTCCTTGTTCTGCTTGCTCAATTAAAGTATCACGGAAAATTTCCCATGTTAAGTCTTCTGCAACCCCGTTTACTTTTTCTAAAGCTTGGTAAATAGGTACGGTACCTACTGGTACTGGAGAGTTACGGATAATCCACTCACGAGTTTCGTGAATGTTTTGTCCTGTAGATAAATCCATAATATTATCTGCTCCCCAACGGCAAGCCCAAACAGCTTTTTCTACTTCTTCTTCTATAGATGATGTGGTAGCAGAGTTTCCAATATTTGCGTTTATTTTTACCAAGAAGTTTCTACCTAAAATCATAGGTTCTGCTTCTGGGTGGTTAATGTTTGATGGGATTACTGCACGACCTCTAGCAACTTCTTCACGAACAAATTCTGCCGTAATTTTTTCTGGAATGGCAGCTCCAAAATGTTCTCCTTTGTGTTGTTTTCTAATTTCGGTCATTTCGTCAATTCGTTGGTTTTCACGAATGGCGATGTATTCCATTTCTGGAGTAATAATTCCTTGTTTAGCGTAGTGTAACTGCGTTACATTTTTTCCTTTTTTAGCACGTTTTGGTTTGTGTTTTAAATCAAAACGCATGTGGTCTAAACTTTTATCGTTTAAACGCTCGTTACAATATTTAGACGTAAAAGAGTCTAATTCTTCTACATCTCCACGATCTAAAATCCACTGTTCTCTAATTCTTTCAATTCCGTTATGTACGTTAATTTCTTTGTTAGGATCTGTATAAGGTCCAGAAGTATCGTACACAGTAACTGGCTCGTTTGGCGTTTTCTTTTTAGTCATCGAATCCGTTGTGTCCGCTAAAGAAATTTCACGCATGGCCACTTTAATTTGTGGATGGATTTTTCCTGATACGTAAATCTTTTTAGAATTTGGAAAAGGCTTTCTTGTAATTTGCCCTTCTTTTGGTGCAGTGTCTTTGTTTTTCATTTTTATTGTGGTATTTGGTAGTAGGTAGAAAGTATAAGGACTTATCGTAGCTACGTATAATTGTTAATTCGTAATTGATTGATTGCTAATTGAGTTTATCCTCCCTGTGTAGCTTGTATAATTAAAACATCATCTCCTTGGTTTAGTTGATGTTGGTTCCAATTAGATTTTGAAATAATTTGTTGATTGATGGCTACAGCAATTCCGTTTCCTGGTTGAGATAATTGTAATAACAATTGCTCTACAGAACTATTCTCTGAAATTTCTTTAGAAAGGTTATTTACTTTTACGGTTATCATTATTAAAAATATTTTGGCGATAACCTTTGCAGAAGGACTCTGCTTGAAGCTGAATAAAGTGGAGTACAATGTTTGCACTCTTACAATAAAAAACAAAAGAGGTCTGCGACCTTACTTTTCCCTACGTAAGTCTTAACTTATTCAGGTTCAAAGGGTAAATCTCAGCCTTTTTTATAAAAGACACCCCTAAAGCTTATCTAATGCGAATGTATAAAAATATTTTCACAACACAATTTATAGTGTTGTAAATAAACGAATGTTAGTGATTTGTGAGTTTTAACAGGATTTAAAATTAGCTTTTATTCGCCAACTGTCCACATGCAGCATCAATGTCTTTTCCTCTAGATCTACGAACATTGACTACAATTCCATTTTTTTCTAAAATGTAAACATAATCATCAATAGCTTTATTACTTGCTTGTTGATATTTTCCGTCATCAATAGGATTGTATTCTATTAAATTCACTTTACACGGAACGTAAGAACAGAATTTTACCAAAGCATTAATGTCTTCTTGCTTATCGTTAATATCTCTCCAAACAACATATTCATAAGTAATTCTGCTTTGTGTTTTTGCGTACCAATATTCTAATGATTCACGTAAGTCTGTTAACGGAAAGTTTTTAGAAAAAGGCATGATTTTATTTCTTGTTTCTTCAATTGCAGAGTGTAATGAAACTGCTAAATTGAATTTTACTTCATCGTCAGCTAGTTTTTTAATCATTTTTGGTAATCCAGAAGTAGAAACAGTGATACGTTTTGGAGACATTCCCAAACCTTCATCACTAGTAATCATTTCTATAGATTTTAGTACGTTGTTGTAGTTCATCAAAGGTTCTCCCATTCCCATATACACAATATTAGATAGTTTGTGTTTGTGGGTTTTAAGACTTTCTTTGTTGATGGCCGCTACTTGATCAAAAATTTCATCAGCATTTAAATTTCTCATTCTTTTTAAACGAGCAGTAGCACAGAATTCACAATCTAAACTACAACCTACTTGGCTAGATACACAAGCGGTGGTTCTAGAATCGGTAGGGATTAATACAGATTCTACAATTAAACCATCGTGTAGTTTTACAGCATTTTTAACAGTACCATCTTTACTACGTTGCATATTGTCTACTTCAATATGGTTAATGGTAAAGTTGCTATCTAACATATCTCTAGTTTGTTTAGATAGGTTAGTCATGTCATCAAAAGTATGGGCAGATTTAGACCACAACCACTCGTAGACTTGGTTTCCTCTAAAGGCCTTGTCTCCGTTTGTTACAAAAAATTCCCTTAATTGATCTTTGCTAAGGGCTCTGATATCTTTTTTAGACATGATGTTTGGTGTAAAACTGTTTTGCAAAGGTACGTAACTCTGTGAAAAGAAAAATCCCGAAGTGGAAAACTTCGGGACTTTAACTTTATTATCGATAAGGTTGATTAGATAATCAACATTGCATCTCCGTAAGTACTAAATTTATATCCTTCTTTAATAGCTTCTTTGTAAGCTTTCATTAAGAAATCATAACCAGCAAAGGCAGCTACCTGCATCATTAAGGTAGATTTAGAAGGGTGGAAGTTAGTAATCATTGCATTGGCAATACTAAAATCATAAGGAGGAAAAATAAATTTATTTGTCCATCCGTCATAAGGATTTAATCTTCCGTTTGATGAAACTGTAGATTCAATAGCACGCATAACAGTTGTACCTACCGCACATACTCTACGTTTAGAGTCAATAGCTTTGTTTACTGCGTCGCAAGTTTCTTCTGAAACCATCATTTGTTCAGAATCCATTTTGTGCTTAGATAAATCTTCAACTTCAACAGGGTTAAAAGTTCCTAAACCAATATGTAAAGTTAATTCAGAAAAATCAACTCCTTTAATTTCTAAACGCTTCATTAAATGCTTAGAAAAGTGTAATCCAGCAGTTGGAGCTGCAACAGCACCTTCTTCTTTTGCATAAATGGTTTGAAAACGCTCTGCATCTTCTTCTTCAACATCTCTTTCTAAGTGTTTAGGAATTGGTGTTTCTCCTAATTCTTCTAGTTTTTCTCTAAATTCTTCGTAAGATCCATCGTATAAGAAACGCAAAGTTCGTCCTCTAGAAGTTGTATTATCGATTACTTCAGCTACTAAAGAATCATCTTCACCAAAAAACAATTTGTTTCCGATTCTAATTTTACGAGCAGGGTCTACTAATACATCCCATAAACGGTTTTCAGCATTTAATTCACGTAATAAGAAAACTTCAATTCTAGCACCTGTTTTTTCTTTATTCCCGTACATACGAGCAGGAAAAACTTTGGTGTTGTTTAAAATCATCAAATCACCATCATCAAAGTAGTCAATAACATCTTTAAATTGTTTGTGTTCTATGGTTTGTTCTTTTCTGTTCAAAACCATTAAACGAGATTCATCTCTGTACTCCGCAGGGTGTTTTGCGATTAGTTCATCAGGTAAATCAAAGTGAAATGCAGATAACTTCATGTATATGTTGTTTTTATATAAGAATGCAAAGATACAATCCTGAGATAGGCGTTGTCAAGCATATTGACGTTTATTTTTGTTTTGACTAGTAATGAGCGTTTAGCACTGAGTACTGAGAGTGAGTGTTTATGTGTAGTAGCGGTGTTTTGTAACCTAAAAAAAATGCTCAAAATTTAATTCAATTTTGAGCATTTTTCTAAACTTTGTATTGATTACTCAATACTTACTACTTTATAAGTTACTGAAATCTTTCAAAATCATCCCAAAAACTAGGGTAAGATTTTGATACCACTCCAGCATCATCAATATTAATATTCGTTTTTAACAATAGTGGGGCAAAAGCCATCGCCATTCGGTGATCGTTATAAGTTGCTATATGAACATCGCTATTGATAGTTCCGTTAAAAGCTTTTACCGTTAAAGTTTCATCTGTATATTCTATAGTTGCACCAAGCTTTGTTAACTCATTGTATAAAGCAATAATTCTATCGGTTTCTTTAATTTTTAAGGTGTGCAAACCTGTCATGTGACATTCTACCCCTAATCCAAAAGCAGTAACAGCAATGGTTTGTGCAATGTCTGGGGCTTTTACCAAATCAAACTCAACACGTTTTGGTAGCGTAAAGTTTTTAACTTTTTCTAATGTGATGGTGTGATCGTTAAAAGTGGTCGTAACTCCAAACTCTTTATAAATTTCTTGTAAAACAGAATCTCCTTGTAAACTATTTTGTTTGTATGATGAAATGTCTAATTTTCCATTTTCTGTTAATGCTACCAATCCGTAAGAATAAGAAGCAGAACTCCAATCAGATTCCACAGTAAATTCAGTGTTTTTAATTTCCTGAGTTGGATTAACGGTAATGAACTGTCCTTCAAAATTGGTAGAAACTCCTAAATCATTCAACAAACTTAAAGTCATTTGAATGTAAGGGATTGAAGTAATTTTTCCTTCGAATTCAATAGTTAATCCATCTGGTAAGGTAGGAGCAATTAATAATAAAGAAGAAATATATTGGCTACTTACGCTTCCATCAATTTTTACTTTGTTGGCTGTTAAATTAGACCCTGTAATTTTTAAAGGAGGAAACCCATCATTTTTAACATATTCTATTTTGGCTCCTAAAGAACGCAAAGCATCAACTAAAATTTTAATAGGACGTTCTTGCATTCTTGCAGATCCTGTTAAAATAATTTCTGAGTTTGGTTTTACAGCAAAATAGCTAGTTAAAAAACGCATAGTAGTTCCTGCGTGTCCTATGTTAATTTCTTTTTCTGTTGATTTTAATGCGTTTTGCATTAAGTTGGTATCATCAGAATTAGAAAGGTTGCTAATGTTGATGCTAGGGTATAACGCTTGTAAAATTAACAAACGGTTACTTTCGCTTTTAGAACCTGTTATTTGAAAAGAATCATTTACGGTTCCGTTATATTTTTTAAGGAATTTTGTTCCTATATCTGCATGTGCCATTATAATGTGTTTTTAGCTTTGCTTTTTGTTAAAAAAGCCATTACAAATCCATATCCTACAATAATTGCTGCTCTTGTAGTTACAAAAGGAACCCAGCTGCCATCTTTAAAACTTTCAGAAATAGCATTTAAATTTCCGCTTTTAAATAATTCTGCTGCTATAAAAACTATGGCCAGAATAAATCCAAAAGAAATCATAAACCTAATGGCTAATTTCCACAAAGGTGTATTTGCTATTTTTTTAATTTTTTGATTGGCCATTATTGTAGTTTTTTGTTGTTGTGATGACGATCGTGATCACGTTTTGTTTTTAAATCTAATTTAGCATCAAAAGCAGTTTGTAAATCTACTCCTGTTTGATTTGCTAAGCATAAAAGAACGAATAAAACATCGGATAATTCTTCTCCTAAATCTTTGTTTTTATCGCTTTCTTTTTCTGATTGTTCTCCGTATCTGCGAGCAATAATTCTAGCTACTTCTCCAACTTCTTCGGTTAATTGAGCCATGTTTGTCAGTTCGTTAAAATAACGAACTCCATGTTCTTTTATCCATTTGTCAACGTCAAGTTGTGCGTTTTTAATATCCATTTTTGATGGGTTAATTTTTTTTATAAATCCCTTTAGGGTTAAAACGGCTCAAAGATAAGGGTTTGTTCATCAAGTTAAAAAGATAAAAGTTAGAAAGTATTAAAGCTTCTTTTTTGATAGAATGTCTAAAAATTCTTGTCTCGGAATTTCATAAGCCCCTAAACTCTCTAAGTGATCGTTGTGTACTTGGCAATCTAATAAATTATAATTGTTTTTAACTAAATAATCATTGAGCCAAGCAAAAGCAATTTTGGAGGCATTACTAACTTTACTAAACATACTTTCGCCACAAAAAACATGTCCTTGATCAATACCATATAAACCACCAACCAGTTCATCATCCAGCCAAACTTCTACAGATTTTGCGTAACCTAGCTGATGTAGGTTGATATAGGCTTGTTGCATATCATCGGTAATCCAAGTACCTAAACCATCATATCTGTTAATGGTTTTACAGTTGTAAATAACCTCCTTAAAGTTTTGATTAAAAGTAACTGTAAAAGTATTTTTTTTAAGGATTTGCTTTAGGCTTTTAGACGGTTTGTAGTGTCTTGGGTCTAACACCATTCTCCATGCCGGACTGTACCAAATAATAGGTTCACCATCGCAATACCAAGGAAAAATACCTTGTTTATATGCTGTTAGTAAACGTTCTGTAGATAAGTCACCTCCAATAGCAAGAATATCATCTTTATTAGCTAAAGTGGGATGAGGAAATTTTACAGAGTTTTGATCTAATAAATACATAAGGCAATATTTCTATGGAGCTTAATGTAAAAACGCTTCCAATAAAATTGAAAGCGTTTTAAATATTTTTTAAGAGGATTTTCTTAGAAAGGTAAATCGTCTGGTTCTTCGTTTTGAGCAATAGAAGTAGTTTCAAAAGTAGCAGGTGCTTCACCTCCTTGAGCAGCAGGTGCAGTAGCTTCAATTCTCCATCCTGTAATAGAGTTAAAATATTTAGCTTCTCCTTGTGGGTTAATCCACTCACGACCTCTAAGGTTAATAGAAATAGTTACGTCTTGCCCTACTTTGTAAGCATCTAAAATATCTACTTTATCTTGTACAAACTCAATCATTAACATTTGTGGGTACTGCTCATCGGTAGTTAATACCAATTCTCTTTTTCTAAATCCGCTTGCTCCAAATGTTTGCGTGTCGTTAATCAACTTAATTTTTCCTGATACTTGCATGTTCTTCATTTATTTATTGAAAATCAAAAATAAATAGTTTGTTAAGAAACTAGAATATAAACTGTTTAAACTTATTAACAAATCTAAATAATTGTTGATAAAACTTTATAAATGATGGCTTTAGGGCTAATAGTTTCCATAACGTTTTCGTAGCCAGAAATTATTTTATTTCCATAAACCGATGTTGGTAATAAAGGATATTTCTTTCTATCAGCGGTTAAGCAATTGTCTTCTTGATGAAAGGGAGCAAAACCGGCATAAGGATGTGTGGCGCCCCAAATGGTGATGGTTGGAATTCCGTATAAAGCAGAAAAATGTCCGTTACCGCTATCCATACTTATCATAACTGATAAGTTGCTAATAATGGCAAGTTCTTGTTTTAGTTTTATTTTTCCTGCCATAGAAAAAGTATTGCTGTGTTTTTGGGTGATGTTGTTTAAGACTTCAACTTCTTGTTTTCCTCCACCAAACAATAAAACTTTATGTTGTTTACTTAAAGTTTCTATAACCTGTTCTATTAATTCTAAAGGATATTTTTTTCCTTGATGTGCGGCAAAAGGAGCAATTCCAATAATTTTTTCATCAGGTTGATAGTTAAATAAATCTTTTAACTCCTTAGTAAGAACTTCTTTGTTTTTTAAACTTGGTTTTTCTAAATCAACAGAAAATCCTAATAGTGAAAATACATCAGCATAGCGTTGATGTGTACTTGTTAAAGGTTTAAAAACTTTGTTTTTTAATGAGGTTAGTGCTTTTTTCTCGGCTCTTCCTTTGTTAATAAATGCCACTTTGGTTCCATCTAACTTAAAAAAAGTTCTTAAAAGTTTAGAGCGGAGTACGTTGTGTAAATCGGCAACAGCATCAAGGTTTAAAGATTTTAATTCTTTATAAAGTTTATAAATCCCTTTAAAACCTCGGTGTTTTCCTCTTACATCAGCGGTGAAAAAATGAACTTGTTCTATGTCTTCAAAAAGAGGACTTAAAAATCCTTTTGAAACAACCGTGATTTTAATATCTGGATGTTGAGAAATTAATGTTTTAATCACGGGTACGGTCATTGCAACATCTCCCATAGCAGACATTCTAATAACTAAAATATGTTTTTGATCCATGGTGTTAAATGGGTAACTTTTGTGGAAGATAATAAAGAAATATGGCTTATAAAACTTTCAAAATCATTCCGATGGTAATTTTATCACTTTTCAAATGATTAAGTTCTTTGATGTTTTGCACGCTGGTGTGGTAGGTTCTAGAAATTTCATACAAAGTATCTCCAGCTTTTACTTTGTGTGTAATAGGTTGATTGCTGTTAGGGTTTTTAGCATTGATAATTCTTTTTGCTGATATAAAAGCCTTGTTCCAATATGGCTCTTGGATGGATGAGGTAATAACTCCCTCAAAAGCAGCATGTATAAAATTGATGTTTTTTTGGTTGTTAGAAACTACAATTCCCACATGATTGATGTGATTAGAATTTAAAGTTTTAAAGAATAAAAGATCTCCTGCTGCAATTTTTTTAATAGGAATTTCTTGTCCTAGGTTAGATTGTGCTAGAGAGGTTCTAGGCATTTTAATTCCATTTTCTAAAAAACTGGCATATACCAAACCAGAACAATCCATTCCGTTTTTGTCTACACCGCCTCTTTTGTACTTTGTTCCTTGAAAACCTTTAGCAGTTTTTATAATTCGATCGGTTCTTTTAGGTTGAATATAAGTAACCGTCTTACAGGAATAAACCAGTGAGACTAGAGTGATAAAAAAAATAAAGTTTTTTATTTTATTCATATTGCTAAAATAGATATTCTACAGATATTTGATTTAAAATTTACAAAGGATGTCAAAAAGAAATCTGGCTTTATTAGCTGTGTTTAGTACAGCGGTTTTTTATGGAATTAATTACACGCTTGTAAAACAGGTAATGCCAACTTTTATGAGTCCGTTTGCATTGGTTTGGGTGCGTATTTTTGCGGCAACGCTTTTGTTTTGGATTACTTCTTTTATAGTAAAGCCTCCGGAGTTAGAGAAAAAAGATTTTTTATATGTAGCACTTTTGTCTATCATAGCTATAGTTATTAATATTTTGTCTTTTTTTAAAGGCCTAAGTTTAACCACGCCTATTAATGCGGCAGTTATTATGGTAACTACGCCTATTTTAGTATTTGTTTTTTCTTTGTTTATTTTAAAAGAAAAATTAAAGTTAAAACGTTTTTTAGGGATTGTTATTGGTTTGTTGGGCGCTTATTTTTTAACAACTTCTGGTAAAAAAATAGAAACAAACGCCGTTAATATTCCTTTAGGAAATGCATTGGTGTTTGTAAATGCTTCTGGCTATGCTTTGTATTTAATTTTGGCTAAAAAAATGATTGCAAAATATCATCCCATCACTTTTGTAAAATGGTTATATACTTTTGGGTTGTTGTTTATGACTCCTGTAGTTTTTAATGAAGTGTTAGCCATAGAATGGCATCATATTCCTTTTGATATTTATTTAATTGTTGGTTATGTAATTGTGTTTGCTACATATTTTAATTTTCTATTCAATTTGTATGGCTTAAAACATTTAAAACCAACTACAGTAAGTGCTTTTATTTATTTACAACCTGTGTTAGCTACCATATTTGCGTTGTTGTTAGGGAGTGATGAACTTTCTTGGTCAAAAACAGCATGTGCATTGCTTGTGTTTACAGGGGTTTATATGGTTACTTCTAAGCCTAATGAGTCTAAGAAAAAAGTTACTGATAAGTAGAGAAGTCTATCCCATGTAAAATCCGTATTTTTACAGCCAAATTTTTTGGATACATGATACAGTCAATGACAGGATATGGGAAAGCAATAGTACAATTGCCTACCAAAAAGGTTACTATCGAAATTAAATCTTTAAATAGTAAAAATTTAGATTTAAATGTACGTATACCTCAATATTACAGAGAAAAAGAAATTGATGTTCGTAAAACCATAGCAAATACAGTTGTTAGAGGTAAAGTTGATTTTTCTATTTATGTAGAAATGACTGCAGAAGTTTCTCAAACCAAAGTAAATGTAAATGTGGTGGCTGATTATATGAATCAGTTAAAACAAATAGCTACAGGTACAGATGTTGAGTTGCTAGATATGGCGATGAGATTGCCAGATACTTTAAAAACGGAACGCGAAGAATTAGACCCAGAAGAATGGGTGTTGATTGAAAAAGGGGTAGAAGAAGCTATTGCTGCTTTGGTGCAATTCCGTAAAGATGAAGCAGAGTCTTTGGAAATAGATTTTAGAGAGCGTATTCAAAATATTCAGAATTTAGCCATTGAAGTTAATCAACATGATGATGCTAGAATGGAAGCTGTAAAATTAAAATTACGCAAAGCTATTGATGATTTACAAGTAACAGTTGATGAAAATAGATTTGAGCAAGAGTTGATTTACTATCTAGAAAAATTAGATATTAACGAAGAAAAAGTGCGTTTGGCAAATCACTTAGAATATTTTATCAAAGAGTTAAATAACCAAGTTTCTGATGGTAAAAAACTAGGATTTATTGTTCAAGAAATTGGTAGAGAAATTAATACTACAGGATCAAAATCTAACTACGCTCCAATGCAACAAGTTGTGGTGCAAATGAAGAATGAGTTAGAAAAAATTAAAGAACAGATATTAAACGTTTTATAATATGTCATCAGGAAAATTAATCGTTTTTTCTGCTCCATCAGGTTCTGGAAAAACCACCATTGTACGTCATTTATTAGGAGAAACAGACTTGCCTTTAGATTTTTCTATTTCAGCGGCTTCACGTGAACCTAGGGTTGGAGAAGTTGATGGAAAAGATTATTATTTTTTATCAGCCAAAGAGTTTAGAAATAAAGTGGATGAAGATGCGTTCTTGGAGTGGGAAGAAGTGTATAAAGATAATTTTTACGGTACTTTAAAATCAGAAATCACTCGTATTTGGAAAGAAGGAAAACATGTGGTTTTTGATATTGATGTAGTTGGAGGATTAAATATTAAAAAACAATTCCCAAAAGAAACTTTAGCCATTTTTGTGCAACCACCTTCTATTGAAGAAATGGAACGAAGATTGAGAGGTAGAGCAACAGAAACAGAAGAAAAAATTAAAATGCGTGTGGCCAAAGCAGAACAAGAAATGGATTTTGCTAAAAAGTTTGATACCGTTTTAATAAATAACGATTTGTCTGTGGCAAAAGAAGATGCATATCAGTTGGTTTATAATTTTATAAATAAGTAAGGTTTGATGAAGATTGAAGATGTTCAGAATAAAATTCATTCAGCTATAAACAAGTTGAATTCTCATGATTTGTATAAGGATTTAAACAGTATTGAAGACATCAAACAATTTATGGAAAGCCATGTGTTTGCTGTTTGGGATTTTATGTCTTTGTTAAAAAGTTTACAGATAGAATTAACTTGTGTGTCTAAAGTTTGGATCCCTGTTAAAAACCCTGTAACGGCAAGATTTATCAATGAAATTGTACATGGAGAAGAAACAGATGTAAATGAGTTGGGTCAGCCTATGAGTCATTTTGAAATGTATTTAGAGGCTATGAAAGAAGTAGGAGCAAGTACAGTAAAAATAGATTTGTTTATCAACTTAATTAAACAGGGAGTTTATGTTTTAGAGGCTTTAAAAGAAGTTGAGGTTTCTCCTGCAGTTTACGACTTTGTGTCTTATACTTTTGAAATTATAGAAAGAGGAAATGTACACGAAATTGCAGCGGCTTTTACTTTTGGTAGAGAAGATGTAATTCCAGAAATGTTTTTGGAAATTGTAAAAGAAACCAAAAAACAAAATCAAGATAAAGCTTATACCAAATTATTATATTATTTGGAAAGACATATTGAGTTGGATGGTGATGAGCATGGTCCTTTATCATTAAGAATGATAGAAGAATTATGTGGAACTGATGAGCAAAAATGGAAAGAGGTATTAAGAGTTTCTGAACAAGCTATTGAGAAAAGAATAGGACTTTGGTCGGGAATTCAATTAGAATTGGTTTAGTATGAAAGTAGGTTTGTATTTTGGAACTTTTAATCCAGTACATGTGGGGCATATTATTTTAGCGAACCACATGTTACATTATACAGACATGGATGAGGTATGGATGGTGGTAACGCCTCACAATCCTCACAAGAAAAAAAGTACATTATTAGACAACCATCACAGATTAGAAATGGTGTACAAAGCCACGGAAGATTACGAACATATTCATCCGTCAGATATTGAGTTTAAGTTAAAACAGCCTAATTATACGGTTGATACTTTGGTGCATATTTCCGAAAAATTTCCAAATCATACATTTGCCATTATTATGGGAGAAGATAATTTAAAGTCTTTTCACAAATGGAAAAATTATGAGGTGATTTTAGAAGAATACGAGGTTTTTGTTTATCCAAGAATAAGTAAGAAGGCACAAGAGAATCAATTAGATCAACATCCAAAAATTCATTTTGTAGAAGCTCCAATTGTAGAAATTTCATCTACATTTATAAGATCATCAATCAAAGAACAAAAGAGCGTACAGCATTTATTAACTCCAAAAGTTTGGGAGTATATAGATTTAATGAATTTTTATAAATAGAAAGTAAACAATACATTTGTGAGTTGTGGTTTGGTTTTTGAAAAATCACCTAACATCAAAAAAATAAATGGCAGAAAAAAGCGGACGTATTAAAAAGAAGTGGGTTAAAAAATACCGATTGGTAGTTTTAACTGAGGAATCTTTTGAAGAGAAATTCTCTTTTAAATTAACACGTTTAAATGTTTTTGTTTTTGGAGGATTGTTTAGCATTTTTTTAATCTCTTTTACAGCAGGTTTAATAGTTTATACTCCGTTAAAAGAATATATTCCTGGATTTGAATCGCCTGAATTAAAAAAGAATGCCATCAACCTAAACTTTCAATTAGATTCTTTGGAGCAAAACATGCATGCTTTAGAGTTGTATACAGAATCTTTAAAACCCGCTTTGTTGGGTGATAAAGCCATTGAAATGGATGTTTTACCATTTGTAACCAAAGAAGGAGAATCTGTTTATCAATCTGGAATCACTAATGCTGATTCAATTCACAATAAATTAGAAAAACTGTATAAATTATTACAGGAAAAAAACAGTACTATTGAGGCTTTAAGAGAAAGGTATAAAGGTATTGAGGTAGTTGGTGAAAATGGATTAACAAACCAAGAGGATGAAGAGTCTGCAACCGAAACTTTGTCTGATGAGGAGTTAGCCTCTTTAGAAAGCTCTATTTTAGATTCTGTTTTTAGAGAAAAAGTAGAACGAGAAGAACGTTTTAGTATTTTTGGATACGAGTATAATAAAACAGAGCAAGTTTTTGTTGCTCCAATTCAGGGGAATATTACGTCAGAATACAATGCAGTTGAGCATCATTTTGCCATTGATATTGCAGCAGAAAAAGAAGCGCCTGTAAAAACAATTGCTGATGGAACGGTGGTTTTTGCAGAGTGGTCTATAGAAACAGGATTTGTAGTTGTTATTGTACATCAAGATAATTACGTGTCGGTATATAAGCACAATAGTAGAATAAATGTATCTCAAGGAGCGTTAGTAAAAGCTGGTCAGGCAATTGCTAATATAGGCTCAACAGGAGAATTTAGCACAGGCCCACATCTTCATTTCGAATTGTGGAAAGATGGCTACCCAGTAGATCCAACAAATTTTATGAAATTTTAAGAATGAGTATTAAATCAAAAATAGCATTACCGTTTGCAAAGGCTATTCGTAAACAAGTTTATAGATGGGCCAATAATCCTATAGAAACTCAAGAAAAAGTGTTTCAATATTTGATTAAAAATGCCAAGACCACCGCATTTGGAAAAGATCATAATTTTGAGAATATTAAAAATTATGAAGACTTTAAAAAGCAAGTTCCTGTGAATGATTACGAAGGAATAAGAGCTTATGTAGATAGAATTGTGGCAGGAGAATCTGATGTATTATGGAAAGGTCGTCCTTTGTATTACGCAAAAACCTCTGGAACAACTTCGGGGGCAAAATATATTCCTATCACTAAAGAGTCAATGCCTACACATATAAAGGCTGCTCGTAATGCTTTGTTGTTTTATATAGCAGAAACAGGAGATGCTTCTTTTGTTGATGGTAAAATGATGTTTTTACAAGGAAGTCCTGTGTTGTCTGATTTAAAAGGAGTTAAGTTAGGACGTTTAAGTGGTATTGCAGCCCATTATGTGCCTTCTTATTTACAAAAAAACAGATTGCCTAGTTGGGAGACGAACTGTATTGAAGATTGGGAAACTAAGGTAAATGCTGTTGTTGAAGAAACAGTAAATGAAGACATGTCTGTAATTAGTGGAATTCCATCTTGGGTACAGATGTATTTTGAAAAGTTACAAGAAAAGACAGGAAAGACTATTGCAGAATTGTTCCCTAAATTTAATTTCTTTGTTTACGGAGGGGTAAATTTTGAGCCTTATAAAAGCAAGTTCGAAAGTTTAATTGGAAAGAAAATTGACTATGTAGAATTATACCCTGCATCCGAAGGTTTTATTGCTTATCAAGATTCTCAAACAGAAAAGGGAATGTTATTGCAGTTAAATAGCGGTATTTTTTATGAGTTTATTCCTGCGGATCAATTTTTTGAAGAAAATCCACCGCGTTTGTCTATTGGCGAAGTTCAGTTAGGAGTAAATTATGTAATTATATTAAATACTACAGCAGGGCTATGGGGATACAATATTGGTGATACTGTTGAGTTTACCACTTTAGCTCCTTATAGAATAAAAGTAACGGGTAGAATTAAACATTTTATTTCTGCTTTTGGAGAACATGTAATTGGTAAAGAAGTAGAGAAGGCTTTAAATGATGCTATTATAGAAACCGATGTAACGGTGAGTGAGTTTACAGTTGCTCCTCAAGTTACACCAGAAAATGGTTTGCCTTATCACGAATGGTTTATAGAGTTTGAAAATGAACCAAAAGATATGGAGGCATTTGCAGCCAAGATTGATAAATCTATGCAAGAACAAAACATTTACTATTTAGATTTAATTACAGGTAGTGTGTTAAGACCATTGGTGGTTACTAAGGTAAAAAAAGGAGGGTTTCATGAGTATATGAAGTCTATTGGTAAATTTGGTGGACAAAATAAAATCCCTCAATTATCTGATAACCGTAAAATAGCAGATGTATTACAAAATTTTAAAGCTTAAATTAAAATAATCAACGGATATAGTGAAGCTATCAAAAGTAAAAAAATCTATAAATAGAAAATCCATAAACGGTCAAAGGATGGTTTTTAGGATGGGTTTGGTTTTTACTTTAATGAGTGTAGCTTCATCATTTGCTCAGCAAAAAAGCTTAGGTTATAAAATGACCAACGCCAATGTTAGGGCTGCGGCTTTTACAGGTTTTGTAAGGTGTGCTACAGTTGAGTTTGAGCAAAAATTATCTCAGAAATATTCTAATAAACCTTCCGAAGAGGTTTTTGAAGCTTGGATGTCTTCCAAAATTTCACAAGCAAAAAAAAGTAGGTTCAATGGTAAATTAGCAGCAGAAACTTATAATATTCCTGTGGTGATTCACATCGTTCACAATGGTGATGAGGTAAACTCAATAGGAAATGCTACAAGTGAAAATATTTCTGATGCCCAGGCAAGATCTCAAATAGAAATTTTAAATCAAGATTATAGAAAAATGGCAGGTACTCCGGGTGGTGCAAACTCTACAGGAGCTGCTGTTGATGTTCAAATAAATTTTTGTTTGGCTAAACAAGATCCTAGTGGTTTTGAAACTACAGGAATTGTTAGGCATAATATTACTCCCTACAACGATAATGTTGACAATGGTGATGACGGAGCTGATTGGGAAACCTACGAAGATGTACAAGCAATGAAGGCTGCTACGCAATGGGATCCTACTAGATACTTAAATATTTGGACCATAAGAACTGGGGGAGAAAGTGTTGAAGATGGTGGCTTAGATGATTTGTTGGGTTTTGCTCAATTTCCAAGTAACTCAGGTTTACAAGGTATAGATGTTATTGGTGGAAATGCTGTTACAGATGGAGTCGTAATTGCTTTTCATGCTTTTGGTGCATATTCTCAAAATGATGGTTCTTTTTTAATGAATGATCAGTATAACGAAGGTAGAACAACAACTCACGAAATGGGGCATTGGTTAGGACTGAGACATATTTGGGGAGATAATAATAATTGTGGAAATGGAGATTATTGTTTAGATACTCCCGATGCTACCGAAGAACACTACGATTGTAGTCAAACCTATGATACTTGTATAAATGACGGCTTAGGAAACGATATGGTAGAAAACTATATGGATTATACTACTGATGGATGTATGGATACGTTTACCCAAGATCAAAAAGATAGAATGATTACGGTAATGGAAAATTCTCCACGAAGAGTGGAGTTATTAAATTCTCCAGTTTGCAATCCTCCACAATATACTAATGATGACTTAAATAACTTTGTATTAAAGCCAAATCCGGTTATAGATAAAACTTTAATAGTAGGTTTTGCAGAGGGAATGGTTAAAGTTTCTGTATTTGATGCTTATGGAAAAGTTTCTTACACAGAAAAGGTTTATGATGTTGATACTTTTTTTTCTTACGAATTAGATCTTAGTCGTTTTACATCAGGAGTCTATATTTTATTGATTGAGAATAAGAATAAAAAAATTGTAAAAAGAATTATTAAGAAATAGGTTGGTATATATTAATTATAAAGTTGATTTAACTTTATTGTGAAAAGCCAATTTACCTAATATCAAAAGAAATGAAATTATATTTAGTTCCTACACCTATTGGAAATTTAGAGGATATGACTTTTAGAGCGATTAACGTTTTAAAAGAAGTGGATTTGGTATTGGCAGAAGATACTCGTACTAGTGGAAAATTGATGAAACATTTTGAGATTACAACTCATATGCAAAGTCATCACATGCACAACGAACATAAAACCGTAGAGCAAATTGTTCAGAAAATTAAAGGAGGAACCAAAGTAGCGCTTATTTCTGATGCTGGAACTCCAGCCATTTCAGATCCTGGTTTTTTGTTAACTAGAGCTTGTATTCAAAACGGGATAGAGGTAGATTGTTTGCCTGGTGCAACAGCTTTTGTTCCGGCTTTGGTAAATTCAGGTTTACCAAATGAAAAGTTTGTTTTTGAAGGTTTCTTGCCTGTGAAAAAAGGTAGACAAACACGATTACAAATTTTAGCAGAAGAAGTAAGAACAATTATTTTGTACGAATCTCCTCATAAATTGGTAAAAACATTAACACATTTATCAGAATATTTAGGAGCAGATAGACAAGCTTCTGTGTCTAGGGAATTGACAAAAATGTTTGAAGAAACACAGAGAGGAACCTTAACAGAATTAGCCCAGCATTATACAAATAAACCTCCTAAAGGAGAAATTGTTTTGGTAGTGGCAGGTAAATAAAAAAGAAAATGGACAATAAAGTATTTTATCACAACGTATTTTTTTGGTTAAAAGAACCTAACAGTGTAGAAGATTGTTTAGCGTTTGAAACGGCTTTACAAAAGTTTTTAAACGCTTCTATTTATACAAAAACATCAGCAATAACAAAACCAGCTCATACCCAAAGAGAGGTAGTTGATAATAGTTATACTTATGCTTTGTTAGTGAGTTTTGAGACTAAAGCACAACACGATTTGTATCAGGCGGAAGAAGCACATCAATTGTTTTTAAAAGAGGCTGCTTATTTGTGGGAAAAAGTACAAATTTTTGATTCTGTTGCATTATAACAATTTTATCGAACATCAAAGGAGTCAATAAGTCTGTCCGTTAATTGTTCGTAATCCTCGTTTTCTCCAATCCATACAGCCATTAAATAAACCATCTGAAGGTTGTTTTTAACACAGGTAATACTTTTAAAATAAATGGTGTTGCCATCACTAGTAAAATTTCCTTTTTTGATGAGTGCTGGGTATTGATTTACAAAAGTATCGGTGTCTGAGAAATATAAATCGGTACCATTTACTTTTTCCATCGCCTGACTAATTGATCCGTTTGAAGCGCCTTTTAAATTTACACTTCCTATAGATTCGTTGTACTCAACAGTAGTCATTAAGATGTTGAAGAGTGGGTTTTCATTATAATTGTAATTATTCATTTTAACAATCATAGCCTTTACTTCATCAGCAAGGAGTAGATCTGTTTTATCTTCAGTTAATAGATATGGAGATTCAAAAGAAACTTGTTTTTTAGAAAAATACTGTCTATTCCAATCTTTATCTAATAATTCAGAAACAGGATAAGCCAGTTCGTGAAAAAACTGGAATGCTTTTACACTGTATTTGTTTCCTAAAAAAAGTAAGACAAAAAAGAGAAAGCCTAAGGTTAATCGTTGTAAAAATTGTTTAGGACTTAATTTCTTTTTTGGCTTTTTAGATTTGGATTTATCAACCCCAATAATGGTTTTATAATCTTCAAGAGTTTTATTAGGATGTTTTTGTTGCCAAGCTTTAAAATTGTTCGATATTTTTTTTCCGCAAGCATCACAAAAAATCTGATATTCAGATTTGATAGGGTTAAAATGATGACAACTTTCGCACTTAATAAATTTCATGAGTTTGTTTTGGGTATGATAAAGGTAAGTATAGATATTTTAGCATAAAAATGAATTTTATAAATCAGATAAAATTTATTTCTAGCAGTAATGTTATAAAGGGTTTGTTAAATTTTACATCAGAATAAGCCTATAGTTTTAGTAGTTTGAATTTTGGGATTAGTTAATTTTGGGTATCGTAATAATTTAGAGGGAGTCTAATTGATTATCCTCGCTTTTTTTGTAAATTTGCCGACCTGTAATTCATTGAATTGCAACCATAACAGAAAACAATAAATAAGTCGAAATCAATATGGCAACAACATTATTTGACAAAGTTTGGGATTCACATGTAGTGCGTCACGTAGAAGACGGACCAGATGTATTCTTTATCGATCGTCATTTTATCCATGAAGTTACAAGCCCAGTAGCCTTTTTAGGATTAGAAAGTAGAGGAAACAGTGTACTTTATCCAGAGCGTACATTCGCAACGGCAGATCACAACACTCCAACTATTAACCAACATTTACCTGTAGAAGATGCTTTATCTGCTAATCAGTTAGATGCTTTGGAAAGAAATGCTAAGAAGCATGGAATTTCTCACTGGGGATTAGGAGATGTTAACAACGGAATTGTACACGTAGTAGGACCAGAAAATGGGATTACTTTACCAGGTGCAACTATTGTTTGTGGAGATTCACATACATCAACTCACGGTGCTTTTGGAGCTATTGCTTTTGGTATTGGTACTTCTGAGGTAGAAATGGTATTATCTACTCAATGTATTATGCAGTCTAAGCCTAAAGCTATGCGTATCAACGTAAATGGTAAATTAGGATTAGGTGTAACTCCTAAAGATGTTGCTTTATACATTATTTCTAAGCAAACTACTTCTGGAGCTACAGGTTTCTTTGTAGAATATGCAGGAGATGTATTTGAAGATATGACTATGGAAGGTCGTATGACTGTGTGTAACTTGTCTATTGAGATGGGTGCTCGTGGTGGTATGATTGCTCCAGATGAAAAAACTTTTGAGTATATCAAAGGTCGTTCTCAAACTCCAAAAGGAGCTGATTGGGATAAGGCAATGGAATACTGGAAAACATTAAAAACTGATGAAGGTGCTCAGTTTGATGTAGAGTTTAACTACGATGCAGCAGATATCGAGCCAATGATTACTTACGGAACAAATCCAGGAATGGGAATGGGAGTAACTAATTCTATTCCTACTGCAGAGTCTGTAAAAGGTGGAGTTGAAACTTACCGTAAATCTTTAGGTTATATGGATTTCCACGAAGGAGATTCTATGATTGGTAAAAAGATTGACTTTGTATTCTTAGGATCTTGTACAAACGGACGTATAGAAGACTTTAGAGCTTTCTGTTCTGTGGTTAAAGGACGTAAAAAAGCAGATCATGTAACAGCATGGTTGGTTCCTGGATCTCACAAAGTAGTAGATCAGATTAAAGAAGAAGGATTAGATAAAATTATTACAGAAGCAGGTTTTGTATTAAGAGAGCCAGGATGTTCTGCATGTTTAGCAATGAATGATGATAAAATTCCAGCAGGAAAATTATCAGTTTCAACTTCTAACCGTAACTTCGAAGGACGTCAAGGACCAGGATCTAGAACTTTATTAGCTTCTCCATTAGTAGCTGCGGCTTCTGCTGTAGAAGGTGTGGTTACAGACCCAAGAACATTATTAGTATAAAAGTTAAAAGTACAAAAGTTAGAAAGTAAAATTGTCAATGGAGTTTTTTTAAGTATTACAACTTTAAACTTTAGAACTTTAGAACTTTAAAAACAATAAAACAATATGGCTTACGATAAATTTGAAGTATTAACAAGTACAGCTTATCCATTACCAATTGAGAATGTGGATACAGATCAAATCATTCCTGCTCGTTTCTTAAAAGCAACTGAGCGTAAAGATTTTGATATTAACTTTTTCCGTGACTGGAGATTTAATGCAGATGGAACTCCAAAAGCAGATTTCCCTTTAAATAAAGAGATTTATGCAGGATCTAAAATTTTAGTAGGAGGACGTAACTTTGGTTCTGGTTCTTCTAGAGAGCATGCAGCTTGGTCTGTATACGATTTTGGATTACGTTGTGTAATTTCATCTGAATTTGCAGATATCTTTAAAAACAACTGTTTAAACGTAGGGGTTTTACCTGTACAAGTTTCTGCAGAATTTGCTGATAAATTATTTGCAGCAATTGAAGCAGATCCTAAAACCGAAATCAAAGTAGATTTACCAAGCCAAACAGTTACTTTAGTAGCAACTGGTGAATCTGAATCTTTTGATATTAATCTTTACAAAAAAGATAATATGTTAAATGGTTTTGATGATATCGATTACTTAAAAAACATTGAAGGAGAAATTACTGAATTTGCAGCTAATAGACCTTTCTAAAACAAAGATGTTCTGGCATAGTTAGAACATTCTTAATCAATAAAAAAGCGTTTCACTTCATTGTGAAACGCTTTTTTTATGACTAAATTTATATGGATAGGTGTATTTAATAAGATTTAATGTTCAAATGTAATGTAATCTACACTCTCATCTTTATAGGCTGTAAAGTCAAAGTCAGTTTCACCATCATGATTAAAGTTATTATCAGATGTAAAATATAAGTTAAGAGTTTGGTTATCTGCTAAACTGGCATTAAAATCTAGAATTCTAAATCTTTTTAAATTACCATTTTGAGAAATAACTATAGTTCCATTATATAGTGAAAGAATATCATCTACAATTATTCCATTAGTAAAATTACCAATAGCTCCAATTTCATATGGATATTTAGCTCCTGTAGCGGTTGTCCCATTGTCTAATGTTACCTCCCATTCAGTTCCATATACGGTTACACTTATTATGTTCCCTGTATGTTTAAGCGATCTGAAGCTAAATCCTTTTGATAAGTAATGCCAATGTTCATATACGTTAACCACAGTAGTTGTTTCTTCGGTATCAGGATCAGTCGTTGTGTTTTCAATAGTTTCTGTAGTAATTCCCTCAGGCTTTCCATGTATTAATAACAAATTATAAATATTACTGTTATTAATGTCTATTCCATCTATTAATTGATAATTAGTTGTTCCTCGTTCATGAAATTTAACAAATACTTGCTCTAATTGGTCTATAGTGTCATTACTAGTCGTTATTTTACGAGTAAAAATATCAATATATCCAGATGATTGTTGGTTTGAAGTTATTCTGTATGAAGTAACAGATATTGGTGTTAAATCAATTGAAGTTTCTTCTGAACTTACTGAAATACTATCATAATTTTTAGCATCAAAAGTAAGTTTTATTTCTTCGTCGGTAAAAGCATTTTGCTTTTCTAAGGAGATGTTGGTTACAAACTTATCTGTGTTAGATTCTAAATTATCATCTTCTGAACATGCAGATAAAAGAATGGCGAATAAACAGGTTTTGAATGTAAAAATTGCTTTTTTCATAATATATATTATAGTTTAATGTTTGATTATTAAAACTAAAGATTAAACTATAATAGATGATGCTCTTATCGTGCTAAAGTATTCTTATATCATGTGTATTTAATTTATTAACCCCATCAGTTAAATATTTTAGTTGTTTAATATAGAGATGCTATGGTATTTTGTTAACGATAGATAAGGAATAATAAATAATGGGTGTGTTGTTTTAAATTATCAAATTCTTATATGCTCTAGAGTTTAGAATGTATTTAATGCTTTAATCAATCATAAAAATGATTTATATAAGCAAATTTGAGGTTCGGGTGGTTTTTATAGTGTATTGCATATTGTAAAATGTTTAACTTGTTAAGTGAAACGCTTTTTTTATCTTTGCCTTTCGTGTTTTTTAGGGTGGTTTTTAAATAAACTAATTGTAAATCAGACTTTAAAAACAAAACACCTTAGAAATTAGCTTTATATCATGAGCAGAAAGAAAATAGAAATAATGGATACTACACTTCGTGATGGTGAACAAACCTCAGGAGTGTCATTTGCAGCAAACGAAAAATTAACTATTGCTCAATTATTATTAGAGGAATTAAAAGTAGATCGTATAGAAATTGCCTCGGCACGTGTGTCTCAAGGCGAGTTTAATGCTGTTAAAAATATTACAGATTGGGCTAAGGAAAATGGTCATATCAATAAAATAGAAGTATTGACTTTTGTAGACAAAGGAACTTCTATTAAATGGATGATTGAAGCTGGTGCAAAAGTGCAAAACTTGTTAACTAAAGGTTCTATGAATCATTTAGAACATCAGTTAAGAAAAACACCTGAACAACATTTTTCAGAAATTTCAGAGTCAGTTAAATTGGCTAATGAAAATGGAATAGAAACCAATGTATACTTAGAAGACTGGTCTAATGGAATGCGTAACTCAAAAGAATACGTATATCAATATTTAGATTTTATAGTTACTCAGCCTGTAAAAAGAGTAATGCTTCCAGATACTTTAGGGATTTTAACTCCGCAAGAATCTTTTGAGTATATCAAAGAAATAAAAGATAAATACCCAACATTACACCTAGATTTTCACTGTCATAATGATTACGATTTAAGTGTTGCTAATGCGATGGAAGCCATTAAAGGTGGAACGGATGGTTTGCACTTAACATTAAACGGAATGGGAGAACGAGCAGGAAATGCTCCTTTGGCTAGTGTAGTGGCTGTGGTTAATGATTTTATGCCAGATTATTTGGTAGAGGTAAACGAAAAAGCTTTATACAAAGTAAGTAAAATGGTTGAGGCTTTTTCTGGATTTAAAATTCCAGAAAGTAAACCAATTGTAGGAGAGAATGTATTTACTCAAACTGCTGGAATTCATGCCGATGGTGACAATAAAAAGAATTTGTATTACAATGATTTGTTACCTAAGCGTTTTGGACGTAAGCGTAAATATGCTTTAGGAAAAACATCTGGTAAAGCCAATATTCAAAAAAACTTACAAGATTTAGGCTTAAGCTTAAATGATGAAGAGTTAAAATTGGTTACTCAAAGAGTAATTGAGTTAGGAGATAAAAAAGAGTTGGTTACTCAAAACGATTTGCCATATATTATTTCTGATGTGTTAAACTCTAATACCATTGCAGAAAAAGTAAAGGTAGAAGCATATGTTTTAACTCATGCCAAAGGTTTAAAACCATCAACAACAGTTTCTGTTTCTTTTGAAGGAGAAATTGTAGAAGAAAGCGCTAGCGGTGATGGTCAATATGATGCATTTATCAGAGCATTACGTAAAATTTATGATAAAAAAGGGTTAGTTTTGCCAACGCTAACCGATTATGCAGTACGTATACCACCTGGTTCTAATTCTGATGCTTTGTGTGAAACAGTTATCACATGGAATTTAAATGGGAAAGAGTATAAAACGCGTGGTTTAGATTCAGATCAAACAGTATCTGCAATTATGGCAACCGAAAAAATGTTGAACATTATATAAATAAGAATACAGGATAAAGGTTTTATAAAACCGAATTCTGAATTCTAAAATTCTTAAAATAAAAAAAATGGAATTAAAGATTGCATTATTAGCTGGTGACGGAATTGGACCAGAAGTAATTGAACAAGCAGTAAAAGTTTCTGATGCAGTAGCTGCAAAATTTGGACATGAAATAACTTGGAGACCAGCCTTAACTGGTGCTGCTGCTATTGATGCAGTAGGGGAGCCTTATCCAGACTCTACTCATGAAGTTTGTGCAACTTCTGATGCAGTATTATTTGGAGCTATTGGTTTACCTAGATTTGATAACGACCCAAGTAACCCTGTAAGACCAGAGCAAGGATTGTTAAAAATGAGAAAGAAATTAGGATTGTTTGCTAATGTACGTCCTACATTTACTTTTCCATCTTTATTAGATAAATCTCCTTTAAAAAGAGAGCGTATAGAAGGTACTGACTTAGTTTTCTTAAGAGAATTAACAGGAGGTATTTACTTTGGAGAAAAAGGAAGAAAAGACGGAGGAGAAACTGCTTTTGATAACTGTGTGTACACAAGAGAAGAAGTAATCCGTTTGGCTAAAAAAGGATTTGAATTGGCAATGACACGTTCTAAAAGATTGTGTTGTGTAGACAAGGCAAACGTATTAGAAACTTCTCGTTTATGGAGAGAAACTGTACAGTCTATGGAAAAAGATTATCCAGAAGTTGAGGTTTCTTATGAATTGGTAGATGCGGTAGCGATGCGTTTGGTACAATGGCCAAACTCTTATGATGTATTGATTACTGAAAACTTATTTGGAGATATTTTAACCGATGAGGCTTCTGTAATCTCTGGATCTATGGGATTAATGCCATCTGCTTCTATGGGAGCTGATATTGCTTTATTCGAGCCTATTCACGGTTCTTATCCACAAGCGACAGGATTAAATATTGCTAACCCAATGGCAACTATTTTATCTGCTGCAATGATGTTTGAAAACTTTGGATTACAAGAAGAGGGTAAAGCAATTAGAAATGCTGTAAATAACGCCTTAGAAGAAGGTATTGTAACAGAAGATTTAGCTAATGGTGGTAAATCTTACGGAACAAAAGAGGTTGGAGATTGGCTAGCGGTAAACATATAGTCTAAAAAGGTATAATTTTAATTAAAAGCACCTAATCCTAAATATGGATTAGGTGCTTTTTATTTTTCTTTGTCTAGCTTTAAAGTTAAAATAATATTTAAGTATATGAATACATTTAAGTTAGCAACAGTAATAGTACTCACATTTGTTTTTATTTCTTGTAAAAAAGCAAGTATGGATGATATTGGTAATAATACTCCTCCTGTAGAGGAAGATGTAAATCCTATAGTTCCACCAGAGGGTGTTTTGCTTCCAAATCAGTTAATAGCCAAAATGAGAAGAGGTATTAATTTGGGAAATACTTTTGAATCTTGGAAAAAAACAGATGATGAGTCATTTACAGGTTCAGGTTATTTAGATATTGATGGGTATAATTTGTGGAGAGAGCCTTTTGGAACCAATTATTTTACAGAGGTAGCAAATGCAGGGTTTACAAATGTTAGAATTCCTGTAAATTTTAATAACTACACCAAACCACATTGGAACAATATTCCAGATGAAGCTACAATTGATAGTTTTAAAATTCAAGGAGCATTTTTAAATTATTTAGAAACTTATATTGATGCTGCTTTAGCTGCTGGTTTAGTTGTAGTGCTAGATACTCATCACGAGGATTGGATAGTGAAGATGACAGATGCTGATGAAACTGTTTATTATACCAATGATAGTAAAGAATTGGAAAAACGAAAACTTAGATTTAAAGCGATATGGACAATTATTTCTGAGCGTTTTAAGAATAAATCAGATGATTTGGTGTTTGAAATAATTAATGAGCCGTATTTTCATTTAACAGTTGGTGATATGGATGAAATTAATGAGTTTACTTTAGATATTATTAGAAAAACAAATCCAACAAGAAAAGTAATTGTTGTAGGAGGGAACAGCAATCCTTCTGGGGCTGCAAGTAATGCTCACATTGCTACTCAGAATTTAGATAGTGATTTCTTAAAATCAGATCCTTATTTAATAGCAACATTTCATTATTACAAACCTTTTAAATTTACAAGTTCTGGTAGACTGCAGTATACAGATAATGACTGGGGTACAGCAGCTGATAAAGAAGAACTAGCTGCAAATTTTAAAGAGCTTAGTACATGGGCTAAACAAAATAACATTCCTATTTATTTAGGAGAATTTGGAGCAGATAATGTAAACGGAACCATTTATGGGTCTTTAGATAAGTCAGGGAATTATAAAAATAGTGATACTGATGGTAAAGATGATACAGAAGGCGGACCTGATGCTACATCAAGAGAAGCATACTATAGATATATAGCTGAAAAATGTGAAGAGTATGGGTATAGTTACGCGGTTTGGTGTACAGGTAGAAAAGGAGGAAAGTCAATTTATTTAGAAGAAAGTAAAGACTTGGGAAAAAGAACTGATGATGGTTTTATTCCAGAAATTTTAAATGCGTTGATGTTAAAATAAATTAGGTGCTTTGTTTCCAAAGAATTTCATATTCTAATAATAAAGCAGTAGTGTAGCCATCACATTTGGTTCTAAGTCCAAAACATTGAATTAATTTGTGTTTTTGAAGTTTTCTTACCCATAATTTTGGAATCATTAAAGGAATAGAAGTATAAAAATAATCAGTCTTTTTAAGTACTTCGTGTAGTTGATAGCGAAGTTTTCTTTGTGGTTTTATGTCAAGATTTAACAATGAGATATGGTATAATAACTCATCAATAAATGGTAGAGGTTTTTTTAGGATGTTTTTAATATCATCTATCATAATAATTCTTAAAATAGATAATACGTTGTTGTTATCTGTTTTTTTTACCAATCTACTGTAGTGATAACAAATTTGTGCTGTGCTAGGGTAGCAAGGCGAAACCAAATAAGGGTAATTGATATAATCTTTTGAAGTAACAGTTTTTAAAATGTAATTAATAGAGTCTTTGTCTTGTTTACAAACTTCAAGTTTGTTTTTATAGGACCATAAAAGAATGTTAGTAAGTACACAGGCATCAATTTCAATAGGCATATTTTTACCAAAGTACACGCCATAGGTTCTTAGGTTTTTGTATTGAGTTCTTTTATGAAAGTTCCATTGTAGTGTTCCATTAGCATGTTTTATGAGTTTTTCTTTTAACCATTCATGCTTTTTTTTCTTAGTATCAGTAAGGTAAATATATACTGTGTCATCAGCATCATCAGCAAGTTTAAAAAACTTAAAATGTTGCATTATTACTCCATTAGGAAAATATTCCATAGGGTTGGTTTTAAAAAAATTATAGGTTTTTTTGCCTTTAAAATTTTTAAAATTTGGGTAGCAATTTATGACTTGCTCAGTAATATTATCTGCAATAAGTTTGGAATTGCTAGATAGTAATGGGTAATATTCTTTTAAAGTAAAAACAATAGCACTAGAAAAAAAAATGTTTTCATCTTCTCTAGAATAGGGAATAAAAGAATGAAATCTTTGAGATGCAAAAATTCCCTTTAGATAACCTTTTTGGCTTCCAATTTTTTGCTGTTCCGATAAGACTTTTAAGAGTTCGTTAATCAAACTAAGTTTGTTTGTCTTAAAAATACACTATTTTTTAAAAATAGCATATACTGGAAAATGATCGCTAAAACCACCTCTGTAAAATTTACCAATATAAGTTCTTAAAGGTTCTCCTTTGTTTCTGCCTGTCCAATCTGTTAAAAAATCTTCGTTGTAAATGTCCGCTTTTTTAAATTGATTACTTGGGCTGTCTTTAAAAGCGTTACTGTATAAGATTTGATCGAATAAATGCCAAACCCCATTATGAATTAAAGTTCCTTGTTTTGGTGTTAGTAATTTTTCCATTGGGTTGTGAATACGATCGGACACCAAATGTTTGGCGATACTTTCAGAGCTAGGGTCATCATTAAAATCACCCATAATGATAATTTTGGCTTGCGGATCATCTGCTAATATTTGATCAATTCTGTAATTTAAAATGTTAGCTAAAGCAATTCTTTTTAAATGTGTTTTATCTACTCCTTTTCTTCTAGAGGGCCAATGATTTACAAAAACATGAGTAAGCTCTCCATATAAATTACCTTTAACATAAAGAATATCTCTAGTGTCATCTTTTACTCCATTGGTTTCAAAAACTTGTACAGGAATCGCTTCAGAAGAAATTAATTCAAAAAAATCTTTATGATATAAAAGAGCTACATCAATTCCTCTTTCATCAGGAGAATCGTAGTGAACACAGTCGTAATTTAAATAACGTAATACTTCAGAATGGATAATATCAAGCGCAACTTGTTTGGTTTCTACTTCGGCCAATCCAACTAAAACAGGAGGGAACATACAGTCTGTAGTTCCTATTTTAGAAATCACTTTAGCTATTTTATTTACTTTGTGCTGATATCTATAATGTCCCCATTTTTTTCGTCCGCTAGGGGTGTAATCTGAATCTAGAGTATGTTCGTCATCCTTATAATCAAATAAGTTTTCGGTATTATAAAAAGCAATTGAAAATAAATTTTCTTTAGTCACTTGGAGTATTTTTTGGAGTGGTAAAGATATCTTTATTCAATAAAAATGTCAAAGAAAGCTTGCTTAATATCGCTATAAAAAACTACAGTTTTGTGCAAAATCTATTTGTGTTGAAACTGTGGGAATTATGTACATTTGTAGCATGATAGAAGAAAAGAAAGTAACCTCAGAAAAAACAGTGTTGGTGGGTGTGATCACACAGCATCAAGATGAGGCTAAGTCTACGGAATACTTAGATGAATTAGAATTTTTGGTAACCACAGCTGGTGGGAATGCCGTAAAAAGATTTGTCCAAAAGTTAGAAAAACCTCACCCTAAAACCTTTATAGGTACTGGAAAATTAGAGGATGTAAAAGCATATATTGATTCACATGATATAGGAACCGTTATTTTTGATGACGAGTTGTCTCCCGCACAATTGCGAAATATAGAAAAGATATTAGATACCAAAATATTAGATAGGACTACTCTAATCTTAGATATTTTTGCGCAACGTGCAGAAACTAGTTATGCAAGAACTCAAGTAGCCTTGGCACAATGTCAATACATGTTACCAAGATTAACAAAACTTTGGTCTCACTTAGATAAACAAAAAGGGGGGATTGGAATGCGTGGTCCTGGAGAAACAGAAATTGAAACGGATAGACGTATTGTAAGGGATCAGATTGCTTTGTTAAAAAAGAAATTGGAGACTATTGATAAGCAGATGGCTGTGCAACGAAAGAATCGTGGTAAAATGGTTCGTGTGGCTTTGGTAGGATATACCAACGTAGGGAAATCTACTTTGATGAACGTGATTAGTAAAAGTGAAGTATTTGCCGAAGATAAATTGTTTGCAACTTTAGATACCACAGTGCGTAAAGTGGTGATTAAAAATATTCCTTTTTTAATGACAGATACGGTTGGATTTATCAGAAAGTTACCTACGCAGTTAGTAGAATCATTTAAATCGACCTTAGATGAAGTTCGTGAAGCAGATTTATTACTACATGTGGTTGATATTTCTCATCCTACTTTTGAAGATCACATCAATTCTGTAAATGTTATTTTAGAAGAAATAGAAAGTGCTAATAAACCAACTTTGATGGTTTTTAATAAAATTGATAGTTACAAACACGATACTATTGATGATGATGATTTGGTGACAGAAAAAACTGAAAAGCACTTTACTCTTGATGAGTTAAAAAACTCGTGGATGTCTAAAATTGATGATGAATGTGTGTTTATATCTGCATTGAATAAAGACAATATGGAAGATTTTAAAGAAAAAGTTTTTGATATGGTTCGTGAAATACATACCAAGCGTTTTCCTTATAACAACTATCTGTACTCAGAGTACGATCAAGATGGAAATAAAATTTAATAAAAAACCCGAGTGTAACACTCGGGTTTTTTTATAGTTAAAAATTAGGTTCTGTATATTTAATGTACTTCAACGCCTGTTGTACTAAAAGATAGTCCTTGTTGTCCAGAAGTTGAAATCATCACAGCTTCAAATAAAGGTTTGTTACTGTTTGGTTTAATAGCCCAATCAAACATAAAATTACCACCTGTTCCACCTTCTTGGTCTGTTTCGTCAATAACAATTTCAACAGTTTCCATTGGGGTTAAATAAATAGGGTGTTTAAAATAAGATCTTATCAATTCTCCATGAGTATCGTAATAGTCTGCTTTTTTTAAGTAAATGGTGTCTTTTCTATCCGTGTTTCTCAAACTTACAGTAACGGTAAGTCCGTGTTTTTTGTGTTCTGTATAACTATATACTTGTGAGTATACAGATAAATGTGTAGTTCCTAAGGTTAGAGTACTGTCTGTAAGCTTAGTAATTCTTTTTTCCCAGTTTATAGGATTTATAGAGCTGATTTCTTGTTTTTCTTTACAAGAAGCAAGAAGTGTTATCGAAAAAATAAGTAAAAATAAGTTTTTCATAATATGAGTACTATAAATTGAATTACTCGTGTTAAATTACTCAATTCTTAACAGCTGATAAAATTTTAGGAGTAAATAAGATGTATAAAAAAACCTCTAGAATTTCTAGAGGTTTTAGATTTTATAAAAGTATTTTGTTAAAATTTATAGTTAAATCCTAATCCAAATACTTCTCTTACTTGTACAGCACGTACTGCATTGTCATCGTAAATAGCTTGTAAAGCAATGTTTGCTGATAAGTAATCATTTACTTTCATAGCTACGTTTAAAGTGTAGTCAATATCAATATTTCCTACATCTTCTAAATAGTTAGCATACATGTTTAAGATGTTTTCAAAACTTACGTTTTCAAAAGCATTAAACTTGTAGTATGCAGCAATGTTTGCCCCTAATTCAAAACGGTAAGTTTCACCTTGCTCAACACCAAAAGCACTTCCTAAGGTTGTAAATTCACTGTTTACAAAAATAGCTCTAGCAGATGCAGGAGTAATGTTTACTTTTAGGTTGTCAGATTTTTTCCACAATGCACCAGGACCTGCTTGTAAATAGGCTGGAGAAAAGAATGTAGATATTTTGTCAATTTGAGCTGCTGTTTTGTAACCATCTGCAAATTGAGTTTTAAAGTTTAAATAAGCAGAGTAGTACCAAAATTCAGTAGCTTTTTTACCATATAAAGATGAAAGTTCAATACGGTCATCAGTTTTTTGATAAAAAGTATTTCCTGCAGTTTTGGTTAAACCATAAGCTAGGATAATTTTGTTATCCCATACATCCTTCCCTTTTTTATAGTTAAAACCATAGTTGATGTTTGCATTGGTAGCAATGTTATTTACTCCACCTCCTTGCCAATCTTTATTGTAAGCAGATTGATTGAATAATAGGGTAAATACACCTCCTTTTTTCCAGTTACTTTCTTTTTCTTGAGCAAAAGTGATCGTTGCGCACAATAATAGAGCTAATGCTGAAATTTTTTTCATAGTAGTTTTTTAATGTTTATTAGTTTTTTTATATAAAGGTACAGTAGAGCAAGCCTCACCGTACATGATGTTTTTAGCAACAGGAAGCAGCTTGCTGATTAATAAAGTATATGCAGATTCTGGTATTGGTTTATTAGCACAGCCTTTAATAATAACAGGTTTGTCTTCAAATTGACTTATGTCAAATTTAAAAATTATTTCAGTATACAAAACTGTTTCTAAAGTATTTAAGTCACCAACCACACATTTTTTAACAAATGTAGATGCATGACTTGCTAATAATAAATATGCCCACGATGGGATAATGGCATCTGCACTACAAGTAAAAGCCACATATTTATCCTGTAGTGTAGACCAATCAAAATCGGCTACTTTATTTCTAAAGTCTTTTTCCCTTAAAATAATTCCTTCGTAAAGCCAATCTTTAATATCAAACAAAACACGTTCTCCAGGAAGATAAAAATCTTCTAGATCAATATTTTTTAAAGGGCTATTGGCTACTCTGTTTACAATTTCATCCATAATTAATTAGTATTTAGCACACAGTTGTTGGTGAATAGTTTTATAATGACCAAAAACCAAATATTATCTATGTACTTTGTACTGATGACTTAGTACTAATTATAGAAATCCTAATTCTAATTTAGCTTCTTCGCTCATCATGTCTTGTGTCCATGTTGGGTCAAAAGTCAATTCAACTTCAACACTTTCAAGCTCTTCTAAGGCACAAACTTTTTCTTCTACCTCCTTAGGCATGGTTTCGGCTACAGGACAGTTTGGCGATGTTAAGGTCATTAATATTTTAGCTTGACCTTTATCGTTAACTAAGACATCATAAATTAATCCTAATTCGTATATGTCTACAGGGATTTCTGGATCGTAAATTGTTTTTAACACATTTACAATTTTATCTCCTATTTCTACAGTTTCTTCGTGATTCATTTCTTTTGTTTTTAGCAGTTAGGCATTTAATTTACTTTGCATTCCTAATGCGTATAATTTTATTTGTTTGATCATTGATACTAAGCCATTGGCTCTTGTAGGCGATAAATGTTCTTTTAAACCAATTTCATCAATAAAATCCATTTCAGCCTCCAATATATCTTTAGGAGATTGGTCGTTAAAAACGCGTAACAATACAGCTACAATTCCTTTGGTGATAATAGCATCACTATCAGCGGTAAACTGAATTTTATCTCCGTTTAATTCTGAGTGTAACCAAACTTTAGATTGACATCCTTTGATAAGATTGTTATCTGTTTTGTATTGCTCATCAATTACTGGTACAGATTTACCAAGCTCTATCATATACTCATAGCGTTGCATCCAATCATCAAACATTGTAAACTCGTCTACAATTTCCTCTTGTATTTCTTTGATAGTCATATTTTAAACTTATTTTTGCAGCCACAAAGATACTGAGTATAAAGCTAGCATACAACAGCAAACAAGATTGATTCTAGCTTGTGTAATTATTGAAATAAAAACAAATGAGTAAATTATTGGTTATAGGAACAGTAGCTTTTGATGCTATTGAAACGCCTTTTGGAAAAACAGATAAAATTTTAGGAGGAGCAGGAACTTATATTGGGTTATCTGCTAGTAATTTTAAAAATGTAGACACTGGTTTGGTGTCTATTGTTGGTAACGATTTTCCACAAGAGTATTTTGATTTATTACACAGTAAAAACATCAATACAGAAGGAATTGAAGTTGTAAAAGACGGGAAAACTTTTTTTTGGGGAGGAAAGTATCATGATAACATGAACAAGAGAGATACTTTAATTACTGAATTAAATGTATTAGAGCATTTTAATCCTGTAGTTCCAGAAAAATATAAAGATGCAGAAATTGTTATGTTAGGAAATTTACATCCTTTAGTTCAAAATGCAGCTTTAGAACAAATGAATAAAAAGCCAAAAATGGTAGTGCTTGATACTATGAATTTTTGGATGGATATTGCTTTAGATGATTTAAAGACTTTGCTAAAAAAAGTAGATGTAATTACCATAAATGATGAAGAAGCACAGCAGTTAAGTGGAGAATATTCTTTAGTAAAAGCAGCAGCAATTATTCATGAAATGGGACCTGAATATGTGATTATTAAAAAGGGAGAACACGGAGCCTTATTGTTTCATAAAGACAAAATGTTTTTTGCTCCAGCATTACCATTAGCAGATGTTTTTGATCCTACCGGAGCTGGAGATACTTTTGCAGGTGGATTTACAGGATATTTAGCACAAGAAGGAGAGTTGTCGTTCGATAATATTAAAAATGCAGTGATTTGGGGATCTAATTTAGCCTCTTTTACCGTAGAAAAATTTGGGGTAGAACGCATTGCAGGTGTTACTTACGCTGAGGTTGATGAGCGTTTGTCGAAATTTAAGGAGTTAACGAAATTTTCTTTGTAATTTTGCAAAAAAATAATGGTTTTGCGACTTACGTAAAACTTAATCAATAAAAGATACAATATGTGTGGTATTGCAATGGTGAGGTTGCTAAAACCTTTAGAGTATTATAAGGAAAAATATGGTACAGCTTTTTACGGAGTAAATAAGATGTACTTGCTAATGGAAAAACAACACAATCGTGGTCAAGATGGTGCTGGTTTTGCAAGTATTAAATTTAATGTAAATCCTGGTAGCAGATACATTAGCAGAATACGTTCTAACAAGCAGCAGCCTATTCAGCATATTTTTAAAAAAATAAACCAACGTATTAGTGAAACTGTAGATGCAAATCCTGATAAAAAGGATGATGTAGCTTGGTTAGAAGAAAATACGCCTTTTATTGGTAATTTGTTTTTAGGTCATGCCAGATACGGAACTTTTGGAGGAAACTCTATAGAAAATGTTCATCCGTTTTTACGTCAAAGTAACTGGAGACATAAGAACTTAATTGTTGCTGGTAACTTTAACATGACAAACTCTAAACAATTGTTAGATGAGTTGATTGAGTTAGGGCAGCACCCAAAAGAAAGTACAGATACTGTTACGGTAATGGAAAAAATTGGTCACTTTTTAGATGATCAGGTGGAATCTATTTACCAAGAAATTAAAGAAGACTATACTAAAAAAGAAGCTTCTCCTGTAATTGCAGAGAAGGTAGATATTGTTAGAATTTTAAAAAGAGCTACTCGTAGTTTTGATGGAGGTTATGCTATGGCGGGGTTGTTAGGTCATGGAGATGCTTTTGTAATGAGAGATCCTGCGGGAATCCGTCCTACTTTTTATTATAAAGATGATGAGGTTTTAGTAGTAGCATCAGAAAGACCTGTAATTCAAACAGCTTTTAACCTAAAAATGGAAAAAGTTAAAGAGTTAGAGCCTGGTCACGCTATTATTGCTAAAAAGAATGGTAAGGTGTCTGTAGAGAAAATTTTAGAGCCATTAGAGAAAAAAGCATGTTCTTTTGAGCGTATTTATTTTTCTAGAGGAGGAGATGCAGATATTTATCAAGAGAGAAAAGATTTAGGGGTACGTGTGTTTCCTCAAATCATAGAAAGTATTAACGGAGATATAGAAAATACAGTATTCTCTTATATTCCTAACACTGCAGAAACTTCTTATTACGGAATGTGCGAAGCAGCTGAGGATTTCCTTAATACTCAAAAAACAGAAAAAATATTAACAGGAGGTAAAAACCTTAGTGCTCAAGAAGTAAGTGATATTTTAGCTATTAGACCTCGTTTTGAAAAATTAGCGATTAAAGATGCTAAGTTAAGAACGTTTATTACTTCTGATGATAGTCGTGATGACTTGGTAGCTCACGTTTATGATGTGACTTACGGAGTGGTTAAAAAAGATGATAATATTGTAATTATTGATGATAGTATTGTTCGTGGAACTACTTTAAAAAAGAGTATCATCAAAATATTAGATAGAACACAGCCTAAAAAAATTGTAGTAGTTTCTTCTGCACCACAAATTCGTTACCCAGATTGTTATGGTATTGATATGGCTAAATTGGGTGATTTTATTGCCTTTAGAGCTGCTATAGAATTGTTAAAAGAAACAGGTCAATATCAAATTGTAACAGATGTTTATAACAAATGTCTTAAACAACGTAGTAAAGACGATGCTGGAATTAAAAACTTTGTAAAAGAGGTTTATAAGCCTTTTACACCAGAGCAAATTTCTGCTAAAATTTCAGAGATGTTAAAAACATCAGAAATTAATGCTGAGGTTGAAATTATTTTCCAAACAATAGAAGGGTTACATGCTGCTTGTCCAAACCACACAGGAGATTGGTACTTTACTGGAGATTATCCTACAGATGGAGGAAAACGTGTAGTAAATGAAGCTTTTATTAATTTTTACGAAGGAAACAATAAAAGAGCTTATTAATAAGTGATTTTAATTTTTTAGAATAGAAACCGATGCAATTTGCATCGGTTTTTTTGTTTGTTAACATTAATTTAACATTGAAGCCGGTGTTTTGGCGTACTTGTGTTTTAGCAGGTTTTTAAGTTGATAAAAAAGAGTGGTTATAATTACGAACTATTTAAGGATTTAAAAACAGACCATTTGTTAAAATTTATTTCTATAGTTTATTTTGTGAAGTTCACGAAAATGCAATTTTTAAATAAATAGGAGTGTTGTTGATGTTATATTAAACTTGCCCTAGGGCTTGTTGTGTATTTTTACTGTAGCAAAACTATATATTATGAAGAAAATTATTTTAATCGCAGTTTTATTGTTGGTAGGAGTAAGCTACGGACAAAATTATGCATACCCAATTGGTTTGTATAGTTATGAATCATTAACTATTTTAAATAGTGAGCAAAGAGGAGTAGATCCTATAGTTGAAGTTACAGAACCATTAACTAAGCAAAGCCCAGCATTAAATTATAACTCTTCTGTAGGTTTAATTAATTATGAAGATTTACAAAACTATAATAAGACAGAAGGGTATAAATTGGCCGAAGAGAATTCAAAAACTAAGGCTCAAGCTCATGCCGAGAAGCTAATGGCTTTAAGTAAGGCGTCTAGGGATAAAATAGTTATTAGAAAGGCTCCTAAAGAAGTATTGGTTCGTTATGAAGGAAAGCATACAAGTTTAAAGTTGTTTGACTTTAATGGTGAAGAAGTTAAAGCTAATTACAGTAAAAAGTATAGAGGTTTAATTATTCCTAGAAGTAAAGAGCATGTAAATTACTTTTTAGAAGTTAAAAATGAGGTAAAGTCAAAAACATATTATCATCAAGTATCATTGTAAAATGATGATATAATTCGTTAAGATATAATTCCAATAAAAAAAGGAACAAGTGCTTTACTTGTTCCTTTTTTTATTGGAATATTTTTACTTTGTTTTTTAGTGTTGCTAATTCAAATTTATAAAGTTTGTTGTGTTATAACTTTGAATCCAAGTGGGGTGTTGTTAGAGAACGTACTTCTAAATTTTTTTCTTTTGATGGAAATGTGACTTCCATACAATTAGAAAACAATAATTATTATGTAAAGCATGGTATGAGGAATCCTACTAAAGAGTATGAGCCTAATTACTTTAATGCATTTTCCATGGCTTTAGAACTTGTAGGCTTAGATCCTAAGTATATATTTAGGTTGAGAGAATAAGGTGAAGTTAGGATAAATAAAAAGCCCTCAAATTTAAATGTTTGAGGGCTTTTTTTATTGTAATGCTTAAAGTATTAAGCAGAGTTTCTACTTGCGTTGGTGTTACCAAATAAAGATCTAGTGACAATTTTTTCAAAAGTCTCTAATCGTTTTTGATCAGGTGTAGCACCAGGCTTGTTCATTAATTGTACTTCTCTTAAAGCATATTGTTGTATAGTTAAAAGAGGTAATACAATAGAATCACGTACAGCAATAGATGCTTTTCCGTCAGGGAAGTTTTGCATCAATTCTTTGTGACCTGCTAATTCTAACAACAATTCTTTAGTTAATAAATACTCATCGTGAATAATGTTCCAGAATGCACCAAATTCTTCATCTTTCGCCATGTAGTTAGTCAAAGCAAAGTTTGATTTTTCCATAGACATTACACTGTTTTCTAACAATGTTTTAAAGAAGTTAGAGTTGTTGTATAAGTCTTGAACTTTATCAAACTCACCAGCATCTTTATACTTTTTAAATGCAGTTCCTACACCAAAGAATCCTGGTACATTTTGCTTTAATTGTGACCAAGACCCAACAAAAGGAATAGCTCTTAAATCACCAAAGTTTAAAGAATCTGATTTAGCACGCTTAGATGGACGAGATCCAATGTTTGCTTTACCGTAGTACTTTAAAGTACTCATTCTTTCTAAGTAAGGAATAAACATTTCATGGTTCTTAAAGTCTGAATATGCTTTAAAGCTTAATTCTGCTAAATCTTCCATCAATCCTTTTTGCTCATCTGATAAAGATGCGTTCATTGGATCGTTAAATATTTTGTTGGTAATACCAGCTCCTAATAATTGTTCTATGTTGTATTGAGAAGAATCTAAGTTACCAAAGTTAGAACTAATAGTTTGCCCTTGAATGGTTAACTGAATCTCTTTATTTTCAATATTTTCTCCTAAAGAAGCGTAGAATTTAGAAGTTTTTCCTCCTCCACGAGCAGGTGGTCCACCACGTCCGTCAAAGAATATTACTTTAATTCCGAATTCACGAGATACTTTAGATAACTCTTCTTTTGCTTTGTAGATTCCCCAGTTAGCCATTAAATACCCACCGTCTTTAGTACCATCAGAGAATCCTAACATAATGTTTTGTTTGTTTCCTCTAGCTGCAACATGCTCACGGTATTCTGGAATAGAATATAATTGTCTCATTACCTGAGGAGCAATTTCTAAGTCATCTACTGTTTCAAATAACGGAGCAACATCAACTTTTAAACCTTCTTCAAATCCAGAAAGATTTAGCATAGCGAATGTTTCCATTACGTTTAAGGCAGTTTGGTTGTTACTAATAATATATCTATTAGCACCTCTTTCTCCATTGTCTTCTTGTATGGTTGAGATTGCTCTCATAGAACCTAAAGTTCTAACTACCATTTCTTCAGAGAATTGTTCTGGATCGATATCTCCTTTTACCTTAGCTAATACTTGAATTTGTTCATCTGGACTTAATTCTAAGTAGTTTTTAGGGAAAGTGTTATCTCCTTTTTCTTGTAACTCTTTAACAATTCCAGTAAATACATCGTGGTGTACACGGCTGTCTTGACGAATGTCCATTGTAGCAAAGTGGAATCCAAAGATTTTTACTTTGTTGATAAAGCTATCTACTTCTTCTACAAATAAATTACTGTGCTCTTCTTTTAAAGTTTTCTTAATCGCATTCATCTTGCTTAATAACGATTTTACTGAAATTCTAACAGGAGAATTTTCTGTAATACAGCTATCGTATAAAGCAGATTCAATTTCGTTCATAATTTCGTAAACTCCTGGGAAAGTAAGTCTACGCTTTAATTGACGAACATCTCTAAAGTAGTTCTTTAAAATAGTTTGTCTTAGTTTTCTAGCAACTCTTAAAGTTGTTTCTGTAGTTACAAATGGGTTCCCATCTCTATCTCCACAAGGCCAGAATCCTAGAGTAATAATTTCGTTTTTGATGTCTTCACCATCAAATAAATGGTAGTGAATATAATCGTAGATTTTACTAATAGAGTGGTAAAATACATTTTCTAAGTACCATATTAAGCTAATAGCTTCATCATATGGAGTTGGTTTTTTCTCTGCAAAAAATGTAGTTCTACCTAATTGAGCTAATAATTTCTTAATTAAGCTTAAGTCATCATTTTTAATAGCTTCTTGTAAGTCTGTTAAAATTGTTAAAACAGTACCTGGGTAAAATTGTGTTGGGTGAGCTGTTAAAACTAATCTAGTTTTAAATTCCTCTAAATAATGTTTAAGTTCGTTTCTAACTCGTTTAGAACTTGCTTCTTCTTTAATATTTCTTAAAGTTCCTACTCCAGCCATATTGTTTACAATAGGGAAAGCAGCATCTTCTATAGCATCAAACAATACAACTTGACGTTCTATGTATTGAATAAACTTGAAAAGGAAACTAATTTTGTCTTCTTCTGTGGAATCAGATTTGTATTTAGTAAAGAACTCATCTACAATTTCTGTGGGAGTTTTTCCGTTTTTAAAACCTTCTATACAGCTCTCGTTAAATAAAGGTAACAATGTTCCTGTTTTTTCTACACTGTCAAAGGGTAAAGTAGCAAAAACACTATTGTAAACCTGATACTTAGCAAGAACGCTATCGTTGAATCTTGATAATTTGGTTTGTTTAGACATGTTAAATTAAATTTGTTTGAGGCAAGATACAACATGGCTAAGTATTGTGAAAAAAAATAGCCAAAAAAATACACTTTTTAGGCAAAAAGTTATAAGATTAACACTTGTTTTTTTGATGTTAAACAGAAATGTAGACTAAATTTTCTTTTTCGGGTTTGCAGGTTAATATCCTATCTGCTCTATGACCAATAATCCAAATAATTTGTTGTTGATGATTGCATAACAACCAAGTATTTTCTTTATCTCTTAAAGAGAATTTTTCATCTTTAAAATATTTACTAATTTTTTTCTTTCCTCTCATTCCTGTAGGATGAAAATAGTCACCATCTTTCCATTTTCTAATCATTAAAGGAAAAGATGTTTGCTCTAAATTTAAGGCTATACAGTCTTTAGAAATTTCCTTGTTTGCAAAAGAAAAATTTAAAGAAATGGGTAGGTGATGTATGTCTTGCATATGTTCTATCATATAAACATCTTCGTTTAAATCCTGAGTGTTTATAGATAAAATTAAACTGTCTCTATTGTTTAAAAGTGTGTGAGTGCTAGAGTAAATTTGCTTACCTGTTTGTGTTGCAATAAGTTTTTTAATTTCTTGCGTAGCAGTAAAATCAAACGGTTTAAAAAGTTCGTAAATTTCAAAATCAGAAAGATTTTTAATGATGTTTTTATCAATAATAAAATCATTTTCTTTAGTAGTAAAAATTTCTTTTTGCAAGGCTGCAATTTTTTGTTTGATGAAGATTTTACTATCGTGAATTTTTAAAACTGTATTTAAAAAGTTTTCTTCAAAATTTGGATGAAGTTTATATAATTCAGGGGTAATATGATGCCTTATTTTGTTCCTAATGTATTTTGTTTCGGCATTGCTTTGGTCCTCTCGCCATTTGATATTAAGATTGTTTGCATAAGTTTCAATATCGTTTCTAGAAACAATTAAAAACGGCCTAATAATGTTTTGATTAATAGGAGGAATACTAGCCAATCCATCTAATCCTGTACCTCTTGATAAGTTGATGAAAAATGTTTCCATCACATCGTTTAAATGATGTGCGGTTAAAATATAATCATACTCATATTCTGTGTATAATTTCTGAAACCAATCATAACGTAATTCTCTGGCTCCAATTTGAATGTTTACTTTGTTTTTTTTGCAATATTCTTTGGTTAAAAATTGAATGCTATGAAATTGACAGTTGAATTCTTTGGCTATTTTTTCTACAAATCTTTCGTCTAAATCACTTTCTATTCCTCTAAGTTGAAAGTTGCAGTGAGCAATACCAATTTGATATTTTAATTGATGAAAAACATGGGCTAAAACCACGCTGTCAATTCCGCCAGAAACAGTAATTAATAGTTTTTTACCTTTTAAAAAAGGAAAGTTTTTCTCAAGATGAGTTTCTAGTTTTTGTAGCACAGTATTGTTTTTGGATAAAAATACAAATAAGTTAAAAGTAATAAAGTTAAAAAAAGATAAAGTGTTTGTTTTTGCGATTTAACACAGTTGAAATCCTTTAGAGTTAGCTTTATTTTTATACTCGCGTCTTTTATAGAGTGAGAGATGCTTATTAACATGAAAAAGAATAAAGTTTTATTGAAAAACAATTAGCTATGAAAAATACGTATTCAACAAATAACACATCAAGAAATCCTATTATTTTATTAATACTAGTTTGGTTTGTTTTAAATGTATTATTGCTGCTAAGTGCGACCAATTTTTTGGCAGAAAGTTTTTTTCAAAAAGAACATTTAATGGTTTGTTTTATAATGATTGGTTCTGCTTTGGCTACCTTAAAAGTATGTTTAGATCATTATAAATACAATGGTTAAATAGAGAGTTAGTTGCTTAAAACTTCTCGCATCGCTTTGGCTTTTAACAAACATTCCTCGTATTCTTGTTCCGGATTTGCTTTTGCGGTAATAGCACTTCCTACAGAAAAAGACACATAGTTTTTAGATTGGTTGTACACAATACTTCTGATCACCACATTAAAATCAAAATCTTGTTCTGGAGTAAAATATCCTACAGCTCCAGAATAAATTCCTCTTTTGCTAGCTTCTAAATCTTCAATAAATTTCATGGCAGCAATTTTTGGAGCTCCAGTCATACTACCCATAGGATAACACGCTTTAATGGCATCAACCATGTGGATGTTGGGCTTTATTTTACAGGTAATAGAAGAAATCATTTGGTGCACTTGCTTAAAAGTATAAATCTTGCAAAGTTCATTAACACTAACAGTTCCTTTTTGAGCAATATGAGATAAGTCATTTCTAACCAAATCTACAATCATAATATTTTCTGCAATCTCCTTGGTGTTGTTTTTTAACAGTTCAATTTGCGAAATATCTTTTTCGGGTAAAGTTCTCCTCCTTGCGGTTCCCTTAATAGGTTCAGAAACCAAAGTGTCTCCTTTTTTTTGTAAAAATCTTTCGGGAGATGCAGATAAAAGAAACAAATCTTTAATCTTTAAAAAAGTAGCAAAGGGAGCCTGAGAAATAGTGTTTAAATCTAAATAGGTATTAACAGGATGAATACTTGCGTTTTTTGCATAAAATTCCTGACAAAAGTTTAATTCATAAACTTCTCCTTTGTGAATTTCTTTAAGTGCTTTTTCAACTTGTTTAATATAGGTTTCTTTATCAATTCTATGATGAATATCAAGAGGCTTTTTTGCTGATATTTCTTTTTTAGATGCTAGAATGGCCTTCCAATCTTTATCAATATCTTCGGCTAAATCTTTAGGGTATCTAAAAAGAATTCCGTCTTTTTGGACTTCAATCAGTTTTTTGGGCTGAAAAAAATATAAATCAGGAAAATTAGTTTCATCAATATTATGAGAACTTAATTTTTCTACATCATTTTTTAAATCATAACCTAAATATCCAAAAGCATAATCTTGAATGTTATCTACATAAAATTTTAATTGTTCAAATGCGTTATGATAATCAGAAGTTATAAAACTAATTTGATCAATAGCTAAAAAACCTTCAATATTGGTTTTGGTGTTGTTGTTAGAATCCAACCAAGCAACTGTGTTGTGTTGTGCTCCCCAAACTAAAAGTTGTTCTTTTATTTGTGGAGTGTTATCAACCGTAAAAAGCTTTTGTATGCGTTGCATAGGTTTGAATTGAGTTTGCAAATTTAATAATCTTACCAAAGTATAAAGACTTAATGTGTAAGAAGTGTAATTTTTAATAGATTTATAGACAAAAACGAAAATAAAAGGAGGTTTATGTGTACAGTAACTTATGTTCCTAGTAAAAAAGGATTTGTTTTTACATCAAATAGAGATGAACAAAAATCTAGAAAAACCATTGCTCCATCTAGTTATGTTGAGGATGGGGCGAGCTTGTTTTATCCTAAAGATGAAGTAGCTGGAGGAACTTGGATTGGTGTTGCTGAACACAAACGTTTGGTTTGTTTGCTAAATGGAGGTTTTGTTTATCACGATCCAACTATAAAATTTCCAAAAAGTAGAGGGGTAGTAGTAAAATCTATTTTAACCTCTAAAAATTTATTGAATACTTTAAATACTATCGATTTAAATGGGGTTGCTCCTTTTACGTTAATAGTGGTAGATTGGAATAATACTTCTAATATTTATGAGTTGGTTTGGTGTAGAAAAGAAAAAAAGTTAACAGAACTTTCGGTTGAGCAGCCATATATTTGGTCGTCTTCTACATTGTATACAGCTGAGGTTAAAATTCAACGAGAAGAGTGGTTTAAAAAGAATTTACTTGCTCTATCAGCAGATATTAAGCAAAAAGTTTTGGAATTTCATCAAGATGAAAATTTAGGAAATCAAGAAATTTCTCCTAAAATGAAAAGAGATGTGGTTGAAACAGTTAGTACAACAATGGTGATTAAAAACAAGGAAGCTTTGTTAATGGAATATCACGATTATGTCAATCAAGAAGTTTTGCAATATGATGATTTGTTTAGCGCTGTAAAAGTATAGTTTTATGATGTATGATGGTGTTATAGTAGTGTTGTCTTATCCAGATACAGTGGTTCGTCCGGCACATTCGGAGTTTTCAAGTAAGGTTTGGCCTAAGTTGGGAATTGGTAGCGAAAATGCTATTCAAGCCGGTCATGCCGCAATGTTGTTAATTGATAAAAAAACATCAGAAATAAATTATTTTGATTTTGGTAGGTACATAACTTCATACGGTAATGGCCGTGTAAGATGTAAAGAAACAGATCCTGAGTTGGTTGTTCCTTTTGTAGCTGAATTCAAAGATGATGTTTTAGTGAATTTAAATGAAATTTTACTTTGGTTAGATGCGCATCCTGAAAAAACGCATGGTGATGGAAGGCTAGTCGCTAGTGTGAACTCAGAAATTGATTACAAAAAAGCTTTAGATTTTGTAAATGATTTAATTAGCAAAAAGGAAATTCCTTATGGTGCTTTTGTTAAAAACGGAAGTAATTGTGCAAGGTTTGTTACAGATGCTATTTTAAATTCTTGCGGAAATAAATCCATTGTGTTAAAATTAAAAACTTCAAATTTATTAACTCCTAGTCCTATAGGGAATGCAATTAAAGGAACTACCGAAGATGATATTTATGTGATTGAAAATCAAAAAATAGATCACTATACCAATAGATCTGTAATTAAAGAATATGGTGCTTGTTTCTTAAAAAAGTTTGATAGGGAGTTGAATTTAATTGGAACGGAGTTGCCTAATAAAGCGCTTTTTGATTTAGAAAATGCAACTTGGTTGGGTGGAATAGGTAGTGGTGCTTGGTTTAAAATAACCTCTAAAGACGATGTAAATTTATATCGAATTGCAAGGTATACAGTTAAAGGCGAAAAAGATTTCGAAGGTGTTTTTAAGATAAAAGACTTTAGTTTTAATATGGATGAAGCTTATGAGTTTGTACATCCTACAAATTGTGTAGAAGTTTATATTGAACAAAATTCCAAAGAGTATATCTTGTGTAAAATTAGTTCATAATAGATTTGGTTTGCAGCTGAAACGATGGAACGGCAACTCTAAATGTTTTTTTATCGTCAAGGTTTAACATGGTGTAATAACCTTTCATAGATCCACAGTTAGAAAGCAATATACAGTGAGATTTATATGCGTGTTTTTCTCCAGATTTCAGAATAGGTTGTATGCCAATGACTCCTTCTCCTTCAACAATTTCGGTGTGGTTTAAAGAGTCGTAAATTTCCCAATGTCTAGAAAATAATTGAACAGTGTATGGTGATAAATTTTCAATACTAATATAGTAGTCATATAAATAGTGCTTTTGTTGGTTGCGCTCCTGCACACCACAAAAAACAGTATTTACAGAAATTTTTATTCCTTGAGTTGTTGCCTCAGTCATTTTAGTATCGTTTGTTTAAATATAAATAAGAATTTTGTAGAAAACAACTAATTTTCTATTTGCTGTTTACTGTTTCCAATTCCGTAACCTACTACTTCGTAATAAATAGAGTTGGTAGGTTGAAAATAAACCAAAGCTTCGTAGTTGTTTTCTGTTTCAAAATATGATCCGCTAATGGTTTTCTTATCTATTTTTTGATTGTCGTAAACTACAAAATCATAATTGTAAAAACCTTGTTTTAAAAATATGCTACAAGTTAAATATTTGCCAGATTCATCTAGATTTAATTTGTTTTCATCATTAATTTGATAATTGTTAAAAGCTCCATAAACATATATATCTTTGTCTTTATACTCTTGTAAGTTAGTCAAAGTAAATAAAACATTACTGTACTCTGCTTCGGTTTCTGGAGTGTTAGATCTAAAGTTTCTCACAACAAAATTTCCGTTAATATCAGGGTTGTAAGTATAAGTGCTGTTGGCTCTGCTTTTTTGAGTAAATAGGATAGTGTTAAAATAATTATCTTCTCTGTATGATGAAGAAATATATCTTGTATTTCTTAAAATTTCGTTGTTGTCAAAATTAAGAAACTCATTTCCTGCAATAAATTCAGTTTCTTTACTAGGCCTGTAAGTGTAGGTGTTTCTTTCTGTAAAAGTAGGTTTTAAAAAGGGAGAGCGTATTTGTGGGTCGCTATTCTGAAATATAAAAGTTTGGATTTCTGAATTTGGAAAATTAATAGGGAGTCCATTATTTTGAATAACTAATGAAACTGCTTGTTTTTCGTTAAAAGAGGATAAATCTCTACTTTCAGAAATGTTTACACTTACAGAAATTTTATTTTCATAGAGCACTATTTTTCTTTCACAAACCACTTCGTTTTCTTCATTTAAAATCTGAAAAAGATAGTTTCCAGATTTTGTGATTTTTGTGTCTTCATTTGGAATAGAAAATTCGTAATGGGTGTAATTATGTAAAGTTCCAAAAGAATTTTCCATGTTGTTAATTTGCATATTATTAAACCCATCGATGTAATATGAAGTAGGAATTTTTGAGGGAGTCCAATCAATTTCGCAAAGAGTAATCAAGTAATAATATTCATCTTGATAACCATTAATATCATCAAAACTAAAACTAAAAGAGCTGTTCAGGGGCTGTATGGTTTCAGAAAAATCTCTATTGCTGTTTTTAATGCTAACGGTTTTTATATGAAAAGCATCAGATATTTGAGCGTAAAGAGCAATGGGAGAAATAAGTAAAATAACTAAATATTTAAAAAGCATGTTTTTCGATCTGGTTTGTTAAAGTGTTGTAATTTAATGAATTGTTATTGATTAAAGCTTTTGATTTTGTAAAAACGTTTGTCTTTAAATAAAATTACTTAGAATTATTATAAATAAAATAACCTGATAAAATTAAAGCCCTATTTGTAGCTTTAAGAATACACAATTTAATTAAATTTGTTGCATATTTTATACGTACAAAATAAATTAAATTTATAAATATGTCACAAGACATTAGGGTAAAAAAAGGCTTAAACATTAAGCTTAAAGGGCAAGCGGCTATGACTACAGCTGCTGTTTCTCGTTCCGATTTCTACGCTATTAAACCTACAGATTTTCATGGTATTATACCAAAACTTGCTGTTAAAGCAGGTGATGAAGTTATTGTTGGTGATGTAGTTTTCTTTTCTAAAGGAAATGACAGGATTAAGTTTACATCTCCTGTAAGTGGAACGGTTAAAGAGATTAAGAGAGGTGCTAAACGTAAAGTTTTAGCAGTTATTATTGAATCAAAACCAGAAGACCAATTTAAAGACTTTGGCGCTGCTGATCCTCTAAAATTAGAGAAAGAAGCAGTGTTAGAGAAGATTTTGGAGAGTGGAAGTTTTGCTTATGTAAAACAACGTCCTTACGACATTGTAGCAAATCCTTCGGATACTCCAAAAGCTATTTTTGTGTCTTCATTTGATACCAATCCTTTAGGACCAAACTATGCATTTGCATTAAAAGGTAAAGAGGAGGCTTTTCAAGCAGGTATCAATGCATTGTCTAAATTGACTGAAGGAGCAGTAAACTTATCGGTTGATGCTAATGAGGCTAGTTTCTTTAGCAAAGTTGAAAATGCAACGGTTTTTAATGTAACTGGTAAACATCCGGCAGGGAATGTAGGTACTCAAATAGCTGCAATTAATCCTATTAATCAAGGAGAACGTGTTTGGACAGTAAGTGCACAAGGAGTAGCTACTATTGGTGAGTTGTTTTTAACAGGAAACTACAATCCAACTAAATTGGTTGCTTTGGCAGGTTCAGAAGTTAAAAATCCTCAATATTATGCCTTGGCTGCTGGTCAAAGTATAAAATCTTTAGTTGAGCAAAGTGCTGATGTTAAAGGTTCTAGAATTATTTCTGGAAACGTTTTAACTGGAACGCAAATCCAATTAGATGATTACTTAGGTTTTTATGACAATGTGATTACTGTAATCCCAGAAGGAAACAAGCACCGCTTTATGGGGTGGTTGCCTTTTGTAGGAAGCGGTTCTATCCATAGTGCAGCTAAAACATCTTTTGCATGGTTAAATCCAAACAAAGAATATGTTTTAGACACTAGTTTAAATGGAGAAGAAAGAGCATTGGTAGTAACTGGTGAAATGGAAAAGGTTGTGCCTTTAGATATTTTCCCATTACAACTATTAAAAGCTTGTATTGCAAATGATATTGAGAAAATGGAAAATTTAGGGATTTACGAGGTAGCTCCTGAAGATTTTGCATTGGTAGATTATACCAACACTTCAAAAATTGAAGCTCAAGAGATCATCAGACAAGGATTAGACTTAATGATTAAAGAAGTAGGATAATGGATTTTTTAAGAAAGAAATTTGACGAAATAAGAAAGCCTTTCAACCCGGGAGGTAAATTCGAAAAATTTGCTCCAGCAATAAACTCTATAGATACTTTGTTATTTGTGCCTAAGCACAATACTCACAAAGGAGCACATATTAGAGATGGTGTAGATTTAAAAAGAGTAATGATCACAGTAATATTTGCTTTATTACCAGCATTGTTATTTGGGATGTACAATTTAGGATACCAACATTTTTCTCAGTTAGGAGAGAGTACAGCTTTTATAGACTGTATGATTTTTGGAGCTTGGAAATTTTTACCAATGTTATTAGTTTCTTACGGTGTAGGATTGGCTATTGAGATTGGTTTTGCTGTTTACAATAAGCATGAAGTTAATGAAGGGTATTTAGTTTCTGGAATGTTAATTCCTTTAATTATGCCAGTTGATTTTCCTTTATGGATGTTAGCTATCTCAGTAATTTTTGCTGTGTTTATTGGTAAAGAAGCTTTTGGAGGTACAGGAATGAATATTTTTAACCCTGCTTTAATTGCTCGTGCTTTTGCATTTTTCTCATACGCTCCTCAAATGTCTGGAGATAAGGTATGGGTGGCTGACGCAAGTACTATTGATGCTGTTTCTGGTGAAACTATTTTAGGAAAATTAGCTGCAGGATCTGATGCAGGTTGGTCTGTTTTAGATATGTTTTTAGGGTATGTTCCTGGTTCTGTAGGAGAAACTTCAGTATTGGCCATTTTAATTGGAGCCGCAATTTTAATCGCTACAGGAGTTGGTTCTTGGAAAATTATGACAGGAGTTGTTGTAGGTGGTGCTGCAATGGGGTTAATATTTAATGCGTTAGGATTAAATGCCTTAATGGAATTCCCTTGGTGGCAACATTTATTAGTAGGAGGTTTTGCTTTTGGAGCAGTATTTATGGCAACAGATCCAGTATCTGGTGCACAAACTGAAAAAGGAAAATGGATCTACGGAATATTAATCGGTTTCTTTGCAATTATGATTCGTGTATTTAACGGAGCATATCCAGAAGGAATGATGATGGCCATTTTATTAATGAACGTTTTTGCTCCAACTGTAGATCATTATGTGATTGCAGGGAACATTAAAAAGCGTAAAAAACGTTTAAAAGCTGCATAATTATGAATAAGAATAGTAACGCATATACGTTTATCTTCGCAATCATTATTGTAACAATTATTGCAGGATTATTAGCATTTACTGCCACTAGTTTAAAACCTTTACAGGACACAAACGTAAAAGCAGAAAAAATGCAAAATATTTTAGGAACTATCGGTATTACTGATGTTTCTAGAGAAGAAGCTGAAGCAGAGTTTAACAAATACATCAAAGAGCAATTGGCTTTAAAAAGTGATGGATCTGTTGATGCAAGTGCAAAAGCTTTTAACATTGGGTTGAAAAATGAAGTTAAAAAAGATGTTGATCAACAACGCTATCCTTTATATATAGCAGAAAAAGATGGACAAACTTTTTATGTAGTGCCATTATACGGAGCTGGTCTTTGGGATGCAATATGGGGATACATAGCTTTAGCTTCTGATAAGAATACTATTGTAGGGGCAAACTTTGACCATAAAGGAGAAACTCCTGGTTTAGGTGCCGAAATTACTACGGATTGGTTTCAAGCTCAATTTACAGGAAAAAAGATTTTAGATGAGTCAAATAATTTTGTTTCTGTTACCGCTGTTAAAGGTGGAGCAAAAGCAGGAGACGATCATGGTGTAGATGCTATTTCTGGAGGTACTATTACTTCTAATGGAGTATCTGATATGATTGACGAACGTTTGTCACATTATTTACCTTACTTTAAAAATAACTAGTCATGGCAGAAGTAAAAGAAGCATTATTTTCAAAGCAAAATAAAGCGTTGTTATCAGATCCATTAAACGATAACAACCCAATTTCAGTTCAGGTATTAGGTATATGTTCAGCATTGGCAATTACAGTTCAGTTAAAGCCAGCTGTAGTGATGTCTTTAGCAGTATTATTTGTTGTTATTGCGTCTAACGTAATCGTGTCATTAATACGTAACCTAATCCCAGGACGTATTCGTATCATCGTTCAATTATTAATTGTTGCCTCTTTGGTAATTTTAGTAGATCAGGTGTTAAAAGCATATGCATACGATGTAAGTAAAGAATTATCAGTATTCGTAGGGTTAATTATTACAAACTGTATTGTAATGGGACGTTTAGAGGCTTTTGCTTTGGCAAACGGACCATGGAAATCTTTCTTAGATGGAGTAGGAAACGGTGCAGGTTATGCCTTAATCTTAGTTTTAGTAGCTGTCTTTAGAGAGTTGTTAGGATCGGGTAAATTATTTGGAATTGAAATTTTAGGACATAAAGCTAAAACAATTGCAGATTCTACAGGATTGTATGCTCTAGGATATGAGAACAACGGATTTATGTTATTGTCTCCAATGGCATTAATTACCGTAGGAATCATAATCTGGGTACAACGTTACAAGAACAGAAAATTAATTGAACAACATTAAAATCTATAGTTACGATGGAATATATTAACATCTTTGTAAAAAGTATATTTATTGATAACATGGTATTTGCATATTTCTTAGGAATGTGTTCTTACTTAGCAGTATCAAAAACAGTAAATACGGCTGTAGGTTTAGGAGCGGCAGTAGTATTTGTATTGTCTATTACAGTTCCTGTAAACTTTTTAATAGACTCATATTTATTAAAGCCAGGTGCTTTATCATGGTTAGGTGAGGAATACGCAAGTATCGATTTATCTTTCTTAAGTTTTATCATGTTTATTGCAGTAATTGCATCAATGGTACAATTGGTAGAAATGATTGTTGAGCGTTTTGCACCAGCATTGTACGGAGCATTAGGTATTTTCTTACCGTTAATTGCAGTAAACTGTGCTATTTTAGGAGGATCTTTATTTATGCAACAAAAAGATTTTGCCAATGTTGGTGAGTCTGCTGTATATGGATTTGGATCAGGAATAGGATGGTTATTAGCTATTGTGGCTATTGCAGCTATTAGAGAAAAAATCGCATATTCTCATGTTCCAGGACCGTTAAAAGGTTTAGGAATTACTTTCATCATTACTGGTTTAATGGCGATTGGGTTTATGAGTTTCTCAGGAATCAAATTATAAAAATAAAGAACAGATATAATTATGAATGTAATTGCAATTAGTATCGTTGTTTTCTTGATTATTGTTTTAATCTTAGTAAGTATTTTATTAGGAGCTAAGGCAAAATTATTACCATCAGGAAAAGTAAAAGTTACGATCAACGGAGAAAAAACAATTGAAGTAGAAACAGGAAGTTCTTTATTAGCAACTTTAGGTAACGAAAAAATATTTTTACCATCAGCATGTGGTGGAGGTGGAACTTGTTTACAGTGTGAATGTCACGTTCATTCTGGAGGAGGTGAAGCTTTACCAACAGAAACACCTCACTTTACTCGTAAAGAGTTAGCTAAAGGTGCTCGTTTAGGTTGTCAGGTAAAGGTTAAAAGTGATATGGAAATCTCTATTCCAGAAGAAATTTTTGGAATTAAGAAATGGGAAGCTACTGTAGTTCGTAACTATAACGTAGCGTCATTTATCAAAGAGTTTGTTGTAGAAATTCCAGAAGATATGGACTACAAAGCAGGAGGGTATATTCAAATTGAAATTCCACCTTGTGAAGTAAAATATTCTGATATGGATATTACAGCTCACCCTACGGATCACCCAGGTGAACCTGATAAATTCCAAACAGAGTGGGAAAAATTTGGTCTATGGCCATTGGTAATGAAAAACCCAGAAACTGTAGAGCGTGCTTACTCTATGGCTTCTTACCCTGCAGAAGGAAGAGAAATTATGTTAAACGTACGTGTGGCTTGTCCTCCTTTCGATAGAGTAAAAGGTGGATGGATGGATGTAAATCCAGGGATTGCTTCTTCTTATGTATTTAACCAAAAACCAGGAGATAAAGTTACTATTTCAGGACCTTATGGAGAATTCTTTATCAACGAAGATTCTGATGCTGAAATGATTTATATTGGAGGTGGAGCTGGTATGGCGCCAATGAGATCTCACTTATATGAATTATTTCACACCATGAAAACGGGACGTAAAGTATCTTATTGGTACGGAGGTCGTTCTAAGCGTGAGTTGTTCTATATTCACTACTTTGAAGACTTAATGAAGAAATTCCCTAATTTCCAATTATACTTAGTATTGTCAGAGCCTTTAGAGGAGGATAACTGGAAAGTGAAGAAAGATATTCATGATAAAGAAGGTGATGGATTTGTTGGATTTGTACACCAATCTTTAATTGATAACTATTTATCATCACATGAGACACCAGAAGATATTGAGTTTTACTTCTGTGGACCACCAATGATGAACCAAGCAGTAGTTAAAATGTGTGATGATTTTGGAGTGCCAAAAGAAAATGTACGTTTTGATGACTTTGGAGGATAATAAATCTTCTATGATATATAAAAAAAGCTTTTTAGAATTTCTAAAAAGCTTTTTTTATTTTAGTTAACTATATAAATATTAATCCTATCAAAATTTTAAGATGAACAAATCATATTTTCTGTTTTATATAACGCTGTTTTACGCTGTGTTTTCTCTAGCTCAAAAAAAAGAAATCACGCTAAGTGAAATATGGAGCGGAGAATTCCGAACAAAAGGAATGCGTGAGTTACAAAGTCTAAAAAATGATAGGGAATATACCGTTTTAAATTGGGATGCCTCTACTCGTTCAACTTCTATTGATTTATATGATTATGAATCACAAGTAAAAAAGAAAACTATTGTAAGATCATCCGAACTAAATATTACTCCATTTTCAAAATATTCATTCAGTCAAGATGAACAGAAAATTTTATTGGCTACAGAGTTAGAGCCTATTTACAGGAGGTCAACCTTAGCTAAGTATTTTGTCTATGATATAGTTACATCAGAATTAATTGCTGTTGATGATAGAAAAATTCAAGAACCAACTTTTTCTCCTATTGGAGACAAGATTGCTTATGTGTGTAATAATAATATTTATATTAAAAACTTGGTAGATAATTCAATTATACAAATTACTTCTGATGGAGAAAAAAATAAAATCATCAATGGAATAACAGACTGGGTTTACGAAGAGGAGTTTGAATTTGTTCGTGCTTTTGAATGGAACAAAACAGGAACTCAATTGGCTTATGTAAAATTTGATGAAACCAAGGTGCCAGAATTTTCTATGGATATTTATGCTCAAAATTTATATCCAAAACAACAAGTGTTTAAATATCCTAAAGCTGGAGAAAATAATTCACAAGTGTCACTTTACAACTGTAATGTTTTATCAAAAGAAACTTTAAAAATTAATTTTCCTGAAAGTCCATATTACATCCCTAGATTCAAATTTACTGAAGAAGAAAATTTATTAAGTGTGCAAACGCTTAATAGACATCAAAACAATTTGAATTTGTATTTCTGTGATGTTGAAAAAAATCAAATTCATCTTGTTTTAAATGAAAAGGAAGATACTTATATCAGTATTGCCAATCATCTTACTTTTTTAAAAGACAATAGTTTTTTATGGCTAAGTGAAAAGGATGGATACAATCATATTTATTATTATTCAAAATCAGGAGAGTTAAAAAAACAAATCACCAAAGGTTTGTGGGAGGTTACTGATTTTTATGGTTATAATTCAAAAGATAAAATGATTTATTATCAATCCACAGAAAATGGAAATATCAATAGAGATGTTTATGCAATTAATATTAAAGGAAAAAATAAAAAAAGGCTAACTAAAAAGGTAGGAACCAATGCAGCTACATTTAGTACAGGTTATACTTATTTTATTAATACGTTTTCTAGTGTACAAACACCTTATTGTTATACATTAAATCAAACAAATAAAGTGGTAGAAATTAAAGAATTGGTTAATAACGAACCATTGTTAGAAAAACTTAAAGATTATGAGTTTTCTAATAAAGAGTTTTCTACCATAAGAGTTAATGGGAACGATTTAAATATGTGGATGATAAAACCTGTAGATTTTGATGATCAAAAGAAATATCCTGTGTTAATGTATCAGTATAGTGGTCCAGGTTCTCAAGAAGTAGCGAACAAATGGAATGGGGCAAATGATTACTGGTATCAATTATTAGCATCTAAAGGGTATATTGTGGTTTGTGTAGATGGTAGAGGTACCGGGTTTAAAGGCGCAGATTTTAAAAAAGTAACTTATAAAAAATTAGGGAAGTACGAGGTAGAAGATCAAATTCAAGCAGCAAAACAATTAGGAGCTCTTTCTTATGTTGATGAAAATAGAATAGGAATTTGGGGATGGAGTTATGGAGGATTTATGAGTAGTAATTGTATTCTAAAAGGGAACGATGTTTTTAAAATGGCAATAGCCGTAGCTCCAGTAACAAGTTGGAGGTATTATGATACCATTTATACAGAACGATACATGCAGACTCCACAAGAAAATCCTGAGGGTTACGATTTAAATTCACCTATAAATTTTGCAGACCAACTAAAAGGAAAATTTTTGTTAATACACGGTACTGCTGATGATAATGTACATGTACAAAATTCAATGAGGTTGATTGAGAGGTTAATTATTAAGAATAAACAATTTGATTGGGCTATTTATCCAAATAAGAATCATGGAATTTACGGAGGGAATACCAGATTACAGCTTTATACAAAAATGACAAACTTTATTGAGTATTCTTTGTAGTGTTATAGAAAAAGCCTATATTATAGGTTAGGGTTAAAATGACGAAATTGTCATTTGTTTAAGCAAAGTTGTTTAAATACATAATATGTACATAAATCTACCCCGATATATGAAATCTTTATTTATTCTTGTTTTGTCAATTGTATTGTCTGTTGCGGTTAAAGCTCAAGACAAAGGACCTGGAGGTATTGGAACTACAGATGGCTCTGATATTTATTTATGGGTTAAAACCGATGGGCTTTCTGCAGGTGCTTTAGCTAATTGGACGGATAATTCTGGTAATAGCAATTCTCTTTCGCAAGCGGCAGGTACCGATCAGCCAACTATAGTAACCAATACGTGGAATGGATTTCCTGTAGCTCAATTTGATGGAGCTAATGATCATATTTTTGTATCAATAGCAGGGCTTACTTCAACTGCTAATTATTCAGTTATTGCTGCTTGGGAGCAAACAGATGCTACTCCTGGAAATTATGGAGCTTTGTTCTCTAGTGAAACAGCATCTCCTAGTACATCCGGAAGTTTTCAAATTGCTTTTAATAATGATGGAGATACTAGTGGTTTACCCGATTCCTTTCAAGTTGGGGGAGTAGGTACTTTTGATATAGATACCGAAGGGAATTCCTACGCTACAATAATGCAGAAACACATGTTGTATTTTGGCCGTTCTGGTGATGGAGCATCAGGAGGAGTGGCTGAGTTTATAGAGTCATATATAAATGAAGCAAATTATGTTAGCAAGTTTACAGGAAATACAAATGCAACTTATTTTGATGAGTTTAAAATTGGAGCAAATAGAGGAAATGGTTCTAAAATTCAAATGAATCTTTCGGAGTTTGTAATATATAAAAATGCTTTAACCGATGTAGAACGAATTATTTTAGCGAATTATTTAGCTACTAAGTATGATTTTTCTTTAAGCGCTAATACGGTTTACGAAGGAGGAGCATCGGGTTATGATTTTGATGTTGCTGGTGTAGGACAAGATGATAATGGTGATCAGCATTTAAGTGCTCAAGGAACAGGAATTGTAGCTGTAACATTAGCTGGAGGAGGTAGTTTAAATAATGATGAGTATTTAATGTGGGGGCATAATGGTGTTGATGTTACTACAGCATCTACCGTTTCATATTCACCTGCTTCAGGGAGTACAACTACAATAGATAATCAATTAGACAGAATTTGGTATATGTCCGAAAATGATGCTTCAGGGGTATCTGTAGATTTGGGTACAGGATCAGTTTTGTTAGATATGGCTACTTTATCGCATGATATCTCAAATGATTCCAGAATAAGACTTTTGGTTGATGATGATGGTGTCTTTGGAACAGGAACTACAGGTTATACAGGAACAATTACTTCCGGAATTGCAACTTTTACCGGTGTAGATTTTAATGATGGCTATGTCTTTACTTTTGGTTCAACAAATTCAGGTCAACCTATTGGGGTTATTGCCGGAAATGGTATTGGAGGATATTCCGGTCCAGGAGGTATAGGAAACAATAATGGTTCTGATATGTACTTGTGGTTAAGAGCAGATTTAGAAACAAGTATATCTACGGAAACTGGAGTAAGTCAATGGAATGATCAATCAGGAAATAATAATAATGTTGTTCAAGCAACATCAGCCGATCAGCCGTCATATCAAACATCAGTAATAAATGGTTTGCCGGTTGTACGTTTTGATGGAGAAAGTGCTAGTCATGAATTAACTGCAGATATTGCTGATATCACAGATGAATCATATACCATTATTTATATATGGGATTTTACAAAATCTACAACAGCTATAGCTCAAGAGTCTATATTTTCAAGTTCAAATTCATCTAGCACAACAGATTCTTTCCAGCATGGTTTTGCAGGAACATCCCCAACAAATTTAAGATGGCAAACTACTTCTCATCAAATGGTGCAGGAAGCTGATTTTTCAAGTGGGACAATTGGTATAGATACACCAAATGTAATTATTTACACTAGAGAAGCTAATGAAACCAGTACATCGTATTCTAATAATACACAAACATTAAGCAAAACACTAACAGGATCAGAGAATTCGGTGTTTACCCATTTTAAACTAGGGGAAAACAGAGGTGGTGGAAAAAATATTGATGCTGATTTGGCTGAAATGATTATTTTAAATAACAGTATAAATGATGTAGAAAGAACGATTATTTCAAACTATCTGTCTGCAAAATACAATACAAGTTTAACGGCTAATGATATATATGATGGAGATGATGATGGTTATGACTATGATGTTGCTGGAATCGGTAACGATGGAACATATACACATTTAGATTCTCAAGGAACAGGTATTGTACGTATAAATAATGCTTCAGGACTGGGTAATGATGAGTATTTGTTTTGGGGAGCAAATGTAAACAACACTAGTTTGCATACTTTCTCTAGAGTTGAGACGGGCGATACTGATTTTTCAAGATTAGATACTCATTGGAAGGTAAGTGAATCAGATGCTAGTGGAGGTTCTGTTAATGTGGGGCAATTTGATATTTCTTTTGACTTGTCAAAAATAGACTTTGGAGAGCTAGATGTGGATAACTGTTTAGATTTAAAATTAGTTGTTGATCAAGATGATGCTGATGCTATTTTTAATACAGTAAGTAGAACAATAGATTTAACTATTGATAATGGTTTTGCTTTTGCGAGTTTATCTTCTGGTTCTGACATAACAGATAATGATATTTTTACATTACAATATCAAGATGCAATAGTAAGAGAGTCTGATACGTGGAATAATACGATTGGTGGAGATGTAGCTCCGGACAATTCTGATGCCTGTTATAAATTAGTAATTAAAGAAAATCAAGAAGTTACTTTGACTTCAGATATAAACGTACTTAAAATAGAAGTAGAAAGTGGAGCCGTTCTTACAGTAAATTCAGGGTTAGAAATTAATATTGAAGGAGGAGTGGTGTTAAATGGAACAGGACAACTAAAATTATTGGGTACTTCTCAGTTAATTCAACACCATACAGGAGAAACTTTAAATACAGGTACTAATTTTTATAATACGATAACGCCACCAACAAAAAATCAATTTGTGTTTTCTTATTTTGGGTCACCAGTAGACGAAGGTTCGGGAGAATATACTGTTGGAGGAGTTTTAAAAGACGGTAGAATTAATGCCTTGTCTGCTACTACTACAGGAGATGATATAACTTTTATATCTAATGATTCTGATGGTTACCAATCAGGAAGTGAAACTGCTATTTCTGAAAATTGGATTTATTCATATGAAGATGGGGAAACAGGTGCAGATTTTGTACTTAAGCAATCAACAGGAAGTTTTGATGTAGGTTTAGGTTTTTCAATGAAATATCCTGGAACATCTTCACAGCCTTTAATATATAATGGAAGGCCAAATAGTGGGTCTTATACGATACCTATTGAAAGAGATGTGTATACTATGATTTCAAATCCATATCCAAGTGCTATTGACGCAGATGTTTTTATAAGTGATAATGATTCTGCAATAACAGGTACTTTGTATTTTTTAGAGCAACAAGCTACTATAAGTTCTCATTATCAAAGTGATTATGAATTAGGATATAGTACATGGTCAACTGGAATTGGTACTGCTGCAAGTGTAGCTGTTTCGGGTACAGCAGGACTTGGTGTAGGTACTTATACAGCGCCAGATCAATATATAGCTGTTGGTCAAGGGTTTTTAGTTGCAGGAGATCATAACGGAGGAAATATTGTTTTTGATAATAATCAAAGAGTTTTTAAAGAATTAGGTGAAGATGGAAGTGGTGTTGATGGCTCTGTGTTTTTTAAACAAAGTAAAGCGAAAACAATAACTCCTAAAATACCAACAGTGCACATTGGTTTTGAGTTTCAATTGTCAGATGATGTGATGTTTCATAGAAATTTAGGAGTGAGTTTTAAAAAAGGAAATAATTTAACCAATAATGATCAGGGATACGATTCATATATATATGACCAAAAACCCTCAGATGCTTATTTTGGAGTTCAAACGGTTAATAATTATGAGGATGAATCTGTAGAATATAAAGACGAGAAGTTTGTGACTGTAGGGGTGGAGGAGTTTAATGAGAATATAGAGATTCCTATATTTATTGGGTTGGATCAAGACAGAACAGTTTATTTTAGAGTAGATGAGTATAATGGTATTGATAATACAATATATTTAACAGATGTAGAGGCAGGTACTCAGGAGGTGTTAACTGGTGGAGTAGTTAGTAAGCAGCTTTCTTTAGGGGAATATTCTAATAGATTCTATGTTACTTTTAAAGAAGATCAAAGTTTAAAAAACGATCATATAATATCAGAAGACTTTTCTATTACAAAAACAGAAGGGAATTTAGTTGTATTATCATCGGTATATAAAATAAATAAACTGAGTCTGTTTTCGATTACTGGTAGTTTAGTTCAGGAGGTTAATCAGTCAACAATTAATATATCTAGGTTTAGTAACGGTCTTTATATATTAAAGATTGATACTAATGATGGTGTTTCTACGATTAAGGTGGTATTATAATCAGGATAATATATAATATAAAGAAAGAGATCTACAAAAAGTAGATCTCTTTGTTGTTTATGTATATGATGATATTGATATGGATGTATATAGAGATACCGAATTAGCATAGTTTTCAGAGGTTATATGCATTAAAAAGCAGGTTGTGTTAAAAATAAATTAAGATGTAATAATCGATAAATAAGGCTGTTAAGTGTTTGCGTTAAAATAATGTAAAAAATAGTTTACAAAAGATTAGGAAATAAAGTTAAAAGGTGCGTATCTTTGCAGCCGCAACAGCGAGCAGGTAACTGCTAAGAGGGGCGAAAAAGTTCAGATACATTAAGGGTTTTATGAGTGGTTTAGGTCACTATTTTAGGGTAAAAAAAGATTTAAAAAATATTTTAAATTTTATTTGTTTTAGAAGAAATAAAGTTCTTATATTTGCAACCGCTTAGCGAAGCAGCTAAGTGACTAACTTGTAAAAGAGTTGGTGTTAAAAAAAACCACATAGTGGTTAAGTTCATTGAGAATATTGAAATTGACAGCGTAAAATTAGAAAGTAAAATTACATGATTATATCATGAGATTTTTTTGAGCATCATCAAAATATTAAAATATTAACGATGAAGAGTTTGATCCTGGCTCAGGATGAACGCTAGCGGCAGGCTTAACACATGCAAGTCGAGGGGTAACAGGAATTGCTTGCAATTTGCTGACGACCGGCGCACGGGTGCGTAACGCGTATAGAACCTACCTTAAACAGGGGGATACCCCATGGAAACGTGGACTAATATCCCATAGTGTTGTAGAATGGCATCATTTTACAATTAAAGATTTATCGGTTTAAGATGGCTATGCGTCCTATTAGTTAGTTGGTAAGGTAACGGCTTACCAAGACATCGATAGGTAGGGGTCCTGAGAGGGAGATCCCCCACACTGGTACTGAGACACGGACCAGACTCCTACGGGAGGCAGCAGTGAGGAATATTGGTCAATGGAGGCAACTCTGAACCAGCCATGCCGCGTGAAGGATGACTGCCCTATGGGTTGTAAACTTCTTTTATAGAGGAAGAACTGCAGATACGTGTATTTGTTTGACGGTACTCTACGAATAAGGACCGGCTAACTCCGTGCCAGCAGCCGCGGTAATACGGAGGGTCCAAGCGTTATCCGGAATCATTGGGTTTAAAGGGTTCGTAGGCGGGCTGATCAGTCAGAGGTGAAATCCAGCAGCTTAACTGTTGAACTGCCTTTGATACTGTCAGTCTTGAGTCATATGGAAGTAGATAGAATATGTAGTGTAGCGGTGAAATGCATAGATATTACATAGAATACCGATTGCGAAGGCAGTCTACTACGTATGTACTGACGCTGATGAACGAAAGCGTGGGGAGCGAACGGGATTAGATACCCCGGTAGTCCACGCCGTAAACGATGGACACTAGTTGTTGGATTTAGGTTCAGTGACTAAGCGAAAGTGATAAGTGTCCCACCTGGGGAGTACGGTCGCAAGATTGAAACTCAAAGGAATTGACGGGGGCCCGCACAAGCGGTGGAGCATGTGGTTTAATTCGATGATACGCGAGGAACCTTACCAGGGCTTAAATGTAGGATGCATTATTTAGAGATAGATATTTCTTCGGACTTCTTACAAGGTGCTGCATGGTTGTCGTCAGCTCGTGCCGTGAGGTGTCAGGTTAAGTCCTATAACGAGCGCAACCCCTATCTTTAGTTGCTAACAGGTTAAGCTGAGGACTCTAGAGAGACTGCCGGTGCAAACCGTGAGGAAGGTGGGGATGACGTCAAATCATCACGGCCCTTACGTCCTGGGCTACACACGTGCTACAATGGTAATGACAGAGGGCAGCTACTAGGCGACTAGATGCAAATCTTTAAACATTATCACAGTTCGGATTGGAGTCTGCAACTCGACTCCATGAAGCTGGAATCGCTAGTAATCGGATATCAGCCATGATCCGGTGAATACGTTCCCGGGCCTTGTACACACCGCCCGTCAAGCCATGGAAGCTGGGGGTGCCTGAAGTCGGTCACCGCAAGGAGCCGCCTAGGGTAAAACTGGTAACTAGGGCTAAGTCGTAACAAGGTAGCCGTACCGGAAGGTGCGGCTGGAACACCTCCTTTCTAGAGAAAAGAGATGAATGTTATGAGGAATCTTTTTACTTTTTAATTAGCTGTTAATTTTTATAAAATATATACAATCACATATTGAGTCTCGTAGCTCAGCTGGTTAGAGCGCTACACTGATAATGTAGAGGTCGGCAGTTCGAGTCTGCCCGAGACTACAAAAGAGTTCAAAGTTAAAGGTTTTAAAGTTGAAAGTTTTTGAGAAAAGACGAATGACTAAAACACTAAACAAGTAACAAGATAGATTGTATCATACAGGAAATTCTAGAAGCAGAAATAATTACGAATTACGAATTAGTAATTACTAATGACTAATAAACTAATTACTAACTACTAGTAATGGGGGATTAGCTCAGCTGGCTAGAGCGCTTGCCTTGCACGCAAGAGGTCATCGGTTCGACTCCGATATTCTCCACAAGTCAATTAGCAATTGACAATTAACAATAAGCGATATTATTTGTTGTTCATTGTAAATTGAAAATTGTTCATTGTAAAAGTTCATTGACATATTGATAATAATATTGTTTAAAAAATAATATTACTTGAGTAGACATTAGAATCTATCAGCAATGATAGAATTATAATAAAAATAACAACGCAAGTTGTAAAAACAGAATGGTTTCGACCATTAATGATTAAAGACGCAAAAGTACAATAAGCTAATTAAGGGTGTATGGCGGATGCCTAGGCTCTCAGAGGCGAAGAAGGACGTGATAAGCTGCGATAAGCTACGGGGATTTGCACATAAGAGTTATATCCGTAGATTTCCGAATGGGGCAACCCACTATGTTGAAGGCATAGTACCGAAAGGGGCAAACCCGGTGAACTGAAACATCTAAGTAACCGGAGGAAGAGAAAATAATAATGATTTCGTTAGTAGTGGCGAGCGAACGCGAAAGAGCCCAAACCGATTTTGTTACGGCAAGATCGGGGTTGTAGGACTGAAATATCAAGAAACAATCGAATTAGAATAACCTGGAAAGGTTAACCAAAGAGGGTGATAGTCCCGTATAAGTAAGAGAAGTGATTGTATCAGATTCCTGAGTAGGGCGGGGCACGAGGAACCCTGTCTGAATCTGCCGGGACCATCCGGTAAGGCTAAATACTCCTGAGAGACCGATAGTGAACTAGTACCGTGAGGGAAAGGTGAAAAGAACCCTAAGTAAGGGAGTGAAATAGATCCTGAAACCGTACACCTACAAGCGGTCGGAGCCCATTAACTGGGTGACGGCGTGCCTTTTGCATAATGAGCCTACGAGTTACTTTATCTAGCAAGGTTAAGGATTTAAGATCCGGAGCCGTAGCGAAAGCGAGTCTGAATAGGGCGCTTTAGTTAGGTTGAGTAGACGCGAAACCTGGTGATCTACCCATGGGCAGGTTGAAGCTGTAGTAACATACAGTGGAGGACCGAACCCGTTGACGTTGAAAAGTCTTGGGATGACCTGTGGGTAGGGGTGAAAGGCCAATCAAACCAGGAAATAGCTCGTACTCCCCGAAATGCATTTAGGTGCAGCGTTGTATTAGTTATATAGAGGTAGAGCTACTGATTGGATGCGGGGGCTTCATCGCCTACCAATTCCTGACAAACTCCGAATGCTATATAATGATTTACAGCAGTGAGGGCATGGGTGCTAAGGTCCATGTCCGAGAGGGAAAGAACCCAGACCATCAGCTAAGGTCCCCAAATATATGTTAAGTTGAATAAACGAGGTTTGTCTGCCCAGACAGCTAGGATGTTGGCTTGGAAGCAGCCATTCATTTAAAGAGTGCGTAACAGCTCACTAGTCGAGCGGACGAGCATGGATAATAATCGGGCATAAACATATTACCGAAGCTATGGATGTATAGTTTACTATACGTGGTAGGGGAGCATTCTAGTTGTGCTGAAGGTGTTCTGTAAGGGATGCTGGAACGGCTAGAAAAGAAAATGTAGGCATAAGTAACGATAAGGCGGGTGAGAAACCCGCCCTCCGAAAGACTAAGGTTTCCACAGCGATGCTAATCAGCTGTGGGTTAGTCAGGGCCTAAGGCGAACCCGAAAGGGGTAGTCGATGGACAACAGGTTAATATTCCTGTACACGCACCCATTAAAAGTGACGGATTGCCCAGATCTTTACGTACTGACGGAATAGTACGTTGAGCCTAAACTTCGGTTGAAGCGAAAAGAAGTAAGCGGTTCCAAGAAAAGCGAGGGCTGCGTCCTGTACCGTAAACCGACACAGGTAGTTGGGATGAGTATTCTAAGGAGCTCGAGTGATTCATGGCTAAGGAACTAGGCAAAATAGACCCGTAACTTCGGGAGAAGGGTCGCCCCACTTTATGTGGGGCCGCAGTGAAAAGGTCCAGGCGACTGTTTATCAAAAACACAGGGCTCTGCTAAAACGAAAGTTGATGTATAGGGCCTGACACCTGCCCGGTGCTGGAAGGTTAAGTGGAGGGTTTAGCTTCGGCGAAGATCTGAAATGAAGCCCCAGTAAACGGCGGCCGTAACTATAACGGTCCTAAGGTAGCGAAATTCCTTGTCGGGTAAGTTCCGACCTGCACGAATGGTGCAACGATCTGGACACTGTCTCAGCCATGAGCTCGGTGAAATTGTAGTATCGGTGAAGATGCCGATTACCCGCTACGGGACGAAAAGACCCCGTGAACCTTTACTATAGCTTAGTATTGGCTTTGGATAAGTAATGTGTAGGATAGGTCGGAGACTTTGAAGGAGCATCGCCAGGTGTTTTGGAGTCATTGTTGAAATACGACCCTTTGCTTATCTAGAGTCTAACCCAGCGATGGGGACAGTGCTTGGTGGGTAGTTTGACTGGGGTGGTCGCCTCCAAAAGAGTAACGGAGGCTTCTAAAGGTACCCTCAGTACGCTTGGTAACCGTACGTAGAGTGCAATGGCATAAGGGTGCTTGACTGCGAGACCTACAAGTCGATCAGGTTGGAAACAAGAGCATAGTGATCCGGTGGTTCCGCATGGAAGGGCCATCGCTCAAAGGATAAAAGGTACTCCGGGGATAACAGGCTGATCTCCCCCAAGAGCTCACATCGACGGGGGGTTTGGCACCTCGATGTCGGCTCGTCACATCCTGGGGCTGGAGAAGGTCCCAAGGGTTGGGCTGTTCGCCCATTAAAGTGGCACGCGAGCTGGGTTCAGAACGTCGTGAGACAGTTCGGTCTCTATCTGTAGCGGGCGTTAGAAATTTGCGTGGATTTGATTCTAGTACGAGAGGACCGAATTGAACTAACCTCTGGTGTATCTGTTGTTCCGCCAGGAGCATTGCAGAGTAGCTACGTTGGGAAGGGATAAGCGCTGAAAGCATATAAGCGCGAAACCCACCACAAGATGAGATTTCTTTAAAGGGTGGTTGTAGATCACGACCTTGATAGGATATAGGTGTAAAGGCAGTAATGTCATAGCCGAGTATTACTAATAACCCATAGGCTTATGTACTGCGGGCTTTAATTATTAAGTTTTAGAACTCAAGTAAGAAAAATAAACAAACAATATTGATATCAATATGTTAACATATACTGTTAGTTAAAAGTTAGAAAGAATAAAGTTAAAAGGTTTAAATACTTTAGAATTTTATAAACTTGAAAGCTTTATAACTGATAAGACCTTAAGGTGATTATTGCAATAGGGCTCACCTCTTCCCATTCCGAACAGAGAAGTTAAGCCTATTAGCGCAGATGGTACTGCCATTGGTGGGAGAGTATGTCATCGCCTTTTTTTAAATCCTCATTCATTTATTTGAATGAGGATTTTTTGTTTTATAACCTATCATAAACAAAAACAACAACCAATAAAAAAGCCGATTCTACTATTTATTTAGAATCGGCTTTTAGTTTACTGCTTGATATGAACTACATAAGATATTAGTTCTCTTGTTTGGTAGTTGCATAGCTTAATTTTTCTGTTGTTTTTTCATGATTATACTTTTTTAATGGTTGGTTAATTTTCAATCTAATTGAAATTAGAATTGAATTCTGATCATTTCTTGATAAATCTGATATACAATTGACTTAACGTCTAAAGTAGTTTTTGAAATAGCTTGTACGCTTTCCAGATTCATAAGGTCTGTTTGGAGACATAGAAAATACAAATCTATTGTCTGTCGTTGTGGTTTTTGTTTCTAACATAACTGATATATTTTATATTTATTACAAATATCAGACTATTATATCTTTTGGAGAATGTGTAATGATTTGTGTAGATATGTTTTAAATCAGTTATATATCTATGTAATAGCATGGTTCTTGATTGAAAGAATAGCTGTTAAAAGACCTTTTAATATGGTTAGCTGTTAAAATAATGTTTGTTGTTGACCTTGAATATCTTGTAGTGTTTTAGGTACTGTTAACTTTAACCCCAATCTGTGGTTTAGTTTTTTGACAAAATAAGAGGATAATAATACAGACTCTTCTTCTATATTTTGATGAATAAAAAATGAAATGGAAGTTAGACCTTGTTTAATCCAATATTCAATTCTATCAACCCAATCATCAAGCCTATGAAAGTCTGAGGGATGATTTGACCCCACAAATCTTATAAAAGGTTTACTATTGGTTAATCTCATATGGAGTAAATCTCTTCTTCCTGCCGTATCGGTAATAATGTTGCTAATGTTGTTCTCCTGATAAAGCTGATATAATTGATGAGAAACTTTAGGGTTATTATACCAATCTGTATGTCTTAGTTCTATTGCAAGTGGTATTTCCTTTGGCCAAGTGTTAATATAGTCCTCTAACTTTAAAAAATCTTTAGGACTAAATTCTTCATTCATTTGAAGAAAAATGGCTCCTAATTTTTCTTTTAACGCAATTACATTATTTAAAAAGAGTTCTGTAATAGGGTATGAAGGTTCCTCTAACTCGTAATAGTGAGATATATCTTTGGTGATTTTAGGATAGAACTTAAAATTACTAGGTGTTTTTTGATACCACTTTTGAAATTGTTCTTGAGGGTATAAATTATAAAACGTAGCGTTTAATTCTATACTATTAAAGTGAGTACTGTAATATACTAATTCATCTTTTGTTCCTCTTGGATAAAAACCTTTTAAATCTTGTTTGTTCCATTTGGCACAGCCAATTGAAAATTCAGTTTTACCTATAAATGATTTATTAAATACCGTATGAGTATCAGGATGATCTTTAGGTAAAGTAAAATCAATATTATCTGGGTTGGGTACTTTTCCGAATTTCATAGGGTAAAAGTACAAATTTATGTTTTGTATTAGTGATTGAGTTTTTCGACTAGCTCAAGATAAATTTTTGTTTGAGCTCTTTTTTTGAGATGCTAGAATAAGTTCAGTACCGAAAAGAAAAGCGAGTAACGAAAGCACGACCCAGAATTGATTTCAGAGGAACACCCAAATATTTAAATGCATTTATATAACAGTGTTTTGATTTACCTTTGTGGTATGTATGGAATTGTAGATTGTAATAGTTTTTACGCATCGTGTGAGCGTGCTTTTAAACCTAATTTGATAGGAAAACCTATAGTGGTTTTATCTAATAATGATGGTTGTGTAATTGCGCGCAGTAAGGAAGCAAAGCCATATGTTAAAATGGGGGCTGTTGCTTTTAAGAATAAGAATGACTTTAAAAAGTATGGGATTCATGTTTTTTCTTCGAACTATACTTTGTATGGAGATATGAGTTCTAGAGTAATGTCGATTATTAGTAAATATGTAGATGATATTGAGCCTTATTCTATTGATGAAGCTTTTTTTAAACTAAAAAATGTATCGGGTAAGGAGGCGGAGTTGATAGGTAAACAGATTAAGGATGATGTTATGCAGCATTTGGGTTTACCGGTGAGTGTGGGAATTGCAGCAAGTAAAGCACTGGCTAAGTTGGCTAATAATATTGTTAAAAAATATCCGGAGCAAACTCAAAATGTTTATGTAATTGGTACGGATGAGCAACGCATAAAAGCCTTAAAATGGACTCGGATTGGTGATGTTTGGGGAATTGGAAGACGTTTGGCAACTAAGTTAAAGGAGATGAATGTTGATAAAGCTTATGAATTTACTTTATTATCGGACGAATTGGTTAGGAATAAGTTTTCTGTAGTAGGTTTGCGCTTAAAACGTGATTTGGAGGGAAAGCCAACAATTGGTTTTGAGGAAGTACATGATAAATACATGATTGCAACAACACGAAGTTTTCCCAATGTAGTATCAGATTTAAAAGAAATTGAGGAGCGAGTTGCCACCTTTGCTAATAGTTGTGCAGAAAAGTTAAGAAAACAGAAAAGTGAATGTTCCGCAGCCTATGTTTTTTTAAAATCAAATAGGTTTGGAAAAGATTATGTAAAGTTAGGAGCTATGGTTCACTTTGGTTTTGCTACGAGTTCTAGTATTACTATTACCAAAGGAGTTTTAGAAAAATTACGTGAAATTTTTAAAGTAGGATATACTTATAAAAAAGCGGGCGTAATTTTAGTGTCTATTAAGCCTAATGCAAGTCATCAAACTAGGTTGTTTGGAGATGAGAATCCTAAACATCAATTATTAATGCGTACAATGGATACTTTAAATGATAAGATGGGGCAAGGGAAATTGAAGCTAGCTAATCAAGATATTAAAAGAACTTGGAAAATGAGACAAGAACATTTATCACCACAATACACTACCAGATTAAGTGATATTATTACTATAAATTGTAAATAATGGTTTTAACTTTTTATAAATATGAATCTAATGGATTTGTAAAAATTCCTTTTGTAGAAGCTGGAATTAAAGCTGGTTTTCCTTCTCCTGCCGAAGATTTTCAAGGAAAAAGAATTTCTTTAGATAAAGAATTAGTTAAAAATGAAACAGCTACTTTTTATGCTAAAGTTGATGGTGATTCTATGCAAGATGCAGGAATGTCTGATGGAGATTTGTTGGTAATTGATAGAAGTTTGGAACCTCAGAACGGTAAAATTGCTGTTTGCATGTTAGATGGTGACTTTACTGTTAAAAGATTAAGAGTTGATAAGGATGGTGTATATTTGGTTCCCGAAAATAAAAGTTACCAAGAAATAAAAGTAGGTGAAGATCAGGAATTGGTAATATGGGGAATAGTAACCTATGTGATTAAAAAAGTATAGTATGATATTGATAGATTTTAGGAATTGGATATTTGATAAGTCTTTGGGGTTTTTACCCAATGCACAAAAACAATTGTTACAAATGGATTTTGAAACGATTAAAAAAGTTTCGGATTTTAAAGTTTTAGATTTTGAACAAATAAATCCTTTAACTATTTCTAGTTTATTTTTTAAAAACAATGAGCAAATTGCAGTTTCTCCTGTAAAAGATATTCGTGATTTTTATCAAATAATAGATACTGTTTTAGAAGTAGAGGATAAAGAAGTAATTGATTATACTGAGGCAGCTGATGAGGAAGTTTATTTTTACGGACAAAATAGTTTGGTAGCTCATTTTGAAGCTGAAATTGCTTTGTGTGGAATTAATAACAAAACCGATGAATCTTTGTTTGAGGAGTATTGCGAGGATTTTGAATTGACTCCTTTTGGCTTTGATATTCCAGAAGGTATACTCACAAGTGATATTGCAATTTTTTCGGGAAATACATTGTTAATTTGTCTAGAGTATATCACTGATAAAAAATTAAAAAAGCAGTTGTTCTCTCTTATAAAAGGACATGGAATAGAAACATTAACTTTTACAAAAGAACAAGTAGCTCAAGGAGTTTTTGATATGAAGTTTGTTGATGGAAAATTAATAACAACTCAAAAAGTTTTTGAGTTATTGACCAAGGAACAAAAGGAAGCGGTATTAAAAATAAATGCAGTGGTATTAGAGCTTCCGTTTTTAGAAAAAGTAGGAATCAAATTAAGAGATATTATTTTATAGCATAAAAAAAAAGAGGAACTAAATTAGTTCCTCTTTTTTTATTCTTTCATTTCTGAATTTTCTTGATGTTCAATAGAAATGGTTAATTCTTGTTTTTCTTTATCTAAATTCATTTTAATAATGTCACCATCATTTAGATTAGAATTGACTATTTCTTCTGCTAAAACATCTTCAATATATTTTTGAATAGCTCTTTTTAAAGGTCTAGCTCCGTACTTTTGATCAAAGCCTTTTTCTGCTATGTAATCTTTAGCATCATCGCTTAAAATTAAAGTATATCCTAAACCACTAATACGTTTGGTTAATTTAGATAATTCAATATCTATAATTTTGTGGATATCTTCTCTTTCTAAAGCGTTGAATAAAATAACATCATCAATTCTGTTTAAGAATTCAGGAGCAAAAGATTTTTTCAATGCACCTTCAATCACACTTTTAATATGGTCGTTGGCTTGTGCTTTTTTAGAAGCGGTTCCAAAACCAACACCTGCACCAAAGTCTTTTACTTGACGAGCACCAATATTAGAAGTCATGATGATAATTGTATTTCTAAAATCAATTTTTCTACCTAAGCTATCAGTAACATATCCGTCATCTAAAATTTGTAACAACATATTAAATACATCAGGATGTGCTTTTTCAATTTCATCTAATAAGACAATTGAATAAGGTTTTCTTCTAACTTTTTCGGTTAATTGTCCACCTTCTTCATAACCTACATATCCTGGAGGTGCTCCTACCAATCTTGAAATAGCAAACTTTTCCATGTACTCACTCATGTCAATACGGATTAACGCATCTTCAGAGTCGAACATTTCTGTAGCCAATACTTTTGCCAATTGTGTTTTACCAACTCCTGTTTGACCTAAAAAGATAAACGATCCAATAGGTTTGTTAGGGTCTTTTAATCCAACTCGGTTACGTTGTATGGCTTTTATCACTTTTGCAACAGCTTCGTCTTGACCAATTACTTTACCTTTTATGGTAGTTGGTAATTCTCTTAACTTACTGCTTTCAGCTTCGGCAACTCTGTTTACAGGAATCCCTGTCATCATAGAAACAACTTCGGCTACATTTTCTTCGGTAACTACTTCTCTGTTTTTTCTAGCAGCTTCTTCCCATTGTTGTTGAGCAGAAGCCAATGCAGCTTCCATATTTTTTTCATCATCTCTTAACTTAGCAGCTTCTTCGTATTTTTGACCGTTAACTGCTTTTGTTTTTTTGTCTTTGATGTTTTCTAGCTCAGCTTCAAGTTTAATAATCTGTTTAGGGACTACAATATTTGTGATGTGTATTCTAGACCCAGATTCATCTAAGGCATCAATAGCTTTATCTGGTAAAAATCGATCAGTCATGTAACGATTTGTCAATTTTACACAAGCAACAATAGCTTCATCGGTAAAAGTAACATTGTGATGATCTTCGTATTTACCTTTAATATTTTGTAAAATTTGAACAGTTTCTTCTTCTGTTGTAGGTTCTACAATTACTTTTTGAAAACGTCTTTCTAAGGCACCATCTTTTTCAATATTTTGACGATACTCATCTAAAGTAGTAGCACCAATACATTGTATTTCACCTCTTGCTAAGGCAGGTTTTAACATGTTTGAAGCATCTAAAGAACCTGTAGCTCCACCAGCACCAACAATGGTATGAATTTCATCAATAAATAAAATGATATCATCATTTTTTTCTAATTCATTCATCAAAGCTTTCATTCTTTCTTCAAACTGACCTCTGTATTTAGTACCAGCTACAAGACTAGCTAAATCTAAAGAAACTACACGTTTGTTAAAAAGAATTCTAGAAACTTTACGTTGTACAATTCTAAGAGCTAAGCCCTCTGCAATTGCAGATTTACCCACCCCAGGTTCACCAATAAGCATTGGGTTGTTTTTCTTACGTCTACTTAAAATTTGAGAAACACGTTCAATTTCTGCAGTACGTCCAACTACAGGATCCAATTTATCAGTTTCTGCAAGAAAAGTTAAATCTCTACCAAAATTATCTAAAACAGGAGTTTTAGATTTTTTATTAGGATTTGGTGTTTGCGGTTGGCTTCTTTCAAAAGAACCTGCATTTCCTCCAGAAAAATCTTGAGAACTTTCATTGCTTGGTGAGTTAAAAGTGTCCTCTATAGCTTCATCAAGTTCATCTTCGTCTTCACCACCTTGCGTTAATTGCTTGTACAAGGACTTAACATCGTTGTAAGTAATGTGCAGTTTGTCTAGTATTTTAGTAATTGGGTCATTTTCATTTCGCAAAATACAAAGCAGCAACAAAGCAGTATCAACTGTTGTGCTGTTGTATAATCTAGCTTCTAAAAAAGTAGATTTTAGCGCCTTTTCAGCTTGTTTAGTTAAATGTAGGTTTCTTCTTTCACCAGCAGGTATTGGTAAGCTAGAAATAGGGTGCAAAGCCTCTACCTTGTGTTTTAAATACTCAAGGTTTACATCTAAGGCAATTAGCATATCATTAGCCTTGCTTGTTTGATTTCGAATAATACCTAACACCAAATGTTCAGTGCCAATAAAGTCATGACCTAGTCTGATAGCCTCTTCCTTACTGAAACCAATCACATCTTTAACTTCTTGTGAGAAATTATCATCCATATTCTATCGTTTTTAAGATTAGGTTCTACGTAAATTTAGTAGATTTTTTTTAGATAAATTACAATTTGCTTGCCATTGTTATCATAAGACAGATTGTCTTGTTTTTATTTTTCTGTAAATCAGCGTATTGAAAAGCAAATATGTTGATAAAACATATACGAAGACAATAGTCAATAGGTTTTATTTGTTAATAACTTGTGGTTAAATTAGGAGTTTGCTAAACTTGTAAAACCGATGAAAAGATGTAAATTGCTATGTTGATAAATAAAATATAACTTAAGAATAATATACATGATTGAAGGAGAAAAGCTGATCCCTATTAATATTGAAGAGCAGATGAAATCTGCTTATATTGATTATTCAATGTCTGTAATTGTGTCACGTGCACTACCAGATGTAAGAGATGGGTTAAAGCCAGTACATAGACGTGTCCTATATGGAATGCATGAGTTGGGAATTAAGTCAACTGGAGCGTATAAAAAATCTGCAAGAGTAGTAGGAGAAGTATTAGGAAAGTATCACCCACACGGAGATACCTCAGTGTATGACTCAATGGTGCGTATGGCTCAAGATTGGAGTGTACGTTATATGATGGTAGATGGGCAAGGGAACTTTGGTTCTGTAGATGGAGATAGTCCGGCAGCAATGCGTTATACAGAGGTTCGTATGCAAAAAATATCAGAAGAAATGTTGTCTGATATTGAAAAAGAAACCATTGATTATAGATTAAACTTTGATGATACATTAAACGAACCAACTGTGTTGCCAACTCGTATACCAAACTTATTGGTGAACGGGGCTTCTGGTATTGCAGTAGGGATGGCTACAAACATGGCACCTCACAATTTAACAGAGGTAATTAATGGTATTGAAGCTTATATTGATAACAGAGATATTGATATTGATGGTTTGATGGAACACATCAAAGCACCAGATTTTCCTACAGGAGGAACTATATATGGTTATGAAGGTGTAAAAGATGCTTTTCATACCGGTAGAGGAAAAATAGTAATGCGTGCTAAGGCTACTTTTGAAGAAATAAAAGGTAGAGATTGCATTATTGTTACTGAAATTCCATATTTGGTGAACAAGGCAGAAATGATTAAAAAAACTGCTGAGTTAGTCAATGAGAAAAAACTAGAAGGTATTGCAAACATTCGAGATGAGTCTGACCGTAAGGGAATGAGAGTTGTCTATGTTTTAAAGAAAGATGCAATTCCTAATATTGTTTTAAACAAATTATACAAATACACTTCTTTACAAACTTCTTTTAGTGTTAACAACATTGCTTTGGTTAATGGAAGACCAGAAATGTTAAACCTAAAAGATTTAATACATCACTTTGTTGAACACAGACATGAGGTAGTAACTCGTAGAACGGAGTTTGATTTAAAGAAGGCTGAAGCAAGAGCTCATATTTTAGAAGGTTTAATTATTGCATCTGATAATATTGACGAAGTAATAGCTATTATTAGAGGTTCTAAAAATGGTGATGAAGCACGTGAAAAATTAATGGCTCGTTTTGAATTGACTGAGATTCAAGCTAAGGCTATTGTAGAAATGCGTTTGCGTCAGTTAACAGGACTAGAGCAAGATAAACTTCGTTCAGAGTACGAAGAGATAATGCTTTTGATTGCTGATTTAAAAGATATTTTAAGTAGCGAAGAGCGTAGAATGGAAATTATTAAGAACGAATTAATTGCTATTAGAGAAAAATATGGTGATGAAAGACGTTCTGTAATTGAATACGCTGGAGGAGATATGAGAATTGAGGATATGATTCCTGATTCTAAAGTAGTGGTAACTATTTCTCATGCGGGTTATGTAAAACGTACTCCATTATCAGAATACAAAACTCAAAATAGAGGTGGTAAAGGGCAAAAAGGTGTAGCAACAAGAAACGAAGATTTCTTAGAACATTTATTTGTAGGAACTAACCATCAATACATGATGTTCTTTACTCAAAAAGGTAAAGTGTTCTGGATGCGTGTGTATGAAATTCCAGAAGGAACAAAAGTTTCTAAAGGTAGAGCGTTACAAAACTTAATCAATATTGAGAATGATGATAAAGTAAAAGCTTTCTTGGTAACAGAAGATTTAAAAGATGAAGAATACATCAATAATCATTATGTTATCATGGCTACTAAACAAGGTCAAGTTAAAAAGACTTTATTAGAGCAGTACTCTAGACCAAGAACAAATGGTGTACAAGCGATTACTATTAAAGAAGGTGATGAGTTATTGGAAGCTAAATTAACCAATGGAAATAGTCAAGTAATGTTGGCAGTTAAGTCTGGTAAAACAATTCGTTTTGAAGAGGAAAAAACTAGACCAATGGGTAGAACAGCATCTGGAGTACGAGGAATTACCCTTGCACATGATAAGGATGAAGTGATTGGCATGATTGCTGTAGATGATATGGAAAGCGAAATCTTAGTTGTTTCTGAAAAAGGATATGGTAAACGTTCTAAATTAGAAGATTATCGTATTACCAACAGAGGTGGTAAAGGAGTTAAAACGTTAAATATTTCTGATAAAACAGGTGAGTTAGTTGCTATCAAAAATGTTACTGATGAAGATGACTTGATGATTATTAATAAATCAGGAATTACTATCCGTATGGAGGTTGAGCAATTAAGAACCATGGGTAGAGCAACTCAAGGAGTTAGATTAATTAACATTAATAATAATGATTCTATTGCGGCAGTAGCTAAAGTAATGAAAGATGATGAGGAAGATGTAGATGTTAGTGAAAACACTACTGAAGCTGAAGCTGGAGTAGAAGGGTCATCAGAAACGAATCAAGAGTAAAATATAAATAATAAAGAGATGAAAAAAATAACAACATTAATATTATCTGTTAGTGTTTCTTTTTCTGTATTAGCACAGAAAAAGGAGTTAAAAAATGTAGAGAAATTAATTAAGCGTTCTGATTTTACTCAAGCGGCAGAAGGCATTAAGGGATTAGAACCTATGGTAAAAGATACTCAGTATGAGTCTTATTACTACTTTTTGTTGGGGAAAGTTTATTTTGGAGATGAAACTACAAAAGAAAAAGATTATCAAACAGCAGCAATTAATTTTTATAAAACGTTAGAAGTAGAGTCTAGAGTAGGAAAAGAAAAATATTCTGAAAAAGCAGTTAACTACCTTAATAACATTTCTGATGATTATTATAAAAAAATAAATAAGTTCTTAAAGCAAGAGGATTATAAAAAAACAGGGGACTTGTATGAGGCATTGTATAAAACTCAACCAGGTCGTAAAGATCTTTTAGACTTGTTGCTTTACTGTCGTTTAACTTCTAAAGATTATTCAGAGGCTGCTAAAATTCTTGAAAAGTCTTTAAAGTTATTAGGAGATGTTAGTTTTAATGCTGTTAATAAACATACTCTAAAAAACAATGAATTCTTTAAAAAAGAAGATAGAGATAAGGCTGTAAAAATAGGAACTCATATTTCTCCAAGTGAAGCGAAGGTTGATAAAAAAGTTCGTATAGAATACTATAGCAACTTGGTTGGTATTTATGATCAACAAGAGAACTTTGAAAAAGAAATGGTAAAGCTTAAGGAAGCTAAAAAAGAATTCCCTAAACATGTACCTTTCTATGAAAATTACGCAGCAGTTATTTATAAAACAGGAGATAAAGAGGCTTATATAAGTGCTTTAGAAGAGGTTTTAGAGTTAACACCAGAGAATAAAAACTCATGGTATAATTTAGGGGTTATCTCTCAAGATTTAGGTAATTCAGAAAAAGCTTCTGCAGCTTATGACAAGGTAATTGAATTAGATCCTAATTATGTAAATGCATATATTAACAAAGGTTTGATTATTATGTCTGAAGAAAAATCGTTGATAAAAGAATTGAATGCTAACAGAGGTACTAAAAAATACGGTGTAATTAAAGACCGTTTGACTGATATGTATACTAAATCCATTCCATTTTTTGAAAAAGCTTATAGCTTAAAAAAAGATGAAGGTGTTAAATCTACATTAAAAGGATTGTATAATTCTATTGGAGAAACTAAAAAAGCAGCAGCTTTATAGTAGAGTCTAAAATATATTTAAAGTAAAAAACCTCAGTAATCACAATTACTGAGGTTTTTTGTTCTTAAGTCAAAAGAGAATTGTTGTGCAAATAAGCACTATATTTCTTATATTTAAGTAAACTCAATTTTTTTAAAATGATATCCAAAAAAGTAGATTCAGTTCAAGAAGCTTTAGAAGGAATTACTAACGGAATGACTCTTTTAGTAGGAGGGTTTGGTCTTTGCGGTATTCCTGAAAATAGTATTGCAGAATTGGTAAGACTTAATGTTAAAGAGCTTACTTGTTTTTCTAATAATGCTGGAGTTGATGATTTTGGTTTAGGTTTATTACTAAAAAAACATCAAGTAAAAAAAATGGTTTCTTCTTATGTGGGAGAAAATCATGAATTTGAAAGACAGATGTTGAATAATGAGATTGAGGTGGAGTTAATTCCACAAGGAACTTTAGCAGAAAGGTGTAGATCTGCTAAAATGGGAATTCCTGCTTTTTTTACCCCAGCCGGAGTAGGAACAGAGGTGGCTGAGGGAAAAGAAGTAAGAACGTTTAATGGAAAACAGTATTTGTTAGAATATGCAACAAATGCAGATTTTGCTTTAATTAAAGCGTGGAAAGGAGATGAAGCAGGGAATATTATTTTTAAAGGAACAGCAAGAAACTTTAATCAAGCCATGTGTGGTGCTGCTAAAATAAATGTGGTAGAGGTAGAAGAGTTAGTTGCTGTAGGAGAATTAAATCCAAATGAAATTCATGTTCCAGGAGTTTTTGTTCAGCGTATTTTCCAAGGTAATAAATATGAAAAACGAATTGAAAAATTAACCATATCAGAATAAAAAATGCTTACAAAAGAACAAATAGCACAACGTATTTCTAAAGAATTACAAGATGGTTTTTATGTAAATTTAGGAATTGGAATTCCAACTCTTGTGGCTAATTACGTCCCAAAAAATATTAATGTAGAATTCCAAAGTGAAAATGGAGTTTTGGGTATGGGGCCTTTTCCTACAAAAGAGCAAGTAGATGCTGATTTGATTAATGCAGGAAAACAAACCATTACAACCTTACCTGGAGCCTCTTTTTTTGATTCGGAATTAAGTTTTGGTATGATTAGAGGTCAGCATATTGATTTAACTGTTTTAGGAGCTATGGAAGTTTCTCAAAATGGAGATATTGCCAATTGGAAAATTCCGGGTAAAATGGTAAAAGGTATGGGAGGTGCTATGGATTTAGTGGCGAGTGCTGAAAATATTATTGTTGCTATGATGCATACCAACAGAGCAGGGGAATCAAAATTACTAAAACAATGTAGTTTGCCTTTAACTGGTGTTGGTTGTGTAAAAACAATTGTAACCAATTTAGGATTGTTGACTATAGAGAATGGAAAATTTTTGTTAAAAGAAACGGCTCCAGAAGTTGGTGTGGAATATATTAAAAGTGTTACGGAAGGAGAATTATTAGTTTCTCCAAATTGTAAAACAATGCTTATATAATCTTTTTAATTACCCTAAGTTTATGCGTATGTCTTTTAGTATCTACGTTGTAAATTCCCAAATGATCTAAGCGATCAATTCTTACTTTTCCGTGGGCATGAATAATGTAATTATCAGCCATCATAATACCAACGTGGATAATGTTTCCTTCATCATTATCAAAAAAGGCTAAATCACCAGGTTCGCTTTCTTCAATAAAACTTAAAACTTCTCCTTGGGTAGCCTGATCTTTAGCATCTCTTTTTAAAGGGTAACCGTTTAGTTTGTATACCAGTTGCGTTAGTCCAGAACAATCAATTCCAAAAGGAGTTTTTCCTCCCCACAAATAAGGTGTGTTTAAAAACTGTAAAGCTGTGGAAACAATATTTTCTTTTGGTTGCTGATTAGAAATTACCTCTCCTTCAAAGGCAAATTTTTCTTCACCAATTAAAAATTGTTCTTCTTTGTAAAAAGGTAAATGTGAACCGATAACGATATTGGTAAGTAATTGTTGTTGGTTTTCTCCAAAATTGATGATATCACTTGATAAATAAATTGGAGATTTATCTATTTTGGTGTAATCTTCTAAAGAAATGAGTAAGAATTGTTTGTTATCAATCCATCCTTCATAACCATCATAGGCCAAACGGATTTTACTCCATTTGTTTCTAATTTCTAAGACTTTAAAATGTTCGCCTAACAAGACTTGAGAAACCATTTCAGAGGTGTCTGAAGGCTCTAATCTTAAAGGAACAACACTAAGGTTACAAATACCGTAATCCATTGAATATATGAGTAGGCTATCTAAATATTTTTAATAATTATGGCAGTTGCACCCCCGCCACCGTTACAAATAGCTGCAAGTCCATAACCTGCTTGCTGTTGTTTTAAAACATTTATCAAAGAAACAACAATTCTTGCACCTGAGCAACCTAGAGGATGTCCAAGTGATACGGCTCCCCCATTTTTGTTGATTTTGTGCATTGGTATTTTAAGTAAGTTAGCATTGGCAATTCCTACCACAGAAAAAGCTTCGTTTAGTTCAAAATAATCAATATCAGTAAGTTGTAAGTTGGCCTTTTTAAGAACAGCAGGTATGGCTTTAGCAGGAGCAGTTGTAAATAATTCAGGACTTGTTGAAGCATCTTCATAAGCAATAATTTCTGCTAAAGGTTTTAGGTTTAAAACTTTTGCCTTTTCTTCGGACATTATTAATAATACAGCAGCACCATCATTTAAAGTTGAAGCATTGGCGGCAGTTACTGTACCCTCTTTAGAGAAAACTGGTTTTAGTAACGGAAACTTTTCGGGTTTAAAATTCAAAAACTCCTCATCTTCGTTAATAATAATTTCATTTCCTCTTTTATCGTGGTAGCTTACAGGAGAAATTTCGTTTCTAAATTTTCCCTCCTGATTCGCGTTAATTGATTTTTGATAAGATTGTATGGCAAAAGTATCTTGTTCTTCTCTAGAAATATGATGTGTTTTTGCACAATTATCACCACATACTCCCATGTGATTTTGGTCGTAGACATTAGTTAAACCATCTTGTAAAATTCCGTCATGTAAAGTTTGGTTCCCAAGTTTAGTTCCTGTTCTTAATGTTGAATAATGTGGAACTAAAGACATATTTTCCATTCCGCCCACAAGTACAATTTCCCTATCATTGGCTTTAATGGCTTGTGCTCCCATAGTAATGGCTTTCATTCCAGAAGCACAAACTTTATTAATGGTAGTACAAGGGATGTCATCTTTTAAACCAGCGTATTTTGCAGCTTGTTTTGCAGGAGCTTGTCCTAATCCTGCTTGAAGAACATTTCCTAAGTAAACTTCTTCTATTAAATGATAAGGAATGTTAATTTCATCTAAGGTTCCTTTAATAGCTGCTGCGGCTAGTTTTGGAGCAGTAACAGTTGATAAACTTCCTAAAAATGATCCGATGGGCGTTCTTTTTGCAGAAACAATAACAATTTTTTTAGACATGATGAAAACAGGTTAAGCGTACTTTGAATTTACAAAAATTAATTGTTTATTTTTGATAAACATCAAAATCACTAATGAAGAATATCATTAACCGCATATATCAAAATCAATCTATTATTTACAAAGTTTTTCTATTTGTATTAGTAGTCTTTTCTATTGTTTATTTTTTTCCAAAAGGAGGTAAGTTTAAGTACGAGTTTCAAAAAGGAAAACCTTGGCAATACGAAAACTTGTTAGCTCCCTTTGACTTTGCTATTCAAAAAACAGAAGCAGAAATCAATAAAGAAAAAAATGAATTGATTAAAAATTCAAATATCTATTTTGAATACAAGGGAGATGTTGAGACTGAGGTGAAAAAAAAGTTTGATACCTATTATGATGAAGTCATATTAAACAAGGGATTAAAGAAAGAATTTGAAACCTCTATTTATAAAAAAACTGCAGATGATTTAATCACTTTTATATATGATTTAGGTTTTGTTGATATAAGTGTAAAAGATGAATATGCTGCAGATAAATCTATCTTTTTAAGAAAACAGCAAGAGGTTAGTGAAATGTATTATGGGAGATTAATTACTCCTAGAGAATTATTACCATTGATTAATTCAACGTTGAATAATCAAATGAATTATGCTTATAAAAGTGTTATCACTAATATTTTAACCGAAGTTTTAGTTCCCAATGTATTTTTTGATAAGGAATTTACAGAAAAGGATTTGACAGAAATGTTGAGTACTATTTCTTATACCAAAGGAAAAATATCTGCTAAAGAATTAATAATTGCCAGAGGTGATATTGTTGAGGGTAGAAAATTAGAAGTGCTAAATTCTTTAAAACAAGAATATAAATCTCAAATCTGGACAAAAAAGAATTATGCATGGATTTTAGTTGGTTACATTATTTTGGTGTCATTAGCTATGGGAATGTTAATGTTGTTCTTGTATTTAGATAGAAAAGAAATTTTTGAAAACAATACTCAAGTCACCTTTATTTTTCTAAATGTTTTATTGATGGTTTTTTTAGAAACGCTAATCATAAAACAACATACAGATTATTTATATGTAGTACCTATTTGTATTTTACCTATTGTAATGAAAGCATTTTTTGATGCTCGTGTAGCGATGTTTTCATATCTATTGATGGTTTTGATGCTTGGGTTTGTAGTGCCAAATAGTTTTGAGTATATCTATTTACAAACCATTGCTGGTTTTATTACTATTTTAACGGTTTCTGATATTCATAAAAGGGGAAATTTATTTATTTCTGTAATTAAAATTACCCTAGTTTATATGCTAACTTATTTGGCTTTTTACATTATTCACGAAGGAGGTATTAGTCAAATTAACAGTAGTTATTTTGTTTTGTTTGCTCTAAATGGAGTACTGTCCTTTTTGTCTGTATTTTTAATTTGGTTGTACGAAAAGTTATTTGGATTGGTGTCTGATATTACTTTATTAGAATTGTCTAACACAAATAGTGTATTGTTAAGAGAATTGAATGAAAAAGCTCCAGGAACTTTTCAGCATTCTATGCAGGTAGCAAATTTAGCAGAGGCTGCAGCAAATGCTATTAATGCTAATGTAATGTTGGTTAGAACAGGAGCATTGTATCATGATATAGGAAAAATGTTAAATCCATTCTATTTTACAGAAAATCAATCTACAGGAGTAAACCCTCATAATGAATTACCGGCAAAAGACAGTGCAAAAATTATTATAGGTCATGTTACCGAGGGAATTGAATTGGCTAAAAAACAAAGGTTACCAGATAGAATTATTGATTTTATCAGAACTCATCATGGAACAAGTTTGGTGTATTATTTTTATAAAAAGGAATTAGAAGCCAATCCAGAAAATGTTAACATAGAAGATTTTAGATATCCTGGACCTATTCCTTTTTCTAAAGAAACTTCAATTTTAATGATGTGTGATGCTGCCGAAGCTGCTTCAAAAAGTTTAACGGAACCAACGGCTACTGCAATTGATGAGTTAATTGAAAAGATTATAGAAAAACAAAAGGCTGAAGGGCAATTTTTAAACGCAAATATTACCTTAAAAGAAATTGAAAGTGTAAAGAAAGTGATTAAGAAAAAGCTTAAAAATATCTATCACGTAAGGATTGAGTACCCAGAGTAAAAAAAACTCAAAAAAAGGTTGCAAGCATTTAACTAAACATATATATTTGCACTCGCAAAAGAAAGTAGTTATATACTTTTGGAGAGGTGCCAGAGTGGTAATGGAGCAGATTGCTAATCTGTCGACGGGTAACTGTCGCCAGGGTTCGAATCCCTGTCTCTCCGCAATTTTTAAAGATGGCTTTTCGGGGTGTAGCGTAGCCCGGTCATCGCGCCTCGTTTGGGACGAGGAGGTCGCAGGTTCGAATCCTGCCACCCCGACAAAATCTAAAGACTAGATTTTATTAAAAACACCGATTATTTTTATAATCGGTGTTTTTTTATGTGTTGTTAATAACTAAGTTTTAATTTTTAGTTATTGAAAAAGTATCAAATGTTTCTCCAGTGTATGAGTTGATCCCTTTAAAAATTAGTTTTTTATGATTAATGGAAATCAATCCAAAACTTGGTACGTGTTCTGAATGTGCTACAATACTTCCGTCCTTACAGTTTTCAGGGTTGCTTGGATCTGCTTTCCATTTTTTGTTAATTTTTCCTCCAGCTCCAATCGTGATTGAAATAAATCTGTTTTTTAAATTGTTGTAGTTAGATTGGTTGTTAATAGTGTTATCAACGTTACCAAATTCATCATAAGCCTTTAAGCGTTCGTAGGTATGTGCATGTCCATTTAATACCAAATCTACTTTGTTGTTAGCAAATACAGTGTATAAAGATTTTACGTGTTCATAGTCATTTTTGTAAGTACAACTTTTACCATTGTGGTGTAAATAAACAATAATCCAATCAAAAGAATTTTTGTTTTCTTTTAAAGTTTGTTTTAACCAAGCTAGTTGCTCTTCAATTTGATAAAAACCTCCATCACTTGAGTCTAATCCTATAAATAAAGTATTGGAATAAGAAAAACTATAATAATGTTCGTTTCCAGGTAAAGACCATTCTTTTTCAAAGTTCTTTTCAGGATCAGACAACCAATCGTGGTTTCCTGCTACCGGGTAGAAAGGAATGTTTTTAAAAACTTCTTGAAAGGGTTTAAATAAGTGATTGTCATAATTTTTACTTTCACCTTTTGGATATACAATATCACCCAATCCTAATCCAAAGTCAGGTTTTTGGTTTAATTCAGTAATTCTTGTTGCTGGTTCTATAGCAAAACTTTGTCCTTCTTTAGCACCAATATCACCTAAAGCATAAAAAGTAAACGCCTTGTTTTTATGATTTGGAGCAGTTGTAAAATGATAATCCTTACCACTAGCTAATAAGTGTCCGTTAGAGTATATGCTATAAGTATAGGTAGTTGATGGTTTTAGATTGGTTAAGACCACTTCGTTAAATTTATTTCCTTCGTGATTTACCAAGCTACCTTTAACAACTTTTTTGTTTTGTTTATCGATTTGATTAAATACTACTAAACAATTATCTGCTAAGTCATTGGTTTTCCATGTAATGGTAGTTGTAGTAGGTCTAACCATTTGTAAATAGGGTTGACGTAACAACAAAGGTTTTTCTCCTGTACTTGTAATGGCAATATTATCTGCTTTTTTATTTTTTACTTCTCCTGTAGATTTACAGGCTGATAAAGTAATAGAAATGATAAAGAGTAAAATGATGTTTTTCATAATAGGGGTTGAATTAAATGAGATGAAATAAAATAAAATACTTCAAAAATGATGAAGATAAAATTAAATATAAATAAGCTAAATTTTATAGAGTAATTTAAGAAAGTGATTTTTTAGTTTTGCATTTGTTTAGATATTGAAAGGAGTCATTAGGGTAGAAAACAATAAGTTGTAGTAAATAAACATAGAAATTTATTGTTTATAAAGGCTAGTAAGGAAGTAAATCGGACACAACTTTTAAATTTAGTATAGTGTAATCACAAGAAGTTTGTAAATTACCTGTTTAAATACAAATCCAAAATAAACTATAATTATGGGAATTATGTCTTTCGCTGCATTTACGTTATTGGTGGCGGTTATTTCATATTGGTCTACAAGAAAAACCGATGAAACATCATCAGAGGGGTATTTTCTTGGTGGACGAAGTTTAACAGGTCCTGTAATTGCTGGGTCTTTGTTGCTTACCAATTTATCAACAGAACAAATTGTTGGTATGAATGGAATTGCTTTTAGCGAAGGAATTCTTATTATGGCTTATGAAGTATTGGCTGCCATTGCTATTGTTTTTACAGCTTTGGTTTTGTTGCCTAGGTATTTAAAAGGAGGAATTGCTACCATACCTCAGTTTTTAGAAACAAGATATGGTAAGTCTACTAGAGCATTAGTTTCAGTTTTGTTTTTATTTGGATATGCAATTTCAATGCTACCAACAGTGCTGTATTCAGGGGCATTGGCTATCAATACGATGTTTGATATTCCTCAGATGATAAATATGAGTGATGAATCTGCTTTATGGGTTACTGTTTGGGGAATAGGAATTATTGGTAGTATTTATGCCATTTTTGGAGGTCTTAAAGCAGTAGCGGTTTCAGATTCGATTAATGCTGTAGGATTGATTATAGGAGGTTCTTTAATTCCGATTTTTGGACTTTTGTATGTAGGAGATGGGAGTGTTTTTGAGGGGATGAATACTTTAACAACTAATTTACCTGAAAAGTTTAAGATCATAGGAGGAGAATTTTCATCTGTACCCTTTGCAACATTATTTACAGGGATGTTAATTGTTAATTTTTATTATTGGGGTACCAATCAAGCAATTATTCAGCGTGCTTTGGGAGCCAAAAATTTGGTGGAAGGGCAAAAAGGATTGTGTTTGGCTGCTTTTATTAAAATATTAGGGCCGTTTATTGTAGTCTTACCAGGGATTATTGCTTTTCAAATTTTTAATGGAGATTTAGGGAATGCAGATCAGGCATATCCAATGTTGGTTAAAAAGGTATTGCCGGTTTCTATGATTGGTTTTTTTGCAGCAGTATTGTTTGGAGCTATTTTAAGTTCATTTAACAGTGCTTTAAATAGTTCTGTTACTTTGTTTGGGTTGGATGTTTATAAAGAATATATCAATAAGGATGCAAATGAAATAAAAGTTGTTAGAGCAGGGAAAACATTCGGAATGGTACTAGCCTTGTTGTCTATGACAATTGCTCCTTTGTTGTATGGAGTAGAAGGAGGAATTTTTAATTATTTACAAGAGTTAAATGGTTCTTATAGTGTGCCAATTCTTGCAATTATATTAATTGGGTATTTTACTAAAAGAGTACCTAAAATTGCTGCAAACGTTGCAATTGTTTTTGGGGTAGGAGTGTATTTAATTTCGTTGTACTTAATTAAGCCGATGATGATTAGTGCTGCTTTGACCGAAGCAGCGATGTCTGGAATTATTGATGAAAAAGCTTTAGCGGTTATTAAAATGGAAGCCTTTCCACACTTTTTACATATTATGGGATTGATCTTTGTAATTATAGTTGTCACCATGTTAATTGTGGGTAAATTAAAACCAAGAGAAGAAGATTACGTTCAGCTTTATACCAAACAAGTAGACATTACTCCATGGAAATATGCAAAGCTTGCCGGAGGTGGTATTTGTGGGTTAGTTGTACTTATCTATATTTATTTTACTTAGACAATCACTGGTAGAGAATTTGTTGGTTTTGAGATTGTTAAAAAAGTATTTACAAGTATGGTTTTTTGTTGAATTTCTCATTTAAATTAAATGTGAAAAAAAAGTCAATTTTATTTTTAAATATATTAATAGAAGTTATATATTTGCATCCCGTAAAGGAAAACAAGTTGTTGTTCTTTTTTACTTAGTTCATAAAAAAAATAGATTTAAAAATACTAGGTGGCATAGCTCAGCTGGATAGAGCACCTGCCTTCTAAGCAGGCGGTCGAAGGTTCGAATCCTTCTGCCATCACATAAAGACTTGTTAATCATTTGATTTTCAGGTCTTTTTTGTTTTTAATAGGTTTCGTTTCTCAAAACTTTAGTTAAGATTTAGGTTTTAAGCTTCCTTTCTATTAGAGGAATCTCTAATAATCAGCTCAGCATTTAAGATGTTTTTGGTTAAAACAGGTTTCCAATTTTTGTCGTTTACTCGTTTTAAAAACTGTTTGGCAACTAGTTTTCCAATTTTTTTGTTGTGTTGAGAAATACTTGTGATGCTTGGTTTTACTAAAGAAGTAAAAGGTTCGTTGTTAAATCCTACCAAGGCTATTTCTTGAGGAACTTTAATATTGTGTTCTTGTAAAACTTGGAGCGCTCCAAGTGCAGCATAATCTCCAGCTGCATAAATAGCATCAGGTCTGTTATTTAGTTTTAGTAATTCTTGGGTAATTTCTCTACCGTTCTCAATAGTTAAACTACTTTCTTTAATCAAATCTTTATCTAAAGGTAAATTGTGATTAGCCAAAGCATCAACATAACCTCTAATTCTGTTTTTGTAAATTCTTGTCTGACTCAATCCGGCTAAGTGCGCAATTCTTTTGCAGCCTTGTTCAACAAGATGTTTTACCACTAGTCCACTACTTTCGTAGTCGTCAATCCCAACATAATCTACGCCAATGTCGTTTTCTCCTCTGTCGTATAAGATTAATGGAATTCCTTTCGATTTTATTTTTTCATAATGACTAAAATCAACCGTTTCATTAGTTAAGGAAGCAATAATTCCATCAACCTGTGTTTGTAATAAGGTTTGAATATTTCTACATTCTTTTTCGTAGGACTCGTTAGATTGAGTAATGATTAGATTATAACCTTCTTTATTTAATTCATTTTCTATACTCTCTACAACTGTAGAAAAGAAATAACTATTTGTTTTAGGAACAATTACACCTACCAAATTACTTTTTCCACTTCTTAAAGCAGAGGCTAATTGGTTGGGTTGATACTCTAGTTCTAAGGCCACCTTTTTAACAGCTTCTTTGGTTTTATCACTTATTCTTGGGTGATTATTTAAAGCTCTTGAAACTGCTGAGGGTGTGATTTTTAAAACATTAGCAATATCTTTTATGGTAGTTTTTCTTTTATTTTTCAAAATATTACTTATATTTGGTCAATCGTTTGAACAAATGTAATTATTCTAATTGTTTTATTCAATATATAGGGTATTTAATGTGCTAAAATTGTAAAATTAATAATTGATGTTTTTTCGATTGTTAATTTTTTTAGTCCGTTTGTTCAAACGTTTGAACAACAGATATAAATCTAAAAAATAAGATGAAATATATAGTTTGTGAAGAGCCAGGAAAGTTTTTATTAAAGGAAAAAGAAGCTCCTGTTCGTAAAGAGAAAGAAGCCTTATTAAGAGTGAAAAAAGTAGGAATCTGTGGAACAGATTTACATGCTACAGAAATGATAGAAAACTTTGATAGTTGGACAAAACCAGCTACGGGAGTAATTAAGGCAACTGTAGATTTTAGCTAAAAAAAGATTAACCAAAACGAAACTAAAAATAATAATAATCATGTTTTCAAAAAAACATAAAGTGATCACCTTTGGTGAGATTCTGGGAAGATTATCTCCTCCCAATCACCTAAGGTTTAGTCAAGCCAGCTCTTTAGAGGTTATCTATGGAGGTGGAGAGTTTAATGTAGCGGCTTCTTTAGCTAACTACGGAATTAGAGCTCAGTTTATTTCAGCTGTTCCAGACAATGCTATTGGAGATTGTGTACTTCAAAGTATTAGGAGTAGAAACGTAGGAGCTAAATATATTTTAAGACAAGGAAATAGATTAGGCTTGTATTTTCTAGAACACGGAGCTTCTGGTAGAAACAGTGCTGTTGTGTACGATAGAGCAAATTCTGCAATGTCCGAAGTAAAACCTGGTCAATTTGATTGGGATATGATCTTTAAAGGAGCTACTTGGTTCCATTGGAGTGGTATAACACCAGCTTTATCACAATCTGCAGCAGATACTTGTTTAGAAGCTGTTAAAGCTGCTGCTGAAAGGGGGTTAACTATTTCTACAGACTTAAATTACCGAAGCAAGTTGTGGAAATACGGAAAACAACCTAAAGAAATTATGCCTGAGTTGTTAAAGTATAGCAATGTTATTTTAGCAGATGTAGATACCGCTATGTTTATGCTAGGAAAAGCTAAAATCAATCCTGATTATAGCAAAGACGATGAGGTTAAAATGTTGTTTGATAAAATTATAGAGTTGTTACCAAACGTGCATACCATTGGTATGACCTTTAGAAACTCTGTAAATGCCTCTCATCAAAGAATAGGAGGTTTATTGTATAAAGACAATCAATTATATAGAGCAAGAATTAACGAAATATCACCTGTGGTAGATAGAGTAGGAACAGGAGATGCATTTATGGGTGGTTTGCTTTATGGTTTAATAGAATATAAAGACGATTTACAAAAAGCAGTAGCTTTTGCTACATCTGCATGTGTAATTAAGCACACTATTTTTGGAGATGTAAATAGAGCTTCTAAGCAAGAAGTTGTTGACTTTATGGAAAGTGACGGATCTGCATTGGTAGATAGGTAATGGTTAGCTGTTTAAGCAAAAAAAACAGTTAATCACATACACAATTAAACAAACAAATAACTAAACGATTAAAATTTTAAAAAGATGGCACAATTTTCAAGAATAGAAGTAGCACAAGTGATGAAAGAAACAGGAATGGTTCCTTTATTTTATCACCCAGATATAGAATTAGGTAAAAAAGTATTAAAAGCTTGTTACGATGGTGGAGCGCGTTTGTTAGAATTTACTGCTAGAGGAGATTTTGCTCACGAGGTTTTTGCTGCATTAACAAAATATGCTATTGCTGAATTACCAGGAATGATTATGGGAGTAGGTTCTATTACAGATGCTGCTGCAGCTTCATTATACATGTCTTTAGGTGCAAACTTTATTGTTACTCCAGTTTTTAGAGAAGATATTGCAATTGCTTGTAACAGACGTAAAGTTGCATGGAACCCAGGATGTGGTACTTTAACGGAAATTGCTAGAGCAGAGGAGTTAGGGTGCGAAATAGTAAAATTATTCCCTGGAAATTTATACGGGCCTAATTTTGTAAAAGGAATTGTTGGGCCACAACCATGGACTTCTATCATGCCAACTGGAGGAGTAACTACTGAAGAAGAAAACTTAAAAGGATGGTTTGATGCTGGTGTTGTTTGTGTTGGAATGGGATCTCAATTAATCAGTAAAAAAGTATTGGCTGATAGAGATTTTGAAGGATTAAAAAAGACTGTAGCTAAAGCTTTAGAAACTATCAAAAAAGTAAGAAGTTAAAACCATAAGTTACTTATGTAGCTTAAAAAATAGTGTTGAAAGTAAGTTGACAAGATTTTACTAAGCACGACTATATTCAAATAATAAAGGCTCTTAATTGTTTAGATTAAGAGCCTTTTTGTATTTATATTATCATGTTGTTTTTATGGAATAAATTCAGAATTTTATAAATAATGTATTTATTTACCAATAAATGTATAATATTTATCATATATTATAAAAAAAGTATCATAAATAAGTTTGTTATATGTTTAGTTTTAAAAGTTAGGAATTTAGATAATTTACTAGACGTATAGAAAGTCTAACATTAATATGTTTGTAGTTAACAATGAAAGATTTAGTAATAGATTCACATCAGCATTTTTGGAAGTACGGCACCGAAAATCACAGTTGGATAGATGATGAAATGGCCATCATTAGAAAAGATTTTTTGCCTACCGATTTAAAAGCAGTTTATCAAGAAAATAATATTGATGGTTGTGTAGCAGTACAAGCCGATCAAACTATTGAAGAAACCAACTTTTTAATTGATTTGGCTACTCAAAACAATTTTATCAAAGGAGTTGTAGGTTGGGTAGATTTTAGAGCCGATGATATTGATGAGGTTTTAAAACACTATAGTCAACATAAAGTAGTAAAGGGATTTCGTCATATTGTACAAGGAGAGTCAGACCCCAATTTTTTATTAAGACCTGATTTTATCAATGGAATTTCTAAGTTAGAAAAATACAATTTTACTTATGATATTTTGGTGTTTCCACATCAACTAGGAGCAGTTTTAGAATTTGTAAAACAATTTCCGAATATCAATTTTGTGATAGATCATATTGCAAAACCTTATATTAAAGATGGTTTTTATGATGGCTGGGCAGTTTTAATGACAGAAATTGGAAAATGCCCAAATGTGTATTGTAAACTTTCTGGTTTGATTACTGAAGCAGATTACAAAAACTGGACAGATGAGCAATTAGAGCCTTATATGGAATTGGTTTTAAAAGCATTTGGTGCTAATAAATTAATGTTTGGTTCCGATTGGCCAGTGTGTTTGGTTGCAGGAAATTATGCACAAGTAAAAAATAGCATTACAAAGTTTATATCAAAATTAAGTTCTCAGGAGCAAGCAGCTATTATGGGAAATAATGCAGCTAAGTTTTATAGTTTATAAGAAATTTATAGCCTTTAAAACAACTGCCATTAAGAATAAATTAGAGTTTTAAATAACCTATTATAAAAAACAATAAATGAGTCAAAGTATTAAAAAACCAATAGTAAGTAAGGAATTATTATTTCCTTTTATCATTATTACTTCTTTGTTTGCCCTTTGGGGAATTGCAAACGATTTAACCAATCCAATGGTTTCTGCCTTTAAAAAAGTAATGCCAGAATTGTCTAATATGCAAGCGTCTTTAGTGCAATTTGCTTTTTATTTTGGATATTTTTTCATGGCTTTACCAGCAGCTTTATTTATCAGAAAATTTAGTTATAAATCAGGAATTATATTAGGACTTTGTTTGTATGCTATTGGTGCTTTTTTGTTTTATCCAGCAGCAGCTTTTCAGGAGTTTAATTACTTTTTGGTGTCCTTATGGGTAATTACTTGTGGTTTGGCATTTTTAGAAACTACTTCTAATCCATTAATCTTAGCTTTAGGAGATTCAGAAACCGCTACACAACGTTTAAATTTAGCACAAGCATTTAATCCTGTTGGATCTTTAATGGGAATGATAGTTGCTCAGCAATTTGTGATTTCTGCATTAAGATCTGATGATAAAGATGAAACAGGAGCTTTGGTTTATGATACTTTGTCTGAGACTGCAAAAGCAGCTGTTCGAGAAAATGATTTGGGAGTAATTAGTGTACCATATATCATTTTAGGATTGGTGGTATTGGTAATTATGGTTATTATTTTTGCTACTAAAATTCCTAAAACAGAAGAAAAAGATAAAATGGAGTTAGGAGCTTCTTTTAAAAAGTTATTTGCAAATAAAAATTATGTAGAAGGAGTTGTAGCACAATCATTTTATGTTGGTGCACAAATTATGTGTTGGACATTTATTTTTCAATATGTAGATAATATCAATACAGGTTTATCAGAAAGTGAAACTTTAACAGCAACTTGGTACAATGTTGCTGCTATGATTATCTTTTTATCAGGTAGATGGATTGGTACTGCTTTAATGAGAACCATGAATCCATCAAGAGTGTTAATGATGTTTGGTGTTGGAGGGGTAATTTGTTGTAGTGGAGCTATTTTGTTACCAGGAACAATTGGTTTATACTCATTAGTTGGTGTTTCTATGTTTATGTCTATTATGTTCCCAACAATTTATGGAATTGCTTTAAAAGATATGGGTGATGAAGCAAAAATTGGGTCTGCAGGATTGGTAATGGCTATTGTAGGTGGGGCTTTAATGCCAGTGTTACAAGGTAGTATTTTAGACTGGGGAGGTTCAGGTTTTGCTGATGTAAAAATATTAGGATATATTCCAGAAGTTAACTTCTCGTTTGTTTTGCCTTTAATTTGTTTGATGGTGGTAACCTTGTATGGATATAGAACGTATAAAAAATCAATATAAATGAGTACAAAAAGATATTGCCTTACTTGTGATTTAAAAGATGATGAAGCATTAATTGCAGAATATAAAGAATATCATAAAAGTGTTTGGCCAGAAATTATTACAAGTATAAAAGAGGCTGGAATTGTAGACATGCAAATTTACTTATCAGGTAATAGAATGTTTATGATTATGGAATGCGATGAAACTTTTGATCCTGTAAAAAAAGCAGAAATGGATGCTAATAACCCAAAAGTGCAAGAATGGGAACAATTAATGTGGAAATATCAACAAGGATTGCCGTGGGCTAAGCCAGGTGAAAAATGGATTGAAATGGAGAAAGTATTTCAGTTGTAAAAAAGGTAAAAGAGTCCTTTTTAATAGTAAAAGCAAAACAAGGATAGTTCTTCGTTTTGCTTTTTTTTGTGATATATTTGAATATCATAGTTTAACGATATTATCTATTTATTCAAAAAGTTAGAGTTGTTAAAAATCATAAAAAATGAAGTTATTTAATTTTACCCGTGTAGTTTCGGTATTAGCTCTTTTTGTGTTGTTGGTGATTTATATATCAACTGGAGGTTTGTCTGATTTATTAGAAGGTCCAGATGGAGAAGATTTAGTTGTGCATATACTTGTGATTATTCCTTTTATGTCTTTTGGTTATGTTTTGACGTACACATTTCTACATGAGAACTGGTACAAGTATGGTTTTTATTTTAATAAAAAAGAGAATGATAAGCCTACTTTTATACATAAAATATTACACAAAAAAACAAATAAAGAAGATGATAATTTGTCTTCTAAAGAAAGATTATTGGTGTCTATAAATAGATATGTTAATTTATTGTATTGGCTGACTGTAATAGTGGTTTCTTTGATAGTGTTGGTTGTTTTTACAGAATACATAGATGAAAATTTTACCGAAAAAACATATAAAAGATATTAGGATGTATTTTTTGTACAATAGCGACACGTTATAGTTGTCGGGAAAATATCGGGAAATAAAAAGTATTAATAGCAAAAAAAAAACTAGCGTTTGCTAGGGGCTTAAAACTTATAAGTTGTCCCACAAGATTTAGAGTATTAGAAAATATAAGACCATGAGAAAAATTATAATTTTATTAGTACTGATATTTAATTTAACCGCTTTAGCTCAAGGAGATATATCTTTATTTAATTCTAAAGGAGATGCAACGGCTTATATCAGTACAGATGATGAGGATTTAACTATTTATTTATGGGGAGGAAAACCAGTTGCTTACTTATATAAGAACAATGGAGAATTTCATGTTTATGGCTTTAACGGAGTTCATTTAGGTTGGTTCATTAATGGTATTGTAAGAAACCATGATGGCAATGCTATGGGTGTAACAAAAGAAGCTACAAGTATGTACACTAACTACGAACCATATAAAGGATATAAAGAATATAAGCCATATAAAAGCTACAGAGAATATGCTCCATACAAACCGTACCTAAGTAGCTCATGGGGATCAATGAATTTTAAGTTGTTTCTTTTACAAGGTATTGATGATTAAAAAAACACTATTAAATTCTATTTAACGTACAATAGCGACACGTTATAGTTCTCGGGAAAATATCGGGAAAGAAAAAGTATTAGTAATAAAAAGGACTATTATTTACTTAAGTACCTGAAATTTGTTTGTTGTCCCACAAGGACTCAAACGAAAACAAAACCCCTGTGATAATTTTATTACAGGGTTTTTGTTTTTAGATGGTTGATTTACAGTAAGTAAAAATTCTTGAATTGTTATTGTAGATTGATAAATCTTATATTGTATCTTTGCCATCCAATTTTTTGGGAACTTTAAAATCAGTACGTTATGGTAAAAATAGGTGATATAGAATTATGCGACTTTCCTTTGTTGTTAGCTCCTATGGAAGATGTTAGTGATCCTCCGTTTAGAGCTTTATGTAAAGAACAAGGTGCAGATTTGGTGTATACTGAATTTATATCATCCGAAGGATTGATTAGAGATGCCGCAAAAAGTGTAAAAAAACTGGATATTTACGAAAAAGAACGTCCGGTTGGAATACAAATTTTTGGTGCTAACTTAGAATCTATGCTACGTACGGTGGAAATTGTAGAGCAATCTAAACCAGATATTATTGATATCAATTTTGGATGTCCTGTAAAAAAAGTGGTAAGTAAAGGTGCTGGGGCAGGTATTTTAAAAGATATCGATTTGATGGTTTCTTTAACCAAAGAAATGGTAAAACATACCAAGTTACCTGTAACAGTAAAAACACGTTTAGGGTGGGATGAGAATTCTATTATGATAGAAGAAGTTGCAGAACGTTTACAAGACGTAGGTTGTGCGGCCATTTCTATTCATGGACGTACTCGTGCTCAAATGTATAAGGGAGATGCAGATTGGACAAGAATTGCAGCGGTAAAAAATAATCAGCGTATGCATATTCCTGTTTTTGGAAATGGTGATGTTACTTCTCCAGAACGTGCTATTGAAATGAGAGATGATTACGGTTTAGATGGTTGTATGATTGGTCGTGCTGCTATTGGAAATCCTTGGTTTTTTAAAGAAGTTAAACATTTTATGGCTACAGGAGAGCATTTACCAATGGCTTCTATAGAGGATAGGGTTGAGGTTGCTCGTAGACATTTAGAAATGGAAATTGCTTGGAAAGAAAATGAAGTTCAAGCCGTGATGGAAACTCGTAGACATTATGCAAATTACTTTAAAGGAATTAGAGATTTTAAAGACTACAGAATCCGATTGGTGACCGAAGACACAGCACAAGGAGTGTACGATGTGATGAACGAAGTTTTAGATAGGTTTGGAAATATTGCTCAAGAAAAATTGATGCAGAAGTAATGCTTAGTATTAAGTATTGAGTACAAAGCACAGCGCAATAGTTCGTAATTAGATGTTGGTTTTCTAAATAAACTTCTTTAAACCAATGTGTTTGTTTAAAAAAATATCATCTCGACTCCGCTCGATGACCTAATCGGTATATGAGTCTTTTGAGAATAACCTTTTTAAAGGCTAATTGTTGGTTTTTCAATATCAAACTTGATATTTTACTAGATAATTTTATTAGGTGTTCGAGCGAAGTCGAGAACAAATCCACTAACTACTCAATACTCAATACTCAGTACTTAGTATTATCTAGAGTTATCTTCTTTTTACAAATCTTTCTGAAATTCTACCGCTAGCCAATAAGCTTGCTAAGGCTCCAAAAACAATTATTGTAATACAAACTACCCAAATGTTTTCCCATTGAAAAGAAATAGGGTAAGCAATGGTAGGAGTAATCATTACTAGTTCGTAGTGCAGTTGTGCAAATACAACAATAACTCCAATAGCCAATCCAATAAGCATTCCTACTACATTTAATAAGAATCCGTAGATACCAAAAATACGTCTTACTTTTTTTAATGGAGCTCCTATATTTAATAGGGTTTTGATGTCATTTTTCTTATCTACAATCACCATAATAATAGTTCCGCTAGTGTTAGATAAAACCATCACTACAACCAACAAAGAAACCAAATAAGCAATTAGTTTTTCGGAATTTAAAATTTTATAAAAAGAACCGTTAATTTCTTCTCGTTTAGAAATTTTATAACTCGGAAAGTTTTCCTTTAAATACTTAATCGTATTGTTTGGGTTTGTTTTGTTTTTAAAAGCTATATCAATATAACTAACTTCATTAGAAGCTTTACTTAAAAGTTGTTGCGCCAAACTTAAAGGAACATATACAAACTTATTCTCTTCCTGGTTTTGATTAGAAATTACCCCAACAACTTGAGGTTTTATGGTAGTAAAAGCATTGCTAGGATTGGTGATGTATCCTTTTCCTGTTTTGGGTACATAAACTTGAAGTAAATCGGTATAAACGTTTAAATCTAGTTTTCTGGTTAATTGATAATCTGTAATACAGGCATTGGTGCTAGTAGCAGCAAACCACTCTCCAACCATGACCAAAGAATCTAAAGGAGTTACTTTGTTAAAAAGACTATCAACCCCTTTGATATAAGCAATTTCTTCTTTGTCTTTATTTTTAAAAAAGGCACGTTCTTCTATAGTTTTGGTATAAAAAATAGAATCTGGTGTGTTTTGTAATTTTTGGATGAAATTGTGATCAACCAAAAAAGTTTTTCCTTGATTAGGACTGATGCGGATATCAGGAGTATCTACATCTAAAATACTTAAACTATAGTCTTTTATTCCGGAAAAAACAGAAAGAACTATAAATAGGGCTGTGGTTCCAGCAATTACACCCATACAAGCCAAAATGGTAACAAGATTGATGATATTGTTACCACTTTTAGATTTTAAATAGCGTTGGGCAATGTATAGTGGAAACCTCAAAAGCTTAAGATTTTTTTCTTTTGTCTAAAATTTCAGGATTGTAAATAGGGTTTACATCTTTTCCTTTTAAAGAATCATCAATGTTTTCAATGTAATCTAAAGAATCATCTCCAAAAAATAATAAGTTAGGCATACGTCTTAGTTGGTGTTTGGTACGTTGCGCCAATTCATGACGAATTCCTACTACATTGGCATTTACAGCTTTAATAATTTCCTCTCTTTTTTCAGATGGAAATACACTTAAATAAGCTTTAGCTTGTCCTAAATCTGCAGTAACACTTACTTTTGATACAGAAATAATTACACCACGTAAACCATTTCTTGCATCAGCTTGTAAAACTTCGGCTAAATCTTTTTGAATAACCCCTGCTATTTTCTTTTGTCTATTTGTTTCTTCCATGCAGCAAAGATACGATTATGAATTACGATTTTACAATTACGAATTAAGAATTATTTAGGGAATAAACTTAATACTCAATACTTAATACTTTATACTGATAACAAAATTTTTAATAATCATTTTTTGATAGTACCTTGCAGACAAATTATTGAAATTACACCATGTCAAAATCTTTTGAAAAGTATCAAAAAAGACGTTTACAAGCCTCTTACTTATCTGTAGTGTTAAGTATTACAATGGTTTTATTAATGGTTGGTTTTTTAGGATTAACAGTTTTAAAATACCGTAATTTAAGTGGTTATTTTAAAGAAAAGGTTAGTATTACCTTGTATTTAAAAAACAATATATCAGACAAACAACAAATTGCTTTAAAGAAGTTTTTAACGGATAAAGATTATACTAATAGAATAAGGTTTGTTTCTAAAAAGCAAGCTGCAGAAGAATTTAGTAAAGATATTGGTGAAGATTTTTTAAGCTTTTTGGGAGATAATCCTTTAAAAAGTTATTACGAAATTAGGTTAAAGGCAGATTTTGTTAGTCCTGCACAGTTGGTGTATATCAAAAAAGAATTAGAAAAAAATGAGTTTATAGAAGAAGCAGCTTACGATGCTCCTTTGGTAGATTTGTTAACTAAAAATATTAAAACCATAGGGTTTTGGTTAATTGTTGGAGCATCGGTATTGGCATTTATATCTGTATTGTTATTAAACAGTTCTATTAGATTATCTATTTATTCAAAAAGATTTACCATCAAAACCATGCAAATGGTTGGGGCTACCAAAGCTTTTATTCGCAAACCATTTATCTTAGGAAGCGTGCGTTTAGGTTTGGCAGGAGCATTTTTTGCATCTTCTATTTTATTGATAATATGTTATAAAATAAACCATAAATTACCTGCTTTAGCGTTGTTAGAAGATGTAAAAGTTTTGGCTTTAGTGGTTGGAGGTATTTTTGCATCAGCAATTATTATTACCGCAGCGAGTGCTTTTATGGCTACGCAAAGATTTTTACGTTTAAAAACAGATCAACTTTATTTTTAAGTTATGAAACAAAAATTTGCATCAGACTTTGTGTTTGGGAAAAGAAATTATCAACTGATGTTGATAGGCTTGGCATGTATTGCCCTTGGTTTTATTTTAATGTCTGGTGGAGGTTCTGAAAACCCAGAAGTATTTAACGAAGCGATATATAATTTTAGAAGAATTAGACTAGCACCTACTTTGGTGTTAATTGGTTTTGGAATTGAAATTTGGGCCATTCTAGCAAAACCATCAAAAAAATAACATGGGAATTTTAGAAGCAATTATTTTAGGTATAATTCAAGGATTAACAGAATTTTTACCAGTATCGTCTAGTGGGCATTTAGAAATAGCAAAGTTTATATTGGGAGACAATTCTGTACCCGAAGAAAGTTTAACCTATACAGTTATTTTACATTTTGCTACTGCATTAAGCACCATTGTTATTTTTAGAAAAGAAGTGTTTCAAATCTTAAAAGGATTGTTTCAGTTTAAGGTAAACGATGAGTTTATGTTTTCTTTAAAAATAGTCTTGTCTATGATTCCTGCAGTAACAATTGGTTTGCTGTTTGAAAAAGAACTGGAGTCTTTTTTTGGAGGAAAAATTCTTTTTGTTGGAGCCATGTTGTTGGTAACAGCGGTACTTTTATTGTTGGCAGATAGAGCCAAAACAACTAATAAAGATGTGTCTGTAGTAGGATCAATTATTATAGGAATTTCTCAAGCGATTGCTATGTTGCCTGGTATTTCTAGATCTGGTGCAACAATTTCTACTTCTGTAATTTTAGGAGTGGATAGAAATAAAGCAGCAAGATTTTCATTTTTAATGGTAGTGCCTTTAATCTTAGGAAAAATTGCCAAAGATCTTTTAGGAGGTGATATCCATATTTCTTCTCAAGAAATGATTCCTATGGGAGCTGGTTTTGCTGCTGCATTTATTGCAGGATTAATTGCTTGTCAGTGGATGATTGCTTTGGTTAAAAAAAGCAAGTTGATTTATTTTTCTATTTACTGCGCAGTGGTAGGATTAATTGCTATTACTTATACATTTTTATCGTAAATGAAAACATTAGAGGAGTATAAAGAAGGTCAGGTTTTGTTGATAGATAAACCGTTACATTGGACATCTTTTCAGGTGGTTAATAAATTGCGATGGGTAATAAAACAACACTTTGGTCTTAAAAACATAAAAGTGGGTCATGCAGGAACTTTAGATCCTTTGGCTACAGGTTTATTAATTTTGTGCACAGGAAAGTTTACTAAGAAAATTGAAACTTATCAAGCTCAACACAAAGAATACACAGGTACTATTGTTTTAGGAGCAACCACACCTAGTTACGATTTAGAAACGGAGATTGATGAAACTTTTCCTACAGATCATATAACATCAGAAATGATTTATGAAGCCACAAAACAATTTGTGGGAGAAATAGATCAAAAACCACCTATTTTTTCTGCCATTAAAAAGGAAGGGAAACGTTTGTATGAATTGGCTAGAGAAGGAAAAACTACTGAAATAAAATCAAGAAAAATAACCATTTCGGAGTTTGAAATTACCGAAATAGATTTTCCTAATATTCATTTTAGAGTGGCTTGTAGTAAGGGAACTTATATTCGTTCCTTAGCTTATGATTTTGGTAAAGCCTTACAAACAGGTTCGCATTTATCGGCATTAAGAAGAACCAAAATTGGAGATTTTAATGTAGACAAAGCAATTAGTGTTCAACAATTTTTAAAAGACTTTGGTTTGGAACCCATTGTGGATAATTAATCAAAAAATATAAAAGTTTAAAAAGAGGGATGTTTATTTAACATCCCTCTTTTTTATTGGTCTATTTTATCTATTTTTAGAAAAAAAACTATGAGATTAATTGCCTTGTTCATGATGAGCCTTGTCATGAATTTTAGTATTGCCCAAAATGTTAAAATAAAAGTTGTTAAAGAAAAATTAAAAGGAGTTTCAAATACTAAAAGAGAATATCAGGTAATTGATAACGGTATAGATCCAAAGCATGGATATTCTTTAAAACACGGCTACTATAAAGAATTTTTTAAAAGAGATGTTGTGGTTAGTGGTCGTTATAAACACGATCAAAAGGAAGGAGAATGGATTTATAAAGATCCAGAAGAAAACTATCTTCAAAAAGGAACTTTTCACGAAGGAAAAAAGGTGGGACTTTGGTATTCGTTTAAAAAAGACGTTTTAAGTTCTAAGGAATATTATAATGATAAAGGTAGGTTAGATAGTATTCTTAGGTACAATAATAAAAACGAGCTTGTAGAATATTACTCTTATGATCCTATTAACAAAGTAAATTATAGTAAAGAAGAAATTGGTTTAGGACTTAAAAAAGAAGTGATAAGAACTGATTCCATTAAAGAAAAGGTTAAACTTTTTTATCCAAATGGTCAATTGTTAGAGGAGAGAGCATATGAGAACGAACGATTGATTTATATCTCAGATATTTATGATATAAATGGTAATGTTTTACTTGCCTCTCAAATGAATGGAGGAGACGGATTGTTACAAACCATATATTTGGATGATGTATTAGATGGAAAATACTCTATTAGAGACAAAGCTTATTATAAGAATGGAATTCCTGATGGAGCGCATACAATTTATAGTAATAAAGGAAAGTTAGTTTGTGAAGGGGTAAACAAAGAAGGGTTTCCGTTTGGAAAATGGAAAAACTGGAGTTCAAAAAAGAAAAAATATACTTTCATTACGCATACCTTAAATTCTAAGAAGAAAATAGAAAAGAGAAAGGTTTTTTCTGCTGATAAAAACGGATTCAACAGTCGTATTGTTAAAGGGCAAAAGACTATTGCTGTAATGTTAATGAAAAATAGAGATGAAGATGAGGGATCTCAACATAAGTTAGATTTTTCGGTAGCTGTAAACGAGAGTGTTAAAGAGTATGTTGATGTAAAAGAGTTTGCAAAGTATTTTCCTGTAACCAAAGACGAGAAATATAAAATATATGTGATGTTTAAGGTAGATGTTTTTGGGGAGATTTCTGAGGTTAAAGTGAAATCTGCTTCAAAAAGTATTTTAGTACAACATCAAGTAGAAAAAGCATTGAGTAAACTACCTGTGCTTATTCCTGCTTGTTTGCCAGAAAGCGGAAAGTTTGTGAATTTGTTGTTTAGCTTACCTATTGTTTTTAGTCAAAAGTAACTTTAAAACATCCTAGAGTACCAAGTATCTTCTGCGGGTAATTCCCAGTCAGATTCTAGTTCTTCTTTGGTGTTAATTAAATTATCAAAAACAATGGTGTTTTTATTTACACTTTTGTTTTTGATTAGTTTTTTAAACTCCTTAACATCTTTGTATTGCACAAATTCTCCCTGTTTAAAGCAAACATTTAATTTGTCTAACAATTCAATTTCGTGTTCTAGCTGAAGTTTAAAAATAAAACTAACCAATTCATCAATAATGGTTGTTGTAATTGGTTTGGTGTTGTTAATGGCAATAATAATAAAGCGTTGGTATTTAATATCAAAACCTGCTTCAATATCATTTTTATCACACCATTGAGATACAAAATCGTTTACTTTAGCCTCAATTTCTGAAAGTAGTTCGGGATGGAACTTTTTATTGCTAGGATATAAAAAAACTTTGGCGGTGTTTTCAAGCTGATTAAAATCTACTAACATAAATGATTTTGTTTATTGCAAATATATTAGCAATCCATAAAATAATCGTTTATTTTTTTATTTATTTAAATTTGATTTTAAACCGATTAGATTTATAGAAATCTTAAAACCATAACATCATCATCAATAAGATTCTTATATATTTGTGTATATGAAATACATCGCCCTATTTGTAATTTTCTGCACTGTTTTTATTGCTTGTGAGCAAAAGAAAACACAAAAGTCTGTTAAGGAAACAGCTAAAAATGAAAAGTATTTAAATACCAAAGACGAAACTATTGTTTTTGATTCTATAGCTCCTATAAAAATCATTTATAAAGATTCTATTGTAGATTGGAAAGGATATTTTAAAGTAACCAAGGCTTTAGAGGGATTAAAAGAAACTACTCCTAATGAGGCATTAAATGCAGCAGAAGAATTGGTTAAAGATGTTGAATTGATGCGAGATTCTATTACCGTAAAAGTATTAGATGAAAGAGGGATGAGAGCAAGAATGAATGTTTTGTTTAACCAAGCATTAAGGTTGCAAGAAATGAAAGATATTCCTGCGATTACTGTTGATGAAATTATTAAACAAACCCAAGGGCTTTTTACTATTTTTAGAATGATTAACACCAAAATCAATGCGATATATGAGCAAAATGATTTTGAAAAAGAATTAATAGAAGAAGATTTCTTTTTTTCTAAGTTAGATTCTATTGAGTAGTTTTATTGTTTATGATTGATTGTATTCAGATAATGCTTCATAAATCAAGCTAGATTCATATCCTTTTCTAAGTAAAAAATCAGCAACCTTTTTTTTCTTTTTATAGAAGTTAGATTCTTTGGTGCTTTCCCATTTTTGAGAAGACAAGTTGTAAAGTGTTTCTATATATTCGTTTTCATCAATTTCTTTTAGTGCTGTTTTGATATTATAGTCTGAAATATTTCTGAATTTAAGTTCTTGAGTAATTCTTACTTTTCCATATTTTTTTATTCTGAATTTACCTCTGGCAAAACTTTTAGAAAAGCGTTCTTCGTTTAAAAAGTTATGTTCCATTAAATGCAAAATGATTACTTCACAGGCTTGAGGAATCATGCCCATTTTAGCTAATTTTTCTTCTACCTCTTTATGACATCTATCTTGGTATACACAATAATTTTCTAAAGCTCTTTTGGCTTCTTCTACAGTGTATGTTTTTTTGTTTTGCATAAAGCTAAAATAAAAATAAAGCCTCGAATCTTTTAAAGATTCGAGGCTTTCTATAATATTTATATGTTGAGTTTAAAAGTTGTACGCTAATCCTATATTAAAAAAGTTTTGTTTTAATGATGTGTTTATATCTGTATTAGCATCACTAGATAAATTATCATCATATTCATCACCTAAACTATCAGACAACTGGATAGAATAATTTGCAATAATATCTAATTTTTTAGATAGTTCAAATCCTATTCCTAAACCTAGAGCTAATGAGATTTTATGAAACCCATCTTCGGTTTGATCTTCTATAAGATAGTCAACCTTTGGTCCAGCTGATAAAAATACTTTTTCGTTTGGATAATAGTTAAATAAAAATGGAATTTGAATATATTCTATTTTATCATCATTATTTCCTTCATCAGAAGACAGGTTTGTATATATTACTCCTGGTTTAAAACTGTATTTAGAGTTGATTTGAATTTCTCTCATCAAGCCAATAAAAAAACCAGTAGCATTCATTGATTCAGTTTCGCTTACATCATGATCAGGGATGTCTAGTTTAATTTTTAATTTAACCGATGTGTATCCAGCAGAAATACTGGTTTTGTCTTCTTGAGCTTTTGCAAAATTTGTACCTAGTACTAATAAAGCAATCAATAACAATTTTTTCATGCCGCAAAAATACTAAAATAAGAGTTTTTTGTTCCCTTCAAATGTTAATTAATGATTAGATAAAAGGAAAAAAGGACTGTGTTTATACACAGTCCTTTTTTCTTTATATAATAGATTTTTTTTATTTATTTTTCACTTTTACTTTAATTCTGTGTAGTAAATAAAACATTACTGGCACAATAATCAAGGTAAGGAAAGTAGCAAAGGTCAATCCAAAAATAACTGTCCATGCTAATGGTCCCCAGAAAATAACATTATCTCCTCCCATATAAATATTTGGGTTTCCTGTGTTAAACAAGGCAAAGAAATCAATGTTAAATCCAATAGCCAAAGGAATTAATCCTAAAACAGTGGTGATAGCTGTTAAAATTACGGGTCTTAAACGTGCTTTACCTCCTTGTACTATGGCTTCAAAAGCGTGTTCAATAGAAATTACTTCGTCTTCAGGAAGATTTAACTCTTCTGCTTTTCTATCAAATAACAGTTGGGTGTAGTCTAATAATACCACTCCGTTATTTACCACAATTCCGGCTAGAGAAATAATTCCCATCATGGTCATCATAATCACAAAACTCATTCCCATACCAATGATTCCAAAGAATACTCCTGTAAAACTTAAGAAGATTGCCACCATAATAATAGCTGGTTTTGTTATAGAGTTAAATTGGAAAACTAGAATAAACATAATCAATCCTAAACCAGTCATTAAAGCTCCCATTAAGAAACTCATTTGTTTGTTTTGCTCTTCTATTTGTCCTGTAAAATCAAATGAGATGTTTTTTGGAGATTCAAAATCAGCCATTTCTAATTCAATTTGTTTTACCACAGCAGCAGCATCTTTATAACCTGGAGCCAATGCAGAGTAAACAACCACCGTACGAACTCCGTTTTTATGCTTAATAGCACTAAAAGATGAAGTGTTTCTACGAGAAATTAAAGCAGAAATAGGCACTTCCTTAATTTGTCCATCATTTTGATCACGGAAAATTACGTTTTGATTAAACAACAAACTAGTGTTGGTTCTATCTTCCTTTTTAAAACGAACATAAATGTCGTAATCTTCACCATCTTCTTTATAAACACTAGCTTTTTCTCCAAAAATAGAACGTCTAAGTTGGTTGGCAACCATAACTACTGGTACTCCTAAAGCTCCAGCTTTTTTTCTATCAACATAAACTTCCATAGAAGGTTTTGCTTTGTTTACGTCAATTTTTAACTCATCAATACCAGGAATGTTACGAGCTGATATAAATTTTTGCATTCTTGCAGCAACCGAAACCAATTCATCGTAGTCATTTCCTTGAATTTCTATGTTAATTGGATATCCAGCAGGAGGTCCAGCAGCATCTTTTTCTACAGAAATAGCAAGACCAGGATAACGATCTTTTAAGTCTTCTTGAACTTTTTGTCTTAATAATTCTGAATCTGCTCCTCTACGGTATTTGTACTCTCTCATGGTAGCAGTAATTTTACCTTTGTGAGGCATTTCAGAATCGTTACCATCAGTATTTGGGTTCCCTGCACCCATTCCTACTTGAGAGACTGCTGATTCAACTAAAAAGTTGTATCCGTTGTCTGTGTATTCATCACCATTTAAAATATTAAAAACACGGTTTTCTATTTCTTTAGTAATGGCATTTGTTTTTTCGATATCTGTTCCTTGTGGGTATTCTAGATATACAATAATCTGATTAGGCTTGTTGTCTGGGAAAAATTCAACTTGAGTTTTTCCAGAAGCAACAGATCCTCCAAACACCATAAAAGAAGCTATTAACAATACAAAAGTCCCTCCTAAAAACACATAAGGTCTCCAGCTACTTAAAGAAAAACGAAGTACTTTTTCGTAACCATTTTCAAATGATGTTAAAATTCTTTCTTGAAAGAAAATAGCTCCGTTTTTAATAAACAATCTGTATAACCAAAATAAAATACAGGTAACTACCATTAAACTTCCAAATCCGTGAACAGCACCTCCAAATAACATGATTGGAATACCAAATCCACATAAAATAATGGTCAATCTGGTTAATTGCTTATAAGTAAGTTTTTTCTCTCCAACGGTCATAAATTGAGAAACCAATACAGAGTTAAAGAAAATAGCTACAAATAATGATGAACCTAATACGATAGATAAAGTAATAGGGAAGTATTTCATAAACTGCCCCATAATACCTGGCCATAGTCCAAGCGGAATAAAAGCAGCTACAGTTGTTGCTGTAGAAATAATAATAGGGAAAGCAATTTCACCAATTCCTTTTTTGGCAGCTTCTTTTCTGGTCATTCCTTCTTCATCCATCAAACGGAATACGTTTTCTACAACCACAATACCGTTGTCTACCAACATTCCTAATCCCATAATTAATCCAAAAAGAATCATGGTGTTCATGGTGTAGCCTAATAATTCTATGATCCAAAAGGACATAAACATAGACATAGGAATGGCAAAACCAACAAACAATGCATTTCTAAAACCTAAGAAGAACATCAATACCATTACCACTAATAAAATACCAAATATGATGTTGTTTACTAAGTCATCAACTTGGTTTAGTGTGTTAGAAGATTGATCGTTACTAATGGTTACGTGTAAATCTCCTGGTAAATAATTTGCTTCTGCATTTTTAATAATTTCTTTTATTTTATTCGCAGCTTCTACCATGTTCTTACCAGCACGTTTTTTAACGTCTAGCATTACTACGGTTTTACCCCATTCACGAGCATAGGTTGTTTTTTCTTTTTCGTGGAAAAATACTTGAGCAACATCTCTTAAATAAATAACCCCACCTTGTCTTTTAATTACAAAGTCTTTTAGCTCATTAGGATTTTCTACTTCTCCTAAAATTCTAATAGTTCTACGTTGTCCGCTAGTAATAAGGTTACCGGCAGACATGGTGATGTTTTCTTGTTTGATAGCATTAATAATATCATCAAAGCTAACTTGAGCAGCAGACATTTTAAAAACATCAACAGCAATTTCTACTTCTTGCTCCTGTGCTCCTCTGATGTCAACTTTTTTGATTTCAGAAAGTCCTTCAATTTCATCTTCTAAAAGTTCTGCAAAAGATTTTAGTTTTTCTACTGTATAATCACCAGTTAAGTTGATGTTTAAGATTGGCATTTCCTCAGAAATGTTTAGGTCAAAAACAGCAGGGTCTACCTTGGCACCGTTAAAAGTAGGCCAGTCTTCTCCAGCTTTAACACCATCTACCTCATCTTTTACTTTTTGCTTTGCAGCTTCTACAGTAATTTTTTCATCAAACTCAATTACAATAATCCCGTAATCTTCTTGAGAAGTTGAAGTGATTTCTGTAACATTACTAACATTTTCTAGTTGATCTTCTAAAGGATCTACAATTAAACGTTCTATATCTTCTGCTGTGTTTCCAGGATAAGGAGCGCTTATGTATATTTTAGTTTCTTTAACTTCGGGAAAACTTTCACGAGGTAGGTTGTTATAGGCTGATATTCCTAGTATTAGTGCTAAGGCAGCCAATACATACATGGTGGTTTTATTGTTTATAGCCCACGACGACCATGCGAATTCTTTATTTGTTTTTTTGTTTTCGGACATGATAAACTTATTTTGAAATAGTTACTTCTTGACCTTCTTTTACAGATCTTGCTCCTTCTATAATAATCATAGTGTTTGGTTCTAACCCTTTGATTACCTCAACATCATTTTTGTTAGTTCTACCTAACTCAATAAATGTTCTTTGAGCGATGTATGAGTTCCCTTTTTTAGCCACAGTAAAGATGTATTCTTTATTGTTTTCGTTTTCTGAAATAATGCTTTGTGGAATTAAAATAGCCGCTTCGTTGTGATAATCATTAATATTCAAGTGTACCGACATGTTTGGCTTTGCTGCAATATTACTTGGGATGTTCATTTCTACCTTAAACTTTCTGTTGTTTGGATTGATGTAATTTCCTGCTTGTGTAATAGTAGTTTCTGCTTGTGCATTTAACACAGGAATGTATAAATCTACTTTTTTTCCTTTTTTAACATATTTGATAAAAGTTTCAGGAATTTCTGCGCTAATGGTCATATTGCTTAAATTAACCAAACGTATAATTGGAGATTGACCAGGCATAACAAATGATCCTGCATCGGTAATAATATCATCTACAATTCCGCTAAAAGGTGCTTTTAATTGTGTTTTTGCAATTTGTGCTTTTAGATTGTCAACAGCTTTAGATTTAGCAGCATATGCTGTTTTAGCTTGTAAGAACTGAATTTCAGAACCTATTTTTTGATTCCACAAACGCTCTTGTCTTTCAAAAGTAGTTTTTGCTAACTCGGCATCTGCTTCTAATTGAGCCAATTGGTCGTTTAAACCAGAATCGTCTATAATAGCAATAGTTTGTCCTTTACTAACTTGTTGCCCTTCTTTAACTAATACAGATTTTAAAGTACCGTTAATTTCTGGGTAAAGAATTAAGTTTTGTTTGGTTTCTACATTTCCTTGTACTTCTACATAGTGATAAAAATCTGTGGTAGATGTTAATAAAGTTGAAACTAATGTAGTTTTTTTAACAGTATCTAATTCTGATATAGCAAGATCTAATTGTTTTACATCCGTAAGAAGTAGAGCTCTTTTGGCTTTAATTTCTTTTATATTTTTAGTTGCAATAATATCTGCAATTGTTTGTTCTTTTTTAGATCCACACGCAATCATGGTAGTTGCAGCTATGGCGAATAATAATTTTTTCATAATTCTATTTTTGAGAGCGATTTTAGTTTTGTAATGCATTTAATTCTGCTTTTTTGTTGATAACATCAACCATAGCTTGTAAATATTCTTGTTGACTACTGTATAATTGCATTTGTGCTTGTCTTAATTCAAAACTACTTGCAATTCCTTCTTTGTATTTAATATTGTTTTTGTTTTCTATGCGTTCTGCCAATTTAAGATTTCGTTTTTTGTTATCAAGAGTGTTGATTGCCAAATCTAAATCGGACTGTATGGTTTGGTAGTTGATTTGTATTTGTTCCTCAGTATCAATTAATTTATTTTGAGATTTTAACCATTCTATTTTGGCTCTTTTACGTTTTGCTGTACTTGCAAAAGATGAAAAGATTGGAATGTCAATACTTACTCCAAATAAAGCTGTTGATAACCATGTTTGGTCTTTGTCAAAAAAAGTAAAATCGTGACTGTTACCAATATAATTTGCAGATAAGAAACTACTAATACTCGGTAATAACTTAGCTTGCTCTAATTTGTATAATAATTTTTTAGAGGTGGTTTCGTTTTCGGCAATTTTGTAATCTATATTATTGAATACAGAAAAATCATTAAAAGCAGTTGGCTGTTCTTTGGTTTGGGTAATTAAAGTTTGTAAATCTTCTGTAAGAGTAAGGTTTACATCATCAATAAATCCTAAAGTTAACCTCAACATTTTTAAAGAAATATTATGTATTCTTTCTAAACTTTCTAAATTATTATTTAGGTTGTTTAAAGTAATTTGAAGCTGTTCTATGTCTTCTTCTTCGGCAAAACCGTTTTCTAACATTGCTTTAGATTCGTGTAGATTGTCTTCTATACTTTTAATGTTTTTATGAATCAGTTTGATACTTTCTTCGGTTAATAAAACATTACTATAAGCACTAGTAACTCCTTTTGTAATTTCTTGATCAGTTTTGGCTTTTGCATTTTTAGAAATATCTAAAAACACTTTTGCAGACTGTAGTCCTACAATATAAGAACCATCAAAAATAAGTTGACTTAAAGTAACACTCGGTGTAAGACTTTGCTTTGGAAAAATAAAATTAATAAAAGAATCCCCTGCAGTTTGATTTCCTGGAATAGGATATTTTACATAATTTTTATATTCAATCTTCCCGTTAAGTTGAGGTAATCCAATAGCAATGGTTTCCCATTTTTGTTGTTTTGCAGCTTCAATATCATGAGTTGCATTCTGAGAATTCCTGTTGTTTACTAAAGCAAATTCAATGGCCTCCTGTAAAGAAAAATTGGTTTTGATACTGTCTTGTACCTTTGTTTGTACTTTTTCTTGAGCGGGAACTATTAAGTATGCTAAAAAACATAAGTAAATAATAAAGTTCTTTTTCATAAATTAATCTTTATTGTTGTTAAGTATTTGGGTTAGTGTGTTTAGTCCTTTTTCGGTTGTTATGGCTCTTAAATGATATTCTAAATAACTATCTATTAGCCACATTTGATTGAATTGTTCTTTTGAGTAAATATCTTCATTTTTAATTCCACTCATACCTGTAAAATAAATACGAGAAATAAAATCAACATTTAAATCACTTCTATAAAGTCCATCTTTAATTCCTCTCTCTAGGTTGTTCTTTACGCAAATAAGCATGGTGTTAAATTGCTTTTTACTTAGGCTTTCAAAAATATCAGGATAAAATTTTTGGAGTTGATATTGAGGAGAAGTATCTTCTTTTTTTAAGATATTATTTACAAACCTTTTAATGTCAAAAAGTTCTTCAATAGGATTTTGTTTTTTCTTACAAATTCCTTGAATACCATTATCTATGATATCAAACATGTATAAAGAAACAGATTCTACTAATTTCTTTTTGGTAGAAAAATGAGTATATAATGTTTTTTTAGAAATGGCTAATTCGTTAGAAATATCATCCATAGTAACGCTTTTAAACCCAAGGCTTAAAAACATTTCTGATGCTTTTTCAAGTATTTTACATTTCATTTTTATTAATTTTTCATTGCAAATATACGTAGGGAAACTCTAGGAACCAAAAAAGTTTCCTGAGTTTAAGTAAATATAAATATTTGTTAATATTAGGTTTTTGTAAAGTCAACCATTGTATTACTTTTACAAAAAAAATATTCATTGGATTTAACAGTATATAGAAATTCGTTCCTTTCTTTTTTAAAAGAAAAAGCTACTTTTAAAGAACCAGCAACTTTATATAACCCTATTCATTATATATTAGAACTGGGTGGAAAGCGCATTAGGCCATTATTAACATTAATGAGTGTTGATGCTTTTGGTAAAGATTATAAGCAGGGATTAAACGCTGCTTTGGCTGTTGAGGTTTTTCATAACTTTACCTTATTGCATGATGATATTATGGATGATGCTCCTTTAAGAAGAGGAAAAGCAACAGTTCATGAAAAATGGGATGTAAATACAGCTATTCTTTCTGGTGATGCCATGATGATTTTAGCCAATCAGTATTTAGAGGTTTATGAAGGAGATACATATAAAAAACTGATGAAATTGTTTCAGCAAACAGCATTAGAGGTTTGTGAGGGACAGCAACACGATATGGATTTTGAAAATAGAAATGATGTTTCTATATCAGAATATATTGAAATGATTAGATTAAAAACATCAGTTTTGGTGGCTGCAGCATTAAAAATGGGAGCTATTATAGCCGATGCTTCAGAACAAGATGCCGAGGCGATGTACCAATACGGTCTAAATTTAGGATTGGCATTTCAACTACAAGATGATTATTTAGATGCTTTTGGAGATCCTGAAACTTTTGGAAAACAAGTAGGTGGGGATATTATAGAAAATAAAAAAACTTTTCTATACTTAAAAGCGTTAGAGAATCTTGAGGGAGACGATCAAGAGCAGTTGTTAAGTTTGTTTACAAAGCCCCAAGATGATTTAGAATTAAAGGTTAAAATTGCTAAAGAGTTATTTATAAAATCTTTAGCTGTAAATAGAATACAACAAGAAATTAAAGATTATACTCAAAAAGCGTTTGATGTATTAAAAGACGTATCTATTTCAGAATCAACCAAAGAGAACTTAATTGCTTTTGGACATTATTTAATGGGGAGAAAAGTCTAAAATATAAACTTCGTTTTTATTTGCGAGAATATAAAAATATATTAAATTTGCCACCGCTTTAGGTCTCATAGCTCAGCTGGTTAGAGCACCTGACTCATAATCAGGGGGTCCATGGTTCGAGCCCATGTGGGACCACTACTTAAAGCCCAAAACCATCTCAGTCCGAGGTGGTTTTTTTGTTTTAAAACGTTATTTACCCATAGATAATTTTTGTTGTAATCTTTTAAACTCTTCGGGAGTTAGATTTTTCTTCGCGTCATTATATACCGAGGTGTATAAATATGGATCGCTCTTAATTCTATTAATAAATTCAAAGTAATTTAATTTTTGTGTAGCAGCTCTCATAATAGTTGGTTTTAATGGTTTGTATATTCCAAAATTATGGCGTGTATGAGCTTATTTTCAAAAAATTAGTTGAATGATTTTTTAATGTAGATGAATAGTTATCGTTTATAGTTTAACAATGCTTTTTTAAATAAAAATACATTTATCGATGAATATTTGCCATTCGTCGATAGATAATTGCTATTTTAACGATATAAAAAAAGTTGCTCCTATTAAATGATTAATTTTATATAGATACAAAATAGTAACTAATGAACACATCCTTAAAAATATTGTTGATTGAAGATGACGCTATTGAAGTGATGAAATTTAACAGAGCCATTTCTTCGTTAAATTTATCTCATAAAATGGTGAATGCTATTAATGGAGAAGAAGGGTTAAAAATTTTGGAACAAAAAGATAGGTTGCCAAATATCATTTTATTAGACTTAAACATGCCTAAAATAAATGGTATTGAGTTTTTAACTATTTTAAAAAACAATCCAAATTTAAGACATATTCCAACAATCATCTTAAGTACTTCTAACAATCAAAAAGATTTATTAGAATGTTATAAGTTAGGGATATCAGGTTATGTGTTAAAACCTTTGAAATATGAGGAGTATGTATCTAAAATAGAAAAGTTATTAGCTTATTGGAGTGTTAACCAGTTAATTACTTTATAGATGAAAGGAATAGTTTTTACTGACTTTTTAGAGTTGGTTGAAGAAAAATATGGATTAGAAATGGTTGATAATATTATTAGTCAATCAGAATTAAATTCAGGTGGAGCTTATACTTCTATAGGAACTTATGATTTTTCCGAAATGCTTCAGTTAATTTCTAATTTAAGTCTTAATACTTCTGTGTCGGTAGATGATCTTTTAATGGTTTTTGCCGAACATTTTTTTAATACACTAATCAAGTCACATCCTAATTTGGTTGAACATTATAAGAATCCAATGGATTTGCTGGCTTCAATAGAAAATCATATTCACTTTGAGGTTCAGAAAATATACATGGATGCTCAGTTACCTACTTTTGAATTAATAGAACATAAAGACGATAAGTTGGTCATGATTTATAAATCTGATAAAGCTTTATACATTTTAGGTAAAGGTTTAATGGAGCAAGTTTTTAAATTGTTTGGAGAGCATGCCATTATAGAGTACGAAAAACTTAAAGAAGATGGAACCGAAGTAAAGTTTACGATTGCTAGAGTTGTATGAGTCAAAAAGAAATAGAAATATTACAAAGGGCTTTAGCTAGGGAACGTATAGCAAGAAAACAAGCAGAGCAAATTTTAGAAAAAAAATCTGATGAGCTTTTTTCATTATCACAAAAAGATAAAAAGAATAAAGAAAAACTAGAGGCTTTATTAAAAGTAAAAAACTCTGAGTTAAAAGGGTTTTACGAAAACTTAGTAGATCCATATATCATGATGAATTTATCAGGGTATGCGATTAAAATGAACGAAGCCGCTGAAAAGTTAATAGGGTACCGTTTGTCTGATGGTGGATTTAATTTAATGAAATTAACTCAGCCCAAAGATCTTGATTATGTATCAGAATCATTTAAAGTATTGATGGATACAGGAAGGATTTCAAACTTCTATATAAATATATTAACGAGTACTTCTGAGGTAAAATTAGTTGAGGTGAATGCAAGTATCATCTACGATGAAAATAATACACCTATTGCTGCTCAAGGAATTTTAAGAGATATTACATTAAGTAAAAAATACGAAAAAAGGTTAGAGGCAGAAAAGCAAAAGTATAGCAATATCATCGCTAATATGAATCTTGGTTTACTTGAAGTTGATAATGATGATAAAATTCTTTTTGCTAATCACAGTTTTTTAGAAATGTCCGGTTTTTCTAATAAGGATTTATTAGGGAACAAGGCTGCTGATGTTTTTTTAAAAAATGAATACAAGCCAAAGTTGGCAATCGAATCTGAAAATAGAAAAAAAGGAGATTCTAATTCTTATGAAATACAGGTACATACAAAAACAGGAGATACTCGTTACTGGTTAATTAGTGGAGCCCCTAATTATAATTTAAATGGAGAGGTTTCAGGATCTATAGGGATTCATTTAGATATTACCAATCTTAAAAAATTAGAGCAACAAAAAGAAGAACTGCTTAAAGACTTGGCAAAAAGTAATGAAAGCTTACAGGAGTACGCCCATATTGTTTCGCATGATTTAAAATCGCCATTAAGAAGTATTAATGCTTTAGTGGCATGGATTAAAGAAGATAATATTGAGAACTTGGATGAAATGAGTGTTCAAAACTTAGTGCTGATTGAAAAAACATTAGAAAAAATGGAGGATTTAATTTCTGATGTTTTAGAATATTCTAGTGTAGGTGCCAATTTAAATTTAAATCAAAATGTAGATGTTCATCACTTGGTTAAAGAGCTAGTAGAAATTATATATGTTCCAGAAAACATCCATATTTCTATAGAAGAAAATTTGCCAATAGTGATGGGAGATAAGGTAAAGTTACAACAGCTTTTTCAGAATTTATTAAGCAATGCTATCAAGTTTTCTGATAAAGAAATAGGAAAGATTATTGTTTCTTGTACAGAAATGACTACTCATTATCAGTTCTCAGTTTCTGATAATGGTATGGGAATAGAGAAAGAATATTTCGATAAAATTTTTAAAATATTTCACTCACTAAACAAGAGAAAAGATTCTTCGGGTATTGGACTTTCAATTGTGAAAAAAATTGTAGAACTTCATCATGGAAATATTTGGTTAGAAAGTGAAACAGGAAAAGGAACCACATTTTACTTTACCATTAAAAAAGAAAAATAGCTATGAAAAGAGTACAATTAACAAGAAATGACAAAGGAGAATGGGATTTTATTGGTGAAAATCAACCCTTAAAAAAACCGTTAGTATTGGTTTTTGGGAATAGATTGGTTCTAGAATCCATTCCGGTTTACGAAGAGATCAAAGAAATTTTCGAAAACGCTCATATTGTTATTGGCTCAAGTTGTGGAAATGTAACTTCTAAATATGTAGAAGATAATAGTGTTACAGCTACTGCTATAGATTTTGAAAAAAGTGAGTATTTAATTAAAACTAGTAATGTTTTAAATACAGATTTAGATAGTTTTAAAACAGGAAAAGAACTTATAGAACAGTTTCCTTTAGAGAACTTAAAGTTTGTATTTGTAGTTTCAGAGGGGAGTTTTATTAATGGAAGTAAATTAACCGATGGAATGAAAAGTGTAGCCCCTGATAATGTTCTAATTACAGGAGGTCTATGTGGAGATTCCGAAAGATTTGAAAGAACAATTGCAGGCTATAACGAGGAGCCTAAAGAAGGAGAAATTATTGCAATTGGTTTATATGGTGAAAGTTTAGAAGTTTCTTTTTCAATATTTGGAGGATGGACTCCTTTTGGACCAGAAAGAATTGTAACTCAATCAGAAGGAAATGTTTTGTTTGAGTTAGACAACAAACCTGCTTTGGATTTGTATAAACAATACTTAGGAGAAAAATCAAAAGAATTACCTAGTGCAGCACTACTATATCCTTTAAATGTAAAAATAGAAGGGGAAGAGCAGTCTATAGTAAGAACTATTTTAAATATAGATGATGAAAAAAATGCCATGATTTTGGCAGGAGATATTCCAAAAGGAGCTAAGGTTCAACTGATGATGACCAATATAGATAATATTGCCAATGCATCAGAAATGGCGGTAAAAGGAGCTACTAAAAATAGGATTAAAGACTCAGAATTAGCTCTGTTTGTAAGTTGTATAGGGCGTAAATTAGTGTTAGATCAAAGAGTTGAAGAAGAGGTAGAGGAGATTGTAAATGTTATTGGAGACATTCCTACCATTAGTGGGTTTTACTCATATGGTGAAATTGCTCCTTTTAATGGAGAAAATACCTGTAGATTACACAACCAAACTATTACAGTAACATTAATTAGCGAATAATGAATTCATTACTGCAAAGACAAATTAGAAAATACTTATCCCAAGAGTTAATAGATCATCCAGATATAAATGTGTTTTTGGACGCCATTGATAGGTCTTATGATAATTATGATGAACAATTTTTAATGTTACAACGTGCCATGAAAATTAGTTCTGATGAGCTGTTTGAAGCTAATGAATTGTTAAAAAAAGATACAGATAGACAACAAGAAATTATTGCTCAACTTAAAAATGTTGTTGATAATTTAAGGGGGAATGAAAAACTTGATGAGGTAGTTGCTAAAGAAGTAAAAAAAGAAAGCAAAAAGTTTATTGATTTGATGAGTTTAAAAACACAAGAAATTGTGGAGATGAACAAGCAAAGAGAAAAAATGTTAAAAGAGCTCGAATATCAAAATAATGAACTTAGTGAATATGCTCACATGGTTTCTCACGATTTAAAATCACCTTTAAGAAGTATAGATGCGTTAACAGCATGGTTAAAAGAAGACTACGGTGAGGTGATTGATGACCCTGGTCAACAAACAATAAAGTTGATAAGGGCTAATGTAGAAAAAATGGATGCCTTGGTAACAGGTATTTTAGAGTATTCTACTCTAGGTAAAAAAGAAGAGGTTATTTACCCTGTAGATTTAAATTTATTGGTAAATGAGATTATTGAATATATTGATATACCAAATCATATAGAGGTAAGGGTCAAAGGAGAATTGCCAGTTATAAATGGTGATAAACATAGATTACAGCAACTTTTTCAAAATTTGATAGTAAATGCTGTAGCTTATAACGATAAAGAAAAAGGATGGGTAGAGGTAGGTTATTTACCTGGTGGAGATTTGTTTCATTTCTATGTAAAAGACAATGGTAAAGGAATTGAAAAAGATTATTTTGATAAAGTTTTTAAAGCTTTTTTTAAGCTAGAAAACACTCAACAATCAATAGGTATAGGACTTTCAATCGTAAAAAAAATTGTGGAAATTTATCATGGAAAAATTTGGGTAGAATCAGAGGTTAACAACGGGACTACATTTAATTTTTTGTTAAAAAATAAATAGAATGGAAAAGCCTAACTTAGATTATATCAAAGAACTCTCTGGAGGAGATGAAGAATTTGAGAAAAAACTGATGGAAATTATGCTAACTGAGTTTCCTAAAGAAAAAGAAACGTATTTTAATAGTCTGATTATGAGTGATCAGAAATCAATTGTAGAAATAGTTCACAAACTTAAGCATAAAATTAGTATTTTGGGTTTGAAAAAGAGTTATGAAACTGCGGTAGATTATGAAAATAACCTTAGGGCGGGTAATTCAGATTTGGAAAATGAATTCAAAGAAACCCTATCTGTAATGACCCAGTTTTTAGCATCTCGTTAAAATTGTATGTATGAACTGTATTATTGTTGATGATGAGGCTACTTCAAGAATGGTGATTAACCAATTATGTAGTCAAGCAGGAGGTCTTCAGATAGATGGAGAATTTGAAAATGCTATTTTAGCTATAAAATATTTAAACCAACACGATGTTGATTTGATATTTTTAGATATACATATGCCCGATTTTACAGGCTTTGATTTTATACAAACTTTAAAAAATCCACCTAAAATAGTATTAATTACTTCGGATACTCAATTTGCGATTGATGCGTTTGAGTATGATTGTATTGTGGATTATATGGTGAAGCCTATTGCGTTACCTCGTTTTTTAAAGGCTGTTAAAAAGGTAGAAAATGCAATGTTGTCAAGTGGTCCTACTAAGGTTGAAGCGCCACAAGAAAATAGCCAAGAAAAACCAACCACTGCTTCTCCGGGTAAAGATTTATATGTAAATATTGATAGAAGATTAGTGAAAATAAATATTCCAGATATCTATTTAATCGAAGCCAAAGGAGATTATATTCAAATTAAAACCGAAACTAAAAACTATGTGGTTCACTCTACTTTAAAAAAGATTGAAGAGAAACTTCCAAAAGATATCTTCTTAAAAACACATAGATCTTATGTAATCAATACCAAAATGATTATCGATATTGAAGATAATAGCGTGTTGATTAAAAAAGATGTGGTTCCTGTTAGTAGGTCTAACAGACCAGAGTTAATGAAAAGATTAAATCTTTTATAAAGGTGTTTTAAAAATTGGTTTTTTAAGAAAATGCCAAGTAAATTTTACACCAAATTCTGTAAAAGTAAATCCACTAGCTGCTGCCGAAGCTATATTACTGTGATTGGCAAAAGCTTCTAAATAACACCTATCGGTAAATTTATACCCTACATTACTTTGAATTCTATAAGTACTTTGTTTTGCTTGTTGTTCAATGTATTGATATCCTATAGCGGCGGTTAAGCCATAATACCAATTGTGAGTTTTGGCTATTCCTTGCTCTTTAATAAGGTTTACAAAAATTTCAACAGCTTTAAATTCTGCAGGGCTAAAATAAATAGTAGGTACTTGATTTTTAAAAGTGATGTATTGAAAATTAATACCTGTTTTTAAAGCCGGTTTGGGCAAAAGATTATAATATAACGATGTGAATAATAAATTTCTTGTGTTGTCATCATTTTGTGTGGTGTAGTAATATTGTGTAAACCATCCTAAATTAAAGTTTGTGCTTAGGTTGTAATTTCCGTAAAAATTATTCTGAATAATTTCTCTGTTTAACAATTCGGCATTAAAATTTTGTAGTTCTCTTTTATAACCAAAATCCAAACTTTGTAATTTAAAAGGTTTGGTTTTAAAAAGAATATCAGTGTAAAACTGATCGTAACTACTGATGTTTCCGTTAATTTTATTAATACCAACAGTTCCAAGAAAATTTATTTTTGGATGTAATTGATATCCTAATCCAGCTCCTATTAAATTAGAAGTACTGTTGTTATCTGTAACCTCATTGATAGCTCTTTTGTATTGATATTGAGTAGACAGGGTGAGTTTTGTACTCATTGGAAAAATAACACGAGAAGTGGAGGTGTAAGCCTCACTATCACCATTATCATAACTATATCTTGCATCTGTTTCAAAAGTTGGAATATAAGCACTGTTTAAAGTTTTAATAAAGTTTAGTGCATCTTTTTGATTGGGAAAATGTACCAAAGTTTGTTTGGCAGCCAAATACGCATTATCAATTTGTCCGTTTGCTTTTAAGGCATTGGCTTTTCCTAAATTTCCATCAAAAGAGGTTTCATCATTTGATAAAATGGCATTGTAGGTATTTAAACTTTTATTAAAATCTCCTGTGTAGGTGTATAGTGTTGCTTTTAGTCCTAATATCCAATTTTCTTTTTCTCTGCCTTTAGAAATTTGATCAATGTATTTTTTTGCAGCACCAAATTTTCTATTCCAAATTAATGCTTGAGCATATCTTTCTTGTGTGCTTTTTATATCTTTTTGTGATGTTTTATTGTCAATTTCAGCAAGAGTTTTGGTACTTATTTCAAGTGCTTTTTTGTCTTTTTCTTGTAAATGAGCGTTTAAAGATAAACCGTTTTTAGCATGAAAATATAGATTTGGATCTTTTTGCATTTCTACAAACAAAGCTTCTGCTTCTTGATGTTTTTTGGCAATAATATAAGTGTTGGCTAAATTTAAATAGATGTCTTTGTCTTTAGGGAACAGTTTTAAATTGGTTTTTAAAGTAGCAATAGCTTTTCCGTATTGTTGATTTTGTTGTTGTTGGTTGGCCAATCCTAAGTATATGTATTTTTTAGAAACCATTGCATTAGCATTGTTAGGTAATACCTCTAAAGCTTTGTTAACATATTCTAAAGCGCTATGGTACTCTTTTAAATTAGACAATGTGTTGGCATATCCTAATAAAGCAGGGAAGCTTTTAGGATTGGTAGAGGTTAGGTTGATGTAATATTCTTTTGCTTGGTTAAATTTTTTACTCCATAATAAAGACTCTGCATAGTTTAACTGAATTTCAAAATCGTTAGGGTAAGCTTCTAGTAATTCAGTAAAAATAGTTACGGCTTGTGCAGGTTTTCCATTTAGTCCTACGGCTCTACCATAACATAATTTGGCGGTTTTGTTGTTAGGGTATTCTTTTAAAGTTTTTTCAAAAAAAGTTTCTGCTTTTTTATAATCTCCTGTTTCCAGATAGCTAAATCCTTTTTGCATTTCTTGAGAATAGAAATGGAGAGAAAATAAGAATGTGAATAGTATGATAAATTTCTTCATTAGTAGCTTTTTTTTGATGATTACAAGTTAATGATATTAGGTCGTTTATTCACCGATAGCAAAATGCAATTCAACGAAATATAGCTTAGTTTGGAAGAGGTTTAGGTGAAATTTGTATCAGATTTAATGAGTCACTACCAAATTTTAACCCAAAATATGAAAGCTATGTTGTCAATTTCTATCACTAAAAAACCAATACTATCTCAAGAGCAGTTATTTATGTTAAGCGTGTTAACGGTTAATGGAGGAAATTATTTATACAATCTTTTATTGGGACGAATTTTAGGGCCAGAGCAATTTTCTGATGCAGCAATCTTAATCACAATGTTGTTGGTGTTGTCTTTTGTAGCTATGACTTTTCAGTTAGCTGCTGCGAAATTCACGGTTACTTTGCCAGATACTGTTTTTGGTGCTTTTGTAAAAAAGATTTACAAAAACGCTGTAGTGGTAGGAATCTTTTTTGGAGCCATGGTAGTGGTGTTTGCTAAAGATTTACAAGAAATTTTTCACACCTCTTCTTCTACCATGTTTACCATTTTTGGAATTGGGGTTCCATTGTATTTTTTAATGAGTGTAAACAGAGGTTTTTTTCAAGGGAAAAAACAATTTAAGCTGTTGTCTATTACTTATCAGGCAGAAATGTTTACAAGGTTAGGGCTTACCTTAATTTTGGTTTTATTGTTTCACTCACAATCTTCGGTAGTTATAGCAGTAGGAGTTTTGGTTTCTTTAATAGTAGGGTTGTTTCCTTTAAATTTTAACAAATCACAGTTTACAAGCAAGGAGGTGCTACCTAAAAAAGATTTATCACTTGTAAAAAAGTTTTTTGTGATTACTGCTTTTTATGAATTGTCACAAATCATCATTAATAATAGTGATATCTTATTGGTAAAACATTATTTTGATGCTTATAACGCTGGGTTGTATGCTTCATTAGCTTTAATAGGTCGTATTGTATACTTTGTAGCTTGGATGTTTGTGATGTTATTATTACCAACAGTGGTTCAGCTTAAAAAAGAAGGAAAAGACACAACAAAAGTATTGATGAAATACGTTTCTTACATTGCTGTTATTGCGAGTGCTATAGTTTTGGCTTGTGCTATGTTCCCAACATTTATTGTACAGATATTATTTGGAGGTGATTATTTGCATATTGCTCCATTATTATGGAAATACGCTTTTGCAACAGGAGTTTTTGCAGTCGCAAATATTTTTGCTTATTACTTTTTGTCTTTAGATAAGTATGTGCCAGTTTTGGTTTCTGCTGTTTTTGGAGCGTTACAAGTTTTGTTGGTAGTTTTTTATCATACTTCTTTGGCTCAAGTGGTGCATGTACAAATGTTTGCAATGGTGTTTTTACTATTCACCCAAGTTATTTTCTTTTTCATCGATACTAAGAAAGTATCGATGAATGGTAAAAAATAAATCCTCTTTCCATTCATCTAAAGGAACCCGCTAACAGCCTAAAATGCTAGAGTTTAACTCTGATTATGTTGCAATTTTACATCATAATTAAAACACAAAGCATTATGAAATTAGCAATCGTAACATCGTATCCACCAAGTAAAGTAACTTTAAATGAGTATGCATATCACTTGGTTAAAAACTTTAGACAAAAACAAGAAATATCAGAAATCATTTTATTAACAGATGAAACTCCAGAGGCTAAAGATTTAAATTTTGAAGAGCAAGGATGTAAAATTACTGTAAAAGAATGTTGGAAATTTAATAGCTATACAAATATTGTAAACGTAACTAGCGCTATTAATGAAGTAAAACCAGATGCAGTATTATTCAACTTACAATTTATGAAGTTTGGAGATAAAAAAGTTGCAGCGGCTCTTGGATTAATGTTGCCGTTAATTTGTAGAATTAAAAGAATTCCTACGGTAGTTTTATTACACAATATTTTAGAAGAAGTAGATTTAGGTACTGCCGGATTTACCTCAAACAAACTGATGCAAAAATTATATAGTTTTATAGGATCTAGTTTAACAAAATTAATTTTACAAGCAGATACTGTAGCGGTAACCATGCAAAAATATGTTGATATTTTAGAATCTAAATACAACGCAAAAAATGTAGTATTAATTCCACATGGTACTTTTGAGGTGTCTGAAAGACCAAGTTTTAAAACAAAAGAAGGACCTTTACAAATTATGACTTTTGGAAAGTTTGGAACTTACAAAAAAGTAGAGTCTATGATAGAGGCTGTAGAAAAAGTAAGAACTAACACAGGATTAGATTTAGAAGTTGTAATTGCAGGAACAGACAACCCAAATGTGCCAGGATATTTAGCAGGAGTACAAGAGCAATATAAGCATGTTTCTGGTGTGCGTTTTACAGGATATGTAGAAGAAGAAGAAGTAGCTCCATTGTTTCAAAATAGTGCAGTAGTAGTATTTCCATACACAGCAACAACAGGTAGTTCAGGAGTATTACACCAAGCAGGTAGTTATGGTAAAGCAGTTGTAATGCCAGACTTAGGAGATTTGGCTTTGTTAGTACAAGATGAAGGATATAAAGGAGAGTTTTTTAATCCTACTTGTGTAGATAGTTTGGCTACAGCTATAGAAAATATAGTGGTAAATGAAGCTTACAGAACTTCTTTAGGACAAGCAAATTACAGAGCTGCAACAGCATTTCCAATGAGTACTATTGCAGATATGTATATTAACAACTTTGAATCAATCTTTGCAAGAAAAGCTCCACAAGCGATTACGGCTTAGCAATATATTGGAAGGATGCTTTTCTTTTCCCAGATTGATTTATAAAACCAAAATGCTTTTGATTATATTTTCTCCAAGGAAGTTGTCCAACAACTTCTTTGGGGATTTTTTTAAAATCATACAAAGTCCAAGAAACAAAAGGAATCTTGTTTTTGTGGGCTATTTCTTGAAATTGCTGATGATATTCAGCTTGATCTTTTTCAGAATTTCCAAAAGGACTCCAAAGTCCTCGGTAAGAAGACATTCCGTATTCTCCTAACACAATCTCTTTTGTAGGAATCTCTTTCTTTAATTGTTGATAAGCTTTTTCTAGTTGATTTAAATCTTCGTAATAATGAAAACTTACAAAATCAACCATATCACTTAAATAAGTGGCACTTTTTGTATTAGACCATCCTATGGTTACAGGATGATGTCTATCTGTGGTTTTTACATGGTAAATCATTTGTTTTAACCAAGCTAAAACATTTTGTTTTCCTCTAGAATCAAAATCTAAATTGGGTTCGTTTTTAATATCCCAAGCCAACAAAGCAGGGTGTTCTTTACAATGGTTGACAATGGTAGTTGCGTGTTTGTTGTTTAAAGTCCAATCTAACACTTGGTAATCTCCATAAAAATCAAACAGCGTAATGATTACTTTTAGGTTGTTTTTACTAGCTAGGTTTAATGTTTTTGTAAGTTTTTCTAATTTATTTTGTTTTACTTCCGATTTACCAAAATCTTCATACTGAATAAAAACTCGAATGGTATTTAATCCTGCATCTTTAATAATTTTAAAATCCTTGTCTATAATTTGAGTGTCAAAATCATCACCAAACATATCCCATGCGGTGTTTTGTGGATAATAGTTAATTCCTTTAATATCTTGTTCTAAATTGATGAAAGGAGTTTGCGAAGTGTTGTTGTTAGTAGGATTAATTCTTAAAATTTGTCTAATCCTCCAAAAACCATCTTCTAGCAACAGGAGTATTTTATAGCTGTTAACTTCTGTAGTTTCTAATTGTAAAATATTGTTTTTATATAGTCTTTTGTATTCTTTTACATTTTTGTCGGTAATTACAATTAGCTGACCATCTTCACTAAAAAAATCTAAAGAAGGATTGTGGTTTAAAGTAGTTCCTTTAATGTGTACATTGTTTTTTGTATTGTTTTCTATAGAGGTTAAAATGTTTTTTAAACTACTTTTTGTGTAATAATCTTTTAATCCTTTATTGGTGTTTTTTTCAAAAGCCACTTGTTTAACATACCATGCGTTTAGATAATCTTTTTCTAAGTTTTGTATAGTGGTGTTGCTAACTTGTCTCCCTTCTGTGTTAGATAAATCCCAATTAATTTGGGGTTGGTAATGTACGGTTTCGTGTATTTTATTATGAAGTATTAAATTTCTATCAGCTCCTGTGTTTAAATAGGTAAACACAGCACTAAGTCCAAATACTACAAGTAATGTTACAGTGATATAAATAACAAATAATGATATTTTTAATATGTTTTTATGAATACTTAAAGTCATTAGAGTTTAATTTCTAGTTGTTTACTTATTTGTGCTGCTTCAATTTTTACGTTATAATTCTTATTCTTTTTAAGAAACGTGTGTAAGTCAAAAATGGAAAATCCATCTTCGGTTTGAGAATTGATTTTCTGGATTATTTTTTCATTCTCAAATAAAGAGATTTTTACCATTAATCCATCAGGAAGAGTTTGTTGCATAAAGCTTTTAAAAGGACCGACCACCAAATGTTTAGAGTCTTTTTTAAACTCAATATTAAAATCTTTAACAGCATTTTTATAGGTTAAAGATATAGTGTTGCTAACAGCAAAACCATCTACAAAAGCTTGAATATTCCAGGTGTCTGAATGGTCTGGGTGAACCATTTTTGCAGTGGCAATTCCGTTAATAGTGGTGCCAAAAGTTTGCAAGTACATTTTTTTATCATTTTCTATTCTAAAAGTAACAGAAGTCCCATCGGCAACAATATTATTATATCTGTCTTTAATTTTTGAGGTGTAAAATTGAGTAACCTGATTTCCATCTCCAAAATCATGAACTCTTTTTGAATCAATGTTAAAATTTGTAGGACTTGCAGGGACAATTTCTAAAGTATATTCTTTAGAGGTCTGATTTAAACAGTTAGTGCTAATAAAACTTCTTCCTGCAGTTTTATTGCTGTATATTTTTTGATAAGCAATCATGCCATCAAAAGGAATAGTTTTTTGTTGGGTATTACTTAGGTGTTTTGTGTTAATAATAACAGGAGTATTCTTGGCAACAGGATTATTGTAGTTGTCTAGCGGAATGGTAACCAACATCGCGTAATCTACTTCTCCAGCTTCAATGCTAGGTGGTCCTAAATAAGTTTCTATATTGTTAATCTTGTTGGTAGGGTGTATATAAAAGCTTCCTTTAAGGTGATGAAATTCTTGAGTAAGTTGCCAATAAACATATCCAGATTTTTGACTGATAAAATCAGGAATTAAGTACTGCAATTCATTGTTTTTTATTGTGGGACTAATTAAAATATTTCCATAACTACTGCTACAATATAAATTAGGTATACTGTCTGTTGTTTTATTAAAAACAAGATTGATAGGGCTACCAGCAATAAAGTCAAGCTTTTTATTTAGCAGTTGCATGTTGCTCTTTTGTGCATAGGAACAAATGGCTAGTAGAAATATAATATGTAAAAAAAGTTTTTTCATTTAATATGGAACACCAGTATAGTTGTTGATTTCTATTTTAATATAGGAGAAATGGGGATGGTCTATTTTTATCAAAGGGTTATGGATGTTTCCCTTACGTTGTTCAGTAATTTTATTAGCAATAGATTGGTTTGGAAGTCCGTTTACAAAACAATTTTCCATGCTGCTATTGATGATTTTGGTAGAATTTTGAGGAATTTTATATTCAAAAAAATGTTTTCGTTGTTGTCTAATTCCTTCAATAACATAAACATCGTCTACATAAATAGGTTCTTTTTCTTGGTTGTAAAAAGTGAAAATTAATTGTGGTATGGTTGATTGTGCTGTACCACTATTAAAGAGTAATCCATTTATTTCTGATGAGGTGATGTTTAAATCAGAAATTGCTACTTTTTTATATAAATCTGACCCTGATACATTTCCAGCTATTTGCAAGTCAAATTTTGTAGGGATGTCGCTTAAATTAACTTCTGTAAATTCATCTGGATCAAAGGTTTTGGGAGATTTCTCATTGGAGTTAAGCCAGGCAATTCCTTCAAAATCTATTTTAAAAGAGGTAATTTCTTTAGGCAGTAACTTATGTTTTACTTGGTTTTTAGCATTATAGGTTGCTAAAAGTTTGTTTTGTTCGTTGTATAAAGTTCCTTTTAAAACAACATCTGCCGGTACATTGTCTATGTTTTGAACTTCCCCAATAATAGCATATCGATGATTTGTTTTAATAAGTTTAGCGTTAAGAATTTCCAATACAGGCTGTTTTAAAACATCCTCGTGGTAGGTTTGCTCAGTAGTAATTCTTCTTCTCCCTTGGTTAAAATAGATGGGTTTGTTTTCTACAGACAGTTGGTCTGGAGGTAGGTCTTTGTTAATGTTATCAGGATTTATAAACCAATTTCCATTTTTCTTAACCAATGTTTTAACACAACTATCGTTTACTTTTTTTAAAGCGGTAATCCAAGATGTTTTTACAAAGGCAATAGCGCTTGTATCTGTTTTTTCAGTAATATCAATATTGATTTCATCCAGTTTTGCATAAGAACTTAGAAGGCCATCAGTAACTGAAACTTGCAGCATGTATTGTGCAATAGAAATATTACTTTCTGGATTGATTAAGCTATGAGCTTTTTCAAAACGTTTAAAATCTAAAGCATCATAATAAGTTAAAATGGCATTTTCTGGGGAGTTTTGTGAATCGTTTTTAATATAAAATGAATAGCAGGTAACTGCTACAATTATTAAAATAAATAAAACCCAAGCATGTAAAAAGAGTACAAGTTTCCAAGGGAATTTTTTATAAAGATAACTTTCTTTGATGTATGCAATACTGTAATCTTTTTTGGTTTTTAAGGTACGTGTTAACAAGCTTCTGGCGTTAATTAAAAAAGCTAGAATTACTGTAAGTAAAGGAATGGTTCCCCAATGTATTTTTTGCCAAGTAGCTACATCTACCCGAGGTAAAATAACACTAATAGGAGGTACGTTTAATTTTTCCCATACCATAATTCCGTTTTCTAATTGTCGTAATCTTTGCCATCCACAGAAATATAAAATAGGATCATAAAACTTATCGTTAGAAAAAATGTACTTCAAATTATATTTTTCTGGCACAGTTAAAAATTGCTGTAAAGAACCAATTCCTTCAATTCCTTGAAATTTTGAATTTTCTAAACGTTCTACCGCTCTAGTAGTAAGCTCGGGTAGTCTTCTTGCTGAGTGATAATTTCCATCAACAGTCATGGCTTTAGTATTGGCAGAAAGCCAGGCCATTTGATCGCCAAACCCTAGAGTTAGGTATCTCCATTGGTCATGTTGATCTTGATTAAGAAAGTTAACAATGGGTAGTATTTTTATTTTTTGAGGTTGTGAAGGCCTAAAATATCCTAAGCTTATGGTAAAAACACTCATAAATAAAAATGAGAATGCTAAAAACCCACCTGATAGTCTGTGATAAATTGGAGAAAATCTTTTTTGTATAAGCTGTTTTAAATCCCCTTCAGAAAATCTAAGGGCAAATTCTCCCACCATTGGAATAGACATAATAGCTGCCCATAAAGTAAATCGATCTAGAGTTAAAATATTAAAAGCGTTTTCTCCTAGAATCATTTTAGGTAAGGGAGTGGTTCCCCCGGTTCCTAATAAAGTTAGCATAGATAATGATATCCCAAAAAAGATATATCGTTTGTGGTAAAATCTATAAAAAATATAAGGTAGTATAAACAAAACAACTCCCCAAGGAATTAAAAAGAATACCAAACCAGATGAGGTAACTTCTGTAAAATTGTCCCTAGAACCATGCGGAATTGGGACTTGGGTAATAGGATTGTTTTTACTGTTAATCCAATACGGAATTAAGCAGCTTATTATAATGGTTAATGCTAATCCTACAAATAAAAAAACACGTTTGCTAAGCTGTTTAAAGGTTATTAAAAATATTTTAATAGTTACTTTTTTTAGTCCCTTTGCTTTTTGAGTTGCAGTATCCATGATAGCGGTTCCAATCAAAGGGGATATAAAAAATACCATTCCAAAAATTGGAGTTACATGATGCGAGGTTACTGTAACAGATATTAAAGAAAGAGAGGTGAATAAATATTTTAGTTTTCCCTCTTTAATCCACAGGTAAATTTCTGGCATGGCATGTAAAAGAACCGATACTCCAACAATACTAGGTAGTTGACCAAAAATATGTAATGTTTCTATAAAAGTAGAAGATAGTGTGGCTAGTATAGCTGCATAACCTGCTGCACTTCTGTTAGAGGTGATTAGTAAAGAAAATCTATAAGTACCTGTAATAAATAAGACTACAGCGATAAGTGCTGTGCTAAAAAGCCCAAATTTTAAACCTCCTATTAAAGAAAACAATGCAATGGTTTGATGAACCAAAGGAGGGTAACTCATTACGGTAAACCCAGTATACCATTTAAAGTTCCAAGGTTCAAACCAACTATTAGCATAATGATCGGCAAAAAATAAATGTATCAAAGCATCATAAGTAGTCTCTAATGTAAAAAACATGGCAGTGCCATGAAAAACAAGTCCTATTAATAAAGCAGTAATCAGGTATTTGTTGGTGCTTTGTTTCATTTATATATAAGTACGTTGAGTTTTTATCATAAATATAGGGTAAAGTTTTGTGAAGTTAAATGGTTGTGGACTTATGTTTTTTTTCATTCACCGACAGTAAGGCTCCGTTAAACTAATTATGTCAAATTAAGCTCTGATGTGTGAGTACTTTTGGTGTATAATTAAAAAACAAACGATTATGAAAACTGGAATTATCATCCCTTGTTATAACGAAGCAAATAGATTAAATGTAAACGAATTCATCCGTTTTGCTAAAGAAAATAAAAACTATCATTTATGTTTTGTAAATGATGGTAGCAAAGATAATACTTTAGAGGTTTTAGAAAATCTTCAAACAAAATCGCCAAATAACATCACTGTTATTGATGTAAAAATAAATGCAGGAAAAGCTGCTGCTGTAAGAACAGGAGTTAAGTATTTAAATAGAATGGAAGATATCTCATACATTGGATTTATGGATGCTGATTTGTCAACAGATTTTAATGATTTTAAAAAATTGGTTAGAACTCTAAAGTTTAGAGATGAATTGACTTTTGTTTATGGATCTAGAGGAAAAGGAGAAGGACAAATAGAAAGAAGTTTTTTTAGAAATGTTTTTTCTAAAATGGTAAAAATGATAGTTTTGATGATTTTAGGTTTACCTATTGAAGATACACAATGTGGAGCAAAAGTATTTAAGAAAGAAATTATTAATGTTGCTTATAAAGATAAATTCTTAACTCGTTGGTTGTTTGATGTGGAAATTTTTATCAGACTAAAAAAATATTACGGAAGCAAAGTGATTATGAATAAGATTTATGAACAACCTTTAACCAAATGGGTACATGTAGATGATTCTAAATTGGGAGTAAAAGATGCTGTGCAAATTCCTTATATGTTACTTTCAATCTGGTTTTCATACAATATTACTAGCGCTCTAAGTAGTTAATAGTTGTTAAGATTAAAATTGAGAGTCGTAATGAATATTGATAATAAGCTTAACAGGTGTTTTTCACCATTCATCGACACTAAATAGCATTTAAACTAATTATCTGTAATAAAGGTTAAGGGAGTTAGTATTTTTGAAGTATCAATAAAATTAATGAACTAATTATTGTTTTTTTCGTAAATTAAATAACAAAGGCTGGTTGAGGCCTGTAATAAATTGACTATTGTTAACCAATGTTAAATAATTTAAGTAAATTAAGAATATTAACATAAATCAGTTTGTTAAGAATAAATAAACAACTAATTTTGTGACCCAAAATTAAATGATTGATAAATATCAATTTTTAATAACTAACAATTATGAAAGCTAGAAGTTATAAAATATTAATTCTACTCCTTTTAGGGGTGGTACTTGTAGCAAATGCGGCACCAGGTCCGCCACCGCCACCGCCGCCACCAGGATTACCTATTGATATGGGAGTTGGTGTGTTAATATTAGCAGCACTAGGTTTAGGGGTTGTCAAATTAAAAAAGCAAACTTTATAGAAAGTAGAATATAAAAAAAGCCACTCAATGAGTGGCTTTTTATTTTGTAATAAGGTTTTGTTAGTTGCTATATTGAGATATCTTTTTTACGTACTTCCCAAGTACATCAAACTCTAAATTAACTTTAGTACTTATTTTATAGTATTTAAACCTAGTGTGTTCATAAGTGTAAGGTATAATGGCAACACTAAAGGTGTTTTCTCCAGAATTTACAACAGTTAAACTTGTTCCGTCTATGGTGATGGATCCTTTCTCTATAGTTAAGTTCCCTAGTGCTTTGTCATATTCAAAACTAAACTGCCAACTACCATCCTTATTTTCAATATTGGTACAAACACCAATTTGATCTACGTGTCCCTGTACAATATGTCCATCCAACCTATCTCCAAGCTTCATGGCTCTCTCTAGGTTTACTACATCATTAACTTTTAGACTATCTAAATTTGTTTTTTCAAGGGTTTCTGCAATAGCAGTAACAGTATATTCGTCCTTATTTATTTTAACCACCGTTAAGCAAACTCCATTATGGGCAACACTTTGATCAATTTTAAGTTCGTTAGTAATATTTGAAGATATCGTGATGTCTAAATTACTATTACTACGGACTAAATTTTTAACAACACCGGAGGTTTCAATAATTCCTGTAAACATGATGTATATGATTTTAAATGACTAATTTCGTACTCCAAAAGTAATATATAATGAGTGATAATCGTATAATAAGAGTAGGAATCTCTGTTGGTGATTTGAATGGTGTAGGAATAGAGTTGATTTTAAAAACATTTGAAGATAAAAGGATGTACGACTTATGTACTCCTGTTGTATATGCGTCTGATAAAGTGATATCCTTTTATAAAAAACAATTAAAGTTTAATTACCCAATAAACTTTATTGCAAATGCAGAAGGTATAGAAGAAGGAAAGTTGAATGTGATAAAAGTGTGGGAAGAAATGGTTGAGTTACAGCCAGGAACACCAACACAAATTTCAGGTCAAAAAGCATTTGAGTCTCTAGCTGCAGCTACAGAATCTTTAAATAAAGATGAGATAGATGTGCTTTTAACAGCACCTATCAGTAAAGATAATATTCAGTCAGAGGAATTTAGTTTTCCAGGGCATACAGAGTATTTAGAGTCTAAAATTGATGGAGAGAGTTTAATGATTCTAATGTCTAACGATATTAAAGTTGGATTAGTTACAGGGCATATTCCAGTAACAGAGGTCTCTAAAACTTTGAATAAAGATTTAATTTGTAAAAAAATTGATATCATGTATCAATCATTATTACAAGATTTTGGGGTTTCTAAACCAAAAATTGCAGTTTTAGGATTAAATCCACACTGTGGAGATCACGGGGTGATAGGTAAAGAAGATGATGAGTTAATTCGTCCAATTTTAGAAGAATATCAAGAAGGCGGAAAGCTAGTTTATGGTCCTTATGCAGCAGATGGTTTCTTTGGAAATCGATCTTATTTAAAATTTGACGCAGTTATTTCAATGTATCACGATCAAGGATTGGTTGGTTTTAAAGCGATTTCTTTTGGAGAGGGAGTAAACTTTACGGCAGGTTTATCTAAGGTGAGAGTTTCGCCTGATCATGGAACAGCCTTTGATGTTGCTGGTAAAGGAGTGGCAAATACATCATCTTTTCAAGAAGCTTTGTACAAAGGAATTTCTATAATTAAAAAGAGAAAAGAGTATCAAAATTTAACAGCTAACACTTTAAAAACTAAAAAGTAAGAAATTAATGATTTAGTTTTTGAATCAACAAAATGTTTTTATATCTTTGCCGGCTCAAATTGATGTTTTTATATGAAAACACTTAGTGAATTTAGGATACCTTTTGTAGGGTTGAAGGAAGGAAAACACCAGTTTGATTTTCAAATTGATAGAAAGTTCTTTGATGCTTTTGAATATGATGAATTTGAGGAAGTTGATTTTAAAATTAGTTTAGAGCTAAATAAAAAAACAACTTTAATGGAATTAGATTTTGTTGCTAATGGTACTGTAAAAGTTCCATGTGATGTAACAGGAGAAGATTTTGATTTAGAAGTTAATGGAGATTTTTCATTAATCGTTAAGTTTGGAGAAGCTTATAATGATGATAATGAAAACTTGTTGATTTTGCCTCATGAAGCATATCAGTTAGAAGTACAACAATATATATACGAGTTAATTGTATTGTCAGTACCTCAAAAAAGAGTAAAGCCTGGAGTATCTCGTAAAGGGATAAAGGATGCAGAAGAATTAGAAAAGCAGTTAAAGAAAAAAGAAGAACAAAAAGAACAATTAGATCCAAGATGGGATCAGTTAAAACAATTATTAGATAAAAAATAAAAATTTATAGCAATGGCACATCCAAAGAGAAAAATCTCAAAAACAAGAAGAGATAAAAGAAGAACTCATTACAAAGCTGTAGCTCCACAAGTTGCTGTAGATCCAACTACTGGAGAAGCGCACTTATACCATAGAGCTCACTGGAACGAAGGAAAATTATATTACAGAGGTCAAGTTGTTATTGACTCAACTGAAGCTGAAGCATAGTTAATCGATTTACATAGATTAACAAAGAAACCCTCATTTTATGAGGGTTTCTTTGTTAAATTAAACGAATTTTAACAAAAAAAGGAGTCATTTTAATTAATTTTTAGAAATAAATTTTATTACTTTGGCTTTTCATATTGTTTAAAGATTTCTTAACAATCAATTTATGGCAAAGATTAATGCTGCTATCACAGCTGTTGGAAAATATGTTCCTGATTATATATTAACGAACAAAGAGTTAGAGAAGATAGTAGAGACAAATGACGAGTGGATAACCTCTCGTACAGGGATCAAGGAAAGGAGAATCTTAAAGGATAAAGATAAACCTACTTCTTATTTGGCAATTAAAGCTGCCGAAGATTTAATTCAAAAAAAAGGATTAGATCCAAAGGAGATTGATTTAGTTTTAGTCGGAACAGCTACACCTGATATGAATGTAGCCTCTACAGCAGTATACGTAGCAACTCAAATTGGAGCTGTAAACGCTTTTGGTTACGACTTACAAGCTGCCTGTTCTAGTTTTTTATATGCAATGTCTACAGCAGCAGCATATATAGAATCTGGTAGATATAAAAAAGTATTAATTATTGGTGCTGATAAAATGTCTTCTATCATAGATTATGAAGACAGAACAACTTGTATTATTTTTGGTGATGGAGCAGGAGCTGCTTTGTTTGAACCAAATACTGAAGGTTTAGGATTACAAGATGAATATTTAAGAAGTGATGGAATTGGAAGAGAATTCCTTAAAATGGAAGCTGGAGGATCTTTAAATCCTGCTTCTCACGAAACAGTAGACAACAAACAACATTACATAAGGCAAGAAGGAAGAACTGTATTTAAATATGCAGTATCAAATATGGCCGACGCTGCAGTAAAAGTTTTAGAAAGAAATAATTTGACCAACGATGATGTAGATTGGTTAGCAGCACATCAAGCAAACACAAGAATTATTGAGGCTACAGCCAAGAGAATTGAGTTAGATAAAGATAAAGTAATGATGAATATTCAGAATTACGGAAATACTACCTCGGGTACACTACCTTTGTTGTTAGCAGATTATGAAAAACAACTTAAAAAAGGAGACAATGTTATTTTTGCCGCTTTTGGTGGTGGATTTACATGGGGAGCTACGTACTTAAAGTGGGCTTATAACTCTTAGAAATAAAGAAAATTAACGATATAAAGAATACGCACTTAATATAAACTATTATGGAATTAAAGGACATTCAGAATTTAATTAAATTTGTTGCAAGATCAGGAGCGAACGAAGTAAAATTAGAAATGGAAGATATTAAAATCACCATTAGAACAGGAGAGGGTAAAACCGAAACTACAATTTTACAACAAGCAGCACCATTATCTATGGCAGCTCCAGTTGCTCAAGCGGCACCTGCTCCAGCAGCACCTGCAGCAGCAGCTCCAGAGGCTCCAGCGGCTGATGAAGATTCAAAATATATTACAATTACTTCTCCAATGATTGGTACTTTTTACAGAAAACCATCTCCAGATAAGCCTTTGTTTGTAGAAGTAGGAGATTCTGTTCAAGAAGACTCTGTAGTATGTGTAATTGAAGCAATGAAGTTATTTAACGAAATTGAATCAGAAGTATCAGGTAAAATCGTAAAAGTATTAGTAGAAGATAGTACTCCAGTTGAATTTGGACAACCATTATTTTTAGTAGATCCATCATAATTAATAAGATAGATTTTAAAGATTTAAGTACTAACTACTAAAAGAAACAAAATGTTTAAAAAAATATTAATAGCCAACCGTGGTGAGATTGCTTTACGTGTGATTAGAACATGTAGAGAAATGGGGATCAAAACAGTTGCTGTTTATTCAACTGCAGATCAAGATAGTTTACATGTACGTTTTGCAGATGAGGCGGTTTGTATTGGACCTGCTCCAAGTTCAGAGTCTTATTTAAAAATGGTAAATATTATTGCAGCAGCAGAAATCACAAATGCTGATGCAATTCACCCAGGATATGGATTCTTGTCTGAAAATGCAAGATTCTCTAAATTATGTCAGGATCACGATATTAAATTTATCGGAGCTAGTCCAGAGATGATTAACCGTATGGGAGATAAAGCAAATGCAAAATCTACTATGATTGCTGCTGGTGTACCTTGTGTACCAGGTAGTGAAGGGGTTATCAAAGACTTTGCTCAATGTGAAAAATTAGCGATAGAAACAGGTTACCCTGTAATGCTTAAAGCTTCTGCCGGTGGTGGAGGTAAAGGTATGCGTGCTGTTTGGAAAGCTGAGGACTTAAAAGACGCATGGGATTCTGCTCGTCATGAATCAAAAGCTGCTTTTGGGAACGATGATATGTACATGGAAAAGTTAATTGAAGAGCCACGTCATATTGAAATTCAAATTGTTGGAGATTCATATGGAAAAGCTTGTCACTTATCAGAAAGAGACTGTTCGGTACAAAGACGTCACCAAAAGTTAACAGAAGAAACTCCTTCTCCATTCATGACAGATGAGTTGAGAGAAGCTATGGGGAAAGCTGCTGTTGCTGCTGCAGAGTATATTAAGTACGAAGGAGCAGGAACTGTTGAATTCTTAGTAGATAAGCATAGAAACTTCTACTTTATGGAGATGAATACTCGTATCCAAGTAGAGCACCCTATTACAGAAGAGGTTGTAGATTACGATTTAATTCGTGAGCAAATTTCTGTAGCTGCTGGAATTCCAATTTCAGGAAGAAACTACTATCCAAAGTTACATTCTATAGAGTGTAGAATTAATGCAGAAGATCCTTTTGCTAATTTTAGACCAGCTGCTGGAAAAATTACTTCTTTCCATGCACCAGGTGGTCATGGTGTTCGTTTAGATACTCACGTTTATGCTGGGTATACTATTCCACCAAACTACGATTCAATGATTGCAAAGTTAATTTGTACGGCGCAAACTCGTGAAGAAGCTATCGGAAAAATGAAACGTGCTTTAGATGAGTTTATTATTGAAGGAATCAAAACAACTATTCCTTTCCACCGTCAATTAATGGATCATCCAGATTATGTTGCAGGTAATTACACTACTAAGTTTATGGAAGACTTTGTAATTGAAAAAACTGTATAAATATATTTTTTATAGATTAAAAAGAGAGCGCTTTTAAGCGCTCTCTTTTATTTTTATGTAAATTTATTCTAATGAAAACATTAGTTATTTACACAGGTGGAACCATAGGTATGGTTAAAGATGTAACTTCCGGAGCTCTAAAACCAGGGAGCATTAAAGGAATTGAACAATTTCTTTTAGAAGAAGGTTTAATGACTTATTGTAAAGTTAAATCAACAAATAAAGCTCTTGATTCTTCTAACTTTAATAAAAAATATTATTCAGAGTTAAGTACGCTTATCAAAGAAAATTATTCATTATACGATGCTTTTTTGGTTTTAATGGGTACCGATACTATGGCCTATATAAGTGCTTTGCTAAGCTTTTGTACTAGCGGTTTATCAAAACCTATTTTGTTTACGGGTGGGCAAAAAACTTTATACGAAGAAGGTTCGGATAGTGTAAACAACCTTAAAGAGGCAGTTTTAGGTTTGGTAGAAAATAAGTTTTTCAACGAGGTAGGAGTTTATTTTTCAGAGAAATGGCATAGAGCAGTTTCTGTAACTAAAATTCATTCAAAAGATTTTGATGCTTTTAAATCGACTGATAACCCTAATTATTCAGTTAATTTAAATGAAGAATTTGGAATTATAACAGAAGTTTCAGCGAATATTTCTATACTTAAAATAACGCCGTTTGATGAAGAGAATGTATTGTTTGCATTATTAAATGATAAAAATATTAACGCAATCATATTAGAAATTTTCGGTTCTGGTAACATTCCAGATTTTTCTGAAGAGCTAAAACAACTTTTTAAACATCGAATTAATCAAGGTTTAAAGGTTGTTGTGACCTCACAATGTATGTATGGAGGCCTAGAAATAGGGAGGTACGAAACTAGTCTAAATATCTCATCATTAGGCTTTTTAAATGGTGGAAGTATGACTAAAGAGGCGATAGTAGGGAAATTAATGTCCTTGATCGAAAAAAAATTAAATATTCAAGAATTTAGGTTAAACTTTGAGAATTCTATTCGTGGTGAATAGAAAAATGTTAATAATATTTAACATTATAATATTTTTTAAAGTAAACATTTTTTTGTTACTTGCTCATCGTTTATCAATTATCATTAATAGTATTAATTAAAATAGAAATGAAAAAAGTTTTTAGTATCCTAGCTATTGCAGGATTATTGTTTTTAGGAACTTCAAATGCATTTGCACAAGAAGAAGGAGCTACTGTAGATTCTACAAATGTAGCAGCAACTGAAGATGTTGCAAAGGAAGAGGTCGTAGCTACTCCAGAAGTATCAACTCCTGAAGAGTCAACTCCAAAAGCTGAACCAACTTTTCACCAAATATTAAAGCAACGTTTTATTGAAGGTGGTGCTGAATTTATGGGGATTGTATTAGTTGCGTTGATTTTAGGATTAGCAATTGCAATCGAAAGAATTATTTATTTAAACATGGCTACTACAAATACTAAGAAATTAGTTGCTAAAATTGATGAGGCTTTAGCTTCAGGTGGTGTAGATGCTGCAAAAGAAATTTGTAGAGATACAAAAGGACCTGTTGCCTCTATTTTTTACCAAGGTTTAGATAGATCTTCTGAAGGAATCGATGCTGCCGAGAAAGCTGTTGTTGGTTACGGAGGTGTACAAATGGGATTATTAGAGAAAAACATCTCTTGGTTATCTTTATTTATTGCCTTAGCACCGATGTTAGGATTTATGGGAACTGTAATTGGTATGATTGATGCCTTTGATGCAATTCAGGTAGCAGGAGATATTAACCCAGCAGTAGTTGCAGGAGGTATTAAAGTAGCCTTATTAACAACTGTATTTGGATTAGTAGTAGCAATTATATTACAAGTTTTTTACAATATTATCGTTGCAAAAGTTGATAGTATTGTTAACAAGATGGAAGATGCTTCTATCTCTTTAATCGACTTATTAGTTAAATACAAAAAATAATATTCATTATGAGTAGTAAATTATCAAAAATATTAACCGCTGTAATTTTTGTTATTGCTGTTATTGCTGCCGTATTGTTTATTAATGTGTTTATTGCTGAAGAAGATGAATTATATGCTAAGGTTAATCCTTTGGTTGAATTCTCAGCATGGTTATTATACGTTACATTGGCTATAACAGTAATATTCTCAGTGGTGAATATATTTAAACACCCAGAGGAGATAAAAAAGATAGTAATCAATTTAGCCATTTTAGCAGTTGTATACTTTATAGCATATTTTACAGCATCAGATGCTGCTGTATTAGATGTTCAAGGACAAGTGTTAGAAGGTGGTGAAGCTGGTGCAGTATCAAAATTAATCAGTACAATTATTAACTTTAGTGTATACTTAGGGGTAATTGCAATTGCAGCTGTTGGTTTAGGTACCGCTAAAACAGCAATTAAATAAATCTGATTTATGGCAAGAAGAGAAAATAGTGAAATTAATGCAGGTTCAATGGCAGATATTGCTTTCTTGCTGCTTATCTTTTTCTTGGTAACAACAACTATGGATACCGATTCTGGTATCCTTAGAAAGTTACCAGAAGAACAACCAGAAGATGTTGAAGCTCCACCAGTTAAAAAGAGAAACATACTTGAAGTAAACATCAACCGTTTTGACCAATTATTAATTGAAGATGAAGAAGTAGAAATTGGAGATGTAAGACAATTGGCTATTGATTTTATTGATAATGGAGCTGGTAAAAGTGCAGAAGGTCAACCATGTAATTATTGTGAAGGAGAAAAATCAGAATCATCTTCTGAACATCCTGCAAAGGCAATTATTTCGGTACAAACTGCTCAAACAACTTCGTATGGAATGTATATTTCAGTTCAGAATGAGTTGTTAGCAGCTTATACAGAGTTAAGAAATAGATACGCAAGAAAATATTTACAAGGAAAATATCAAGGTCTTTCATATTCTGATTTGATGAAACTTCAAAAAGGAGAAACAGAAAACCCTGATTTGGATGCTGCAATCACTCAAATTAAAAAAGCATATCCTGAAATATTATCAGATGCTGAACCAATAAAATAATAAGCATTATGTCAAAGTTTGGAAAAAAGAAAAAAGAAGTGCCAGCAGTGAATACTGCAGCATTACCGGATATTGTATTTATGCTTTTGTTTTTCTTTATGGTATCCACTACTATGCGTGAAACATCTTTATTAATTAAAAAACCAAAATTGCCAAGTGCAACAGAGGTAAAAAAGTTGGAGCACAAGAGTTTGGTAAGTACCATATATGTAGGTAAAGCAGTTAACCCTTCGGAGGGAACTGGAGATAAAATTCAGTTAAACGATAAGATTTCTTCAGTAAATGATGTTGTAAATTTTATCTACTCTGAAAGAGATAAGCATGATGCTGAAGAGCAAAAAGCAATGGTAACTTCAATCAAAGCAGATTTAAAAACCAATGTTGGAACTATTTCAGATATCAAGCATGAATTAAGATCCATTAAGGCTTTAAAAATTAGCTACTCGTCTAGTACAGGCGATGTGTCTAATAATTTTAAATAATAAAAAAGCAGTGCCTAAAGCACTGCTTTTTTATTGTATTTATATGATGAAATTTTAACGAATAGGTTTTCGAAACTTATTAATTTTGTTGTATTTTTCAATCCAATTGTTGTGTATCTTGCGCAACATAAAAATTATAATAATTAAATACTAAAAATATGAGCGTTATAGTTAACATTCACGCAAGACAAATTTTTGATTCAAGAGGTAATCCAACTGTTGAAGTTGATGTAATTACTGAAAATGGAGTATTAGGTAGAGCAATTGTACCTTCTGGAGCTTCTACAGGTGAGCACGAAGCTGTAGAATTAAGAGATGGTGGTTCTGACTTTATGGGGAAAGGTGTTTTAAACGCTGTTAAAAACGTTAATACTGTACTTGCTGAGGAGTTAATTGGTTTTTCTGTTTTCGAACAAAATGCTATTGACAAAGCAATGATTGATTTAGACGGAACTCCAAATAAAGCTAAATTAGGAGCTAACGCAATTTTAGGAGTTTCTTTAGCTGTTGCTAAGGCTGCTGCTAATGAATTAGATATGCCTTTGTATCGTTACGTAGGTGGAGTTTCTGCTAATACTTTACCTGTTCCAATGATGAACATCGTAAACGGTGGATCTCACTCTGATGCTCCAATTGCATTCCAAGAGTTTATGATTATGCCAATTAAAGCTAAAAACTTTACTGAAGCTTTAAAAATGGGAACTGAAATTTTCCACAACTTGGCAAAAATATTACACGGACGTAACTTATCTACAGCTGTAGGTGATGAAGGAGGATTTGCTCCTACATTTGACGGAACTGAAGATGCTATTGAAACTGTTTTATCTGCAATTGAAAAAGCAGGATACAAGCCAGGAGAAGAAGTTAAGTTAGCTTTAGACTGTGCTTCTGCTGAATTCTACGAAAATGGAAAGTATAACTACGCTAAATTCGAAGGAGAAGGTGGTGCAGTACGTTCATCTAAAGAACAAGCTGAATATTTAGCTGAATTAGCTAACAAATACCCAATCATTTCTATTGAAGATGGTATGGATGAAAACGACTGGGAAGGATGGAAATACTTAACTGAATTAGTTGGAGATAAAGTACAATTAGTAGGTGATGATTTATTTGTAACTAACGTTGAGCGTTTGTCTACAGGTATTGAAAAAGGTATTGCAAACTCTATCTTAATTAAAGTTAACCAAATTGGTACTTTAACTGAAACTATTGCAGCTGTAAACATGGCACATAATGCTGGATATACTTCTGTAATGTCTCACCGTTCTGGAGAAACTGAAGATACTACTATTGCTGATTTAGCTGTGGCTTTAAACACAGGTCAAATCAAAACTGGTTCTGCTTCACGTTCTGACCGTATGGCTAAGTACAACCAATTAATTAGAATTGAAGAAGAATTAGGAGAGGTAGCATATTTCCCTCAATCTAAAGCTTTCAAAATTAAAGCTTAATTAGCTTTAAATAAATAATAAAAAAGCACCTCATTAGAGGTGCTTTTTTTATGATAACATATTCAATTTCTATTTAAAAATAGAAATATAATGATATTGAACTTATTGTTGAATTGTCTAAAGTAAATTTATTATAGTTCAGTTTTAATAAAGTGTTGATTTTATAGAAATCGAATAGGTTGTTTAAAGAATTAGAAAATAAATATTGTAACAAAAAAAAATCCCAAATCAATTAAGATTTGGGATTTTTAAATTATGTTAGTTACTAATTATTTAGCAGCTTCGTAGTTTGCAGAAACAGCATCCCAGTTAATTACATTAAAAAATGCATTAATATAATCTGGTCTTCTGTTTTGGTAATTTAAGTAATAAGCATGTTCCCATACATCTACACCTAAAATTGGTTGGTTACCACAAGTAACACCTGGCATTAATGGGTTGTCTTGGTTTGGCGTAGAACAAACGTTTACAGCTCCTCCTTTAGCAACACATAACCATGCCCATCCAGATCCAAATTGAGTAGCAGCAGCTTTAGAAAAAGCATCTTTAAAAGCTTCAAAAGATCCAAAAGCAGCATCAATAGCAGCAGCTAAAGCACCTGTAGGTTGACCACCACCGTTTGGAGACATTACGTTCCAAAATAATGAGTGATTGTAGAAACCTCCACCGTTATTTCTAACAGCTTTGTTTTCCATATCTAATCCGTTTAATATCTCTTCAATAGACTTTCCTTCTAAGTCTGTACCAGCAATTGCAGCGTTTAAGTTTGTAGTATATCCATTGTGGTGCTTACTGTGGTGTATTTCCATAGTTCTAGCATCTACATTTGGTTCTAATGCATCGTATGCATAAGGTAATTTTGGTAATTCAAAAGCCATTTTGTTATGATTTTTATTGTTTCGTACTCAAAGATAAATAACTATTTTTTTTTCAAAGAATTTTTAGAAGTTATTTATAATAATCATTCATGTTTATAAATTTAATCAGTTTAAAATTAGTGTTTTATGTTTTTAATGTTTAAATTTAAGATGATTCATGGCGATACGAACCCCTTTCATGTTTTGTTTCACTAAAACTGTTTTAACCATGAGTAACTCTATTTTTACTTCCGATGGACTAAATGCCAAGTATCATCTGTTTATAGATACTATCTGTGCTATTTCTAAAGATGTTTTAAATCAGATAAAAGTTTTAAATACTATTCAGAGAATAATTATATCCATCTACTTCTCTTTGGTAATCTTTTTCTTTACAATGGCAATTTATTATGCTTTGTTTCAGAGGGGGATGTAGTTTGTATTATTTCTATTATAAAGAAGATTATTACAATTAAATATTCTAAAAAGACCAACCAAAGATTTTCTTTGTAGTTGTGGTTTACGTATGCACTATAACTAAAGATGATGGTGAAACTCCAAATTACAGGAAATTTATATTTTGTAAATACACTTAAAAATAATGGTATAGCTATGTACCATGGATGAACCACGCTTGCCAATATATAATAACAAACAATTAAAAATAGCATGCTGGTAAAAAGGATATCAATTTTATTGTTTTTTCTGATGAGTGAAATAAGTGCAGCGATGCTAATAATTATAAAAGGAGTTATTTTACCTACTATGCCAATAATGTTATAGCCTTTAATCCAAAAACCAATTTCTCTAACGATATAATAAATACTTGCATTGAATTCAAAGTTTTGGAAATAAAGTTCAATACTAGATGAAAAATTTTGAATCAATTCTTTATCGATAAAAGGAAGGAATAAAATTGCATTTACAATCAACACAAGTGTTCCATAAATCAACAGTTTTTTTAATCCCAATTTTTTGTAAAATAGTGGAATAAAAAGTAGCGGAATTAATTTAATAGAAACAGCGAAAGCCCAAAGGATAGCCGATAAATGATTTTTGTTTTTAAGTAAATAATAAATACTAGCACTTAAAAATGCGATCATCATACCTTCGTAATGTAAGTTTCCCGTTAGTTCAATAATGATAAAAGGATTGATAAAGTACAATAGGATTTTTCTTTTCTCAATATTTAAGTGTTCTAAAATTTTAAGACCAAAGTAAAGAGCAATAATATCAGAGATTATTAAAGTTAATCTCATCATTATTGTACTAATAAGAATTCCGTTTTCTGAAATAATAGCAGGAATGGTAAATGCAAATTGATTTAAAGGAGGATAGCAGGTAAAATGGCTACCATTCATGCTTCCCATGCCCTTGTAAAGTTCTATTCCGTTAGAAATAAGATTAGGGTTGTTTTGAGGTAATATTAAATAAGGATTGATTCCGTTGGCTATGGCTCTACCATCCCAAATAAATCTGTAAAAGTCATCTGAAAGATTAGGAATGGCAAATAAAAAAATGAGCCTTAAAAGAATTCCTGATACAATAAGCCATTTGGTTGATAGCTTACTGTATTTATATAAAAGTACAAAGGCAATAAAAAGGATGGAATAATAAGTAAAAACTTTATTAAAATCTGTTCTAGCGGTAGTATAAGCAAATAAATAATAGGCTATAGCAGAAAGTAAAATGACTAACAAAGCGTGTTTGTTAGTCATTTTAAAAGATTTTATAAATTGTTTCATTAGACCTTGTTATGAAAGTTTTGTCGAAATCACACTAGCTTATTTACATTACACTTTTCTAAATACAGAGGTGTAGAAAATAAATCCGAAACCTAAAAACAACATCAAATGAAATATGATAAGTCCGCTATCAAAAGGAATGTACCAAGCATCGCAAGGAGCTAAGCCAAAGAAGCAGTCTTTATCGTATGATTTTAGTTTATTTTGCCCAATATATCTAACAAACCAGGCACTTGCAATTCCAAATAAAAAGTAAAGACATAAGAAACCTTCGTAAACTACATTTTTAGAAGGTTTTTTACGGATGTATTTGTTCTTTTTCCAACCATCAATAGATTTTATGTTAAACTTTGGAGTTCTAACAAATTCACTGCGTTTACGTCTGTGTCCTTCTATTACTGCTCCAGAGTTGTTTAGAGATAATCCCATGGCAACGCTAAAAAATGTGAAAAAGGTTCTGATGTATTGAACAAAAGCTTTAAAACCTGATTTTTTTTGTACATGCTTATACATGTACCAGTAGCAAATAAAAAAGATTAATGTACTAATTCCAAAAAAGCTCATTGCTATAAAATAACCTTTAAAGTCATCAAAATAATTTTTAATGTATAGCATAGGTACACTTAATACCCCAACAATAAATACATTTAAAAACATGGTGCTGTTAAGCAAATGCAGTACACAATGAGCTTTTGTTTTAAAAGATAAATCTGAATGGATAATTTTTTTGAACATTTTTTGGAAGTTCTCTGCACCTCCCTTGTTCCATCTAAATTGTTGAGATCTTGCAGCACTAATCACTACAGGTAATTCTGCAGGAGTTTCTACATCAACCAAATATTTAAACTGCCAACCTTTTAATTGTGCTCTATAACTTAAATCTAAATCTTCGGTTAAAGTATCACCTTCCCAGTTTCCAGCATCATAAATACATTCTTTTCTCCAAACTCCAGCAGTTCCATTAAAATTGATAAAATGTCCTTTAGAATTTCTACCCATTTGTTCTAGAATAAAATGTGCATCTAAAGCAAAGGCTTGAATTTTGGTTAACAAAGAATAATTTCTGTTGATATGGCTCCATCGAGTTTGTACTACTCCAATTTTTTCATCCTTAAAATAAGGAATGGTTTTGTGTAACCAATCTGGATCTGGTAAAAAGTCAGAATCAAAAATAGCGATTAACTCTCCTTTAGCTATTGCTAGTCCTTCTTTTAAAGCACCAGCTTTAAACCCTTGTCTATTTGTTCTTGTAATATGAACAATATCTAATCCTGTATCAGCAAGTTTTTCAACTCTTTCTTTTGTTTTGATTACAGTTTCATCTGTAGAGTCATCTAAAACCTGAATTTCAAGTTTTTCTCTAGGGTAGTCTAATAAAGCGATGTTTTTTAACAATCGTTTCATTACATATTTTTCGTTAAAAACAGGTAACTGAATTGTAACGTAAGGAACCTCGTCGGGGTTGTTTAAATCAAATTTAGGAGAATTGTCTAATCCTTTCTTTTCATTTTTTTTTGCCTTAAGGTAATTAAACAGCAAGTTTAACTGTGCCAATGAATAAAAGAAAACCATTACCAACGAGACAATGTATATTATTAAAAGTATGCTACTGATAATGTATAAGGTGTCGTTTGTAGATTTTATAAGGGTAAATAGTAAACCGTATAACATTACTTGAAACTATATTTAAAAATCCAACTTAATATTTTAATTCCAGCAAAGATAGTTCCTTTTATCGTACCTGAAACTTTTGAAACACCAATTCTTTTTCTGTATTTAACAGGTATTTCAGTATATTTTAAATTTGCTTTAAGCGCTTTTAGTTGCATTTCTACCGTCCAACCATAAGTTTTGTCTTGCATATTTAAAGCTAATAAGGAACTGTATTTAATAGCTCTAAAAGGACCTAAGTCGGTAAAACTTGCCTTAAACATTATTTTCATTAAGCTAGTTGCTAGCCAATTACCAAAAACTTGTTGTGGGGTCATGGCTCCTTTTTCTAGTTCAGGGTTGTTTCTTGATCCAATAACAAAATCATAATTTTGATTTAGAATAGGGGATATAAGTTCTGTAATTTGTTCTGGGTAGTCGGAATAATCACCGTCTATAAAAACAATAATCTCTGGATCTAATTTTTGCTTAGCAATGTATTCCATTCCTTTTAAACAAGCATATCCATAACCCATTCGTTTTTCTAATAAGACAATAGCACCGGCATCACTTGCTTTTGAGGCAGTATTATCAGTAGAATTATTGTTAACAACAATAATGTGTTTTACAATGTTTTTAGGAATGTCGTTAACAACGTGAGCAATAGATTGTTCTTCGTTATAAGCAGGAATAATGACAGTAATGTTACTCATTTAGTTTGTTGTAGTCTTTTTTAAAAGAATTCCAGTCTTTCCATTCATTGGTTTTTACTCCTTTTTTAAAGTATTTACCTTTCACAATTTTATTGTTTGAATAATAAATACAGTAACCATTTAATAGGTTGTTTTTTAATTCACATTTGTGCGACAAAGTTCCGTTTTTATTATAAAAAGACCACCATTTAGTTTTTTTATTTTCTGTAAAATCACCTTGTTTTAATAAAATTCCTTGGTTAGAATAAAAATGCCAATATCCTTCTTTTAAATTATTTTTATAGGTTCCACAGGAAGTTAAAATTTGTTGATTTGAATAGTATTTCCAATAACCATTTTTTTGATGATTTAGATAAGTTCCCTCAGACTTTAACGTTCCATTTTTATAAAATTGTTTTATTAAAAAGTTTTTAGGACTATTTAAATATTGTTTTTCACAAATCAATTGATTGTTTTGATAATAAAACCAGTTTTTGGTTGGCTGATTAAGATGATAATCTCCTAAAGAATCTAAATGATGATGAGTGTAATATCTCCAAGTTTTTTCTTTTAAATTGTTTAGATAATATCCATTAGAAGTACAACTGTCGTTAGGAGATTCTATTGTGTATCCATCTTTTAAATTGCTTTGATACCAACCTTCTGAAATTACTTTGCCTAAATGATTATAGTTTCTTTGATAGTGTTTTGTACTATCTAAATAAAAAGTTTTCCAATATTTTATAGGATGATTATTTAACGTATACCATTCATGTTGTAGTTCGCCATTCTCAAAATATTTTTGATGTAAGACTTCTTTTTGTTGTCCTAGCATACAAAAAGTTAATAGCAAAAAAATATAGCTAAAAAGTTTAGTCATGTTTATTAGTCATACTCAGTAAATCTATATCATTTCCTAGTAGAATATCGTTTGTTTTGGTTCTACTAGTTCCAGTGTCAGAACCATTTTCTAATTTTAAGACTCCTCTAGGACAAACAGCAGAACAAATACCACAACCTACACAAGAAGAACGTACAATGTTTTGCCCTTTTTGAGCATAAGAACGTACATCAATTCCTTGTTCACAATAAGTTGAGCAATTTCCACAAGAAATACATTGACCTCCATTGGTGGTAATTCTAAATCTAGATTTAAAACGTTGTACAAATCCCAAATAAGCGGCTAGTGGGCAACCAAATCTACACCAAACTCTGTTCCCCATAATTGGGTAAAAACCTGTACCAATAACCCCAGAAAATATAGAACCAATAAAAAATCCGTACCAGGTTTGCACATCATAAACAGAAATTCCCAAAAATAGTTGTTTCCAACTAGGGATTTCGGCAAAGTATACATATAAAGTCAATCCTGTCATGATAGTGGCAAAAAGTAATACACCATGTATTAACCAACGTTCTACTTTCCATGAAAACAAAGATTTATTTGATAATTGTCTATAAGGATCTCCTAAAGTTTCGGCCAAACCACCGCATCCACAAACCCATGAGCAGTACCATCTTTTTCCGTAAAAATAGACCATTACAGGAACAACTACTAAAGTTAATATAACACCCCAAACAAACATAAATATCCCAAGATTTCCACTGTTTATTAATTGATTGATATTCCAATCAAAAAAGAAAGAATAGTTTAAGGGCCATGCATTTTTAAAATCAAACCAAGGTTTGTTAAAAGCCACTAAGATTTCAGGGATTAAAAAAGCAAAGGCAATTTGAAAGAACAAAACAACAGCTGTTCTTATCATTTGATATTTGTTGTGACGATATTTAATAAACATTCTTACCGCAAAAACAGTCATTACAGAACAGTACATAAATCCGTATAAAAACCACTGACTAGCTGGATTTCCGCTTAAAGATTTACTAATACCGTTTACTGCTAAAATAGGGTTGACAAGGTAATTAGGGAAAAAGTATAAAAAGATGTAGAAACCAATAAAAAAGAATGCAGTTATAAAACCAATAATTCCTCTGTTGGTTGCGCTATGTTGAAAAATTCCGTTGTTTTTAATTCCTGCTGGACCTAATAATTTATAATCGGGAATAAAAACTAATAAACCACCTATAATAGCCAATCCAAAAGTAAGCAAAAACCATAAAGCTGTATTGTTTGTAAACCAACCCGTTGCTGAACTTCTTACCAAAGGATACACAAAATCTTTAGAAGTTTTACTCCATTTTAAATGAATAATTTTATTCCAATCTACTTTAGGTTGATTATGTTGATATTCATTAGAAGCTTTAGCATTCTCAATTATTTTTGAGGATAATTCCCAAGCACTTAGTTCTTTGTTAACTATTCGTTTTTTGGTGTTTTCTATAAAATATTCGCTTTTTACTCCTTTACTTTCTATCCATTTGGTATAGATTTCAGGAGTAACTTTATAGGTTCCTGTAAAAATACTACCTATAAAAAAGGCAAAACCTAAAAAGGTTAAAATATATCCTATGTTTTTGATTGTCTTCATTTCTGTAATGTTGAATTGTGTAATTTATTTTATGGATTGTATTAAACAATTCAACTTGTTTGGAAAATTCGTTTCCAACTTTTCTTTTTCGGTTTTAGAGTCGTTCCATTCTCAGAGTTAAACTTTGAGATTATTTCACTTTCGTATTGATTGTAAAATTCAGGATCAAAATTGGCATCTTTTAAATGTTCTAACACGTGTTCAATAGTGCGATCTTGTGTTAACCATTTATCAAAAACGTTATGTCTTAATCTAATTCCAAAGGTATTGACTCCTATAAATTTTCTAGAATTTGTATCATAATTAAAGTGCATGCATTTTTTACCGTCTTTGTGTTCCCAATAAAAACGAGTTTCGTTTTCTTTGGGTTGAGCGGTAATCCATCCGTAAGTTTGATATTCTATATCTAAAAATTTTGCAGAATTAAACCAATGTCCTGGTTGGTAAGTGGTAGGAGCCCCACAAATAGTTCTGGCCACAGTTTCTCCCATCATTCTACCCGTGTACCAAACAGCCTCAATAGGTCTGCGTTCTCCAATAGCATTGAGTTGTTGAGCACAGTCTCCAATGGCATAAACGTTAGGAATGTTGGTTTCCAAATTACTACTAACCAAAATACCTTTATCTGTTTTAATATCACTATCCTTTAAAAAAGAAATATTAGGACTCACTCCGGCAGTTAATCCAACCAAATTGCACTCAATGGTTTCTCCTTTGTCTGTGGTGATGGCTTTTGCCCTTCCATTTTCATCTGATAAAATCTCAACTAAATTGGTTTCTAAACGTAAATCTATGTGATGTTCTTTAATATGTTTGTTAATCATTTCTGATTCTTGAGCAGGTAATACTCCATTCCAAAAGCTAGGTTCTCTAACTAAGAAAGTTACAGGGATGTTTTTAGAAATTAACATTTCGGCCATTTCAATTCCAATCAACCCACCACCAACAATAACTGCACGTTTACAGTCTTTAGCATATTTTGTAATAGTATCTAAATCTTGTTTAGAGTACATTCCTGTCACCGCTTTTAAATCTTGACCAGGCCAACCAAATTTGTTGGGTTTAGAGCCCGTGGCAATAATTAAATCATCATAATTTAAAGTTTCTCCATTGTCTAGAATAAGTTCTTTGTTCTTTGTGTTTACTTTGTTGACAAAAGCATTTATCAAATCAATTCTGTTTTTTTTCCAAAACCAATTTTCATAAGGTTGGGTATGTTCAAACTTCATATGTCCCATAAAAACATACATCAGCGCAGTTCGGGAAAAGAAATAATCCGTCTCCTTAGAAATAATGGTGATTTTATGATCGGATTTTTTTCTGAGATGCCTAGCTGCAGTAACTCCTGCAATTCCATTACCTATAATAATAATGTTTTTCATGTGATGAAATTAAAATTAGTTTCAATGTACAAGCATTCTGTCGAACTATTTTTTAAGTACTTAAAAAATAATGTTTATTTATAATGTATTTAAATAGTTTAAGTGTGTTGTAAGCAATCAAGAAAAAAAACAACAAAACAAGAGTTGTTTAACAAGTTATAATGATCTAAAACTGGAACTATCATGAAAATGAAACTATTGGTGTTTTTTGTATTTGTCTTTTTTCAAATAAATGCTCAAGTTGTTTCTAGTATTAAGTACGAAGGAAATTATAAAACAAAAACAGAAGTCTTAAAAAAACTAACAAGTCTAAAAATAGGACAGGAGTTAGATTACGTAACATTGAACAATGATGTTACTTTGTTTAGCAGATTGCCTGTTTGTAATACATCTAGTTATGTTGTATCCTCAACAGGAGAAGATATATGTGAGGTGGTTTATACTATAGAAGAGACCAATACAATTATTCCGACCATAAATTTTTGGACGGCCAATAATCAGCAATTTGCATATCAGTTAGGGGTAAAAGAATTTAATTTTTTAGGAGAAAATAAACAAATAGGAGCTTTTTATAGAAATAACGGTTTTCATTCCTTTTCTGTAAACTACACGGATCCTTTTTTATTTAATGCAACCACAGGATTGTCTGTAACTTTGCAAAGTTTAACAAGTTTGGAGCCTCTGTATTTTAATAATGGTAGTGCAGATTATGAATATACCAATAGCTCTATTGAGGCCATGGTAATAAAAAGGATGTCTGCTGCTCACACCGTAAACATTGGTTTGAATTTTTTTAAAGAAAAATATCAATACGATAGTGGGTTTCAGTCTTCAGAAATTCCCACTCGTTTAAATGAAAATAAGTTTTTAATAAAAACAAGTTTTGATTACAATAAACTAGTGTATTACTACCAATATGTCAATGGCTTTAGAAGTCTTTTAAATGCACAGTATGTAATGCCTGTTGATAAAAATCAAATGAGTTTTTACATATTATGGAATGACTTTTTTTATTACAAACAAATTAAGAAAAATGGAAACTTTGCAACTAGGTTAAGGTTAGGAATTGCTAGTAATCATAATAATCCTTTTGCTCCTTTTGTGTTAGACAATAATTTAAACATTAGAGGTGTTGGTAATATTATAGATAGAGGTACAGCCGTAGCTGTTTTAAATGTGGAGTACAGGTATACAATTATAGACAAAGATTGGTTTGCAATGCAAACCAATGTCTTTGTAGATGCGGGTAATTGGAGAAAAACAGGAGGAGAACTCAAAGGACTTATTAGTAAAGAAGGTGCTCGAATTCATCCAGGTATTGGTTTACGATTTATTCACAAAAAAATATACAATGCTGTTTTAAGAATTGATTACGGAACCAGTATTATTAATGGAAAAGAAAAAGGATTGGTTTTTGGAGTTGGACAGTATTTTTAATTACATCTGTACTGTAATTTCTTGATCCTTATCTAAATAAAGTTTTACATATTTATTTTTCCCTTTATAGGAAACCCTAATAATATAATCTCCTTTAAAACCTCTAATTGATGATGTACCAGCGTTGTTAGTGTTTAGTAACTTATGAGTACTAAATTCTTTTTGATAAGTATCAATCCACTGTTGTCCGCAAACAGTTGGAGTTCCATCATAATTAAACAAAGCCCAAGGTTTATTTCCTTTTTTATTGTTGTTAAAAGTCCAATGCCATATTCCTTCTACCTTAGGATGACTTAAGTAAATCAACATAAATTGTTCTACAATTTGTTGCTTTTGGACATCGGTGTATTGGAATTTAGGTTGGTCTCTTACTTCAAACTCTGTAGCCTGATAAGGCAAGTTAAATTCATCAAAAAACTGTAAACGCTTATACATTTCTTCGGGTGTAATAAAACCATTTTTTATTCTAGATTGAAAACCAATCCCTTCTATAGGACCTCCTTCATCAATTACTTCTCGGATTACTTTTTTGTATTCTTGGGGTCTAGAATACGTATCTTTTGTAGTTCTAGAAATAATTCTGTTTTCGTTAATATATAAAGCGATATTAGGTTTGTTGTAGAGCTTTCTATAGTAATCTGCTTTTTTAAACCAATGAGCAACAAGGTTTCCTGGTGTTAAATCGTTTACAGCATGGTTTGCTAAGGGCTCATTTAATACGTCCCATGCAGTTACGTTCCATTTTTTTATTCCGTGTTCTATATGTTGCTCCATTAAAGGAATTACTTGTCTAGCCTTTTCGGAATTACTTAAATGTTTATTTGTAACAATCTCATTTTCTTCAGGGCGTAAAAACTGTAAACCATCATAAACTAAGGCATGACCTCGCATGGTAATATTGTTTGCAGTAAACCATTGAGCGGCAATTTCAGATGCTTTTTCTTTTGGTTTTCCTCTTTGCTTTTGTTTTAATCCATTTTCAAAACCAGCTGCATTGAATAAATTTGTAAAGGTTCTTTTGTAGGTGTCAGTATACTTAGAGGTCATAAAATCATCTTCTACAACTGCTCCAAACTGAAACTTATGTCTAACCAATTTGATGTCTACAAGCGCATCTTTAATTGGGGTGTTTTGATTATCTAAGACCTGTATGGTAATATTATTTTTTCGGTATTGATTTATTCTTTCTCTAGCATCTTCTTTCCACTGAGGACCTTGGGCTGAATTGATTTGAGAAATAAAAACAAGGGCAAAGAATAATATATTTTGTTTAATGTTCATTAGATAAGGGGGATGTGTTTGTTATCAAATATAGGGAAAATCCACTTTGGATGTTTTTTAAACATCATCCAAAGTAGATTGATATAAACTATTTTTAATTAGCGTAAATAGCAACTTTATTAACCTCTAAGTTCCCTTTTAATTCGTTGATTTTAATTTTAAGCTTAGTGGTGTATAAAGATTTTTCTAGTTGTAAGGAAAAGAAAGGTCCTATGTTGTTTCCTGTATAAATGGTTTTCCATTTTTTGTTTTTGAGCACCTGAATTTCAAAACTTTTAACACTATGGTTGTTTCCAATACGTCTTCCTTCTTGTATAGTAATAGCATCAATTTTTTGTTCTTTTGACCAACTGTATTCTAACCAAGGAGTTTTGTCTTCTTTTGCAGGAAACCATGATTTTTTAACAGAAATTCCTTCAGAAAAGTTTTCTTTGGCTCCAGGCATTAAATTGGTTACACTACTATTTTTGTCTTTTTCTGAAGAAGCAACAAGGCTAGCATCAAAAAATACAGGTTCACCAATAGTACTTATTGGTTTGATTTGTTTTGCGTCTATATTTAATTCTAATTCAATAATAATAACCGCTGTATTTGTGGTAGTATTGTTAATTGTTACATCTAACCCTTTGTTATTATTTACAATAGTAGCATTTTCTCCAGTTAATACTTTGTAAGATTTAATGGTAGCAGGTAATTGAGGTAGGGTAAAATGATGGTTCTCTATATTTCCCATAAGGTGTAACCAAACTTTGTTTTGTTTGTGTGTAGCACTTCCCCAAGCACCAGCTATATATGGACCTCCATGGGTTCCATAAATAGAGGTTCCGTATTTTTTTAAAAAGGCACCAATTTGCTTATATCTTTTTACGTGACTTTCAATAATAGATCCATCTACACGAGGACCAGTGTCTAATAATAAATTCCCGTCATTTCCGGCGATTTTAACGAGTAACTGTATTACATCATTATAGGGCATGGCATTTTTTTCTCCCATGTATCCCCAACCTCCACCAATCACTTCACAAGTTTCCCAAGGACGATTGGTTTGAAAACGACCAATTCCTCTTTCTGGACCATCAAAATCTCCCATATGCATATCAGGAGAACCCAAACGATGGTTTACTATTGCTTTTGGATTGATATCTCTAATAATTTTTAACATTTCCGGACTATTCCAAGTATCAGGATGTTTACCCAAACCATCAAACCAAATTCCATCTATTTTTCCGTAGTTGGTCATTAATTCTCTTAGCTGTGGGTAAAGAATTTTTTCATTATACTCTTTAGAAGGTAATTCTTTTCTGTATAAAGGATGTGTCCAATCAGGTTGAGAGTAATACCACATCAATCTCATGTTGTATTTGTGACAAGCATCTGCAATTTCTTTCATTACATCTTTTCCGTATGGAGTGTTCATCACATTAAAGTCGGTAGTTTTGGTATCCCACATACAAAAACCATAATGATGTTTGGCTGTAAAGACAAAGTATTTAGCACCAGCTTCTTTCCACAATTTAACCCATTCTTCTGCATTAAATTTAGTGGGGTTAAATGTTTTGTAAGTATCGTTATATTCTTGTTCGGGTACTCCTTTTTTCTGATTGTCTTTTTTGTGGTGTGGTTTTCTTCCTGCTCGCCCCCAGCTCAATGGAGCTTCGTTTACCACACTAGGTGCCCAGTGAACAAAGACCCCTAACTTTGCTTCTTTCCACCATGCTATATCTTCTTTAGAAGCAAACATATATGGAAGATAAGAGGAGTCTATTTGATTAAGATACTCTATAAGTTTTTTGGGCTGCTGATAAGGTTCAATACCATTTGTGTTCTCTTCTCCATGTTGTCCAAAACAAAATAGACTGAAGAAGGCAAATAGGGCGAAAATATTTTTATTCATATTTTTTTATTTAGAGATAAAATCTTGGTTCTTTTTTGGAGTTGTATAACCAGTAGTGGTTTTCCATATTGCTAACTCGTTTTTTAAGTCTGCAACTACTTTTGGATATTCACTAGCACATTCCTTTGTTTCATATGGGTCTGTATTCAAGTTGTATAAAATAACAGCATCAGTTTCTACGTTTTCTGTAAGTTTAAAGCCATCTTTCTGAATTACATTTACCCAACTTGAAACAAAAGATTTTTCTTTAGCGTTCCATCTAGCATAGTTGGTATATTCCCAAGCTAATACTTTTCGGTTAGTATGATCTTTTTTTCCTAATAATAGAGGGCTTAAATCTTCACCATCTAAAGTTTCGTTAGGTTGTTTAGAGTTTGTTAACCCTAATAAAGTAGGGTAAATATCTACGTGAATAATTGGTGCTTTAGATACTGATTTAGCTTTAATATGGTCTTTCCATTTAAAAATATAAGGAACTCTAATCCCTCCCTCTAGGGTTTCTCCTTTATTTCCTCTATAGGGTTTAGAAAACATATTGCTGTTTTTGGTTTTGTAATGCCCGTTGTCTGATGTAAATACAATAATGGTGTTTTCCTCAATCCCTTTTTCTTTTAATACTTGCATTAATTGTCCAACATTTTCATCTAAGCTCATAATCATAGCAAGTACTTTTATTTCCTCGGTACTTAGCTTTTCTTGTTTTAATTTGGCTTTTAGTAAGTCTACATAGCTTTGCTTAGGCTCTAAAGGTTTGTGTACAAGATAATAAGGCATATACAAGAAAAAAGGTTGATGTTGCTCTGTCATTCTATGTATAAAATCAATCCCTTTTTGGGTAATATAATCAGAGCTATAAACGGTATCGGCCACTTTTTGAACGGGATCCGATCTAAATTTATAATGACCTGCTATTTCAAAACCTTCATCAAATTTTGCAGGAATGCTAGAAGGACTTTTTCCTTTGGCCACATGCCATTTTCCAAATCCAGCTGTACGGTATCCATTGGCTTTTAGTGCTTCGGGTAAAAATACTTTATCAGGACTTACACCTACTCCAAAACCAGGGATGATATGATTTTTTGGAGGTAAATATTTCATGGCCTTTAATGTTTTTGGATCAGATTTGTATCGATCAGCAACTCTGTATATTCCATGTCTAGGTACATATTGTCCTGTAATTATAGATGCTCTTGAAGGAGCACAAGTAGGATCGTTAGAATATCCATTGGTAAAATGCATTCCTTCATTAAAAAGTTTATCAATGTTAGGAGAACTCACCAAATTATTCCCGTAACAATTTAATGCATTAATCCCCAAGTCATCTGCCAATATAAACAGAATGTTAGGCTGTTTTTGAGCAAATATCTGTGAGGAACAGCATATAAGTATTAAAAGTATTTTTCTCATGATGTCTATTTTATAATTGCCCAATTTTTAATTTGTTTCCATACTTTAGGTCCTTCATTGCTTTGTTTTTCTCCTTGTGTAGTTCTCCCATTAAAAATATAGCTAGATGCTAAAGCTCTTAATTCTTCATACTTTTCAGGATACTTAGATTTTAAGTTATTAGTCTCTTTAATATCGTCATCAAGGTTAAATAACTTGCTTGTTTTAAAATCAGCTTTCCATGTACCTTTTCTAAATGCAAAATCTCCTGCAAAAGAATGATGAAAATCTACAGTTCTCTTTTCGTTATCAGAAATAGATTTTCCTTTTAAAGCCCATAACATACTAAAACTATCTTCTGCTTCATTATCTGTTATCTTGTTGTTAAACAAGTCTGCCATGGTTGCGTATAAATCATTTAAACTAATAAGTGAGTCACAAGTACTGTTTTTAGCAATTACTTTAGGCCATGTAGCGATAAAAGGAACTCGGTGTCCACCTTCTGTTAACCTAGCTTTGTACCCACTATAAATTCCGCTAGGGCTGTGATTGTATTTTTTTTGTTCGGCCATCGGAATTGCTTTTAAAGAAGCTCCATTGTCTGCTGTAAAAATTAACAATGTATTTTCATACATTCCTTTTTCTTTTAAAGAGTTGATGATTTTACCAACATAAAAATCTAATTCTTGTACAAAGTCTCCGTAAATCCCACATTTACTAGACCCTTTAAATTTTTCTGTGGGAGATACAGGGGTGTGAGGTGCTGTTAAAGGAATATATAAAAACAAAGGTTTTTTTGAATTGTAATGATTGATATAGTTTGCTGCTTTGTTGGCAACAATTGTTAAACCGTGTTCTTTTGTTATTTCTGGTAATTGTACCCCTTTTCTCCAACTGTTGATTGGATAGCTGTTTTTTAACTTTTTTAATGTTTTTTGATCTTTCGTCGCTTTCATTTTTTCTTCTAGCGCTTTTGGATAGATACTTGGGGTATAGTCATCATCTGTTGCTACTAGTTTTTCGTTTTCTAAAAGCAAGTTGTTTTCTATAAAAGCATAAGGAGGAAAATCCCAAGAAGCACCAGTTCCATACCAGTAATCAAAACCTAGTTCATTTGGACCTAGAGTTATTTTTTTAGAAAAATCTACAAATTCTTCAACTCCTTCGTTTAAGTTTTTAGAAACATTGTTTCCTGTTTTTGATTGCCAATTTAAGCCCAAATGCCATTTTCCAATCATGGCTGTATTATATCCATTTTTTTTAGCCAAACTAGCTACTGTAGCCCTTTCTTTAGGAATAAGACAATTTGCGTAAGAATTTACAACTCTACTTTTTAACGTTGTTCTCCAAGCATACCTTCCAGTAAGTAAACCATATCTTGTAGGGGTACAAACCGAAGCTCCAGAATGTGCATCTGTAAATGTCATTCCTTCCTTTGTCAATTGATCAATGTTTGGGGTTTTTATTTTGCCTTCATTATTTAATGCAGATATATCTCCTACACCTAAGTCATCGACAAGAATGTAAACAATATTGGGTTGTTGGGCATAAATACTAATTGTATTGATGCTTAAAATGATGATGAGAAACTTTAAGTATTTCATTTTGATGAATTTGTTTCTCAAATATAAAGACTACTATGCTTTTGCTTGGGTTGTTAATTAACTGAAAGGGTATATTCTCTGTCATACTTGTATTGTTGAAAGAGGATAAACCAATTTAAAAGTAACATTATTCATTTAGCTTTAAGTAATAGGACTTAAATGTTGTGTAAAAGTTAGAGTTAATTTTTTAGGGAGGGACTAGTGTTTTGTGCAAATAAAAAGCACGATTTTTACATCGTGCTTTTGAAAGATTAAATTAGTGTTTAACAACACCCTCCACCATCGTAATGATAAGTAGATTCTGAAAAATAAATATCATCTCTGCCTAAATCTTTTAAAGCTTGAGCTGTTTTATCGCAAATGGCTAATGGTTGATTTTTTAGCAAAGTATGTCCTTTTCCATCGTCAAAAAAGTCTTTATCTCCATAATAAATAGCAGCTTTTCCTGTAAATATACAAGGGCCGTCTTCTGGCATAGGATCTTTAATAGCAGCCACTTCAATAGATTCTATATAAATCAATTCCTCTGTAGGATAATTTTTAGGATCTAAAATTCTATATGGTTTCCTAGCTCTAATTTCAATAGTTCCAAAACCAGCATCGGTTAACATTTTAACATATTCAGCTATAGGTAAACTACCACTTAAGCACAAAGCACGTAATCGTTCATCATTACGCAAAGTATCATTCATAGGTTGTTCACAAGTAGGATCGCTCATTACCAAACGACCGTGTGGTTTTAAAACTCGATACATTTCTGCAATGGCTTTTTTTAAATCATCTGCTTTAAAAATATTAAACAAACAATTTTGTGCTGCTACATCAATAGAGTTGTCATCAACAGGTAAATTTAGAGCATCTCCTTTTCTTAAATCGACAAATTCTTTATTAAACCAATCATTTTTTTCTTCGGCTTCTATAAAGTTTTTGGCAGATGCTTCTAACATTTCATCAACAACATCAATACCAATTACGCCATGTTTTTGACGAGAGAAATAAGAAAATTGTAACAATTCCATTCCGCCACCAACACCTACGTACAGTATTTTAGGATTTTTAGATAAATCACGAGCATGTACTGTAGAACCACATCCGTAGTTCATTTCTTGCATTATTTTTGGAATGGTTAGTCCAGGCAATTCCCAAATAGGATTGGTGGTGCAGCACAAACCTACGTCTGGGGTTAATGCAGCTTCTTTATATACGTTTTTGGTGGTTTCTAAGTAACTCATTTGTTAGGTGTAAAAATTTTAAAGTTGTAAAAGTGAAAAGTGTTAAAGTTAAAAACCTTATAACTGCTCAATTAATTTGGTGAATAAAGTAATTAACATAGGTTCTGCTTTGGCAGCCATTTCAAAAATTTCAGGAATATTAATAGGTTTTAAGTTTTTTGGATCACATTCATCCGTTAAAACAGAAATAGCCACACAGGGCAATCCAATTTGATTGGCCACAATTACTTCTGGAACGGTACTCATACCTACTGCATCGGCACCAATAATTTTTAAGTATTTGTATTCAGCGCGAGTTTCTAGTTGTGGGCCTACTACAGATGCGTAAACTCCTTTGTGAAGATTGATGTTGTTTTGCCCTGCAATACTTTCTAGCTGTGAATTTAATTTTTTGTTGTATGGAGCAGACATATCCACAAAAATATTTCCAAATTCTTTAGCATTTTTAAACGCTAGGGGAGAACCACCTTGTAGGTTGATATGATCATCTATTAGCATTAACTCTCCCTTGTTAAAGTTTAAGTTGATTGCTCCGGCGGCATTAGAAATTAATAGGTGATTTGCACTAAGAGCTTTCATCACTCTAACTCCATAGGTAATTTCATTAAAGTTGTATCCTTCATATAAATGAAAACGACCATTCATCACCACAACGTCTTTTCCTGCAAGAGTTCCAAAAATAAGTTTACCTGCATGAGATTCTAAAGTTGCGGTTACAAAGTGAGGAATATCAGTGTAATCAATCTCGTGTGTGATGTTAATTTTATCAGTTAGCTTACCAAGTCCTGTTCCTAAAACAATAGCAACTGTTGGTGCTTTAATTCCTTTTGCTGTAAGAAAATCAACACTTTCTTGTATGTTTTGTAAGGTCATTATTTATAGTCTTTTACATGATGGAATAAAAAAGAATCTTCTTCTATATCCTCTAATAAATCAATATCATTTAATTCGTCTAGAATGGCTACTTCTTCGTTTTCAAAATCTAAAAGAGTATCTCTAAGCACTGAGTCTGTTCCCCATTCTTTATTGGTAAAAACATCTGTTCTAGGTTCGTCTAATCCTAATAAATAGTATCCACCATCTTCCGATGGACCAATAACAGGCTGTTGTTTTACTTGTTCAAAAGCATCTTCTATAATTTCTTTTGATAAGGTATCTACATCACTACCAATAATAACAATTTCTAAATACCCTGCTCCAAATCCTTTAAAAAAGGCTTCTTGCATTTTGTTTCCTAAATCACCTTGGGCTTGAATCATTTTCATGTAGTCTCCATTATCCCACATGTCATCAAATTCAATTTCATCAGTATAAAAGACCCATTTGTCAACCTCTAAATCTTTAGTGATTTGGTGGGTATGGGTTAGTAAATCTTTGTAAACGGCTAAGGCAACTTCATCTGAAGTATCTTTGGCCAAACGTGTTTTTACTTTTCCTAATTCTGGTTTGCGTATAAATATAATTAAGAGTTGATTGCTCATTTTATATGATATGTTTTTGTTGAATTGTTTATTTGTTTAATTGAGAATTTCTTTTTTGCTAATCGCTAATCGCTCTAAAAAATAGTTACAAAGTTAATATGAAACAATCCGTTATTTAAGTTAAAAGTAGTGTTTTGATTTTTTCCGACAGCATAACTTATTTTTAATAATCCAGAGGGAATACCCATGGTGTATCCCAGTCCAAAACTTAATAAGTTATTTTCTTGATTGATGTTTTTAAAATAACCAATATCACTAAAACCATAAATATAGCTTGCTATGTTGGTAAAGTATCTATATTCAATATTAGCGTAGTTGTATAAATGGGCAATAATGCTTTGTTCTAAAAAACCACGCATAGTAGTTGCTCCACCTGTTCTGTATAATTCATTAATGTTTTTGTTTGGAGAACGTAAATAAGCATTTCTGTTTTCCAAATAAATATGATTGATGGGGTTAATTTCTATAGAGTAAATAAGATCACTTTTAAAAGTTTGTTGTTGGGTGTTTACCGTTTGGTTTTTTTTTGTTCCCAAGCCAAAGTCTAATTGCACCTTGCTTTTGGGAATTCCAAAATTGTTCAGTTCCTTGTAGGTGTATTGAATACCGTAAATGTTTTTGGAGTATTCAAGAATGTTTGAGTTAAAAGAATTTAAGGTTGATGAATGTTCGGTGTGGTAATAAGTATTGATTAAATGTTTGTAATGTGGCCTGTATCCAATACTAAATTCATGTAAGGTGTTTACAAAAGTACTATCGCGTCTAAAAATGTTTAAATGATAACCTGCGTTTATAGGCGAGTTAAAAATATAAGGGTTATCAATATTTAAATCAATTTCTTGTTGGTCTTCTCCTGTGTTGTTCCATTTAAAAGCAAATGTTTCTCCTTTATGAAGCGTGTTTGTTAAAGAAATATCAACATAGCCATTAAATCTAATTTTGTTGCTTCCTTCACTGTTGCTAAAACCTAATAAGGCATCTAGCTTGTTTGCTTTTACTCTATCTATATATAGGTATAGGTGAGTAGAGTCTTTTGTAAAAAGGACAGCTGGTTTTTTTGTGTTTTTAGCAAAGTTTAATTGATTGATTTTTTGCTCAGTGGTGTTTAACAGTTCTTTACTAAAAGGTTTTTTCGTAGCTATATAATGTTTTAAGAATCTTTTAGGAAATCTATCATATCCTTTTATGATTGTTTTATCAATATATCTTTTGTTTGATTGTTGAATATGTAGGTTGCAGAATAGTGTGTCGTTTTCTAAAGTGTGATTGATGAGTTTTATTTCAGAAAAACTTTCACCTTTTTTATCAAAATCATTATTGATTTTTTGCATCCACTTAGATATCTCTTTTGGGACTATATATAGAGACTCTGATTTTGTTTTAAAAATTTGTTGAACTTTTCTAGGGATATTCTTAATACAAACGATATTGGTTTTTATACTGCTATTAATAATATAAGAATCTAAGCTATCTTTTTTGATGAGTGTTGAAGTGTAAAAATAGTAACCTTCATTATTTAGTTTTTTTTCTAAGTCATCAAAATCATGAATGCCATCTAATGAGAAATTATATTGCAAACTATCTTTAAGGATAAAATTTGTGCTGTTTTTTTGTCCCCAAGAAATTTTAGAGAAAAATAAAACGAGTATTAAAAATAAAAAATGATGAAATTTCATAAAAATCAAAGCTAACAGAATTCTTTTTTTGATGTCGAAAATTCCTTCAAAATTTTACAAGAAAAAAATCAATTTATGATTGTCGATTTAGACACTTCAATATCAAAAAAATAAGTAAAAAATAAAATTAACTCATTGATATTTGATTAATTAGAAAATATTTGTACTTTTGCAAACCCTTGAACAGATTTCAGGGGTAAATATTAAAACGTTATATATATATTAATTTATGCCAACTATTCAACAATTAGTTAGAAAAGGAAGAGCCCAAGTTACTAAGAAGAGTAAATCGGCTGCCTTGAAGGCATGTCCACAACGTCGTGGAGTATGTACGCGTGTTTATACTACAACACCTAAGAAACCTAACTCAGCAATGCGTAAAGTAGCGCGTGTTAGATTAACAAATGGTAATGAGATAAACGCTTACATCCCAGGAGAAGGACATAACTTACAAGAGCACTCGATAGTATTAGTAAGGGGAGGAAGAGTAAAAGATTTACCAGGGGTAAAGTATCACGTAGTACGTGGAGCTTTAGATACTGCTGGTGTTGAGGGAAGAACTCAACGTAGATCTAAGTATGGAACTAAGCGTCCAAAAAAATAATCTATAATCTTTTAAATTCTTAAGAAAACATGAGAAAAAGGAGAGCAAAAAAGAGAATTCTTTTACCGGATCCAAAGTTTAACGACCAATTGGTAACACGTTTTGTAAACAACTTAATGTGGGATGGAAAGAAATCTACAGCGTTCAAGATTTTTTACGATGCATTAGAGATTGTAGAAAATAAAAAAGGAGAAGAAGAAGAAAAAACTTCTTTAGAAATATGGAAAGATGCATTATCTAACGTAATGCCTCAAGTAGAAGTACGTAGCCGTCGTGTAGGTGGTGCTACTTTTCAAATTCCAATGCCAATTAGACCAGACCGTAAGGTTTCTATGGCAATGAAATGGTTAATTTCTTACTCTAGAAAGAGAAATGAAAAGACTATGGCTCAAAAATTAGCTGCAGAAGTATTAGCTGCTGCAAAAGAAGAAGGAGCTGCTGTTAAAAAGAGAGTGGATGTTCACAAGATGGCTGAAGCTAACAAAGCATTTTCACATTTTAGATTTTAATAGAAATGGCTAGAGATTTAAAACTTACAAGAAATATTGGTATTGCTGCGCATATTGATGCAGGGAAAACAACCACTACAGAGCGTATATTGTATTACACAGGAGTTTCTCACAAGATTGGAGAAGTTCATGATGGAGCTGCAACTATGGACTGGATGGAGCAAGAGCAAGAAAGAGGTATTACAATTACTTCTGCTGCAACAACTTGTACATGGCAATTCCCTTTAGAAAATGCACAAGTACTTCCAGATACTAAGGGATACCACTTTAACATTATTGATACTCCAGGACACGTTGACTTTACAGTTGAGGTAAACCGTTCTTTACGTGTATTAGATGGATTGGTTTTCTTATTTAGTGCTGTTGATGGTGTTGAGCCTCAGTCAGAAACTAACTGGAGATTAGCAGATAACTATAAAGTGCCTCGTATTGGATTCGTAAACAAAATGGACCGTCAAGGGTCTAACTTTGCTAACGTATGTAGCCAGGTAAAAGAAATGTTAGGTTCTAATGCAGTTGAAATCGTTTTACCAATTGGTGAAGAAAACGATTTTAGAGGTATTGTAGATTTAGTAAAAAACAGAGCTATTATTTGGCACGATGAAACTCAAGGGGCAACTTTTGATGAAATCGATATTCCTGAAGATTTAGTTGACGAAGCTGCTGAAGCTCGTGCTAGATTGATTGAAGAAGTAGCCGGATATGATGAGAACTTGTTAGAGAAGTTCATGGAAGATGAAAACTCTATCACTGAAGAAGAAGTACACGCTGCTTTAAGAGCTGCTGTAATGGATATGGCAATCATTCCTATGATTTGTGGATCTTCATTCAAAAACAAAGGAGTTCAATTCTTGTTAGATGCTGTTTGTAGATACTTACCTTCTCCATTAGATAGAGATAATATCGTTGGAACTCATCCTGAAACAGGAGAAGAGGTAACTAGAAAACCAGATGTAAAAGATAAGTTTTCTGCATTAGCATTTAAGATTGCTACAGATCCTTTCGTAGGACGTTTAGCTTTCTTCCGTGCATATTCAGGACGTTTAGATGCTGGTTCTTATATCTTAAACAACCGTTCAGGTAAAAAAGAACGTATCTCTCGTATCTACCAAATGCACGCTAACAAACAAAACTCTATCGATTATATCGAAGCTGGAGATATTGGAGCTGCTGTTGGATTTAAAGATATCAAAACAGGAGATACTATGTCTTCATTAGATGGACCAATCGTATTAGAGAGCATGGATTTCCCTGCACCGGTAATTGGTATTTCTATTGAGCCTAAAACTAAGGCAGATGTTGATAAAATGGGTATGGCTTTAGCTAAATTAGCTGAGGAAGATCCTACATTTACTGTAAAAACTGATGAGGCTTCTGGTCAAACAGTAATTTCAGGAATGGGAGAATTACACTTAGAGGTTTTAGTTGACCGTATGAAACGTGAGTTCAAAGTTGAAGTTAACCAAGGACAACCACAAGTAGAGTACAAAGAAGCTGTAACAAAAACTACAGAACACAGAGAAACTTATAAAAAGCAATCTGGAGGACGTGGTAAGTTTGGAGATATTGTATTTACTATGGGGCCTGTTGATGAAGATTTTGAAGGAACAGGATTACAATTTATTGATGAAATTAAAGGTGGACGTATTCCTAAGGAATTCATTCCAGCTGTAGAAAAAGGATTTAAAGAGTCTATGCAAAATGGACCTTTAGCTGGATTCGTAATGGATTCATTAAAAGTTGTTTTAAAGGATGGATCTTTCCACCCTGTGGATTCTGATGCTTTATCATTCGAATTGGCTGCTAAAATGGGATATAAAGCTTGTGCAAAAGCTGCCGGAGCTGTTATCTTAGAGCCAATCATGAAAATGGATGTTATTACTCCAGAAGAAAACATGGGAGATATCGTAGGAGACTTAAACAGACGTAGAGGTCAAGTAAGCGATATGAGTGATAGAGGAGGAGCAAAAGTTGTTAAAGCTGATGTGCCATTATCAGAAATGTTTGGTTATGTAACTACTTTACGTACGTTATCATCTGGTAGAGCAACTTCTACAATGGAGTTCTCTCACTATGCACAAACACCTGCTAACGTATCAGAAGAAGTAATTGCAGCTTCTAAAGCTTAATTTTAAAACATTAGAAAATGAGTCAAAAAATCAGAATAAAACTAAAGTCTTACGACTACAACTTAGTAGATAAATCTGCTGAGAAAATCGTAAAGACGGTAAAGTCTACTGGAGCTGTTGTAAACGGTCCTATTCCTTTACCAACAAATAAAAAGATTTTTACTGTATTACGTTCTCCACACGTAAACAAAAAATCTAGAGAGCAATTCCAATTATCTTCTTATAAAAGATTATTAGACATTTATAGTTCTTCTTCTAAGACTATTGATGCTTTAATGAAATTAGAATTACCTTCTGGAGTAGAAGTAGAAATCAAAGTTTGATAAAACTTAATAGATCTATAAAACCAGCCTAACATTGTTAGGCCGGTTTTTGTGTCTTTTATAAAAATATTTAATAACAATAATTAATTAATAATAATGTCTGGGTTAATAGGAAAAAAAATCGGAATGACTAGCATTTTTGATGAGAACGGGAAAAATATTCCTTGTACTGTAATTCAAGCTGGTCCATGTGTAGTTACCCAAGTCAGAACTGAGGAAGTAGATGGTTATTCTGCTATCCAATTAGGTTTCGATGACAAATCTGACAAGAATACTACCAAAGCTTTGCAAGGTCACTTCGCAAAAGCTGGTACTACTTCTAAAAAGAAAGTTGTTGAATTTAGTTTTGATGAGGAGTTAAATTTAGGGGACACTGTAGGTGTTGATCTATTTGTAGAAGGTGAATTTGTTGATGTAAGCGGAATCTCTAAAGGTAAAGGTTTCCAAGGTGTTGTAAAACGTCATGGATTTGCTGGAGTTGGTCAAGCTACTCACGGTCAACATAACCGTTTAAGAGCTCCAGGATCTATTGGTGCTGCATCTTACCCTGCACGTGTATTCAAAGGAATGCGTATGGCAGGAAGAATGGGAGGAGATAAAGTTAAAGTTGAAAACTTAAGAGTTTTAAAAGTTGTTGCTGACAAGAACTTAATCGTAGTAAAGGGATGTGTTCCTGGAGCTAAGAACTCTTACTTAACTATCGAGAAATAATGAAAGTAGCAGTTTTAGATTATACAGGAAAAGATACAGGACGTCAGGTTGAATTATCTGATGCAGTATTCGCTATAGAGCCAAACGATCATGCAGTTTACTTAGATGTAAAGCAGCACTTGGCAAACAAAAGACAAGGAACTCACAAATCAAAAGAAAGAGCTGAGATTGCTGGGTCTACAAGAAAGATTAAAAAACAAAAAGGTACTGGTACTGCTCGTGCAGGATCTATTAAATCTCCTGTTTTCAGAGGAGGAGGTAGAATTTTTGGACCAAGACCAAAAGATTATTCTTTCAAATTAAATAAAAACTTAAAGAGATTAGCTAGAAAATCTGCTTTCAGTTTACAAGCAAAAGAGTCTAATATTATCGTTTTAGAAGACTTCAGTTTTGAAGCTCCAAACACTAAAAATTTCATTAACGTATTGAAAGCTTTAGAGTTAGATAATAAAAAATCTCTATTTGTGTTGGGTGATTCAAATAAAAATGTATATTTGTCTTCACGAAATTTAAAAGGGTCTGAAGTTGTAACTACCTCAGAATTAAACACTTATAAAGTATTAAATGCTGGAAAAGTTGTTTTATTAGAGGGTGCAATTGAAGGTATTGAAGCTAATTTAAGTAAATAGGGTACAGATATGAGTATTTTAATAAAACCTATTATTACAGAAAAAGCAACAAAAGATAGCGAGTTATTAAACCGCTATGCTTTTGTTGTAAAGTTGAAAGCTAACAAAATTGAAATCAAAGAAGCTGTTGAAGCTGCTTATGGTGTTTCAGTTGAGAAGGTAAGAACAATGATATATCCAGTAAAACGTTCGACAAAATTCACTAAAAAAGGTGTAGTTGAGTCGAAAATTTCTGCATATAAAAAAGCTATCATCGAGGTAGCTGAAGGAGAGAATATTGACTTTTATAGTAATATTTAATTAATAAACAATTTTAAATTTTAACATGTCAGTTAGAAAATTAAAACCAATCACACCAGGTCAGCGTTTTAGAGTTGTAAATGGGTTCGACGCCATTACTACTGATAAGCCGGAAAAGTCATTATTGGCACCGAATAAAAGATCTGGAGGTCGAAACAACAGTGGTAGAATGACAATGCGCTACGTAGGTGGTGGTCATAAGAAAAGATACCGTATTATCGATTTTAATAGAGATAAATTCGGTGTTGAAGCGACTGTAAAAACAATTGAGTACGATCCAAATCGTACTGCATTTATTGCATTAGTAGAGTATACTGATGGAGAAAAAAGATATGTTATCGCTCAAGCAGGATTACAGGTAGGTCAAACTATTGTGAGTAATAATGATGCTATCACTCCAGATGTTGGTAATGCAATGCCTTTGGCAAACATTCCTTTAGGTACAACAATTTGTTGTATTGAATTAAGACCAGGTCAAGGAGCTGTAATGGCTCGTTCTGCGGGTTCTTTTGCACAATTAATGGCAAAAGAAGGAAAGTATGCTACTGTAAAATTACCGTCAGGTGAAACAAGATTGATCTTGTTAACTTGTATCGCAACAATCGGAGTTGTTTCAAACTCAGATCACCAATTATTAGTTTCTGGTAAAGCTGGTAGATCAAGATGGTTAGGTAGAAGACCAAGAACAAACGCTGTAAGAATGAACCCTGTTGATCACCCAATGGGAGGTGGAGAAGGACGTTCTTCTGGAGGTCACCCAAGATCAAGAAATGGTATACCTGCTAAAGGATACAAGACTAGATCTAAGACAAAAGCGAGTAATAAGTATATTTTAGAACGTAGAAAAAAATAAGTAAGACATGGCACGTTCATTAAAGAAAGGACCTTTCATATTCCACAAACTTGAGAAGAGAGTTATCGCTAATGCTGAGGCAGGAAGCAAAGAAGTAATCAAGACTTGGTCAAGAGCTTCTATGATTACTCCAGATTTCGTTGGACAAACTATTGGAGTTCACAACGGAAGAACATTTGTACCAGTATATGTTACTGAAAACATGGTAGGTCATAAATTAGGAGAGTTTTCACCAACACGTACCTTTAGAGGTCACGGTGCAGACAAGAAAAATAAAGGAAAAAAATAGTAGGATATGGGAGTTCGTAAACATAATATGGCAAAACAGATCAAAGAAGCAAAGAAAGAAGTTGCTTTCGCTAAGTTGACTGGTTGTCCTACATCACCAAGAAAAATGAGATTGGTGGCTGATTTAGTAAGAGGAGTAGAGGTTGAAAAAGCTTTACAAATCTTGAAATTTAGCTCTAAAGAAGCATCTATAAACTTAGAGAAGTTATTGTTATCTGCAATTGCTAACTGGCAAGCAAAGAACGAAGACGCAAGTATAGAGGAGGCTAATTTATATGTTAAAACAATTACTGTAGATTCTGCAGGAATGTTAAAGAGATTAAGACCAGCTCCACAAGGTCGTGCACATAGAATTCGTAAGCGTTCTAATCACGTTACTATTGTGTTGGGAAGTAAAAATGTTGAAAGCAAATAATCAAAAGTAGAAATGGGACAAAAGACTAATCCAATTGGAAATCGTTTAGGAATCATCAGAGGATGGGACTCAAACTGGTACGGAGGTAATGACTACGGAGATAAAATTGCTGAAGACTATAAGATAAGAAAGTACTTAAATGCAAGATTATACAAAGCTAGTGTTTCTAGAATAATTATTGAGCGTACTCTTAAACTTGTAACCGTTACTATCACTACTGCTAGACCTGGTATCATTATCGGAAAAGGTGGACAAGAGGTAGACAAGTTAAAAGAGGAGTTAAAGAAATTAACTGGAAACGAAGTACAAATCAATATTTTTGAAATTAAACGTCCAGAATTAGACGCTAATTTAGTTGCTGCAAGTGTTGCTCGTCAAATTGAAAACAGAATTTCATACAGACGTGCAATAAAAATGGCTATTGCTGCAACAATGCGTATGAACTCTGAAGGGATTAAAATCCAAATTTCAGGTCGTTTAAACGGTGCTGAAATGGCACGTTCAGAGCACTATAAAGAAGGTAGAATTCCTTTATCTACTTTTAGAGCTGATATTGACTATGCTTTGGTAGAAGCCCATACAACTTACGGTAGAATCGGAGTTAAGGTATGGATTATGAAAGGTGAGGTTTATGGTAAACGTGAATTATCTCCATTAGTAGGCTTGGCTAAAAAGTCAGGAGGAAAAGGTGGAGCTAACGCAGGAGCTAAGAAAGGACCTCGTAGAAGAAAATAATTTTTCACAAAAATTAGAATTTAGAAATGTTACAGCCTAAAAGAGTAAAGTATCGTAAGGTACAGAAAGGTAAAGGTAATATGAGCGGTGATTCTCAAAGAGGGAATCAGTTAGCTTTTGGAATGTTCGGGATCAAATCTTTAGAACAAGCCTTAATTACCTCTAGACAAATAGAAGCAGGTCGTATTGCTGCGACACGTTATATGAAAAGAGAAGGTCAGTTATGGATCAAAATCTTCCCGGATAAACCTATTACAAAGAAGCCTTTAGAGGTTCGTATGGGTAAGGGTAAAGGTGCTCCTGAATATTTCGTAGCGGTAGTTAAACCTGGTAGAATATTGTTTGAAATCGGAGGAGTATCTTTCGATGTTGCTAAAGAAGCATTACGCTTAGCAGCTCAAAAAATGCCAGTTAAAACTAAGTTCGTTGTTGCGAGAGATTATGATAACGCTTAATATCTAAGAGAAATGAAACAATCAGAAATTAAAGAATTGTCAGTTGCAGACTTACAAGAGAAATTAGATTCTCTTAAAAAGAACTATACTGATCTTAAGATGGCTCATGCTATTTCTCCATTAGAGAATCCTTTAGAGTTGAGAGCGCTTAGAAAAACTGTAGCAAGAGTAGCTACTGAGTTAACTAACAGACAATAAGTATTTTTACAAGATGGAAAATAGAAATCTTAGAAAAGAAAGAATTGGTGTTGTATCTAGTAACAAAATGGACAAATCTATTGTTGTTGCTGAGGTAAAAAAAGTGAAACACCCAATGTATGGAAAGTTCGTATTAAATACGAAGAAATACGTTGCACACGATGAGCAAAACGACTGCAACATTGGAGATACTGTAAGAATCATGGAAACAAGACCTTTAAGTAAATCTAAACGTTGGAGATTAGTAGAAATCCTAGAAAGAGCTAAATAGTATGTTACAAACAGAATCAAGATTAAACGTAGCAGATAACACTGGAGCTAAAGAGGTCTTAGTGATCCGTGTTTTAGGAGGAACAGGAAAGCGTTATGCTTCAATTGGAGATAAAATTGTTGTAACTGTAAAGTCATCAACTCCAAATGGTAACGCTAAAAAAGGTCAAGTATTTAAAGCTGTTGTTGTTCGTACTTCTAAAGAAGTAAGAAGAAAAGATGGTTCTTACATTCGTTTTGACGACAACGCATGTGTGTTGTTAAATGCGACTGGAGAAATGTCTGGAACACGTGTATTTGGACCTGTGGCAAGAGAACTTCGTGATAAGCAATTCATGAAAATTGTATCATTAGCACCTGAGGTGCTTTAATATTTGTAAAACAATGGCAAAGATTAAAATAAAATCAGGAGATACAGTAAGAGTTATTGCTGGAGATCATAAAGGGAAAGAAGGGAAAGTAGTAAAAATTATTACTGATAAAAACAAAGCAATTGTTGAAGGTGTAAACTTAGTTTCTAAGCACACTAAACCAAGCGCTCAAAACCCTCAAGGTGGAATTGTAAAGAAAGAAGCTGCTTTACCTATTTCTAATTTAGCAATTTTAGAGAATGGAAACATTACTAAAGTTGGTTATAAAGTAGAAGATGGTAAAAAAGTGCGTATTTCTAAAAAATCAGAAAAAGCTATTTAATATGAGTTATATTCCAAGACTTAAACAAGAGTACACTGACAGAATTAAGGCTGCCTTAATTGAAGAGTACGGATATAGCAATATTATGCAAGTACCTAAATTAGAGAAAATTGTGATCTCTAAAGGTGTAGGTGCTGCTATTGCAGACAAGAAATTAGTAGATTACGCTGTTGAAGAGTTAACTACTATTTCTGGACAAAAAGCAGTTGCAACATTATCTAAAAAAGATATCGCAACATTTAAATTACGTAAAGGTATGCCAATTGGGGCAAGAGTTACTTTACGTGGAACTAAAATGTACGAATTCTTAGACAGATTAATCACTGCTTCTTTACCACGTGTAAGAGACTTTAACGGTATTAAAGCTACTGGTTTTGATGGAAGAGGAAATTATAACTTAGGTATTACTGAGCAAATTATTTTTCCTGAAATTAATATTGATCAAGTAAAAAAGATTGGTGGTATGGATATTACTTTTGTAACTTCTGCTCCTACTGATAAAGAAGCTAAATCATTATTAACAGAATTAGGTTTACCATTTAAAAAGAACTAATCATGGCTAAAGAATCAATGAAAGCTCGTGAGAGAAAAAGAGCTAAAACAGTTGCCAAATATGCTGAAAAGCGTAAAGCTTTAAAAGAAGCTGGTGATTACGAAGGATTACAGAAGTTACCTAAAAATGCTTCTCCTATCCGTACTCACAATCGTTGTAAGTTAACAGGAAGACCAAAAGGATATATGCGTCAGTTTGGAATTTCTCGTGTAACTTTCCGTGAAATGGCAAACCAAGGGTTAATCCCAGGTGTAACAAAAGCAAGTTGGTAAAATTTTAAGAATTAATTTTAGATGCTAGCCCTGAACTTGTTTCAGGGTGATAATCTAAAACCAATACAAACAATTATGTATACAGATCCAATAGCAGATTACTTAACAAGAGTAAGAAATGCTTATTTAGCAGGACACAGAGTAGTGGAAGTTCCTGCATCAAAGGTTAAAAAAGCAATCACAGAGATCTTATTTGACCAAGGGTATATTTTGAGTTATAAGTTTGAGGATAATAACACTCAAGGTGTTATTAAAATCGCTTTAAAATACAACCCAGTAACAAACGAATCAGTAATCAAGAAACTTCAACGTGTTTCTACACCAGGTTTACGTCAGTATGTAGGTGTAGAGGATTTACCTAGAGTTTTAAACGGATTAGGAATTGCTATCGTGTCTACTTCTAAAGGAGTTATGACATCTAAGCAAGCTAAGCGTGAGAAAGTAGGTGGAGAAGTAATTTGTCACGTTTATTAAAAAATAGAATAGTATGTCAAGAATAGGAAAAAGCCCAATCGCAATTCCAGCTGGTGTTACTGTTACTATTAACGGAGACACAGTTACTGTAAAAGGGAAATTAGGAGAGTTAACTCAAGAAATTACTGATGGTATCAGTATTAAAGAAGAAGAAGGAGTTTTAGTATTAGATCGTCCTTCTGAATCAAAAGCTCACAAAGCTAAGCATGGTTTATACAGAGCTTTAATCAATAACATGATTGAAGGAGTATCAAACGGATGGACTAAGCAATTAGAGTTAGTTGGAGTTGGATATAGAGCTTCAAATCAAGGTAACGTTTTAGATTTAGCTATTGGTTTCTCACACAATATCATTTTAGATATTGCACCAGAAGTTAAAGTAGAAACAGTTTCTGATAAAGGTAAAAACCCAATCGTAAAACTTACTTCTTTCGATAAGCAATTGGTAGGTCAAGTAGCTGCAAAGATTCGTTCTTTCCGTGCACCTGAGCCATACAAAGGAAAAGGAATTAAGTTTGTAGGTGAAGAATTAAGAAGAAAAGCAGGTAAATCTGCATAATTTATAGTATTATGGCATTATCAAAGCTTGAAAGAAGACAAAGAATTAAGCGTAGAATTAGAAAAATTTCTGTGGGTACAGCATCTAAACCAAGATTATCTGTATTTAGAAGTAATAAAGAAATTTACGCTCAATTAGTTGATGACAACGCAGGGGTTACTTTAGTATCTGTGTCATCAAGAGATAAAGAAATCGATGCAAAAGGATCAAAAATTGAAGTTGCTACATTAGTAGGTAAATCTATTGCCGAAAAAGCAGTTGCTGCAGGAGTTGAAATTGTTGCGTTTGATAGAAATGGTTATTTATACCATGGTAGAGTTAAAGCATTAGCTGAAGCAGCTAGAGAAGCTGGTTTAAAATTTTAAGAAAATTATATTATGCAAGGATATAAAAACGTAGAAAGAGTTAAGCCAAGCGGATTAGAGTTAGTAGATCGCTTAGTAGCTGTAAACCGTGTAACTAAGGTTACAAAAGGTGGACGTACTTTTGGATTTTCTGCTATTGTTGTAGTAGGAAACGGAGAAGGTGTAGTAGGTTACGGATCTGGTAAATCTTTAGATGTTGCATCTGCAATTGCTAAGGCTGTAGAAGAAGCTAAGAAAAACTTAGTTCGTATTCCATTAATGAGCGCGACTTTACCTCACGAACAAAAAGGTAAATTTGGTGGATCTAAGGTATTGTTATTACCTGCATCTCACGGTACCGGGGTAATTGCTGGTGGTGCTGTACGTGCGGTATTAGAATCAGTTGGTGTACACGATGTATTATCTAAGTCTCAAGGATCATCTAACCCTCATAACGTAGTTAAAGCAACTTTTGATGCTTTATTACAATTAAGAAGCCCACAAGCTGTGGCTGCTGAGAGAGGTATTTCTTTGGACAAAGTATTTAACGGTTAATATTGAATACCATGGGAAAAATTAAAATCACACAAGTAAAGAGCCAAATTAACCGTACGCAAGTTCAAAAAAGAACTTTAGAAGCGTTAGGTTTGTCTAGAATTGGTAAAACGGTAGAGCACGACGCTTCACCTGCAATTGTAGGAATGGTTAATAAAGTTAAACACTTAATTTCTGTTGAAGAAATTAAATAAGTCATAAAAAGATGAGTTTAGATAATTTAAAACCTGCTAAGGGTTCTGTAAAAAGTAGTAAACGTATTGCTAGAGGTGAAGGTTCTGGTCACGGAGGTACTGCTACAAGAGGACACAATGGTGCAAAATCTCGTTCTGGATATTCTAGAAAAGTTGGATTTGAAGGAGGGCAAATGCCATTACAAAGAAGAGTACCTAAGTTTGGATTTACCAATGTAAACCGTAAGGAATACAATGGTATCAATTTAGATAAATTACAGTCTTTAGTAGAAAATGGAAAAGTTACAGATACAGTTGATTTAGCTGTATTAAAAGAAAACGGTTTAGCTGGTAAAAACGACTTAGTAAAAATATTAGGTGGTGGAGAGTTAAAAGCGAAATTAAGTGTAACTGCACACAAATTTACTGCAACTGCTAAAGCGGCTATCGAAGCTGCAGGTGGTGAAGCTGTAATCTTATAATCATAATAAACTTAGATGAAGAAATTTATCCAAACTATAAAAGACATTTGGTCTATCGACGAATTAAAAACAAAAATCCTTTTAACATTAGGATTGATGGCAGTTTACAGGTTTATGGCTCAGGTAACATTACCTGGTATAGATCCACAACAGTTAACAGTTTTAGGCGATAAAACATCAGATGGACTTTTAGGTTTATTAAGCGCATTTACAGGTGGTGCATTCTCAAGAGCTTCTATAATGGCTCTTGGGATTATGCCATATATATCAGCGTCTATTGTGGTTCAGTTAATGGGAATTGCGGTTCCTTATTTACAAAAACTGCAAAAAGATGGTGAAAGCGGAAGAAATAAGATCAATCAAATCACACGTTGGTTAACAATAGGAATTACTATTGTACAAGGTGGAGCTTATTTAACAAGTTTACCTTCTTTAGGTATTCCTGCTGAAGCTTACCTATTAGGTCAAGGTGGAATGTTCTGGATTTCTTCAATGATTTTATTGACTGCAGGAACTGTTTTTGCAATGTGGCTTGGAGAGCGTATTACTGAAAAAGGAATTGGTAATGGTATTTCATTATTAATTATGATTGGTATTATTGCTAGATTCCCAGCTGCTTTTATGCAAGAATTCACTTCTAAATATGCTGCTGGATCTGGAGGTTTCATGATGATCCTTTTAGAAATAATAGTTTGGTTGTTAATTATTTTAGCAAGTATATTATTAGTAACAGCTGTTAGAAAAATTGCAGTTCAATATGCAAGACGTACTGTAGTTGGAAGTATAGATGATGCTCAAGGAGCAAGACAGTATATTCCATTAAAGTTAAATTCTGCTGGAGTAATGCCTATTATTTTTGCACAAGCGATTATGTTTGTACCTGGATTAATAGCTAGAAATTCTGACGGAACAGTACAAACAATATTTAATGCTTTATCTGATTTTAACGGTTGGGGTTACAATATTTTATTCTGTGTTTTGATTATAGTGTTTAGTTATTTCTATACAGCTATTACAATTCCTACAAATAAAATGGCCGAAGACCTTAAAAAAAGTGGAGGTTTTATACCGGGAGTAAGGCCTGGAGTAGAAACTTCAGAAAAATTAGATAGTATTTTGTCAAAAATTACGTTACCTGGATCTATTTTCTTAGCTTTGCTCGCTGTTTTCCCAGCCATCGTTGTTCATTTTGGTGTACAACAAAACTGGGCGATGTTTTATGGAGGTACTTCGTTAATAATTATGGTGGGTGTTGCAATCGACACGATCCAACAAATTAACTCGTATTTACTAAATAGACATTATGACGGTCTGATGAAAACTGGAACTAAAAGAAGAGGTACAATTTAATTATGGCAAAACAAGCGTCAATACAACAAGACGGTACAATTACTGAAGCATTATCTAACGCAATGTTTAGAGTTGAGTTAGAAAATGGTCATATTGTTACCGCACACATCTCGGGTAAAATGCGTATGCATTACATTAAGTTGTTACCAGGAGATAAAGTTAAGTTAGAAATGAGTCCTTATGATTTATCAAAGGCTCGAATTACTTATAGATACTAAAATATCATTACGATGAAAGTAAGAGCATCAATAAAAAAGAGAAGTGCCGAGTGCAAGATTGTGCGTAGAAAAGGCAGATTATATGTAATCAATAAAAAGAATCCTAGATTCAAACAAAGACAAGGTTAGTTATGGCAAGAATTTCAGGTATTGACATTCCAAAGAACAAACGTGGTGTAATCGCGTTGACTTATATTTTTGGAATTGGTAGAACTAGAGCTAAAGAGATTTTAGCAAATGCTGGAGTAGATGAGAACATCAAAGTTCAAGATTGGACAGATGCTCAGATCGGAGCAATTCGTGAGCAAGCAGGAACTTTCACAATTGAAGGTGAATTACGTTCAGAAATCCAAATAAACATCAAACGTTTGATGGATATTGGATGTTTTAGAGGAATCCGTCACAGAGCTGGGTTACCATTAAGAGGTCAAAGAACTAAGAACAACTCTAGAACAAGAAAAGGTAAACGTAAAACTGTAGCGAACAAAAAGAAATAATTAAGTTATGGCTAAATCTAATACAAAGACCGCTAAAAAGCGTAAAGTTATTGTTGAGTCTGTTGGAGAAGCACACATTACAGCTTCATTTAACAACATCATCATTTCTTTAACAAATAAAAAAGGAGATGTAATTTCATGGTCTTCTGCAGGTAAAATGGGATTCCGTGGATCTAAAAAGAACACTCCTTATGCTGCACAAACTGCTGCTGAAGATTGTGCTGCTGTAGCACACGAAGCAGGTTTACGTAAAGTAAAAGTTTATGTAAAAGGACCAGGAAATGGTAGAGAATCTGCTATCCGTACTATTCATAATGCAGGAATTGAAGTATCAGAAATCATTGATGTTACTCCATTACCACACAACGGATGTCGTCCTCCTAAGAGAAGAAGAATCTAATTTTATTTATTATTAACACTAAGTTAGCAATTAAGTTATCGAAGGACTAAGCCTTAATTCATAACTGCTAACTTTTTAATTTTTTTATTATGGCAAGATATAATGGACCTAAAACTAAAATTGCTCGTAAGTTTGGAGAAGCAATTTTTGGTGATGACAAGTCTTTTGAAAAACGTAACTATCCTCCTGGACAACACGGGTTGGCAAAGAAAAGAGCTAAACGTTCTGAATATTCTTTACAGTTACAAGAAAAGCAAAAAGCAAAGTATACTTATGGTATTTTAGAGCGTCAATTCTCTAACTTATTTAAGAAAGCATCTGCTAGTAAAGGTATTACTGGTGAGGTATTATTACAATTATGTGAATCTCGTTTAGATAACACAGCATTCCGTATGGGATTGTCTAACTCTAGAAGTGGAGCACGTCAATTAGTATCTCACAGACATATTACTGTTAATGGAGAAATCGTTAACATTCCTTCTTACCAATTGAAGCCTGGTGATGTTGTTGGTGTAAGAGAAAAATCTAAATCACTTTCAGTTATCGAGAATAGCTTAGCTAGTTCTTCTGCTGTTTATGAGTGGTTAACTTGGAACAATGATACTAAAACAGGAACTTTTGTTTCAGCTCCTGAAAGAATTCAAATTCCAGAGAACATCAAAGAGCAATTAATCGTCGAGTTATACTCGAAATAATAATTAGACACCAGTTAACTATGGCAATTTTAAATTTTCAGAAACCAGATAAAGTTATCATGATCGAATCTACCGACTTTGAAGGTAAATTCGAGTTCAGACCGTTAGAGCCAGGTTTTGGTTTAACTGTAGGTAATGCTTTAAGAAGAGTATTATTATCGTCTTTAGAAGGTTTCGCTATTACATCTTTACGCATCGAGGGAGTAGAACATGAGTTTTCTACTGTACAAGGTGTTGTTGAGGATGTTACTGAAATCATCTTAAACTTAAAGCAAGTTCGTTTTAAGCAACAGATTGAAGACACAGATAAAGAGACTGTTTCTGTATCTGTATCAGGTCAGAATCAAATCACGGCTGGTGATATTCAAAAATTTACTTCAGGTTTTCAAGTTTTAAACCCAGATTTAGTAATATGTAACTTAGACAGTTCTGTAGCTGTAAGTTTCGATATTACTATTGAAAAAGGTAGAGGATTTGTTCCTGCTGAAGAAAATAAAAAAGTAAATGTGCCTTTAGGAACTATATTTACAGACTCTATTTACACTCCTATAAAGAATGTAAAATATGCTGTAGAGAACTACCGTGTAGAACAAAAGACTGACTATGAAAAATTAGTTTTTGACGTTGTTACTGATGGATCTATTAATCCTAAAGATGCATTAACAGAAGCTGCAAAAATTTTAATCCACCACTTTATGTTATTCTCTGATGAGCGTATCACTTTAGAGGCTGATGAAATTGCAAGAACAGAAACTTATGACGAGGAGTCTTTACACATGAGACAGTTATTGAAAACCAAATTGGTTGACATGGACTTATCTGTAAGAGCCTTAAACTGTTTAAAAGCAGCAGAAGTTGAAACGTTAGGAGACTTAGTATCTTTTAACAAAAACGACTTAATGAAATTTAGAAACTTTGGTAAAAAATCTTTAACAGAGTTAGACGAATTAGTAAACGTTAAAAATTTACATTTCGGAATGGATTTAAGTAAATATAAATTAGACAAAGACTAAACCCCTTTCATATTTTGCTCCTCAAAATGGGTAGACGCAAGATGAAAGCTAAAATCATTTAAAATGAGACACGGAAAGAAATTTAACCACTTAGGTAGACAAACTGCACACAGAAATGCAATGTTAGCAAACATGGCTTGTTCTTTAATAGAGCACAAGCGTATTAACACTACTGTTGCTAAAGCAAAAGCTTTACGTATGTATGTTGAGCCTATCATTACAAAATCTAAAGAAGACACTACACATAATCGTAGAATTGTTTTTTCTTATTTAAAAAACAAATATGCTGTTACTGAGTTATTCCAACAGATTGCTGTAAAGGTTGCTGATAGACCAGGAGGATATGTTCGTATCATCAAGTTAGGAAACCGTCAAGGAGATAATGCTTCTATGGCAATGGTTGAATTAGTTGATTACAACGAAATTTACAATCCAAACGGTGCTAAGAAGAAAAAGACTACTCGTAGATCTAAGAAAAAAGCTGATGCTCCACAAGTTGAAGCAGCTGCAGAATCAACAGAAACTACTGAAGAGTAAGAAATGATTTACTTCTAGTAAAATATATAAAGGATAAACTATTTAATAGTTTATCCTTTTTTTATATTTGCAAAAATATTTTTACAAACATTCTTTGTTGAAAGCTAAGGTGAAACACCTCCACCCAACAACAAAAACAACTTTTATGAAGTACAAAGAATTAAAGAAAGCAATTTTATTATTAGAAGATGGAACTATCTTTGAAGGAAAGTCTGTAGGTATTGAAGGTACTACAATTGGTGAAGTATGTTACAATACTGGAATGACTGGATACCAAGAAATTTTTACAGATCCATCTTATTTTGGTCAAATTATGGTAGCTACCAATGCTCATATTGGTAACTATGGAGTTAACGATGATGAAGTAGAGTCAGAAGGAATTAAAATTGCCGGTTTGGTATGTAGAAATTTTAGTTATGAATATTCAAGAGATCGTTCTAACGGTTCTTTAGATGAATATTTTAAAAAACACGGATTACTTTCTATTACTGACGTTGATACTAGAGCTGTAGTAAGCTATATTAGAAAACATGGAGCAATGAATGCTTTAATTTCTACAGAAGTAGATAATATTGATGCTTTAAAAGCCAAATTAGCTGAAGCACCAAGTATGAAAGGTTTGGATTTAGCTTCTGTAGTTTCTACAAAAGAGCCATATTTTTATGGTAATGAAAATGCTAAATACAAAGTATCTGCTTTAGATTTAGGGATTAAAACAAATATTTTAAGAAACTTAGCTAACAGAGATTGTTATATTAAAGTTTTCCCTAATACAGCTACTTTTGAGGAAATGGCTGCTTTTAATCCTGATGGATATTTCTTATCTAACGGACCTGGAGATCCAGAACCATTAAAGAGTGCACAAGAAGTTGCTAAAACTATTATCGATAAAAATTTAACTTTATTTGGTATTTGTTTAGGACATCAAATTATTGCATTATCACAAGGAATTTCTACTTATAAAATGCACAATGGACACAGAGGAATTAATCATCCTATTAAAAACTTAATTACTGGTAAAGGTGAAATTACTTCTCAAAACCATGGATTTAATGTTAGTAGAGAAGATGTAGAAGCTTCTAACAATGTAGAAGTTACTCATGTACATTTAAATGATAATACAGTAGCTGGAATTGCTATTAAGGATAAAAAGGTATTCTCGGTACAATATCACCCAGAAGCTAATCCTGGACCGCATGATGCTGCTTATTTATTTGATCAGTTTATTGAAAACATGAAATAAAATAAATCATAAAAACAAAAAAGCCATTTCGAAAGAAATGGCTTTTTTGTTTTATTAATCTAATAACGAAGGGTCGATATAAACATTATAGTCTTTTAATTCTTCTAAATGTTCTTTATAGTTAAATGCAGCTTTACTAAAAGCTTGTCTTCTTAATTTATTTGTTTCTAATCTACTTTTAGATCTTATAAAACGTCTTACATCCTCAGAATTTCTAAGTTTTAGTTTAGGAACAGTAACATTTTCACCAGTTGTAGTTTTTGCAACCATTACAAAATACGAAGAGTTACAGTGCTTTTTTACTCCTGTTTGTATATTTTCTGAAATAACTCTAATTCCAACGGTCATAGAAGTCTTTCCAACATAATTCACTCTTGCTTTTAAGGTTAAGAACTCACCAACTTCAACCGGATTTAAAAAGTTAACTGTGTTTACCGATGCTGTAACACAATAAGCACCAGAATATTTTGAAGCACAAGCAAATGCTATTTGATCCATTAAGTTTAAAATATAACCTCCGTGAATTTTACCACTAAAATTAGAATTCATTGGTTTCATTAATTCAGTGATTTCAACAGCTGAGTCTTGGGGGCTTTTGATAAGTGTATCCATTGCTAATACTTTTTAAATAAAAAACAAATATACGTATTTTTTAAGTATATATACGTAGTTTTTTGTTTTAAAATTATGCTAATTAAATTGTAGTTTAGTTACAAAGATATGTTTTACATTTATGAGACTCACAAAATTTAAATATTATATCACTAATGGTGTAATTGATGTATTACCAAAATCATTTTTTACTTATAAAAAGGAGCTTTGTGATGATAAAGTTCAGAAAAGGATAGATTATTATAATAAATTAAAAAGTAATTATAAACTATCAAAACCCCATCAATTGGCTAGGTACAAAAGACCTAAAAGACATTCGGCTTATTATTTTGATATGATGAGTGTGTTAAGATATTTTAATGGAAATAATATGTTTTCTTATGAGTTTGGAGATATCACAGAAGTGCCATCAGAACCCTCTATAGTTAAAAGTAGACCTATTCATGTAGACAATGCACATGCTATTCTTTTAAAGTTAGATAAGTTAAGACATTTTAAGTTTGTAAAAGATGATATCCCTTTTTTAGAAAAAAAGAATGAATTAATAGGGAGGTGTAAGGTATCTCCAACGCAAGTACATCGGGTTAGATTTTATGAAAAGTACTTTCATCATCCAATGTGTAATTTGGGAACTATAAACTCAGATAGAGTTAATTTGGAATGGAATACAAAGAAAATTTCTATCAAAGAACATTTAAAATACAAGTTTATTTTATCCTTAGAAGGATTTGATGTAGCTACTAATTTAAAATGGATTATGTCATCAAATTCCATAGCGGTAAGTCCTAAACTAAAATATGAAACCTGGTTTATGGAAGGAACTTTAATTCCAGATGTTCATTTTATTTGCATTAAAGATGATTATTCGGACTTAGAAGAAAAATTGAATTACTATATAGAAAATCCTAATGAGGCATTGGCTATTATTAAAAATGCAAACAATTATGTGCAACAGTTTTTTTGTAAGAAAACAGAGAAAAAAGTTGCTTTAGGGGTTCTTGAAAAGTATTTTGAACTACAAAAAAGTTGATAAAATAAAATAATTTTTGATTGAGTTATTTGATAGTTTAGTTAGATAATTAAGTTGTAGTTTTGGTTTTATGATGTTTAATAAGTTACAGTATTATATAAAAAACATGTTTTTAGATTTAATGCCTAGTGCGTTCTTTTCTAAAAACAAGAAAAAGAGTTCTTTAAACATTAAAGAACGAATTGATTATTATAATCAATTAAGTGAGACTTATAATTTAGGTAAACCTCATAAGTTAAGTAAACCTTATTTTCTTACAGATACTGTTAGTATTGCAGAGTTTAAAAGACCCAAAAAACTTAAAACTTATTATTTTGATTTGATGGAAACTCTTCGTTTTTTTCCAGAAACAGATCAGTTTTGTTATGAGTTTGGAGATATTACAGAAGTGCCTTATCAGCCAACCTTTGTAAAAAGTAGGCCGATAGAAGGTGATAATACCAACGCTGTTCTTTTAAAACTAAATAAAATAAGACACTTTAAGTTTGTAAAAGACAACAGAAGGTTTTTAGATAAAAAAGATATGTTGATTGGTAGATCTAGATTTTACCATTATCACCATAATAAAGTTGATTTTTATAATAAGTATTTCAATCACCCTATGTGTGATTTAGGAGCTGTAAATTCTCCAGAAGTGTCTGCAGAATGGAGTACTCCCAAACTATCTATTAAAGAGCATTTAAAATATAAGTTTGTTTTGTCTTTAGAAGGGAATGATGTTGCTACTAATTTAAAGTGGATTATGTCATCAAATTCCATAGCGGTTAGTCCTAAACTAAAATATGAAACTTGGTTTATGGAAGGAACTTTAATTCCAGATGTTCACTTTATTTGTATCAAAGATGATTATTCTGATTTAGAGGAAAAACTACAATACTATATTGAACATCCAGACAAAGCTTTAAAGATTATTGAAAATGCAAATAAACATGTAAAGCAGTTTAATAACTTAAAAAAAGAAAGAGCAGTAGCTTTTGGGGTAGTAGATAAGTATTTTACATTACAAGAAAGGTAAATTAATCAAACTTTTTAGCTTCTTCCCAGTAGACATCCATTTCTTCTAAACTAAGATCGGTAAGTTTAATGCCTTTTTTCATGGTATTATCCTCTAGGTATTCAAAACGTTTTTTAAACTTAATATTGGTGCGTTCTAATGCGTTTTCTGGATTTATTCCTATAAGTCTAGCATAATTTACCATAGAAAATAAAACATCTCCAAATTCGGCTTCTATACGTTTTTTATCTCCTGTTAAGATTTCTTTGTTTAATTCTGATAATTCTTCTTGAACTTTTTCCCAAACTTGTTCTGGGTGTTCCCAGTCAAACCCCACAGCTGAAACTTTTTCTTGAATTCTATTGGCTTTTACCAAAGCAGGTAAAGAGTTTGGAACTCCTTGTAAAAGAGATTTGTTTCCTTTTTCTTTTAATTTTAGTTCTTCCCAATTTTTTTTCACTTCTTCATCATCTTCTACTTTTACATCACTATAAATATGAGGATGTCTGTGAATCAACTTTTCTGAAATAGCCGTAGCCACATCACCTATATCAAAACTATTGGTTTCACTTCCTATTTTAGCATAAAAAACAATGTGTAAAAGTAAATCACCCAATTCTTTTTTAATTTCATTTAAATCATTAGAAAGAATGGCATCGGCAAGTTCGTAAGTTTCTTCAATGGTTAAATGTCTAAGAGATTCTAGTGTTTGTTTTTTATCCCAAGGGCACTGTTCTCTTAATTCATCCATGATGGTTAATAAACGATCTATAGCTGCTAATTGTTCTTTTCTTGAATTCATGTTTCTTAAAGATTGTGTGGTTTGTCAAAGGTAGAAAGTAGATGGTATATTTAAAGGCTTAAACAAAAAAAGCTGTTAACATAAAAGTTAACAGCTTTAAGATGAAAACAAACAAGTGTTTGTTATGCTTCGTTTTGAGCCTCTTCTAATTTTTTTAAGTCTTCTTTAATACTTTCAAAATCAAAATTAGCGTTTACTAAAATGTTGTACCATTGTACTACTTTTTTGATGTTTGAAACGTATACACGCTCTTCATCATACTCAGGTAATACTTCGCTAAATAAAGCTGTTAATTCGTTATTAGGAGCCTTGTGGCTTAAACCTTCTTTTCCTTCGAATTTTTCGTGAATAGCTAAAAATACTTGACCTAAAGGAACTTCAGTTTCATATGTATAAATTCCTATATCACTTAAAACACTTACATTTTGAGTGTTTTTTACAGGAGATTTTTTCCCATCTAACAAACTAGTAGTAATAAAACCACCTTTGGTTTGTCCTAAAATTTCATATAATCCTGGTTTTCCAGCAATTGCAATTACTTTTGTTAAACTCATTTTAATTATTTTTTAGTTATCGTCTTTTTGCACCGTAATAGCGCATTCTATAATCTGCTCCAATTTTTCCTTTGGAAATGTTTTCTAATTTCTTTTTAAGTAATCTCTTTTTTAAAGAAGATACTTTGTCTGTAAACAGAACCCCTTCAATATGATCGTATTCGTGTTGAAAAACTCTTGCAGCTAATCCGCTAAAAGTAGCTTTGTGAGTTTCAAAGTTCTCATCTTGATAAGTAACGTGAATAATATCGTTTCTCCAAATTTCTTCTCTTATTTCAGGAATACTTAAACAACCTTCTTCAAATGCCCATTCATCACCTTCTTCAGATTCTATTTTAGCGTTGATAAAAACTTTTCTAAAGTTTTTTAAAACTTCTTTTTCACCTTCTTCTAAATCTTCATCCTCAGCAAAAGGAGTAGCATCAATCACAAATAAACGGATAGATTTTCCTATTTGCGGAGCTGCTAAACCAACCCCATTTGCATTTTCCATGGTTTCCCACATGTTTGCAATTAAGGTGGATAATTCTGAATAGTCCTTATCTATTTCTTTACCTACTTTTCTTAAGACTGGGTCTCCATAGGCTACAATGGGTAATATCATAATAGTGCGCTAAAATTCGGTGCAAAAGTACAAAGAATAGCTTTATACTTTGGTATAAGTGAAATAAAAAAGCCAAAGTGATGTAGAACTTTGGCTTTGTAGTGTTGTTTTAAAGTCTGTAGATGCTAAAGGAGTTCAGAATAAACAGACAAATGAATAAAATTATTCTAACTATATTTTTCTAAATACCATTGGATGGTTTTAATAATTCCCGATTCAAAATTTTCATCGGCTTTCCAACCTAATTCTGTTTCAATTTTAGTAGCATCAATAGCATAACGTCTATCGTGACCAGCTCTGTCTTCTACATAATTGATTAAGTTTTTATAACTATTTTCTTTAGGTTTTAGTTGATCTAAAATTTCACAAATTTTGTTTGCGATGTAATTGTTGTTTCTTTCATTACGCCCTCCAATATTGTATACTTCACCAGATTTTCCTTGGTGATAAGCCAAATCTATTCCTTTACAATGATCTAAAACATATAACCAATCACGAATGTTTTTTCCATCACCATAAATAGGAATTTGTTCTCCGTTAATAGCTTTTCTAATAACGGTTGGAATTAATTTTTCATCGTGTTGTTGGGGTCCGTAATTGTTAGAACAATTGGTAATAACAGTATTCATTCCATAGGTATGATGATAGCTTCTTACCAACATATCACTACTAGCTTTTGAAGCACTATATGGTGAGTTTGGAGCATATGGAGTGGTTTCTGTAAACAAACCAGTTTCTCCTAAAGTACCGTAAACTTCATCGGTAGAAACGTGTAAAAACCTACAATTTTCAAAGCCTTGTTTATAAGTAAAAGGTTTTTGCATCCAATATTTGTAGGCAACATCAAGCAAAGTAAAAGTTCCGTTTACATTGGTTTCTATAAATACTCCAGGATTAGTTATAGAATTGTCTACATGTGACTCTGCAGCAAAGTGGATTACTCCTTGAATGTTATATTCTGAAAAAATATTTTCTATTAGTTTTCTATCACAAATATCTCCTTTGATAAAAGTATGTCTAGCATGATTTTCAACTTCAGTTAAATTTTCTAAAGTTCCAGCATAGGTTAATTTATCTAAACTGATTAGGTGATAATCAGTATAGTTTTTAATAAAATGATAGATGAAGTTAGAACCGATGAACCCTGCAGTTCCTGTAACCAATATATGTTTCATTTTTATTTTTTATTGTTAGTGTTCAAGTGGAGTTGAGAACTGATTCTTTAATTTACGAATCACATCTCGACTTTACTAGATGACCAATTTCTACTAATGAGAATTTGCTCGATAATTGTAATTTTATAACTTTTTTAAACAATTTGCTAGTGATGTTTTCCAATGTGGAATTTCAATATCAAAAGTGTTTTTAATTTTAGATTTATTCATTACACTATACTGTGGTCTTTCTGCAGCAGTAGGGTAATCTTTGGTTTCTATAGGCAACACTTTACAATTTGTGTTGGTTTGATGAAAAATTTCATAAGCAAAGTCGTACCAAGAACAAACCCCTTCGTTTGAGTAATGATAAACTTCAACTTGGTCATTATTTATTTTAGGAATGATTTCTAAAATAGTTTTAGCCAAATCATAAGCATAAGTAGGACTCCCTACTTGATCTGCTATAATGGTTAGCTGTTCTCTAGTTTCGGACAACTTTAGCATGGTTTTTACAAAGTTGTTTCCGTAAGTAGAATACACCCAAGAAGTTCTAATAATAATAGAATGTTTTGGATTGATGTTTATCATAGCCTCTTCTCCTAACAACTTTGTTTTTCCATAAACATTTATAGGATCGGTTAAATCATTTTCTTTAAAAGGAACGTGATTTTTTCCGTTAAAGACATAATCTGTAGAAGTATGAATTAATTTTATATTTAATTCTTTTGCAACTGTACTAAGATTAACTGTAGCTATGTGGTTTACAGCGTTACAAAGTTCTGTTTGTTCTTCAGCCTTGTCTACTGCCGTATAAGCAGCGCAGTTGATAATAGTTTTAATTTGATGAGTAGTACAAAAATCACGGACTTTTTCTATGTTGGTAATATCTAAATCACTTACATCTGTAAAAAAGAAATGTGAGGTTTTATAATCTTTTGCAAGATTTTGGATTTCTGAACCCAATTGACCATTTGCACCCGTAACTAGTATATTATTCATAGTAATTGATGTTATAATCAAATAATTCTACTTCATTTAATAAAGGGTTTTTTAAATCTTTTTCGGATAAGATATAATCGTTTTTATCTAATTTCCAATCAATATTTAAAGTTGGGTCATCAAAAGCAATACCTACTTCACTTTCAAAATGATAAGGAGCATCTACTTTATAACTAAAAATAGCTGTATCACTTAATACTATAAATCCGTGAGCAAATCCTTTAGGAACTAATAATTGTTTTTTGTTGTCTGCCGATAATTCTACCGCAACGTGTTTTCCAAATGTTGGAGAACCTTTTCTACAGTCTACTGCAACATCAATAACACAACCTTGAATAACTCTAACTAATTTTGTTTGAGAGTATTTTCCTAATTGATAATGTAATCCTCTTAAAACTCCTTTACTAGAACTAGATTCATTGTCTTGACAAAAATTAATTTTATATCCTAAAAATTCGGTTAAAGAATTTTCTTTATATGCTTCTATAAAATATCCTCGGTTGTCTCCAAATATTTTAGGTTCACAAATAATAACATCAGGAATTTCGGTGCGTGTATATTTCATCTATTTTGTTGCTTTTCTAATTAAATATTGACCATATTCATTCTTCTTCATTTCTCGCCCCAAAGCTAATAATTGCTTTTTGTCTATATAGCCTTTTTCGTAAGCAATTTCTTCTATACAGGCTATTTTTAAACCTTGCCTTTTTTCAATAGTATGAATAAAGTTAGAAGCTTCTAGCATAGATTCGTGTGTTCCTGTGTCTAACCAAGCATAACCACGCCCCATTACTTGTACATTTAGTTCTTGTTTTTTTAAATAGGCTTGATTTACACTGGTAATTTCTAACTCACCTCTTTCGCTTGGTACTACGGCTTCAGCAACTTCTATTACATTGTTTGGATAAAAATACAACCCAGAAACTGCATAATTGCTTTTTGGTTTTTTGGGTTTTTCTTCTATACTTAAAGCTGTTTTGTTTTCATCAAATTCAACAACACCATAACGTTCGGCATCATTTACATAATAACCAAAAATAGTGGCTTTGTTTTCGTCTTTAGCACTTTCAATAGCACTAGAAAGTAGTTTGATAAACCCTTGTCCGTAAAAAATATTATCACCTAAAATAAGAGCAACATCATCGGTTCCTATAAATTCTTTTCCAATAATAAAAGCTTGAGCCAATCCTTCTGGTTTTGGTTGTACTTCGTAAGAAAGTTGAATTCCGATTTGAGTACCATCTCCTAAAAGATTGACAAATCTTTCTTGATCTTCGGGAGTGGTAATAATAAGAATCTCTTTAATTCCAGCTAACATTAATACCGAAAGAGGGTAATAAATCATAGGCTTATCATAAATAGCCAATAATTGTTTTGATGTTGCTTTGGTTAGTGGATACAGTCTAGTTCCCGATCCTCCTGCTAGGATAATTCCTTTCATTATTGTGTTTTTATAAAGTTTAAATAAGTGTTTTGTTGATGTTTAAAATTCCACTTATCACTTGTGTATTCTTTTTTAGGTTCTTTTATTGAATTAAATATCTGATTTTTAGATTTAATATCGTAAAAGTTTGATGTTTCTTTAAATTCATCTATAGACGAAAAACTTTGTTCTAGCAACATTGTTTTTTTAAAAGCATATGCCCAATTATAAGTTCCTGTAATTTTATTTTTAATGTATTTATTAAAAAAAGGATTGTTAGGGTGAATTAAAGGTAAAATAAAATCGGCATTTTCTATGTATTGATTAAACACATCATTTTGAATATAAGATTCAAAAAGTATAAAATTAGATGATACTCCAAGCTTATGAACTTTATCTTTAAATTGAATTCCTTCAGGAGTGTTGATGTTTCCTAAAATGATAAACTTAATATTTTGTGGGATATTAAGTTGTAATAAAAATTGATAATCTCTTCTATAAGACTCTACTTTTCCGGGAATTACTATCCAAGTTTCATTTTGAAGTTTTATAATCTTTTCTAAAATATTTTCTTTTTTAAAAAAGATAGTGTAAATGCTTTTTATAGGCGTTTTTGTGAGTTTTTCTTTTGTGATGTTTTGTTTAACAAAATCACTCAACACAAAATATCCTTTTAGTTTAAAGCTAATATATTTTTGTTTTAAACTTTTTTTTAGCCTGTTAGGATTGTGTAAAATCCCCCAAAAAGAAATTTGTTTATTAAATAAAAATAATAGTAAAAACTTGTAAATTTTTCTTTCGGCTGAGTTAAATACTACTTTGTTTATTTTTTCTTTGATTAGATAATTTTTTACAATTTGATTTGTTTTTTTGTTGTCTAAATCAAGAGTAATAAGCGTTATGTTAGGGATGTTTGTTAAGTCTTCGGGACTTTTTTTGTTTAGAAAGACCGTAATTTGATAGTGATCTTGTAAAAATAATATTTGGCTATACAAACACTCAGCATGAGATTGATCAAATTCAATGAGCGCAATTTTAGGTAAACTTTGGAAATGCTTATTCATCATCAAAAAAGAAAAGTTATAGTGTATCTAAGTAGCCTTGTAAAATAATAGTGGCACTAATTTTATCAACCAAACCTTTGTTCTGTCTTTTTTTCTTTCCAATTCCACTCGCAATCATGGTATCAAAAGCCATTTTTGATGTAAAACGTTCATCAAATCTTACAATGGGAATATGATAAGTGCTATCCAATTTTTTAATAAATTCTTTAATATGCACTTCGCTCTCGCTTTCTAAACCGTTCATTTGTTTAGGTTCTCCAACTACAAATACTTCAACGGTATTTTGTTTTAAGTACTGATTTAAGTAACTAAAAATATCTTTAGTAGCAATGGTATCTAAGCCAAAAGCCATCATTTTTAAATCATCGGTTTCGGCTAATCCAGTTCTTACAGTTCCGTAATCAAAAGCTAATATTTTAGACATTTTAGTTGCTTGTGTTTGTTGATGTGTAAAAATAAGTAAATTTGTTTGAGAGCTATGTTTTATTGATAGATTCTTATCAATAAGTTCATTTTAAATAAGAAAAGATTCTATATATTGCTAAACTATAAATGGTTTGTAGCCAAACATTTGTTATAACAAGCATTATTAAAATAAAAAGATAAATGAAGTTAGGTTTTGATGCCAAAAGAGTATTCCATAATACCACTGGTTTAGGAAATTATAGTAGAGATACTTTAAGAATTTTGGCTGCTCAATTTCCCAATCACAAATACTTTTTATACAATCCAAAACCAGGAAGGGTAAGCAGGTTAACTATTACCACGAACATGGTTTTATGTATGCCCAAAGCCAAAGTTTGGCAAAAGTTAAGTTCTTTGTGGAGGCAAAAAGCAATTGTAAAGGATTTGGTTACAGATAAAATTGAAATTTATCACGGATTGACTAATGAATTGCCCATTGGAATTGAGAAAACCAATATTAAATCTGTAGTAACTATTCACGATTTAATTTTTGTGAGATATCCAGAGTTGTACTCTTATATTGATGGTAAAATTCATTTTAAAAAGTTTAAAAGAGCAGCTCAAGTTGCTGATAAAATTATTGCTATTAGCGAACAAACCAAAGCAGATATTGTTGAGTTTTTAAAAGTAGATGCAGCTAAAATAGAGGTAATTTATCAAGGTTGTCATGCGGCTTTTAAAGAGGTGTATACTAATGATCAAAAACAACAAATAGTAGAAAAATACTCTTTGCCAAGTAAGTATTTGTTAAATGTTGGGACTATACAGGAGCGCAAAAATTTATTGACCATTGTAAAAGCAATTAAAAATACTTCACATCATTTGGTGGTTGTAGGAAAAGAAACAGCTTATACAGAAAAAGTAAAAGCCTTTATTAAAGCTAACCAAATGGAAGATAGAATACATTTTTTGCAAGGAGTAGCTATGGATGAGTTGGCCATGATTTATCAAATGGCAAGTATTTTTATTTATCCTAGTATTTTTGAAGGTTTTGGTATACCTATTGTGGAAGCATTGTATTCAAAAACTCCAGTAATATCATCAAAAGGAAGTTGTTTTTCCGAAGCAGGTGGGCCAGATTCAATTTATATAGAGCCCCACAATGATATGGCTTTAAAACAGGCTATTTTGGATATTGAAGAAAGTGAAATACTACAAAATAAAATGATTTCAAACGGGTTGGAATATGTACAAAGGTTTAATGATGATGTTATAGGAGAACAAATCTTAAAACTTTATAAAAGTTTATAAAATGAAGAAAAAAATATGCTTTTTTAACTCTGTAAAATCTTGGGGGGGAGGCGAAAAATGGCATTTAGAAATGGCGTTGTATCTAAAAGATAAAGGGTACCAAGTTGTTTTATATTGTCAAAAAAACGGAGCTTTACATAAAAAAGCAGAAAATTCAGGTTTAGAATTAAGATTGATAGATATAGAAAATTTAAGTTTTTTAAACCCTTTTAAAATTTATAAGCTTGTCCAATTATTTAAAAAGGATACTCCAGATATTTTAATATTAAATGCCTCAAAAGATATTAAAACAGGTGCGGTTGCTGCTAAGTTAGCTGAAATAGAAAAAATAGTATATAGGAGAGGAAGTGCTATTCCAATTAAAAATACTAGTCTAAATAGATTCTATTTTAAAAAGGTGTTAACCCATATGTTGGCCAATTCTCAAGAAACCAAAAGAACAGTTAATCAAAATAACGCAACACTTTTTCCTAAAGAAAAAATTGAGGTTATATACAATGGTATTCATTTAGAGAATTATCACCCAATTAAAAATAAAAGTAAGGGAGAAACGTTTGTTATAGGGAACTTAGGAAGATTAGAATACCAAAAAAACCAAACAGCATTGCTAGATATGGCTGTGATGTTAAAATCTAAAAATCTAAATTTTAAGCTAATTATAGGAGGTGAAGGTAGGTTGCTTAATAGCTTAAAAAACAAAGCAAAAGAATTAGATGTAGAAGATGTTGTGGTTTTTCAAGGTTATGTAGAGGATGTAAATACCTTTATGTCGCAGTTAGATGTTTTTGTATTAACTTCACATTGGGAAGGTTTTGGATATGTAATTGCAGAAGCATCATACCATTACAAACCAGTTCTAGCTTTTAATGTTAGTAGTAATCCAGAGATTATAGACAACAATGTTACGGGGTTTTTAATCGAAAAAGATAACTTGGTAGATTTGGTTGATAAGATTTTGTTGCTAAATTCTAATGAAGAAATGAGTTTAGATATGGGAGTGAAAGGACATGATTTTGTAAATCAACATTTTGATGCAGAAATTAATAACAAAAAAGTTGAAACGTATTTAGAGTCTATATAAAATACAGCTAGACCATATAAATGTTAACAAAATTATTGACCATTGAAAAATGATGGTGTTATATTTGTTTTTAAAAAAAAGGTTAATGAAAAAGAAGCAGGTATTAATTGATTTAGAAAGATTGAGGTATCCTAATTCAGGTATAGCGAATGTTTTTAAAAATTTAGCGCTTGGGTTTTCTAATTTACCTATCTTAAATAATATTGATATTTCTCTATACGGTCCTAAGGAAGCTATAGAAACTTTAGGAACTAAATTTGCCATTAAGCAAAGAAAACCACTTCATAAATTTAGACCTTTTTCCACTTTTAAATACGATCTTCTTCATACAAGTCATCAATTATCGTCTTATTTTCACCAAAAAAGAATAGGTCAGAAAAAAGTGGTAACACTTCATGATTTAAATTTTATTCACGAAGATGTTTCAACCAAAAAAGAGAAAAAAGGTTTAAAAAGAGTTGAGAAGAATATTCGTAATGCCGATGTTATTGTATGTATATCGGAATTTGCAAAACAAGACTTAATTAACAATCTAAACTTATTTAGGTTTTGTAAAAAACCTGAAATTAAAGTTATATATAACGGAATTAAGTTTCCTGATACTACATTTAATTATGATTTAGGCGAATACCAATATTTAAAAAACAAAAAATATATTTTAAATATTGGGGTAATTTTTCCAAAAAAAAATCAGCTTTCTTTGGTTAAAATGTTGCCTTTTATAGAAGAAGATTTGGTTTTGGTTTACTCAAGTGAAATCCCAGCCTATTTAAAGGAAATACAAGACGAGATAGAGCGTTTAGGGATGCAAGATCGAGTGCATTTTTGTAACAATATCACCGAAGAAGAAAAATGGGCATTAATTCAGAACTGCGAATCTATGTGCCATCCTTCAATTGCAGAAGGGTTTGGAATTCCTCCTATTGAAGCAATGAGTTTTGGAAAACCTGTTTTTTTAAGTGATAGAACTAGTTTGCCAGAAGTAGGTGGTGATGTTGCTTTTTATTTTGAAAACTTTGAAACGAATTATATGGTCTCAACCTACAAGAATGGGATGGAAGAATTTTATAAAAATGAATTAGTGTTCAAAGCTAAATTATTAGAAAGAGCAGCAAAGTTTGATTTTTCAGTAATGACTAAAAATTATCTTTCCGTTTATGAAAGTTTACTTTTTTAGATATTGAAAAAGTTATTTAGTTTTTGATGTACATACTTTAAACTTAAACTGCTGTTAAAAAATGTAATTGCATTTGAAGCTTGTTGATTGTAAAAATCTTTATTAGCCAATAATGTATGGATATAATTTGCAAATTCTTTATGGTTATTAGTTGTTAAACATCCATTGTTAATTTTGTTTAATAAACCATCAATTCCACGTTCATTACAGACCACAGGAGTTCCGTATGATAAAGACTCCACAACTTTTATTTTTAAACCAGTACCACTAAGCATTGGACACATGGTGATTTTACTTTGTTTGTAAAATTCTGATAAATCTTCAACTCTTTCAAGCTTAGTAACATTATCGTAGTTCTCAATAAAATTGATAATTCTACCAACAATAGTAATTTTGATATCTTTTTTTAATAAAGGGTAAACGTCTTTAAAAAACCATTTAATAGAGGCTACATTGTGTGGGTTAGGACTAGCAACATAAAAAATATCGATAGATGGGTTTTCAGATTTTAGTTGATGTTTGTCATCAATCCCATGTGGAATTAATTCAATGTTTTTATGTGGTAAAAACTGATTAAAAATAAATTTTTCTTCTACAGATATAGCCCATATTGCATCAAATTGATTTAATAGTTTTAGTTCAGTTTTAAAAACAGTTCCTATGTCTTTACATTTTTTATGATCTTTAAATTGAGCCGTAAAAAAATCATGAGTATCCACAATGGTTTTGGCTCCTTTTAAAAGTTTTTTATTGTTTATTAATGGTGCAAAAAGAACATAAGAAATTAGTATATAATCATATTGGTTATTACGTAGAATATCTTCAAAGTCTTTTTGTTGACCTACACCTAAACGAGTGAATAAACCTGTTTTGTGTTTTATTTTATTAAGAATTGAATGTGCAAACAAATAACGAAGACCACTTTTTTTCCTCTTTCTTATTAGCTGTGCTTTTTTTACCAGTTTAGAGTTTTGAAACTCTAAAAGATCTTCTTTAGAAAAGATAGCACTTTCTTCGCCTACAAAATCTATTTCAAAATTATTTGCTTTAAAATAATGCAACAATGCATTTACTCTAGCATTATTTCCTTGATTAATATCTAAAGGATTGTCTGGATAAAAGAATAATATTTTTAGCATTTGATTTTCTTTTTATACCAATATTTTATTTTAATAAAAATGTTTTTCTCTAATTTCTTAATTTTCCTTTCTAGAGTTTGATTTTCTAGATTAATATTTAGAATTTCTTCACTCAAATTAAAATACTCAGTATCTTTAGATGTTTTAAGATTTTTAGAGATTAAAACTAATCTTTCTTTCATTAATTGTCCAATAGTAGAGAAAGAATATTTATTTCTGATCAATTCTTCTCCTCTTTGAGCAAGACCTGAATATTGATTATAGTTTGTTACAATTTGTAGTAACTTTTTACTTACAAAATTAATATCTGGATTTGCATAGATATACCCCTTTTTGGTTAGCCCATAATCTTTTTCACTAGCTATAAGTTCGTAGGGTACCAAAATGCTGTTGTTTATGTTCATATATTCAAGATTTCCAGAGTATCCAGTTGCTATAACAAGTTTTCCATATGACATTGCTTCTGCCATTGTTAAGCCAAACCCTTCTGATCTGTGTAATGAAACATAGCAATTTGCATTTTGAATAAGATTTTGTAATTCGTCTTTACTAATTTTTTTATTGATTAAAATAATATTAGTGTGTTTATTAGCGATGTCTAAAAACATTTTTTTAGCATCTGAAAACTGATCTAAATTATGAGTTTTGATAATTAATACAACATCATTATTGTTCTCAAAACTAGAAATAAAAGCATTTATAGTAGCAAAAGGATTTTTACGATCTATAGAACTAACCGAATCAAATATGGTTAGAAAAACAAATTTATCGGAAATATGAGCCTGCAGTTCCTCTAGTTCATTACTTTTTAGTAAAGTTGGTGTTGCTAATGCATGTGGAATTTTTACAACAGGAATAGAAGCTATTTTGTTAAATGCATTTACACAGAAATCGCTTGGTACCCATATTTCATCAAACAGAGAAATATATTGTTCTATTTCAATTGGTGGTTCAGAAAATTCCCAAGCCCAGTAGGCTATATTATATTTTTCTTTAAATGGTTGAGTACCGATATCTTGAATGAACTTTTCAATGAAATTAATATTAATATGAAATAGGTTTATAGAAGCATCATTATTAGATGGGTTAGGAAAATCTCGATAAGTGTTTGTAGAATGATCATAATTAAAACTATGAACGTTTACTTTTAAGTTGTTTTCTAATAACGCATCAATATTTGATCTAGCAGATTCACTAAGACCAGAAAACTCATTTAAATATCCATATACATTTATGCTAATATCTTTTTCCTTTGTCATTTTTTAACTTTTAGTCAGTTGTAAGAGAGTATGTTATTTTAAAAGTTCTTTAAGTTCACTTGTTTTAATAACCTCCCAGCTTTTATGACATCCAAATGCATTAGGATTATAAACACCTTCTGTTGCAAATTCTAAAGCTGTTTCATAAGAGGGAATATTAAAATTTTGTTGCTTTAGAATTTGAGCTAAGTATAAATCTTCTGGAACAAAAGTCTCGCGAGGAATTTTTTGTTCTAAAATAGTTAACATAGCTTTTTTTGAACGGATGCTTAAACCACCATTTCCAACTTCAGCCTTATAGTTTAGGTGTTCTTTTTTCTTCCAAGGAGCACCAATATAGTCATATTGTAAAAACGCTGTATCAAGTGGTTTAAAAGTAATTACATCTGTTTGAAAAACAAGAATGAGTTCACTATTTATGTTTTTATAAAAATCTTCGGATAGCATAATTTTATTATATCCTTCAATATCTATATTTTCTATATTTAAATTAATAAACTTTATGTTTTCATGTTCTTTTAAACAATCCTTTACAAATTTTTCGTTCTCAGTACCATGGTAAACATGTAAACAAACGTTTAAATGTTGTGTGTTTAAGAGCATGTTTTCTACGACTACTTTAAAGTGAGGGTGTTTTCTAGCCTCTACTATAACAGCAGTTAAATTAGACTCCTTTGCAATTTTTAATACAGGGCTACCTTGTTTTTTAGGGAGTACATTTTCTAAATAATGGTTCCAATAAGAGAGCCTTTCTTCTTTTTTAATAGAGTCAATATATTCAATTTCTTTAATGATTTGTGTTTTATCTAGTTTGTTGTTAATTATGCTCTTACGAATATTATTTATTTCGGATGTAGATAAGGGTTCAAACGAATATCTTTTACACCACTTATTTAATTTATTTAAGATAAGCGGAAGCTTTGTGTAAAATAAAAGACATCTCAGTGTTGGGTTTTTTTCTAAGAACAATTGTCTTTTTATGGTTTGAATATCTTTTTTAAAATTTAGTTTGTGATCAATCCAATAAAACCAAGGGTTTCCTCTTCGTAAATCTCCTTTTAAATATTCTAGTTTGTCAAAATTTAATTTCCAAACAGCGTAATTAAAGCTTAATTGATCTCTTCTGCTTTTGTTTTTTACAAAACTCCACCATAATTCCATCAAGTTGATTACCTCTTCATTAAAATGTTTTCTGATCAAAACAGCAGCAAAAATTAATCCATTGTTTTCTGGATAATTTTCTGATTTAAAAAAATCAATTTGATTTTGCATTACTTCAATAGAGTCTCTAAAGACTCTTTTTTCTTTAGCAAGATTTATCAAAGTTTGATGTTCTTTATAAATACAATCTTTTGGGTCAAATACAGTTTGGTTATGATCAAAGCAAACCATTGAGTTTTTCGTTAGTTTTTCTAAAACCATAGAAACAAAATCACCAATAATAAGATAATTGGCATCTATATAAACACTAATGTCATATCCTTTTAAATGCTTGTGTGGTAATATTTTGTAATATCGATTAGACCTAGTATTATCATTAGGAACAGGAGGCGTTACTTTTATAATTTTCCAAGATTTAGAAGTGATATCTTGGTCAGTATAACAAAGGTATTCAACTCCTTTTATTTTTGGTTGTTCAATAATACCACTGTAGTTTCCAAAAAGGGCGGTGTATACTACGATTTTGTTTTTCATGAAATATTACTTAACAGTTAAATGAGATTAGTTTCTATAATAGACCAGTTAAAATTCAAGAATTTTCGACTATGTTCAGAAAACGGAGTTTTATTTTTGATGGCTTGCCTTTTTTTTTCAAGAAGCTTTAAATTAACAGATGTATCTCTCTTAAGTTTATGTTGATTATGCATTAGTGTTTCAATAGTTACGGCTTCTTTTTTATAGACTTTAGTTTTTGTTTTTAGAAACTTCTGTAGTTCTGTAAAATAAATATCTTCATATCCATAATTCCCACAAAATTCTTCATCTACTCCTAAAGACTTGTAATAAGTATGTTTTGAGCAAAAAAATGTATTCGGGTGTGGTTTTATCTTGTCACCTTTAAATACCCTTTTAAAAGTATATAATTCATTCGGAATTCTTTTGTTAATTAGGTCTTTTAAGATGTTTTCTGAAAATGTAATATCTAAATCAGTTAAAATTAGTTTAGGTGAACTAGCTAATGTTACTCCTAAATTTCTTGCCCCACCTTGATTCCACATAATATCATCAGTAATTCTTACAAGGGTGTAATTAATGTTTTTGTTTTTTATTTCTAGAGGAATTGGAGAACAATCGTCAATAAAAATAAAGTGAATTTTATTTAAAACTTGTTTGTCATATTCACTATACAAGTCTATTTTGTTTTCTAAATCAAAATTGTTTTTGTTGCCCTTGTATATAGGAATAATATATGAAATATCTATTTTGTTTAAGCCCATACTTAGCTTGGTTTCAATCTTAAAATAAAAAATATTAAAATTTTGCTATTTTCTTAAATTTACTTACAATTAAGTTAATAATTGATGGAGATACAGGAGCTAAATAACGATTCAAATTTTCTTCTATTATTTTGATATCAAATTCAGGATGGTTTTTAAGAATTACTTCTTTATACGTATCCAAATTGTCCAGGTTATAGTTATTTCTGGTGAAAAGAGTTCTCTTTATAAAAGGGAATCCTTTGTGTATCATTTTATCCCAGTCTTTGGTAGGGTCATGTAAAAAACTGCCGGGAGTTTCAACAAAATAAGTGTTGTAATTAAAGCCAGCGTTTTTAAGATTAGTTGTTAATCCGTGTTCATATTTTATTATAATATTTCTTCTTACAGATTGTTTTTTAATACTTAAAATGAAATCTTTAAACACTTTTGAGGTAAAGGTGTCTTTATTTAAAGCAACAAAATAACTTTGTATATGTGGAGATAAGTCTATGGTATTATGACTAAAACCCCAATAATCTAATTTTTTAGACTCCATTTCTAAAAAAATAGGTTCCAACTCATAAAAAGGTCCGTAACAAGAATCGTTAGCTAAAATTAGCCAATCGTAATTTTTTAAAAGATCTCTATGACTTGCCTCTATAAAAGCTTTTTTATGTGAACCAAAATCATATTGACCATGTTTTTTATTAATGCTAAATAGAACGAGATTCTCAACTTTATTTAATTCATGAGGAGGCAGTTTACAATCTGTGGAAAAAATAATATCAGAGACTTTGTTCAGTTCTGTTAAATAATGAATTACATAGTCATCAATTTGATTTTCTGGATCAAAAAAAGAGAAGAAGGTTAATCTATTTTTATTCAAAGCTTAAGTTTTGTAAGCAAAGATAGGTTAATTTTATTTTTTTAAAGGGAGCTTGGTTTTTTATAAAACTGTTCATTATAGTAGTTTTAATGAAGTTCGATAGCTAATTGTTTATAGTTTTTTTGGCTATGGTTGTTTTGAAACATAAATGTTTAACTGACATTCAGATATGAAGACATATACAACGCTAAGTTGGATAATTAGTAAACATGCATTTTAACGGGTAGATAGTCTTAGTGTCTTTAGAGTTGAATTGTAAAGAAAAACAATAGTTAGATTTACTTCCAAAATTTTAAACGGCTAGTTAAAGATTGTTTTTTTTCAGGTTTTATTAATAGGGTGTCTAAGTGTCTTGAAGTCCAATAACCTACAGGCTTTCTTTTAGCATCTTTAAATTCTTTATCAAAAATATTTTCAAAGAATAATAATAATTTTTTGTTTTGATTTTCATGAAAAGTTTCTTCAAAAAAGAGGCTTTTTGCGGATTGAAGCATTTTTAGGTATTTAGTTTTATCGTTGTCAATTTCTTTTACTTTTTCAACAACATGGTCAAAAGATTCATAATCATGACAGTTGATAAAACCATCTGGATCAATTTCTTTTGTTACATTGGGGTTTCCCCAATAAATTGGAATTGATTTGGCTTGAAATGAAGAAATTATTTTTTCAGTGGTATAACCTTTCATTAGTGAGTTTTCTAGAGATAATGAAAACTTGTATTCAGATTTGATATCGATACTGCCTTGGTACCAATTTCCATTTCTAGGTTCAATGTCAATATTAGTGTTTTTTAGGTGAGCTCCTAGTGAATCTACTTTTTTGTATTTGTTTAACATATGAAAAAGTAAATCTCTATTTGGGTGTGCATCAGGATTTCCATAGATAAAATTACAGAACTTTCTACCAAAAGGTTTTTGGATGTTATTAACGAACTTTCCTCTAGCCATTGTGTTACCTAGTGGTAACCATCTAAAATATCGATCATCATAATTAAATTCATCAAATCCTAAGGCATAATCAAAAAAATTAAAGTCAGGAAAAATCGCTTCCCCTGGTATATAAATTGAAATTTTATCAGTTATTTCAGTTCTATAGGAATATGGATCAAAGGATCCAACAAACACATAGGGAGCATCTTTTGAAATTTTAACATGATAGCTCCTACTGAGTAAACTGACAATCCAGTTATCTTCCTTGTTTAATGATAAATCAAATCCTAAAAAATCAATGTATATTGTCTTCATTGTGTTAATTTTGTGCGTTAAATTGCCCATTACTTAAATATATTTTGAGAATAGAAATATGTAGTTTAGCAGATTGTGAATTGTTCTTTTATTTTAAGGTCGCTAAATACCTTTCAAATAGAATATTTTATGTAAACAACTAAATATATTTTCGTGACGGTTCGTAAATTTATGCAATAGCAAATTTATACAAAATAGAAACAAGAGAAGAGAACTGTCTTTAATAAAAGACGTTTAATTATAAAAATGAAAATGAAAAAAGCATTAATTACAGGGATCAATGGTCAAGACGGTTCTTATTTAGCAGAATTATTAATAGAAAAAGGATATGAGGTTCATGGAGTTATACGTAGAGCTTCTTCTTTTAATACCTCACGTATTGAGCATTTATATATAGATGAGCTTATTGAAGATTTACATAAAGATCGAAAAGTGAATTTACATTATGGGGACATGACAGATGCAACGAACTTAATTAGATTGATACAAGAGATACAGCCAGACGAAATATATAATTTAGCAGCTCAGTCTCATGTTAAAGTGTCTTTTGATTTGCCGGAATATACAGCCCAAACAGATGCGGTAGGTACTTTACGTTTGTTAGAAGCCTTGCGTATTTGTGGATTGATAGACAAAACAAGAATCTATCAAGCGTCAACGTCAGAGTTGTATGGTAAAGTTCAAGAAGTTCCACAGAAAGAAACCACTCCTTTTTACCCAAGATCTCCTTATGGTGTGGCTAAAATGTATGCGTATTGGATTACCAAAAATTATAGAGAGTCGTATGGTTTGTACGCCGTAAATGGTATTTTGTTTAATCACGAATCAGAACGAAGAGGAGAGACTTTTGTCACAAGAAAAATTACTTTAGGAGCTTCACGAATTAAACATGGTTTGCAAGAAAAATTATATTTAGGAAATTTAAATTCTTTACGTGATTGGGGATATGCCAAAGATTATGTAGAATGTATGTGGTTGATGTTACAACAAGATACTCCTGAAGATTATGTAGTTGCTACAGGGATTCAACACTCTGTTAGAACTTTTTGTGAGTTAGCCTTTAGAGAAGCTGGAATAGAATTAATTTGGGAAGGAATAGAAGAGAATGAAAAAGGAATCTGTAAAGAAACTGGAAAAGTATTAATAGAGGTAGATCCAGAATATTATAGACCTGCAGAGGTAGAGACTTTGTTAGGGGATCCCACAAAAGCACATACTCAATTAGGATGGAACCCAAGTAGAACTTCTATTGATGACTTGGTTAAAATAATGATGAAACACGATTTAGAATTTGTTGTTCGTTTTCAGCAAAAATAATGTAAAAAAGTATGAAGGTTTTAGTTACAGGAGGTAGTGGTATGGTTGGTAAAAACCTAATTACTAGTTCTAAATTTTCCTCGTTTCAAATTTTAGCTCCTACGAGTTCTGAATTAAATTTAAAAGAGTTAGGTCTTGTGGATATGTATCTTAAAAAACATCGGCCAGATGTTATCGTACATGCGGCAGGTTTAGTAGGAGGTATTCAGGCAAATATGGAGAATCCAGTAGGGTTTTTAGTAGATAATTTAGACATGGGGAAGAATATAATTTTGTCTGCAAAAAAGCATGGAGTTAAGAATCTAATCAATTTAGCGAGTTCTTGTATGTATCCTCGTAATGCAGAAAACCCATTAAAAGAAAGCTTAATTTTACAAGGAGAATTAGAGCCGACAAATGAAGGGTATGCGCTGGCTAAAATTATTTGTACACGTTTATGTGAGTACATAACAAATGCAAAAGAAGGGTTTACTTATAAAACCATAATTCCTTGTAATTTATATGGGAAGTATGATAAGTTTGATCCTCAAAAATCTCATATGATTCCAGCAGTCATAAGAAAAATTGTAGAGGCCAAACAAAAAGGGAGGTCAACCGTAGAAATTTGGGGAGATGGATTGGCAAAACGTGAGTTTATGTATGTTGAGGACCTAGTTGATTTTATTCATTATGCTTTGAGTAAGTTAACAGAGATGCCTCAGAATATTAACGTAGGTCTTGGTTATGATTATTCTATCAATGAATATTACCAAGCAATAGCCAATGTAATTGGTTATAAAGGTCGTTTCACACATGATTTAACGAAGCCTGTTGGAATGAAACAAAAAGTAATTGATACAAAACTGTTGAATGAGTTTGGATGGAAGTCTAAAACAAGTTTAGAAGACGGAATAACAAAAACGTTACAGTACTATAAAACATTATCAAATGATTAAATATTCATTAGCATCATCAACTTGGGATGATAAGGAGATAAAAGCGATCAATAAGGTGATTGATTCAGATATGTACACCATGGGGAAAGGAGTGCAAAAGTTTGAAGAAGAATTTGCTGAATTTGTAAATTCTAAATACGCAGTGATGGTGAATTCAGGGTCTTCTGCAAATTTAATTGCCATTGCAGCTTTGTTCTATACCAAAGAGAATAAATTAAAAAGAGGAGATGAGGTTATTGTGCCTGCTGTCTCTTGGTCTACAACTTACTTTCCTTTATACCAGTATGGTTTAAAACTAAAATTTGTAGATGTAGACATCAATACTTTGAATTATGATTTAGATAAGTTAGAAGAAGCGGTAAGTAGTGAAACAAAGTTGATCGTGGCTGTAAATTTGTTAGGGAATCCAAATGATTTTGATCGAATTAATAAATTAACAACAGCAAATAACATCATCGTTTTTGAAGATAACTGTGAGTCAATGGGAGCTGAATTCAAAGGGAAACAAACAGGGACTTTTGGTTTGTTAGGTAGTTATTCTACTTTTTTTTCACATCATATGGCAACTATGGAAGGTGGTCTTATTGTTACGGATAATGAAGAGTTGTATCATATCATGTTAAGTTTACGTACACATGGATGGACTCGTAACTTGCCAAAGGAAAATACATTGGTAGAAAAGAGTGATGATTGGTTCGAGGAGTCTTTTAAATTTATTTTACCTGGATATAATGTAAGACCTATTGAAATGAGTGGTGTTATAGGTAGTGAGCAACTAAAAAAACTTCCTTCTTTTTTAGCACAGAGAAGAAAGAATGCAGCTTTGTTTGTTTCTTTATTTCAAGATCACAAAGATTTTTTAATACAACAAGATATTGATAATAGTAGTTGGTTTGGATTTAGTTTAATTATTAAACCGGAATCTAAATTAAAACGTACTGATGTTATCAATTTATTAACTGAAAATCATATTGATTCACGTCCGATAGTAACAGGAGATTTTACTAAAAACAAGGTGTTGGAGTATTTTGATTATGAAATATTTGGGGAGATGAAAAATGCTAAATATTTAGATGTAAATGGTTTCTTTGTGGGGAATCATCAAGTTGATCTTACTCAAGAAATTAATAAGTTGCATCGTGTCATAGGAACACTATAAGTGTCCTATCATAAATTAAAAAATCCTTAACTTTATTTTGTTAAGGATTTTTTCTTCATAGAACAAAGAAATTTCTTTCTTGAGAATAGTCATATGCTCGAGGTATGAGTTCAGAAAAATGAATTATTTTTGGCAACCAAATGAAGAACAGTTTAAAACATAATAAAACCATCCTCTACCCAACAGACACTGTTTGGGGTATTGGTTGCGATGCTACTTCTGAGCAAGCGGTGGCAAAAATATATAGCATTAAGCAAAGAGAAGAAACTAAAAGTTTGGTGATTTTAGTTTCTTCTTTAGAAATGTTAAAACAATATGTTGCTGAGGTTCCCAAAAAAGCTTTAGAAATATTAGAAAAAGCTACAAATCCAACAACTATTGTATACGATCATCCTATTGGAATTGCTAAAAACGCTATTGGAAAAGACAATACCATTGCTATTAGAATTGCTTCTGATGAGTTTTGTAAAAAAATGATTGCTGATTTTGGAAAACCTATAGTGTCAACCTCGGCAAATATTAGTGGAGAACCTACTCCAAAACAGTTTTCTGAAATAAGTCCAGCAATTTTGAAGGCAGTAGATTATGTAGTAGATTTGCACCACGATAAAATTTGTGAAAAATCTTCGACAATTATCAAAGTCACAAATCAAAATCAGGTAACCGTAATACGTCCTTAATGCAAATTCTAGAGAACTATAAATCTGCCATTCAGCATCCCGTTTTTGAATACATCACCAAGGCTGCAAAACAATTAGAAGTAGATGCTTTTGTGATTGGTGGTTTTGTACGCGATTTTATTTTACAAAGAGGAACAGCAAAAGACATTGATGTGGTTGCCATTGGGAGCGGAATTGATTTGGCTTTAAAGGTTGCCGATTTATTACCTAATAAACCAAAAGTACAGGTTTTTAAAACTTATGGTACGGCTATGTTGCGTTATCAAGACATAGAAATTGAGTTTGTGGGAGCTAGAAAAGAATCTTATACAGAAGATAGTAGAAATCCAGAAGTAGAAGAGGGAACTTTACAAGATGATCAAAATCGTAGAGATTTTACCATCAATGCTTTGGCAATTTCTTTAAACCAAAATTCTTTGGGTGATTTGTTAGATCCTTTTGGAGGTATTGATGATTTAAAATCTAAAATAATTCGTACACCTTTAGATCCAGATATCACTTATTCTGATGATCCGTTAAGAATGATGCGTGCCATTAGGTTTGCCACACAATTAAATTTTGAGATTGAAAAAGAATCTTTGTCGGCTATTTCTAAAAATGCCGAAAGATTAAAAATTATTACTCGAGAAAGAGTAATGGTTGAGGTTAACAAAATTTTAGAATCTCCAGTGCCATCTGTTGGATTTTTACATTTAGAAGAAACAGGATTGCTACATCAAATTTTACCAGAATTAACAGCCTTAAAAGGTGTGCAAGAGGTAGAGGGGCAAAAGCATAAAGATAATTTTTATCACACTTTAGAGGTGGTTGATAATATTTCTGAAAACACAGAAGATGTTTGGTTGCGTTGGGCTGCTTTGTTGCACGATATTGGAAAAGCTCCTACCAAACGTTTTTCTAAAAAAGTAGGATGGACTTTTCATAATCACGAGTTTGTAGGGTCTAAAATGGTATTTAAATTGTTTAAACGATTAAAATTACCATTAAATAATAAGATGAAGTTTGTTCAAAAAATGGTTTTATTAAGTTCAAGACCTATTGTATTGGCTTCTGATGTTACCGATTCAGCAGTTAGAAGATTGGTTTTTGATGCTGGTGACGATATAGAAAGTTTAATGACTTTGTGTGAGGCTGATATAACTACAAAAAATCCTAATAAGTTTAAACGTTATCACAACAACTTCAGGTTGGTTAGAGAAAAAATTAAAGAAGTTGAAGAACGTGATAAGGTTCGTAATTTTGAGCCTCCTATTTCTGGAGAAATTATCATGAAAACTTTTAATTTAAAACCTTGTAGAGAAATAGGTCAAATTAAAGACTTTATTAAAGAAGCTATTTTAGATGGAAAAATTTCAAATGATTATGATGAAGCTTATCAACTAATGCTAAAAAGGGGAGAAGCTTTAGGGTTAAAAGCATAAAATAAATTTTAAAAATAAAAAAAGCCGAAGAGAAATCTTCGGCTTTTTTGTTTCTGTATAAATAATTACAACTTAAAATCTTGATGATTATTGAGGATTTCATAATTAATTATCTAATTTATTGTAGATTCTTTTGTTTGATTGTTTTATAATTGATATATTTGGTAAACCAAACTGGTAAACCAATTTAATTAGTTATGAGTAAAATCAAATTTATTTTAATATTCGCGAGTGTTTTGTTGTTCGCATGTCAATCTAAAGAATCAAATTCTGTAGAAAAACTAACTACTATTAAAGAGCTTCATGCTAAAATAGCAACGGCAAAAGCTGGTGATGAAATTGTTTTGGCAAACGGTGTTTGGAAAGATGTTGAAATTGTTTTTAAAGCAAATGGAACAAAAGAAAATCCAATTGTTTTAAGAGCAGAAACTCCAGGAAAAGTATTTATAGAAGGAATTTCTAATTTAAAAATTGGAGGAAATCATTTAGTGGTAAAAGATTTACACTTTAGAAATGGTTATACACCAACAGATGTGGTGATTCTTTTTAAAACAGATGATGATACTCCGGCTAATCATAGTAAAGTTACCAATTGTGTTATAGAAGAATTTACACAGTTAGATAGAGATGCTACGGATCATTGGGTAGAGTTTTGGGGGCAACATAACGAGTTAAGTCATTGTTACATTGCGGGTAAATCTAATTTTGGACCTACAGTAAGGGTTCAGTTAAAAGGAAATCAGCATATAAATAATCATCATCAAATTATCAATAATCACTTTGGACCACGCCCTAGAAAAGGTGGGCCTCATGGAGAAACTTTGCAAATCGGAGATAGTGGTACTTCAATGACTCCTTCGTACACAAACATTTCTAATAACTATTTTGAAAGATGTAATGGAGAAGTTGAAATTATTTCTAGTAAATCAAACTTCAATATTTTTAAAAACAATGTTTTCTTTGAGAGTGAAGGATCACTTGTGTTACGACATGGAAATTATGCAACTATTGAGGGGAATGTATTTATAGGAAATGATAATTCTGAGTTTATCGGAGGGATTAGAGTTGTAAATACGGGTCACTGGATCATGAATAATTATTTTTATAAGCTAAAAGGTTCAGAGTTTAGAGCGCCATTAGCGGTAATGAATGGAATTCCAAAATCACCATTAAACAGATACAATCAAGTTACAGATGTAGTGGTAGCCTACAATTCTTTTGTAGAATGTCCAACTCCGTGGTTTTTTAGTGTAGGTTCTAATGTAGATAAAAGTGCTGTTTTACCAAAATCAGAAATTCGTTCTGCAAGACCTATTAGAACAGTTTTTGCAAATAATTTAATTTACAATAATCAAACAGCAACTAACCCAATTCTTAACTACGATAAGGTTGATGGAATCCTTTTTGAAAAAAACATCACCAATAACGAAAACAAAAGTGAAGTAAAGCCTAAAGGATTAACAACTGTTGATTTTTCTGTAAATAAGCTTAGTGATAACTTATTTGTGCCAACAAAAAATAATACAGAGGTCTATAATGGATTTGATTTTGAAAACATAAACACTGATTTATTTGGTGAATCAAGAGCTAAAAATAATGCTGTTGGGGCTATTACCATTCCTGTAAAAGAAAATATGGTTTTGGTTAACGAATCTAATTATGGTACAGATTGGTTCAATCCTAAAAAAGAAAAAAGAGAGCCAAAAACGTTTACCATTCATCCAAAAGATTTAAAATCGACAATAGCAAGTGCAGAAAATGGAGATATCATTGTTTTGGAGTCTGGAGAATATACCCTAGATACTACTATTGATATTGATAAAAAAATAACCATCACCTCTGCGGATGAACATAAAAAAGTATTGTTGAATTTTACTGCTAACAACACTGCTTTTTTAATGAAACCAAAAGGAGATTTACGTTTGCAAAACATAAGTGTTAAAGGAAATAAAACTCAAAACGCCTTTGCAACCTTAGACAAAAACATGTCTAAAGCCTATAATTTGTTTTTAAACAATGTAGAAATTTCAAACTTTAAAACTGCTTTAAGTGTTTCAAAAGGATCTTTTGCAGATACAATTTCAGTTAAAAACACAAGTGTCAAAAATTTAGAAAATGGATTTTTATTAAATCAAGAAATTGATGCTAAAGGAGATTATAATGCAGAATTTGTGTTTATAGAAAACAGCAATTTTGATGAGGTAAAAGGTACTGTGCTAGATTATTTCCGAGGAGGATATGATGAGTCTACCATTGGAGGGAATTTAATTTTTAAGAACAATACTATTACCCATTCTGGTAAAGAATCAGCAGATAAAATTTTAATCAAGAACCAAGGAATTGTACAAGCAGAAATTTCTGAAAATACATTCATCAATAATCCTGTAAAATTAATCGCTATTCTTTGGGGAGAAAAAGGTCAAAAACCAGAAAACAACAAGATTAAAAATTCTGGAGAATTTAAAATTGTACAAAACCTAAAACAAAAATTGATGTACTAACATCAATCTGTTTTGAGTATAAAAACATTAAACATGAAAATAAAACATCATATCGTTCTTTTATTAACTTTTATTGGGCTGATTACGGCTGTAGAAGTAAAAGCACAAGAACATCCTAGTTTAATTTTAACCAAATCTGGAGTAGAAAAAATTAGGAAAGAATTAGGGACTGTACCTTTGTTTGATGCTACTTTAAAAAATGTTCAAGCAGAAGTAGATGCAGAAATTGAGTTGGGAATTGATACGCCAATTCCTAAAGATTTTTCTGGAGGCTATACGCATGAAAAACACAAGAGAAACTTTTTGATGATGCAAAAAGCTGGGGTGTTGTTTCAAATTTTACAAGATGAAAAATATGCAGTTTATGTGCGTGATATGCTGTTTCAATACGAGGCAATGTATAAAGATTTACCAGTACATCCGCAAACAAGATCTTATGCAAGAGGTAAATTGTTTTGGCAATGTTTAAACGATTCTAATTGGTTGGTTTATACAAGTCAAGCTTATGACTGTATTTATGATTGGCTATCAAAAAAAGAGAGAAAAAAGTTAGAAAAAAACTTGTTCAAACCTTTTGCTGATTTTATTTCAATTGAAAATCCACAGTTTTTTAACAGAGTTCACAATCATAGTACTTGGGGGAATGCAGCGGTTGGAATGATTGCATTGGTAATGGATGATGCTGAGTTGTTAGAAAGAGCTTTGTATGGTTTAAAAGATGATGGATTGCCTGCTGGTGCTAAAGATAATGATGGTGGTTTAATTAGAGAAGAAGGTCAACAAACAGGTTTCTTGGCCAATATAGATGAACCTTTTTCTCCAGACGGATATTATACAGAAGGGCCTTACTATCAGCGTTATGCCATGTATCCTTTTTTGGTTTTTGCAGAAGCTTTGCAAAATGTAAAACCTGAATTAAAAATATTTGAACATAAAAACGGAGTTTTACTAAAATCTGTAACTGCTTTGTTGAATTTAACCGATGCTGATGGAAAATTTTTTCCGTTAAATGATGGACAAAAAGGAATGTCTTATTATTCAAGAGAATTGGTTACAGCTGTTGATATTGCCTACTATTACGGAGGATTAAATCCACAGTTATTAAGTATTGCAGCTAAGCAGCAAAGTGTGTTGTTAGATGATTCTGGTCTAGAAGTGGCTTTGGCTATTCGCGATGGTAAAGTAAAACCTTTTCAAAAAAAATCAATCAATTTAACTGATGGTGCTGATGGAAAACAAGGTGGTGTTGGTGTATTAAGAAGTGGGAATGAAGATTTTACTTTGGTGTTTAAATATGCTGCTCAAGGCCTAAGTCACGGTCATTATGATAAACTTTCTTACTCTTTATATGAAAAAGGAAATGAAGTAATTCAAGATTACGGATTGGCAAGATTTGTAAATATTGAGCAAAAAGGAGGAGGAAATTACTTAAAAGAAAACAAAACTTGGGCAAAGCAAAGTATTGCGCATAATACGGTTATACAGAATGAAACTTCTCATTTTAGTGGAAAATACGAAATAGGAAGTAAACATCATTCAGACTTAAACTTCAAAGATTTTTCTAACGAAGATTTTCAAATCATTAGTGCAAAAGAAACAAATGCATATCCAGGTACAGAGTTAAACAGAACTTTGGTGATGATGAATCTTAAAGGATCTGATAAACCTATAGTTATTGATTTGATGAAAGTTGTATCCAATACTCAGAATCAATACGATTTTCCATTTTATTTTATGGGACAAGTGGTCAACACCAACTTTAACTATGTTACAGAAAATAGCTTAAAACCATTAGGAACTAAAAATGGATATCAACATTTGTGGTTAGAGGCAAAAGGGAAATCTTCTGAAGAAATCAATCAATTTTCTTTCTTAAACAAAGAAGTTTTTTACACCATTTCTACAGCAAGTCAAAAAAACGATGAGTTGTTGTTTACCAGAATTGGAGCCAATGATCCTGAATTTAATTTAAGAAGAGATGCTGGGTATATGATTCGTAGAAATGCAAAAAATACTGTTTTTGCTAGCATTATAGAACCTCATGGAAGTTATAGTCATGTATCAGAATTCTCGGTAGATTCTAAAAGTCATATAGAAAATCTAAAAGTTGTTCATGATGATGAAAATTATACAGCTGTAAAAATTACGACTGTTGATAAAGAACAGCATTTAATTATTATTTCAAACAATAAAGACAAAAATTCAAAAGAACATACATTAATAATCAACGATAAAGAGTATAACTGGAAGGGCTCTTATCATTATTCAATAATCAAATAAATTTTAAAAAGATGAAACGATTTAGCGAAAAGTATATCATTACAAAAGATATGGAGTGGGAAGAACTTGGTGGAGGAGTATCAAGAAAATTCTTAGGTTACGACAACCAAATTATGATGGTAAAAGTAAAATTTGAAAAAGGTGCTTCAGGAGCTCCGCATCAACATTTTCACACCCAAGCTACTTACTGTGCTGCTGGTAAATTTGAGTTCGAAATTGATGGAGTAAAGAAAATAGTAGAGGCAGGTGATGGAATTTATATTGAACCTAATTTATGGCATGGAACTACTTGTTTAGAAGAAGGGATTTTAATTGATACGTTTAGTCCTGTAAGAGAAGACTTTTTGAGTGGTGATGGTGTGTCTTATTTTGGAGATAAAGAGGAATAAAAAAAATGTAAACAATTAAACTTAACGATATGAAACTAAAAGATAAAATTGCCATAGTAACAGGTGGTACAAGAGATATAGGAAGAGCTGTTTCTATAAAATTAGCAAAAGAAGGAGCTAAGGTTGTTGTGAATTATTATAACAACGAAGAGAATGCAAAAGAAACACTAACTGCAATTAGAGAGTTAGGAGGAGAAGCGATTATGGTAAAAGGAGATATGACCATTAAAGCTGATGTTGATGATATGATTAAAAAAAGTATTGATGCTTTTGGTGATACTATTGATATTTTAGTAAACAATGCAGGTGGATTGGTTGCTAGAAAAACGATGGCTGAGATGGATGAAGATTTCTTTGATAAAGTAATCAAGTTAAATTTAAATTCAACATTTTTAGTGTCCCAGGCTGTTTTACCATATATGAAGTCTGGAGCTTCTATTGTAAACCTTGCTTCTTTAGCAGGTAGAGATGGAGGTGGTGGAGGATCTATTGCATATGCTACTTCTAAAGGAGCGGTAATGACCTTTACAAGAGGTTTAGCAAAAGAGGTTGGTCCTAAAGGTATTCGTGTAAATGCATTATGTCCTGGTATGATTGCTACTACTTTTCACGATACTTTTACGGTAGATGCAATTCGTGAAAAAGTTGCTGCTTCAACTCCTTTAAAAAGAGAAGGTCAGGCAGAAGAGATCGCAAATACAGTTGCTTGTTTAGCTTCAGATGATACTTCTTTCATCACAGGAGCCAATATAGATATCAATGGAGGGCTTGCATTTTCATAGTATGTAATTTATATACATAGTTTTCTATAAATAAAAAAGGATGAGTATTTACTCATCCTTTTTTATTTATAAAATATCATTTTGTTAAATAAACCAACTGTAATATGGTGTATGTGTAATTTTATCCTATTTTTTTTGTGTTTATATAATAAATTTTAAATAAAAATTTGTTTATCCTAATCCTATTGTATATATTTGGTAAACCAAACTGGTAAACCAATTTAATTTAAACTTAAACAACGTTAAAATGCAAACTATTAAACTATATATGAAAGGCGAAACTTAGGGGAAAAAATAAAGGATGGGTGCACGCCCATCCTCTATAAGGTAAAATTACTTCATTCTGAAGGGAAGTAATATTTAAAGCATGTGAACTATGAATAAACACGCTTTTGCAAAAATAAGAAAATTATCTATGTAAAGCGTGTTAAGGGGAGTTTAAACATAAGTTAAGCAAAGCAAGCTAGTATTTATGTAACACTCTATAACAGGGGTTTAAACTCGTCAATTATTAACTTAACTTAACACTAATACCAATGAAACTAAAGAAAAGTATAACATTAATTGCTTTATTGTTTTTCAATATGGCATTGTTTGCTCAGGAAAACTACAGTTTAACAGGGACTGTTTTGTCTGGTACGGATAATAGTCCAATTCCAGGAGCAAACGTAATTATTAAAGGAACTTCCACAGGAACAATTTCTGATTTTGATGGTAATTATCAAATTACGGTAAAAAAAGGAGATGTGATTGTGTTGTCATATTTAGGATTTAAAACACAAGAAATTGTTGTTTCAGATCAAAAAAAGATTTCTACTAAGCTTCAAGAGGATTCATCTGAGTTAGATGAGGTTGTAATTGTAGGATATGGTAGTCAAAAGAAATCTCACTTAACCGGAGCTATTTCAAAAGTTAAAAACGAAACCTTAGATCAAATAGCAGTATCTCGTGTAGATGATGCTTTAGTAGGTCAAGTTTCTGGGGTAAACATTCAAGCTACCGATGGTGGTGCAGGTGCTGCTCCAACTATTAGAGTGCGTGGTGTAGGTTCTATTTCTGGAGGAATTGATCCATTAATTGTAGTAGATGGATTGGTTGTGGATAATGATTATCTAAGTGCATTAGATATGAATGATGTTGAATCTTTTGAGATTTTAAAAGATGCAGCTTCTACAGCTATTTATGGATCTAGAGGTAGTAAAGGGGTAATCATGATTTCTACTAAAACAGGTAAAGAAGGTAAAACTAAATTTACTTATAGTGCTTATACTGGTTTAAAAGAAGCAAGACAAAGCGATGCTTACTATTCTACTGTGGCTGGAACTGTAGCAGCAGAACAAGCAGCTACAGGTACATTGTCTGCTAGAACTCGTTATAAGCAATTAATTGGTGTAGATACTAACTGGCAAGATATTGCTTTTGATGGTGGAACAATTACTAGTCATTCATTATCTGCAAGAGGAGGTAGTAAAAGAACTAAGTTCAGTACTTCTTTAAATTATTTACATGATGAGGGAGTAATGCTTACTGATGATTTTAAGAAATACAATTTAAAAGCTAAGATTGACACAGAGGTAAATGATAAATTTTCTTTTGGTGCAAATCTTTCACCATCTTACACAGAAACTAGACGTTTTGATGGTTCTACTCATGATATTTTAAGACAACCTTCTTGGTTACCAGTGTACCATGATGATAATACTATTCAGTTTGTTGATAGAACTGTTTATCCTGATGTAAAAGTTGGAGACTATGCATTACAACGTCATTTTGATAATTATGATTTAGATGGGAATGGTACTTTAATAGATATTAGTAATACATCAAATACAAACCCAGCGGCTAAAGTTTTAGAGAGAGACAGAAGAGATAAAAAGTTTAAAATGTATGGTAGTGTATATGCTAAATACGATTTTACTAAAGACTTAAGTTTTAAAACAACTTTAGGAGGGGATGTTCAGTATACTGATAGAAGAAGATGGCAAGGAGTATTGTCTAACAGAAACGGAGCAAGTGCTGCACAGTTAGATCTTACAAATGAAAAGCAAATTCACTTGGCAAATGAGAACTTCCTTAGCTATGATAAATCATTCGGAAAACATGATGTAAATGCTATTTTAGGTACTTCTGTAGAAACTTGGAATTATAATTATGAAACTACTCAAGGTACTGGATATAGTTCTGATTTATTACAAACAATGAGAGCAGCAACATCTATTTCAGATTATAACTCATATGAATATGAAAGAAACTTATTGTCTTACTTCGGAAGGGTAAATTATGCTTTTGATAGTAAATACCTATTCTCTTTAAGTGTTCGTCGTGATGGAGTATCTGTTTTCGGAAAAAATCAAAAGTATGGTAACTTCCCAGCAGCTTCTGTAGGTTGGAATATTGCAAAAGAAGATTTCTTAAAAAACAGTGATCTTATTAGCAACTTAAAGTTTAGAGTAAGTTACGGTATAACAGGAAATCCATTAATTGATACTGGTGATGATTTAATAGATAACTATCCATCATTAGCATTATTAAACCCTTCTACTGCAATAGTAGATGGTGATGTAACTACAGCTTTTAACCCTATTAACATAGCCAATGCAGATTTACAATGGGAGCGTTCTGTAGAGATTAACCCAGGGGTTGATTTTGGATTCTTTAATAATAGAATTTCTGGTTCTGTAGATTATTATAAGCGTAATAGTGATCAGTTATTATTATATAACCCAGTATCATCTACAACAGGATTTAGTAATGCTCTTGTGAATTTAGGAGAGGTACAAAACGAAGGTTTAGAATTTGAATTAAGAACTAAGAACCTTTCTACTAGTTTCTTTAGATGGACTTCATCTTTTATAGGGTCATTTAACAAAAATACTTTAGTAAATTTTGCAGATTCTAACGGACAAATTCAGAATGTAGATACTAAAAGAGCTGCTGAGTGGATTAACTCAGAAGGACAACCTATTTCATCATTTTATGGATGGGTAGTAGATAAAGAAATTCCAGTAGAATATTTAAATGATCCATATCATCCAATTGGAGCAGAAGCTCAAGATGTTTATGTAAAAGATTTAAATGGTGATGGAGTAATTGACGATGATGATAAAGCAAATTTAGGAGATCCTTATCCAGATTTTGTATGGAGTTTAACAAATGATTTTAAATTAGGACAAGTAGATTTTAGTTTTATGTTCCAAGGAAGTCATGGGGCTAAAGTAAGAAACATGGGAGACCAATACATCTTTAACCACTTTAACAGTGCACAAGATTTTAACCCTGCAACAACACCAAATCAAGGGTTTATTAAAGAAAAAATCTTTACAAACTCTATTGTTCAAGATGCATCATATGTTGCTTTAAGAAATGTAAATATTGGATACAATTTTTCAAAAGACATGGCTTCTAAATTAGGATTATCAAAAGCAAGAGTATATGCTACAGGACAAAACCTATTGTATTTAACAGCTAGTGACTATACAGGGTTTAATCCAGAATCAATTGATGATACAAGCGCTACTACTTATGGATATCAAAGAGCAGGTTCTCCAATTTTTAGAACCATTTCTGTAGGATTAAATGTAGAATTTTAACAAAATTTAAAAGACACACATTATGAAAAATATAAAATTTATAACCGTAGTTTTTTTAGCCATATTCGCCGCTTCGTGTGAAGATGACTTTTTAAGCCCGCTGCCTACCTCGGCTATTTCAGCAGATGGTTTTTATAACAACGAAGAAGAGTTAGAGGCTGGAGTAATTAATATGTACGATGGTTTACAAGGAGTAAATGATACAGACTCTGATAGTAATCACTCAACACAAATTGAGTTCTATCTTACAGAAATGAGAAGTGATAATACCAGAACTAAAAGTGGTGAAGGTGAAGCAGCTCAGTTTGAAACTTATACTGTTCAATCAACAAACGGTATTGTAGCCGATTATTATAGAAGTATGTATAATGTAATATATAGAGCTAACACAGTTTTAGAAAACATTGATGCTGCTACTACTAAAAAAGCTCAGTTTGAAGGAGAAGCAAAATTTGTAAGAGCTTATGCTTATTTTAACTTAGTTCGTTTGTTTGGAGATGTTCCGTTAATTGATAGAGTTATTGCTCCATTAGAAACAGATGTTTCTTTTACAAGAGTACCTACAGCAGATGTATACTCTTTAATTATTAGTGATTTAACAACTGCTATTAATGGATTGACAGATGGATCTAAAAACAGAGCTTCAAAAGCTGCTGCAGAAGGTTTATTAGCAAAAGTATATTTAACAACAGGAAATTATAGTGGAGCACAAACTTTATGTGAATCTATTATGCAGCCATCACGTGGTTTTTCATTAGAAGCTGACTATAAAGATATCTTTTATACAGAAGGTAATGATGAGGTAATTTTTGCAATTGGATACAACGGAAATGCTGTAAATGATAGTCAAAACTTTTCAGCAGAATGGTTAAATTCTGTAGGTAGAACAAGTGGAATGAATTATGTTACTGCTGATGTAAGAAATGCTTTTGCTACTTATGGAGGTGTAGAAAGATCAAAATATGCATTTAGACAAGATGCAGGACAAACTACACAATATCAAGTAGTAAAATATTTACCTAATGGAGATGCAAGTTTAGGAATTGATCCTACTTCTACAGACCCAACATTAGCAGGAAATGACTGGATTGTATTACGTTATGCAGATGTTGTTTTAATGCATGTAGAATCAATCTTAGCTGGTGGAGCATCAACTACTAGTACAAATGCAATTGCTTCTTTTAAATTAATTAGAGATAGAGCAGGTTTAACAACTCCAGCAATTATTACAAAAGAAGATTTGTTAAACGAGCGTAGAGTAGAGTTAGCTTTTGAGAATCAAAGATTTTTTGACTTAGTTCGCTTTGGTGAGGCTCAATCTATCTTATCTGCTTTCTCTGCAGCAAACGGATATAGTTTTTCTGGAACAGATTTATTATTGCCAATCCCTAACTCAGAAATTGGTTTAAGTAATGGAGTTCTTAAGCAAAACCCTGGTTATAACAATTAAAACTAATGAAGATGAAAAATTTATTTATACATAAAAAGATAATGGATATCACTAAGTTGGTGGCCGCTATCACATTATTACTAACATTTAATGCATGTACAGAAGATTTACCAGAGGCTGGTTCTAAACCAGATAACACTCCTCCAAGTAGTAGCTTTTCTGCAGAAGAACAAAGTGGGGATTATTTAACCTATTTATTTACAAACACTTCTGATAGTGCAACGGATTATGAATGGGACTTTGGTGATGCCGCTTCAGGAGCTGATAATACATCTACTGAAAAAGATCCATCACATACTTTTTCTGGAGAAGGAACTTATACAGTTACTTTAGTTGCTTCTGATAAATTAGGAGTAGAAAGTACGTTTAGCAGTACTGTTGAGGTTGTAGAACCAGATGCGCCAAGTGTATTTGTACCAACAATTTTAGAAGCTGGTTTTGAAGATGGTGGTTTAGCAGGTGGTACTGGTGATGGTCGTGATTCTTGGAGAATATCTGGAGGTAAAATATTTGGAATTACTAGTAGCCCTGTTCGTACAGGTTCTCAAGGAGCTAAGTTTGATGCAGGAGATCCTCGTGTTGCTTATCAAGAGTTAACAGTTACTCCAAATGCAGATTATATCGTTTCTATTTATTATACCATGAAAACAGATCCTGCTGGAGGAGCGTTGAGGTTAGCTGTTTTAGGAGAAGCTATCTCTAATGCCTCTGAAGCTGAAGCAGCTATTATTGCTTCTGTTAGTGGTACAGACCAAACAAGTGCAAGCGATTATGTACAAATGACGTTAGAGTTTAACTCTGGAAATAGAAGTACAATTGCTATATGGATTGATAGCAATAATATTACTGAAGCAAGAGTAGATGATGTGACTATTATTGCTAAACCAGAATAAATAATTTACAAATGAATTACTTTAAAAAAGAATTTATACTTGTTGTAGTTATTACTTTCCTATCTGTGAATGCTACTTGCCAAGAAAAGGCAAGTAGTACCACAGAAGTGGAAAAATCAGTTGAGGTAAAAAAGAAATCAAAAAAGAAGAAGAAAAAATACAAATTATCTAAAATTGATTTAAGCCATTGGAGTGTTACTACACCAGAACTAAATCACAAAGGTAAAGCGACTAATGTTGAGCCTCCTGAGATTTTAAAATATGCAACTGATAAAAGGTTAACTCCATACATGTATAATGATTCTATAACCGGAGCTTTAGTGTTTTATGCTTATCCAAGTAATGCAACAACTGCAAACACCAAATATTCTCGTTCAGAACTTAGAGAACAAATGGAACCAGGAAATAATAATGTAAACTGGACATTTAAACAGGGGGGAACTATGAAAGGAGTTTTAAAAGTTGATGAAATTTCTAAAGATAGCGACGGTAAACCTCATAAGGTAATCATTATGCAGATCCATGGAAGGTTAACCAATGAGCAACGTGATTTAATAGGGCAAAAGGATAATAATGCACCACCTATTTTAAAAATATATTGGCAAAATGGTAAAATTCGTGTCAAAACAAAAGTTCTTAAAAATTTAGATGCTTCTGATGAAGAGATTTTGCATGATGAAGCTTGGGGTGATGATGAAGGTTACACCTTTGATCAAGAAGTAGGACATAGAAAATTTACTTTAGAAGTTAAGGTGTCAGAAGGGAAGTTAATTGTAGTCTTAAATAATTTTGATTATAAAGTTTACGATAACATTCATATGGAAAAATGGGGAGTTTTTGAGAACTATTTTAAAGCTGGAAATTACTTTCAGTCTAGAGATGAAGGAGCTTTTGCAAAGGTTAATTATTATAAGTTAAAAGTTAAACATTAATATAAATGATCATAAAACTTCTATATAACAGTGTAATTGTATTGGCATTATTTTTAAGTAATTGTAGTGCTAATAATGATGATGTGTTATCGAATGATGATAAGGATAGTGGGGATGTAGTGGTTGAAGAAGATGAAACACCAGAAAAAGATTACAATTTGCCTAATATAGATTTAAGTAATTGGAAAGTAACTTTACCTATTGGTAACCCAACAGAAGTTTCTCCACCAGAGATTCTAGATTATGGAACCAATGAAACCTTAAAACCATTCATGTATAATGATTCTATTAAAGGAGCTTTAGTGTTTTATACTTATCCAAGTAGTACCACTGCTAATACTTCTTATTCTAGAACTGAATTAAGAGAACAAATAAAAGCAGGAGATAATTCTGTAAACTGGACTTTTTCACAAGGAGGAATTATGACAGGTGAGTTGGCTATGGCCGAGATAAGTAAAGATAAAAATGGAGATTATCATAGAACCATTATCATGCAGATTCATGGAAGGTTAACAAATGCTCAACGTGATTTAATTGGTCAAAAAGATAATAACGCACCACCAATGTTAAAAATATACTGGCATAAAGGGTATATTAGAGTAAAAACTAAAGTATTAAAAGATTTAAATGCATCTGATGAGGAAATTTTACATACAGATGCGTGGGGTGATGATGAAGGATATAATTTTCCAGAATACGTAGGTTTTGATAAATTTAAATTACAAGTAAAAATATCAGAAGGTAGAATGGAAATAATCATGAATAATACCTCAAAAGTTTATAATGATATCCATATTCAAAAATGGGGGATTTTTGAAAACTATTTTAAAGCTGGTAACTACCTGAGTACTACCGATAGTGGAGCAAGTGCTAAAGTTGAATATTATCAGTTAAATGTTACACATTAAAAGAACTAATTTTTATATATTTACTACATGAAAATTGGTTAACCAATTTAATTAAAACTATGTTCCTATGAAGTTAGAGTTATTGTCAAAAGGAGAGCAAACAAGTCAGAATGAAATTATATCTAAATTACGAGATTTAATTATTCTTAAAAATCTTGAACCAGGAGATAAGATGCCATCTGAGAGAATGTTATCTGAAAAGTTTGAAGTAAGTAGAAGTAATGTTAGAGAAGCAATACAGCTACTTGAGTTTTACGGATTACTAAAATCAAAACCACAAAGTGGAACCTTTGTTGCAGATATTGGACAAATAGCCATGAACGGAATGATTGACGATATTTTGAGGTTGGAAGATCCTGACTTTAAATCGTTAGTAGAAACAAGGATCATGTTTGAGTTAAAAACGGTTAGTTTAGCTGCTGAGAGAAGAACAGAGGAGCATTTAAAATTAATGGAAAAAGCTTTAGATGCTTATAAGAAAAAAGTAATCAACGGAGAAAAAGCAGTTCAAGAAGATTTGTTATTCCATTTAGCTATTGCGCAAGCAAGTGGAAACAGTACCATGAATAAACTCATGTTGATGATTACTCCTAATATTATTACAAACTTTGAAAAATATCATGTTTGTGATGCTGGGATGTCTCAGAGAGGAATTGTAGAGCACGAAGCTATATACGAAGCAATAAAAGAACAAAATGTAGATAAAGCAAGAGAGAAGATGAAAGTACACTTTAGTGCTCTTTATCAATATTGCTATAACGCAAAAAAATAATCAACATCAATCAAGTAAAAATGCACGGTTTTACTTGATTAAAAAAACTGAAGGGATAAAATATTTAAAGTATTATACTTAGAACTATACACAGAATTTCTGTATTTCCATTTTAGATCTATATATAGTATTACAACAGGAATAAGAACTCTTATATTCTTGTTGAGGGGAATCTTTTGTCTTTATTTTAAAAAACAAAATATTATTAATGCACTGTAAATTATAGGGTTATGAAAGTTAAAGGATTAAGATGGTGGGTAATTATGCTAATTTGTTTAGCAACGGTCATCAATTACATTGATAGAACGGCATTTGGAGTAATGTGGCCAGAAATGGGAAAAGATTTAGGACTTGATGAGTCCGATTATGCAGTGATGCTAAACATTTTTATGGTTACTTATGCCTTAGGTAAGTTTTTATCAGGAAAATTATATGACGAAATAGGAACTAGACTTGGTTTTGTTGTTTCTATTGTAGTGTGGTCTTTATCATCTGTACTACACGCTTTTGCAGGAGGATTAGCAAGTTTAACCATTTTTAGAGCCTTTTTAGGACTTGGAGAGGCAGGTAACTGGCCTGGAGCTGTTAAGAGTAACGGAGAGTGGTTTCCTGTAAAACAACGTGCCATTGCACAAGGAATTTTTAATGCAGGAGCATCTTTAGGAAGTGTAATAGCGCCTGTATTAATCGCTTATTTATACAGTCACTTTGGATGGAGAACAACTTTTATCATTATTGGTGCTATAGGTTTGTTATGGGTAATTCCTTGGTTGTTTGTTAACAAATCAAACCCAGAAGTGCATCCTTGGATTACTGACGAAGAAAGAGCGTTGATTTTAAAAGATAGAATTGTAACTGTAGAAGAGCCTGGAAAAAAAGAAAAAGGTTTGTCTGTAGTACAAATTTTAAGTCACAAAGAGTCTTGGGGAGTTTTAACAGCAAGATTATTTATAGAGCCTATATGGTGGCTGTTTGTAGGATGGATGCCGTTGTACTTAAATTCAAAATTTGGATTTAGTATTGAAGAAATTGGAGCAACCATTTGGATCTCTTATTTAGGAGGAATGGCAGGAAGTATTATTGGTGGTTGGTATAGTGGTAAATTAATGGAAACTAAATCTGTTGATGTTGCTCGTAAAACAACCATTACTATTGGTGGAGCATTAATCTTTTTAGGATTATTAGGAATTATCTTTTTAGTAAACGAAAACAATCCTATGACATTTATATACATCGTGTCAGTAGTATTATTTGGATTTCAATTTGCTATTGGAAACATTCAAACCATTTCAAGTGATTTATTCAGTGGTAAATCTGTAGGAACCTTAGCTGGTTTAGCAGGAACTGTTGCAGCAATATCTGTAATTATTATGAATACACTAATCCCGTTAATTGCTTCAGTATCATATACACCAGCATTTATTGTTATTGCAATTTTAGCACCAATGGCTGTAGCATCAATTTACGTATTAATTAAAAAAATAGAACCAGTAAAATTAACATAAACATTTAAACGATATTAAGATGAAAGTAGAAGAAAAAATAGCAGTAATCACAGGAGCAACAGGAGGAATAGGATTTCAAGTAGCAAAAAAATTAGGAGAAGACGGATATACAGTAATATTAAACGGTATTGAAGATGAAGCTGGAGCTAAAAGAGTTGCAGAATTAAAAGAAGAAGGAATTTCAGCAGAGTATTATGGTTTTGATGTAACAAACGATGAAGCTGTTACAGAAAACATCAAAGCTATTGGAGAAAAATATGGTAGAATTGATGTACTTGTAAATAATGCAGGAGGTTTAGGTGGTAGATCTAGATTTGAAGAAATGACTACTGAGTTTTATAGATTTGTAATGGCTTTAAACCTTGATTCAACATTTTTTGCTTCAAGAGCAGCGATTCCTTACCTTAAAAAGGGAGAGAATGCTTCAATTATCAATTATACATCAAATGCAGGTTGGAATGCCGGAGGACCAGGAGCTGGGATTTATGGAACTTCTAAAGCAGGAGTACACGCAATTACAAGAGCATTGGCTAAAGATTTAGCGGAATATGGTATACGTGTTAATGCGGTGTCTCCAGGTACTATTGATACTCCATTTCACGCACAAATAAAATCAACCAAACCAGAAGTATTTGCTTCTTGGAAAAACAATATTTTGTTAGGAAGATTAGGTCAACCAGAAGAAGTAGCTTCTGTAGTATCCTTTTTGGCAAGTGATGCAGCTTCTTTTATCACTGCCGAAACCATCCAAATTGGAGGAGGACAAGCTTTAGGAATTTAAAATTAAATAGCGATTTTAGAAATGAATCGTTAAAAGAATCTCTTTAAAAAAAAGTACAGTTTGATAAGTTTACTGTTTTTAATGGAGAGGTAATAAATTAATAGGGGATTGTCTTTTAGTTAGCCTATTATAATTAAGTTTTCTAGTTTAAAAGCCGAAGAGAAATCTTCGGCTTTTTTTATGCTAAAAGGATTAAGAGAATTCTTTCATAAAAGCTTCTGCTTTTTCTACCATATTAATGCTTCCACAAATAAAAGGAACTCTTTGGTGTAATTCTGTTGGATTAATATCTAAAATTCTAGTGTAACCATCACTTGCTTTTCCTTTTGCTTGTTCTGCAATAAAGGCCATTGGGTTACATTCGTATAACAAACGTAGTTTTCCATTAGGGTTTTTGGTGCTTTTAGGATACATATAAATTCCTCCTTTAATCATATTTCTATGAAAATCAGAAGCTAAAGACCCAATGTATCTACTAGTATAAGGTCTGTCTTCTTCTATTTGTTGACAGTATTTGATGTATTTTTTTATCCCTTCTGGAAATTCTAAATAATTTCCTTCGTTTACAGAGTAAATATTCCCGTCTTTAGGAAACTCCATGTCTGGATGTGATAAATAAAAAGTACCAATAGCTGGGTTTAGTGTAAATCCGTTTACTCCATGACCAGTTGTGTAAACAAGCATGGTTGAAGTTCCGTAAATAATATAACCAGCCGCAACTTGGTGTTTACCAGCTTGAAGAAAATCTTCTTTGGTTACAGGTGTTCCAATTGGAGTAATTCTTCTGTAAACTGAAAAGATAGTTCCTACGGAAACATTAACATCAATGTTAGAAGAACCGTCTAAAGGATCAATTAAAACCACATATTTATTTTGATGGTTCTTGTCTTTACTATTAACAATGATAAAATCATCTTCTTCTTCGCTAGTAATTCCACAAACAATATTTCTATTGATCATAGCTTGTATAAACTTATCGTTAGCATATACATCTAATTTTTGTTGACTTTCACCTTGCACATTTACATCACCTGCTGCTCCGGTAATATCTACCAAACCAGCTTTGTTAACTTCGTGGTTTACTACTTTTGCGGCAAGTCTAATAGAGTTGATTAAGCTAGATAATTCACCAGTTGAATACTTAAAAGCGTGTTGATTTTCATTGATAAATTCTCCTAAAGTTTTGTGTTGATAAGACATTTATAGTTTGATTTTATTAGTTGCTGTAAATATCATACTTTTTTTGCTTTACTACAACGATTTCGTAGCATGTTTTCCCTTGTTTTTAAGCAGATTATCGATTTTTAAATTTTCTTGTTTTTTATGTTTAAATAGATAAAAATGAACCATAGTAATATTTAAATAATTTAGTTGATTTTTAATAGTTTATCATAAAAAAAAAAGGGCTAGAGAATAATTCTCTAGCCCTTTTGTTAAAAAACATTTTAGGTTTTATAAACTATAACTTTTTTTATTAAAATAGTTAAAGTTATCACCTTCTTTAATTTGTTTAACGCTTTCAAAAATTAATTTAATTACGTTTTCTACATCATTTCTATGTACCATTTCTACAGTAGTGTGCATATAACGCAATGGTAAAGAAATTAAAGCAGAAGGAACTCCGCCATTACTATAAGCAAAAGCATCTGTATCTGTTCCTGTAGCTCTAGATGAAGCATGACGTTGGAAAGGAATCTCGTTTTTTTCTGCAGTTTCTATAATTAATTCTCTAACGTTGTGTTGAATGGCAGGAGCGTAAGAAATTACAGGTCCAGCACCAATTTTACTATCTCCTTCAGATTTTTTATCAATCATTGGAGTAGTGGTGTCATGGCAAACATCAGTCACAATAGCAACATTTGGTTTTATGGTTTGGGTAATCATTTCTGCTCCGCGTAAACCAATTTCTTCTTGTACAGAGTTGGTAACGTATAAACCAAAAGGTAAATCAATATTGTTTTCTTTAATTAAACGTGCTACCTCGGCAATCATAAATCCACCCATACGGTTGTCTAAAGCTCTACAAACAAATTTGTTTCCGTTTAAAACTTCAAAAGTATCAGGATAGGTAATTACACAACCAACGTGCACACCTAAGGCTAATACTTCATCTTTGGTTTCGCAACCAACATCAATGGTAATGTTTTCAATTTTTGGTGTATCTTCTTCTTTACCTTTTAGTCTAGTATGGATTGCTGGCCAACCAAAAACACCTTTTACTATTCCTTTTTTGGTATGGATGTTTACTTTTTTTGAAGGAGCAATAATATGATCGCTTCCACCATTTCTAATAACATGAATTAATCCGTTATCAGTAATGTAGTTTACGTACCATGAAATTTCATCAGCATGTCCTTCTATTACAACTTTGTATTTTGCTTTTGGGTTAATAACTCCTACAGCAGAACCATATGCATCAGTAATAAACTCATCTACATAAGGCTTTAAATAATCCATCCAAATTTTTTGCCCGTTACTTTCGTATCCAGTAGGAGCAGCATTGTTTAAATATTCTTCTAAAAAGTTTAATGACTTTTCTGTTAAAATGGTCTGTTCACTCATCGTATATCGATTTTTTATCCAATCAAAAGTACTATTTTGATTTTAGATATTATGCATGTTGATTCTTGTTTTTAAGCAGGTTAATTATGTATTTTTGGTGTTGATGAAATTAAGAATACAAATATCGTTACCTTTTGTTTTTATGTTGATTTCTCTAGTGTTACAAGCTCAAGACAAAGAGTGGATACACTTAGGGAAACAGTATGAAGATGGATATCTTATTACCAATCCTCATCAAGAAATTCATTTGGATACCATTGTGTTGTTTCCAAAACCAAAATTTACCAACAACTACGATAGGCGATACTATGCGTGGTTTAGAAAAAAAACATATAAAGCATATCCTTATGCAGTTTTGGCTAAAGAAAAATTAGATAGTTTAAATGCTAGTATTGATGAAATTGAGTCTTCTAGAAAACGAAGAAGATATATAAAAGACAAGCAAAAACTTTTTGAGGAACAATTTGCAGAGGATGTTAAAAAATTAACTAGAACAGAAGGTCGTATTTTGATTAAGTTGATTCATAGGTTAACGGGAGAAACGGTAAACGAACACATTCAAGATAAAAGAGGAAAGTTTAAAGCGTTTTGGTATAGATTTTCTGCAAGTTTTTTTAAGATTGATTTGGATTTAGAATATCATCCAGAAAATGTGATGGAAGATTATATGATTGAAAATATTTTACAACAAGCATTTTTGTATGGTCAATTAGAACGACATCCATCGGTTTTAATGAGCGGAAAACTTCCTTTACCAGTGAGAGAAATTCATATAGAAAAAAAGAAATAACTTTAAAACAACATTCTTTTTTTAATAAGCAAAAAAATATTACTTTGCCAACCATCAAAAAAAGAGTACAATCATGGTAAAAGAAAAATTTCAGTTAGAGTTTCCTATACACGCATCGCCATCGATGTTGTATCAGTATTTTGCAACTCCTTCTGGGTTAGGAGAATGGTTTGCAGATAATGTAAACTCTAGAGGTGAATTGTTTACCTTTATATGGGATGGTTCAGAAGAACAAGCAAAATTGTTAGCTTCTAAAACGGATGATAGAGCAAAATTTCATTGGGTAGAAGATGAAGATGACAATGCTTACTTTGAATTTAAAATTCAAGTAGATGCTTTAACTAAAGACGTGTCTTTAATTATTACTGATTTTGCTGAAGAAGACGAAATAGACGAAGCAAAAATGTTGTGGGAAAACCAAATTTCCGAACTAAAACACATTATTGGAGCATAATAAAATAGCACCAATTGTATGAAAGCTTTGATGATAATCAAGGCTTTTTTTATGTAAATTTGCCAAAAATTAAATGGGTCATGATCAATTTTAATGGAAACATTGTTTCCGAAAACAACAATCAAATCAATTTTAACAACAGAGCGTTTAAATATGGAGATGCTTTGTTCGAAACTATTAAAATAAAAGATGAGGCAGTTGTTTTTTGCGAAGATCATTATTTTAGATTAATGGCCTCTATGCGTATGTTACGTATGGAAATTCCGATGGAATTTACTTTAGAGTTTTTTGAAGCAGAAATATTAAAGACTATTAATGCGAATTCTGGAGATGAAAACAGAGTAAAGTTTACTGTGTTTAGAGATGCGGAAGGATTATATGCTCCATCAAATCACAAAACATCTTATGTAATTGAAGCTAAAAAAGTGGAGATTGTTGTAAAAGAGGATTATGTAGTAGATTTGTACAAGGATTTTATGATCAATCCTAATTTGTTATCTACAGTTAAAACAAACAATAAAATCACCAATGTTTTGGCTGGGATTTATGCTCAAGATAACGAGTTTGATAATTGTGTGTTGTTAAATACAAATAAAAATGTGGTTGAATTTACCAACGGAAATATTTTTTTGGTAAAAGGAAATGTAATTACAACTCCTCCATTATCTGATGGTTGTGTTAAAGGGGTGATGAGAAAAAATATTATTGATGTTTTAGGAAAAAACACAGATTTTGAAGTTGAAGAAGCTTCTATTTCTCCGTTTGCTATTCAAAAAGCAGATGAGGTGTTTTTGACTAATGTGATTGTAGGAATTCAACCGGTAACCAAATACAGAAAAAAGACTTTTAGTACAAAAGTAGTTAGTGAAATAACAAAGTTGATGGCTAATTTAGGTTAGGATCTATAGGTGCATTGGCCCATATTTGGTATTTTCCGCCAAGTTCCATTAAATTTTCTTTCCATAAATTTCTATTGTGGGTGCTAAAAATGTTTTGGTAATCATTTTCTCTTACTAGCCAAGAGTCTCGTTCCCATTCATAATTTAATTGGCCTTGTCCCCATCCGGAGTAGCCTAAGAAAAACCGTATATCTTCGTTATTTACTAAGCCTTCATTTAGTAATCTAGACAATTCACTAAAGTCTCCTCCCCAATAAATACCTTCAGTTACTTTTATACTGTTAGATAGTAGGTTAGGGATTTTATGAATAAAATATAAATTGTCTTGTTCTACAGGGCCACCTTGGTATACTTTAAAATCACACTTAATTTCTGGAATTAAATCGTTTAAACTATATTCCAAAGGTTTATTCATTATAAAACCTATAGAGCTAGACTTTGTGTGCTCTGTAAGCAAAATAATGGAGCGATTGAAAGAAAGGTCTCCTAAAATAGAAGGCTCTGCAATCAATAATCTTCCTTTTGAGGGTTTTAAAAGGGGCATAACAATAGCTTTTTAATAAATCTAAGAAAAAAAATGCATAAAAAAAACTCCTTTGTAAAAAGGAGTTTTTAAATACTATAAATTGTTATTAGTTTACAGCGTCTGATAATCCAGCACCTGGCTTAAACTTAACAACGTTTTTCGCTGCAATTTTAATAGTTGCTCCAGTTTGAGGGTTTCTACCATCTCTAGCAGGTCTTTTTGATACTGACCAAGTTCCCCATCCGATTAATGAAACTTTTCCTCCATCTTTTAAAGTAGAAGTTACATTGTTTGTTACTGATTCTAAAGCTGCTTTAGCTGCTGTTTTAGAAATTCCTGCATCCGTTGCAATTGCGTCGATTAAATCTGATTTGTTCATAACTGAATATTTTATTTTAAATTAAATAAGTTTATACATAAACAAATATATAAGGAATTATAGCTTGTGCAAGTGTTCAGCCCTTAAAAACACTGAATTGTTAATAACTTTTTGTTTTTGTTGATAAAGATGGTTTAAAATTGTTGTTTTATGTGTAGTGTTAGTGTTTACAGCATGTTTGCGTTGTCCGAAAAAGTATAACCATTTAATAGACTAGCAGCGTCCATTAGCTTTTTACCCGCTAACTTTAATTGGTTGATTTTAATGTATCCATTTAAAGTAGCTACTTTGATATTTTTTTTATCGGTAACAATGCTTCCTGGTTGTAGTTGGTGGGGTTCTTCAATAATTTCACAGCCATAAATTTTAACACTAATTTCTTGATCGTCGTTTTTTAATGTAGTCCATGCAGCTGGGTATGGATTTAAACCTCTAATATGATTGTGAATTTTATCACTTGTTTGGTTCCAATTTATTTTACAAGTATCGGTGTGGATTTTATAAGCCAACTTATCGCTATGTGCTGCTTGTTTTTGGGTTTTAACATCTCCTTTTTCAATCAATTCTAATGTCTCTACAACCAAATCGCTTCCTAAATGCATCAACTTATCATGTAGTTCGCCAACAGTTTCGTTTGGAGCAATATTAGTTTTGTTTTGTAATATGATTTCACCAGTATCAATTTTATCATCTAAAAAGAAAGTAGAAGTACCTGTTTCTGTTTCTCCATTAATGATGGCCCAGTTAATAGGAGCGGCTCCTCTATAGTCTGGTAATAAAGAAGCGTGTAAATTAAAAGTTCCGTATTCTGGTAAACTCCAAACAGATTGTGGTAACATTCTAAAAGCTACAACAATTTGTAAATTAGGTTTTAAGGCTTCTAGTTCTGCTTGAAATTCAGGAGCTTTTAAATTGGTAGGTTGCAACACAGTTAATCCTTTTTCTACAGCGTATTGTTTTACTGCAGATTGTTGAATTTTTCTACCTCTACCAGCTTGTTTGTCTGGGGCGGTAATCACTCCTACTACATTGTAATTTTCTTGTAAAACTTTATCTAAAATGGTCACCGCAAAATCTGGTGTTCCCATAAATACAATTCTTAATTTACTCATATCAATTGATAATATTGTTGGTTCTGTTGGATGTAATTTTCGTTTAACAAATACTTTAACACTTCTTTTAAGCTTATGGAGTTAATTTTTAAAGCAATCATTAACTCATTAAAAGTATGTGGTTTGTTTTTTAATAAAACAAGAGCGTTTTGACCGATGTTTGTGATGCTGATGTTTTTTGTGTTTTCTAGACAAATATCGCAAATACCACAGTTTTCTGTAGTCTCCTCATTAAAGTAATTTAAAATAAGTTGATTTCTACAAGTACTTTGGTTTTTAAAATAAGCCAAAGTTTTTTCGCTCTTTTCAAGATCTATGTGATTAAGAGTAACCAAATCTTTTTTGATTACATTAATAGTTTGCTTGTCTTCTCTAGGAACTAAAAACTGTAGACTGTGATTGTTTTGCTTTTTTTCGTAGTCAATTAGTTGAATATCTTTTAAATAAGATAGTTTTTTGTGGATATCAGAAATTGAAATTTCGGTTTTACTTGATAAACGCGGAATGTTTAGCTTTTTTGGTAATTCAAAAATACCAGTATAATTCCTTAAGATGGTTTCAATTAATGTTTGATAACTATGGTGATGGTCGCAAAAATTTAAAAGTTGCTGACTGCTACAAATTACTTTTATATAGGTGCTACTTTCATATAATTCCTGATAATTTAAAATCCTATAATTATCTAATCGCCTAAGTGCTTTGCTAGTTTTGTTTGTGTTAAGATTGTATTTAAGGCAAAAAGCATCAATATCAAAATCAAAAGCTTGTTCAATCATTTCGCCATAAGCAATTTGAAAGTGTTGATTTAATTTTTGATAAACATTTAAAACATCTTCAAAAGTAAGTTCGTTTTGAGTACTTAAATTCTGAAATTTTTTAAAATCATTTTGCGATAAAATAACGCAAGAAAACGCTTTTTGTTCATCTCTACCAGCTCTACCAGCTTCTTGAGTGTAACCTTCTAAACTTGATGGTATTTCTAAGTGAATGACAAGTTTTACGTTGCTTTTGTCAATTCCCATTCCAAAAGCACTTGTGGCTACCATAATATTTTGTTGCTCGGTGTTCCAAGCATGAAAGTTTTTTTCTTTCTCTTTATTGGTTAAACCGGCATGAAAATAAGTGCTTTTAAATCCTTGTTGTTGCAATCTGCTAGCAAGTTCCATTACAGCTAATCTATTTTGCAAATAGATAATGGTAACAATATTTCTTTTGCCTAAAATTTTACAGAGTAAATCAAATTTTTGAGGGGTTTCATAAATTTGATAAGCAAGGTTTTTTCTATCAAAAGAACCTATGTGTTTTTTTACTTCTTTTAATTGAAGTAAATCAATTATTTGTTCTTGAGTTTTAACAGTAGCGGTTGCAGTAACAGCTAAAAACGGGATGTTTGGCAACAGTTCTCTTAACAAAGAAATTTTTAAATAAGCAGGTCTAAAATCGTGCCCCCATTGAGAAATACAATGTGCCTCATCTACTGCTATAAAAGAAATATTTAATTGTTTTAATTTTTCCTGAATGATGGGTTGATTTAATCGTTCAGGAGATAAATACAAAAGTTTTATTTTTTTTATCCTAATGTTATCAAACAAACGAATAATATCATCTGTGTTGGACTTGCTTGGAATCGTCATTGCTTCGATTCCTTTTTGTTTTAAAGACTCAACTTGATCGTTAATCAAAGCAATCAATGGAGAAATTACCACACAAGTTCCCTCTAACAGTAAAGCAGGTATTTGGTAACAAATAGATTTTCCTCCTCCTGTGGGTAAAATAGCAAAAGTATCGTGCTGCTGTAAAATGTCTTGAATAATACCTTCCTGTAATGGTCTAAAAGAGCTGTGATTCCAATATTTTTGGAGCAGTTCTTTTAGTTGATCAGGAGAAGTGTTAAGCATGGCATTTTTTTAATATAAACTTAAGTCTTTCTTTTGGAGTTCCTTTAGGGACTACAATAATATTCTGATGCGTTTTTTTGTATTCTTCTACAATTTCTTTGTGAATAGCTAAAGCCTCTTCATAGGTTTCAAATCTTTCTGCATCATTGGTATAAATTTGTTCCCAAGGCGGAAAAATAAAAACGGTGTCGTAAATGTATTTTTTGTTAGATTGCTTAAAAGTTTCTTCTACCGGAGTGTGAATACTATTTAAGTAAGCAGTAATATCTGGCATCCCTCTATCAAAAAAGCAATGAGTTTTTTCGCTATTTGTAGCTTGTTGATATTGAATAATTCTTTTTCCTAATACAATTTTGCTAAACAATATTGGTTGAGATAAGAAAAGCTTTTTAGAGCCCATTCTTTCTGCTTCTTGAATAATTTCTCTTGATACTTCTTCCATGCAAAAGTGACCTTTGGCACGAAGTAGATTTAATACAGTAGTCTTACCGGTACCAGGAGCACCTGTTAGTACTATTTTTTGTGGCATATATTTAAAATAAACTTATTACGAGGGAGTAAAAATAAGAAATAATTATAGTTTTGTAGCCTGATTACTAAGGATAACTATAATATGACCGAAAAAGAAGCGTTTTATAAAGATTTAAAAGAGAAGTTAGAAAATAATACTAAATTCCCTTCGGATTATTTGTATAAATTTATCGTTCCTACATCTAAAAATCAGGTAAAGGAAGTAGAGGCTGTTTTTAATAACACAGGTGCGGTTATTACAACTAAAGCATCTAAAACAGGTAAGTATATAAGTCTTTCTGTAGTGTTAAAAGTTAAAAATGCCGATGAGGTCATTGCTAACTATTATGCTGTTGAAAAAATTGAAGGTTTAATATCATTATAATTATAAGTTAACTTTATGAAAAAATATTTTTTAGGAATTGCAATGTTGTTGATGAGTTTAAATTCATCAGCACAAAAAAAAGACAAGGTTTTATTTAAAATAGACGGAGAACCTACTTATGTTTCGGAATTCAAAAAATTATTTAAACAAAAAGACGCAAACATTTTAGAGAAAGACTTTAGGGAAGATTTACAATTAATGGTAGATTATAAATTAAAGTTAAAAGAAGCCGAAAAAGAAGGCTTAGATACCATTAAATCTATTAAAAATGAGTTGGCAAAATATAAAAGAGATTTAGCAGCTCCTTTTTTAACTGATGATGAAACTTTACAAGATTTATTACAAGAGGCTTATTACAGAACAGAAAATAAAATAAAAGCAAGTCATATTTTAATTGCTTTTAAGGGAAATGATACCATTGAGGCATATAATAAAATTAAAGATATTCAAGCTCAAATTAACAATGGAGTAGATTTTGGAGATTTAGCTATTAAATATTCTGATGATAAAAGTGCCATTCAAAACAGAGGGTCTTTAGGATATTTTACTGCTTTTAGAATGGTTTATCCTTTTGAAGATGCGGCCTACAAAACTCCTGTTGGAGAGGTTTCTGATATTGTAAAATCTCAATTTGGATACCACATTATTAAAGTAGAAGATATTGCTAAATCCGAAGGAAAAGTAAAAGTAGCCCATATTATGGTTGCTGGTTTAGATACCGCAAAGCAATCTAAAATAGATAGTATTTACCAAAAATTACAAGCAGGGGAAAATTTTGAAGATTTAGCTAAAGAATTTTCTGATGATAAAGGAAGTAGTAATTCTGGAGGGGTTTTAAAACCTTTTGAAAAAGGAAGATTACCAATTGAGTTTGAAAAGGTAGCTTTTTCTATGTCAGAACCAAATACATATTCTAAACCTTTTAAAACGCCATATGGTTGGCATGTTGTTAAGTTTATAGAAAAAGAACCAATTCAGCCATTTGAAGAGTTAAAAGAAGAGCTAAAAAAGAAGGTGTTGAATGATGAAAGAGGTAAAAAACCTAAAGAAGTTGCTTTTGCTAAAATGGAGGCAAAATACAATGTAGAGGTAAACAAAGAGGCTTTAAAAGTGTTTGAGTCTAATAAAGTTTACAACATTCCTACCGATAGCTTACAACAAGTTTTGTTTACTATAAATGGGGAGTCGTATTTACAAGATGGATTTGCTAAGTATGTTAAAAACAGAAGAACTAAGCAACCTGTAACTTACTTTGACGACTACAAAAACGAACAATTAAAAGAATATGTAATAGATCATTTAGAAGATCAGAATGAAGACTATAAAGCTATTTTAGATTCTTACAGAAATGGTCTTGAAATTTTTGAATTGATGAAAATACATATTTGGGATGTGCCTAGTAACGAACCAGAGTTGGTAAAGGCTTATTATGAAAAACATATAGAAAACTACCAAGCTAAAGGAGAAAGTTTTGAAGATGTAAAAGGATATGTAGAAAGCGATTATCAAGATAAAGTTCAAAAAGAATGGATGGAATCTTTACGTAACCAAAGTAAAATTAAATACTACAAACGTCAAGTAAAGAAATTAGAGAAGACTTATCAATAATGAAAAAATTATTAGCACTTTTAGGAATAATATCTTTGATGTCTTGCCATCAAGAAACAGCCACATCACCCAATGTTGTGGCTAAAGTGTATAATTTTACATTAACAAAAGAGGAGTTAAAAAACAATTTACCCAAAACAAATTCTATTGTAGATAGTTTAAAAATCACTCAAGAATACATTCAGCGTTGGGCAAAACAAAAGTTACTTTATAAAAATGCCCTTATCAATTTAGACAACACAAAAGAGTTGGATGAGTTGGTAGACAAATACAAAGAAGAATTATATGTAACCTATTATAAAAATGCTTTGGTAAACAAAAAGTTAGACACCTTAGTATTTCAAAAAGAAATAGATAGCTTTTATATTAAAAACAAAGAAAGTTTTAAGTTAAATGAAACTTTAATAAAGTTTAAATACATACATATAGACCCTAACAACAGAAAAAGGTATCACATTAAAAAATTATTCCTTTCGGATGATGTAGATGATAAACTAGAAATATTAAACGATTATTCTGGTTATGATGATTACTTTTTAAAAGATTCTGTTTGGGTTTCTTTAAAAGATGTCTATTTTCAAAAAACAGAATTCCCAATATTGTCTTCTTGGGATTTAAAATCAACAAATAAGTTGATAGAAAAAACAGAGGCAGATAAAAGCGTTTACTATATTTACATTCATGAAATTTTAAATAGTGGAGACCTTGCACCTTTAGAGTATGTAAAGCCAACTATTAAAAATATATTATTACAAAAAAACAAATTAAAGTTCTTTGATCAAATGGAACAAATTTTGATTGATGATGCCGTAAAACAAAAAAAATATGAAGTTCGTTAAAAAACACCACGCCTTATGGTTATGTCTTTTAGGTTTTTACTCAGTAAACGCCCAAGAAAGAATTAAGATTGATGGTGTTGCTGCTGTAATAGGTGAAAACATAATATTAGATTCTGATATTGTAAAATTTAAACAAGAAATAGCCTCTAGAGCAGAAGAAGAAATAAATGTTACCGATTGTGAAATCATGGAAGATGTGATGAGTCAAAAATTATTAGCTCACCATGCGGTAATAGATAGTGTAGTGGTTTCTGATGCCGAAATTTCATCTGGAGTAGAACGTACTTTAGCACACTTTAAATCCCAAATTGGAGATATGGATCAAGTGGTAGAGTTGTATGGTTTTGATGATTTAGATGATTTAAAAGGAGAGCTAACAAGAATACAAAGAGAAAATGCTTTAATCTCTAAAGAAAGAGAAAGCATAGTAGCAGATGTTGTGGTAACTCCTGAAGAGATAAGATATTTTTATAAAGATTTAAAAGACAAAGGAGATTTACCAAATTTTGGAGTAGAAGTAGAGTTGTCTCAAATTACCATCAAAGCAGAACCAACAGAAGCATCTATTCAAGAAACCATAGATCAATTAAATAAAATCAAAAAAGATATTGAGGATGGGTTTAGCATGAGGTTAAAAGCAATTTTATACTCAGAAGATCCAGGAGTTGCACAAAATGGTGGTAAATATACCATTACAAGAGAAAGTCAATTTGTAAAAGAATTTAAAGAAGCCGCTTTTAGTTTAGAAGAAGGTGAAGTTTCAGAACCTTTCAAATCTCAATTTGGATATCATATTTTACAAGTAGAAAAAATAAAAGGTCAACAAAGAGATGTAAGACATATTTTAATTCAACCTAAAATAGACGAAGCTAAATTAAATGCAGCCAAAGAAAAATTAGAATCTGTAAGAGCAGAAATTGTTGCAGGTGATATTTCTTTTGAAGAAGCAGTAACCAAATATTCTGATGACGAAGCAACCAGATTAAACAAAGGGGTTTTAGTAAATGGAAGTACTAACGATTCTAAGTTTGAATTGAATAAAATGGGAGCAGAATTATTTGCTAAAATTGATGGATTAAAAGAAGGAGAGCTTACTTCTGTTTATTTTGAAGAGTCTGATCAAGGAGTAAAGTTGTACAAACTAATGTTAGTTAAAAATAAAATTGATGCTCACCAAGCAGATTTATCTAAAGATTATGTAAAGTTTCAGCAGCTAGCATTGCAAAAAAAGAGACAAGAAACTTTAGAAAAGTGGTACGATACCAAAATAAAAGACACCTATGTAAAGCTGAACGGAAAGTATAAAGATTGTAGTTTTCAAAAACAGTGGATTCACTAAAATATTAAAGCCTTGATTTATTCAAGGCTTTTTTTTTAATTAGCATATGGCAAGAATATTAAAAGATCCTGGAGTAGGATATAAGTCTAACAGAAATGCGCAAAGGCTTATTATTAATGGAAGTTCTAATGTTAAACACATTAACAGAGCGCGTACAATAGATGATTTATATACTTATCTTATAAATATTTCTTGGGGTCTTTTTTTAGCATACGTTTTGTTGGGCTATGTACTTATTAATGCCATTTTTGGATTTGTATATTTGTTGATTGGGGTTCAAGAATTTCAAATTGTTAAAGGGAGTTTGTGGGAAGATTTTATACATCTTTTCTTTTTTAGCGCCCAAACAATTACCACAGTAGGTTATGGTGCTATTGCTCCTAATGGCGTATGGGCAGGAGTAATTTCATCTTTAGAAGCCTTAGTTGGGCTAATGTCTTTTTCTTTTATTACAGGTTTGTTATACGGACGTTTTTCTAAACCCAAAGCCAAAATTAAGTTTTCGGATCATATAGTAGTTCGTGATTTTGAAGATACTAGGGCTTTAATGTTTAGGGTAATGAACAAACGAACAAATATGATGATAGAGCCCGAATTAAACGCAATTATGAGCATTACTGAAAAGAATGAAACAGGAGAGTTTAATAGAGCATTTTATCAACTTAATTTAGAACGTAATAAAATTATGTATTTGCCAACCATGTGGACTTTGGTGCATAAAATGGACAAAGAGAGTCCTTTGTATAAATATTCTAAAGAAGAACTTGAGGCGTTAGAAGTAGAGATTTATATTTTGTTTCAATATCACGAAGAAACGTTTAATCAAAAACTATATCAACTACATTCTTACGACTTTAGTCAGTTAAAAATAGATTACAAATTTGATGTGTCTTATGATTTTGATGAAGATGGATTTACCATTATAGATCACCATAAATTAAACGATATTAAAAAAATATAATTTATTTTAAAGCCAATCTAATCAGTATAAAAGATATCGTAACTAAAATTCCTGCAATAAATACTTTAATAGCTGTATTTTTGTAATAATGTTTGTGTCTTTGTAAGTCCTTTCTATAGCTCCAAACCATAGCAATAGTAAAAGCAATTACAAAAAATATAGCAAAGTAAATTTGTCCAGTAGAAAACATAAAAATTAATTTTCACCAAAATTAACAAACAAATGAAGAATAAAATCAAAGCAGTACAAGAATTTCACACCGCATATAAATTAGGGTATAAAAATGAGCCTATAGCAGCTATTGGTGAAGAAAAAATCAACCTGAGATTTAATTTAATGGATGAGGAAAACAAAGAGTACTTAGAGGCTGCACAAAATGGAGATTTGGTTGAGGTTGCCGATGCTCTTGGTGATATGTTATATATTTTATGTGGAACTATTATTGAACACGGAATGCAACATAAAATTGAAGAAGTTTTTAATGAAATTCAACGAAGCAATATGAGTAAATTAGGAGAAGATGGAGAACCAATTTACAGAGAAGATGGTAAAGTGTTAAAGGGGCCTAATTATTTTAAACCAAATATCGAAAAGATATTAAATAGTTAACGACCATTCCCTTGTAGTAATCAACAAAAGCAACAAAATATTTTGAGCAAATCAACCAAAAAAGCCCAAACCAATAAAGAATGGGTTAGTTGGAATAAAAACATAAAACATTCTTACGAAAACTTAATCAAAGTAAATAACGAGGATGAGTTGGTCAATGCCATAGCAAACAATTCTTCTGTTCGTGTGTTTGGAAATCGTTTTTCTTCTTCTGATATACATGCAGGAACTTCAACTTTAGTTGATGTTTCTAATTACGATAAAATTGTAAACATCAATAAAGAAACCAAGGAGATTACTGTACAAGCAGGAATAAGCTTAGAAAAAGTAATCAATACAGTTCAAGCTTGTGGTTGGTGTATTCCTTGCTTGCCAGATATTAATAAAATTACCATTGGTGGAGCTTTGGCTACCGCTACCCACGGAACAAACGGATTTATACTGTCTAAATATGTTTCTAAGTTTAGAATGGTTATGGCCGATGGAACTATTCGTGAATTCACAAATCAAGATCCAGAAATTGATGCCATTCGTGTTTCAATCGGTTTGCTAGGAGTGTTTTCTGAAATTACTTTTACTTGTGAAGAGAATTACAGATTGCATATTAAAGAAGCACCAATGAAAGATGCAGATTGGACTGCTAAATTGGATGGCTTTTTAAATACTTATGATTTTGTAAGAATTTTATGGTTGCCGCATACCAACCATGGATATGTGATTTTAGGAAATAAAGTTGATCAAGATTTTAAGTTCAAATCAAAATCGGCACCTAAGTATTATAAAAAGAGAAGAAAAATTTCTCAAAAACTATATAAGTACACGCATAAATATCCGCGTTTTACCGCCATTGCTAATAAGATTTTATATTTCTTGTTTTTTACTGCCAAGCAAGAACATGCCGGAAGTTTGTATGATGCTACCGTGACTAAAAAAAGAGGAGCAACTATGGAGTTGGCAGAGTGGACAGTGTCTTATTCTAAATTTCAAGATTTGTTTAAGGAACTAAAAGCAATGTTAGAAGATAAAACAAATAAAGCTTATGTGCATGTGCCAATGGACATACGTTTTTTAAAAAAGGACAATGCTTGGTTAAGCTATGCTGCCGATGAAGATGTAGTTACTGTAGGTTGTGTGTGTAGAAATTCTCCTAAAGCAAACGATTATGTAGCTTTTGAAAAAGTAGAAGAATTGTTCTTAAAGTATAAAGGAAAACCGCATTGGGCAAAACGTTTTAGTGCTACTTATGTTGATTTTGAAAAACTTTATACAAAATGGAATGATTTTGTGGTTTTACGTTCAAAATTAGATCCTACAAACAAATTTTTAAATGGTTATTTAACCAAGTTGTTTGTAAAATAATGTTCATTCAAAAGAAAGATAAAATGAATAAACTTCCATTTCCCAAAGCCGTATTGTTTGATTTTGACGGTGTAATTGTTGATAGTAAAAATTGTCACATGTCGGCTTGGTCTTCGGCATTTAAAGAAATATTTAACAAAGAAATTTGTGATTTTCCAGAGGCAACTCATGCTGGTAGAGCTCCATATCAAATTGCAAATTATTTTGCTGAGTTTGGAGGAGATATCACCAAAGGAGAAGAGTTAAACACTCTAAAACAATCACATATATTAGCCACTCAAACACCTCCAGGTTTATTGCCTGGTGTTCATGAAATTCAAGGTTTTTTAGCAAAAAATAATATTCCACATGGAATAGCAAGTAATGCTTATACTGCTTTTGTAGAAAATTCTCTACGTCAAACAGGCGCTAATTTTTCTATTTGTATGGGAGTAGATATGTTTTCTAAACCTAAACCAAGCCCTGTTCCTTATTTAACTTTGGCAAAACATCTTGGTGTAGCAGAAAAAGATTTTAGTAGTACCCTTATTTTTGAAGATAGTTTAACCGGTATTAGAGCTGCTGCGGCTACAGGAATGGTAGCTGTTGGGTTAACAACACAATATTCTAAAGAAGAGTTGTTAGCAAATGGAGCTGTAAAAGTTTTTCCAACTTTATTAGAAGCTTATCAAGAGATTGTATCTTTGTAACCTATGGCAAAACATTACAATGTAATCATTATTGGAGGTGGGGCAGCAGGTTTCTTTACCGCTATTAATACCAAAGAAAAAAACGAGACTTTATCTGTTTGTATATTAGAAAAAGGAAAAGAAGTTTTACAAAAAGTTAAAATTTCTGGTGGAGGACGTTGTAATGTTACTCATGCTTGTTTTGATCCAAAAGAATTAACCGAGTTTTATCCTAGAGGGAAAAGAGAATTACTTGGCCCTTTTCATCAGTTTATGACTGGTGATACCATGGAGTGGTTCGAAAATAGAGGAGTGCCTTTAAAAATTGAAAGTGACAATCGTATTTTTCCTGAATCAAATTCTTCTCAATCTATTATTGATTGTTTTTTAAATGCTACCCAAAACTTAGGAATAGAAGTTAAAAAAAGTGAAGGTGTTTCTAGTTTTCAGCAATTAGAAAACGGAAGTTGGAAAGTTATTACAAATAACAACGAATATACTTGTGATAAATTAGTGGTCACAGCAGGGAGCAGTAAACCAATGTGGAAGTTATTAACAGATTTAGGGCATAATGTTGTAGCGCCAGTCCCATCTTTATTTACTTTTAACATCAAAGATTCTTTATTGGTAGATTTGCCAGGTATAGCTGTACAAAATGTAGAAGTTGCTATAAAAGATACCAAGCTAAAAAGTACAGGTCCTTTGTTAATTACCCATTGGGGAACTAGTGGGCCTGCAGTATTAAAATTATCTGCTTTTGGTGCTATTTTGTTGGCCGATAAAGAATATCAATATCAAGTAATTGTAAATTGGTTAAGTATAAACAGACAACAAGCGTTAGATGTATTGTTTAAAACCAAAAAGACAGATGTAAAGTCTATATTAGAAAAAAGAAGTCCTTTTGAAACAATTAGCAAGCGTTTGTGGTCTAGATTTTTAGAAGTTTGTGAGATAGATGGACAAACCAAATGGGCAGATGTTTCTAATAAAAGTTTAGAGTTGTTGGCAGATAAATTAACCCATACTGTTTTTCATGCTCAAGGAAAAAGTACGTTTAAGGATGAGTTTGTAACAGCGGGAGGTGTAAAATTAAAAGAAGTCAACTTTAAAAAGTTTGAAAGTAAACTCCATGAAAACTTGTTCTTTGCTGGAGAAATTTTAAATATTGATGCCGTTACAGGTGGCTTTAATTTCCAAAATGCTTGGACAGGTGGTTGGGTAATTTCTGAAGCAATAGCGTATTGAGAATTATAGAAGTTAAGAAAATGGCTTCTCGACTCCGCTCGAAGACCGACTTTATTATAAAGGGTTAAACACATCAACAAATAAACTTTGTTAAAATGTAATTGTTGATTGTAGAATTTCTAAATTCCATTAACCATTAACCATTAACCATTAACCATTAACCATTAACCATTAACCATTAACCATTAACCATTAACCATTAACCATTAACCATTAACCATTACTGATACACTTCTCCTCTATGAGGTTTTAAAGCATCTCTATAAATTTTCATATCACTTTCATCAACAACAATAAAAGCTATTGCCCACATCTCATTAATTTCCTGGTGATCTATAAGATGAAAGTTAAGTTTTTCGGCTTCTGCAAATTCTTTTAAATGTATGCAATGGTGTTTAGCAGTTCCTAAACCTGTTGCTCCTCTAAAATCCCAAATCAATTTTAATTTCCTCATAAAGGCAAATATAACCATTCCATAAAACTTTAAAATACGATTTGTATAGATAAAAATTCAGATTAAAAATTTTCAGATATCAACTATATAACTTACGTTTATACTTACAAAAAATAGACATTTGCAATGGAGCAAAAATTTATCCCAAAGTCTTTAGCCGCAAGTAAAGCATCAGGAAAAGTTACTTGGCAAACCCCAAGTAATATCGCTTTAGTAAAATATTGGGGAAAGAAAAATCCTCAATTACCAGAAAATACTTCAATTAGTTTTACTTTATCTAATTGTCATACCACCACAACTTTAACCTATGGGAAAAGGAAAGATTTAAGAGGTACTTATGATTTTAAGGTGGTTTTAGATGGTAAAGAGCAAGAAGATTTTAAGCCAAAAATCGAAACTTTTTTTAAGAGAATAGAAAAGTATGTTCCTTTTTTAAGGGAATATCATTTTGTGATTGATACTAAAAATTCTTTTCCTCACAGTAGCGGAATTGCTTCTTCGGCAAGTGGAATGAGTGCTATTGCTTTGTGTTTAATGAGTATAGAAAAAGAAATCAACATTAATTTAACAGAAGAAGCATTTTATAAAAAGGCCTCTTTTTTAGCTCGTTTAGGTTCCGGAAGTGCTTGTAGAAGTGTAAAAGGAGATATTGTTGTTTGGGGCGAGCACGAAAATATTGAAGGAAGTTCGGATTTATATGGAGTTCCTTATGTTGATGGTGTTGCTGCTGTTTTTAAAAATTATCAGGATACTATTTTGTTGATAGATAAAGGTGAAAAACAAGTGAGTAGTACTGTGGGGCATAATTTAATGCACGGACATCCATTTGCAGCTCAAAGGTTTATACAAGCACAAGAAAACATCAATAAGATAAAAGATATTTTTGCCAATAGTGATGTGGATAAGTTTATAGAATTGGTAGAGAGTGAAGCTTTAACTTTACACGCCATGATGATGACTAGTAATCCGTATTTTATTTTAATGAAACCTAATACTTTACAAGTGATTAATGAGGTTTGGGCATATAGAAAAAAGACCGGAAGTAAATTGTGTTTTACTTTAGATGCGGGGGCTAACGTACATTTATTGTATCCTGAAAGCGAAAAAGAACCAGTACAAGAGTTTATTAAAAATAAATTATCGGTGTATTGCAAAGACCAATCATATATTCACGATTGTGTAGGGACTGGTGCTAAACAATTAACAATCTAGTTATTAACCATTTTAATTGTTTATCTTTGCAGAGTTCATTGCGCGCAGCATATTGCACAAAAAACTAAACTATGAAAGGACCATTATTTTACGCAAAAATTTTGCTATTTGGTGAGTATGGAATTATTAAAGACTCTAAAGGCTTAGCAATTCCTTATAATTCTTATAAAGGAGCGTTTAAATTAGCTGATGTTTTAGAAGGTGATAAGTTAAAATCTAATCAAAACTTAGTAAAGTATTTTAAATACTTAAAAGATTTAGACACAGATTTGGTTTCTTTTGATTTGGTGCAATTAGAACAAGATTTAGCTGATGGAATGTATTTTGAGTCTAGCATTCCTCAAGGATATGGAGTAGGGAGTTCAGGTGCTATTGTAGCTGCTATTTACGATCAATATGCAAAAGATAAAATCACTGTTTTAGAAAATTTAACCAAAGACAAATTATTACAATTAAAAACAGTTTTTGGTTTAATGGAATCTTTTTTCCACGGAACAAGTTCTGGATTAGATCCTTTAAACAGTTATTTAAGTTTACCAATATTAATTCAATCAAAGAACGATGTAGAGTCAGTAGGGATTCCTTATCAACAAAATGGTAAAGGAGCTGTATTTTTATTAGATTCAAATATGATTGGAGAAACGGAGCCAATGGTAAACATTTTTATGAAAAAAATGAAAAATGATGGTTTCCGTAAAATGTTAAGTGAAGAGTTTGTTATTCATACAGATGCTTGTATTGATAACTTTTTACATGGTGATGCAAAAGCATTGTTTGGAAATGTTAAAAAACTATCAAAAGTAGTTTTAGATCATTTTAAACCAATGATTCCTAAACAATTTCATGCTTTATGGAAAAAGGGAATTGACTCTAATGATTATTACTTAAAACTTTGTGGTTCTGGTGGTGGTGGATACATTTTAGGATTTGCTGCTGATTTTGAAAAAGCAAAAACTTCTTTGGCAGGTCATCGTTTAGAATTGGTGTACAGATTTTAAAGTCTAACCAGCTATGAATAAAGCAGCCACAACAAGGCATAAAATTTTAGCATTATTTTCGGTAGTAAGAGGCTACAATATCATGCTTTTAACTGTTGCCCAATATTTAGCTGCTATTTTTGTTTTTACTGTTAATCAAACTTTAAGAGAAGTAATGGTTGATTGGCATTTGCATTTGGTAGTATTGTCTACTATTAGTGTAGTGTCTTCAGGGTATATCATCAACGATTTTTACGATGCTTCTATTGATGCGATTAACAAGCCAGTTAAGACTCATATAGGAAACTGGGTAAGCCAAAAAACCAAACTTCAAGTTTACTTTACCTTAAACTTTATTGCTTTTGTTTTAGGAATGATTATTTCATGGAAAGCAGGAGTTTTCTTCGCAGGGTATATTTTTTTAATATGGCTGTATTCTCACAAATTACAAAAGTATCCACTGGTAAGAATTTTATCAGTATCTATTTTAGATATTTTGCCTTTTTTTGTGATTTTTGTGTACTACGAAAATATATCAGAATTAATTATTACTCACGGTTTATACCTGTATTTATTGGTGTTGCTAAAGGAGTTTATTAAAGATTTTGAAAGGGCTAAAGGGGCTTTATTAACCAATAGAGAAACTCTAGTGTTAAAATATGGAGAGGATAAAGTAAAAGTTTATGTATATGTTTTATTGGCTCTATTAACAATTCCAACTTATTTTTTACTTAGATTTCCAGAGGTTGGGAGTATGAGGTACTATTTTTATTCAAGTATTATTTGGGGGCCTTTGTTTTTAATTTTATTATATATCGCTAAAACAAACAAACATTATTTTCTACTTCATAATTTTTTAAGAGTCGTATTGGTGATGGGGGTTTTTAGTCTTTCGTTAATAGATACTTCTGTCTTGTTAATCAGGATATTAAATGAAGTAAGAATATAGTATTTTATTACAGATTGTTTCGTAATTTTGCCATTCAAAATTTATAAAATGAGTACAAATAAAAACTCGTCGGGAAGACGACAACAAGGTCAAGGAGGTAAAGGAAAACCTTCTGGAAGTTTTAAACCAAATAGTAAGCGTTTTACTAAACGACCTGCAGACGCTACTAATGAAGAAGGAGCAAAGTCCTTTGCTAAAAAGAAACCTTTTAACAAGACAAAACCAACAGGTAATGCTCCTAAAAATAGAGTTGTTACTGTTGCTTCAAAACAAACAGGAATCCGTTTAAATAAATATATTTCTAATGCAGGAATTTGTTCTCGTAGAGATGCAGATACCTATATAGAAACTGGTAGTGCTACTGTAAATGGTAAAGTTATTACCGAAATGGGATACAGAGTACAACCTACTGATGAAGTACGTTTTGACAATGTATTAATCAATCCAGAAACAAAGAGATATGTTTTATTAAACAAACCAAAGAATTACATTACTACCATGGAAGATGAAAGAGGTAGAAAAACTGTAATGGATTTGGTTTCTAAAGCTTGTAAAGAACGTATTTATCCAGTTGGTAGATTAGATAGAGATACTACAGGATTGTTGTTGTTTACCAATGATGGAGAGTTGGCTAAAAAATTAACTCATCCAAAACACAACAAGCGTAAATTGTATCATGCTACTTTAGATCATAAAGTATCTTTAAAAGATTTACAATCTATTTCAGAAGGTCCAATCATTGACGATAAAAAAGTTTTTGTTGATGATGTAGCCTATGTTCAAGGTCAGTCTAAAAATGAAGTGGGAATAGAAATTCACTCTGGTCGTAACCGTATTGTGCGTAAAATATTTGCACACTTTGGATATAAAGTAGTAAAACTAGATCGTGTAATTTTTGCAGGATTAACCAAAAAAGATTTACCAAGAGGTCATTATAGACATTTAACAGAACAAGAAGTTATCAATCTTAATAATGCCTAAAAAAATAAAAACCTCAACAAATTTGTTGAGGTTTTTTTATGTTTAAAATGAAAATGTTTCAATATTATTTTCAAACAAAGGAGTTAATAATTTTTTATTTTTTTTGGTAGCAATCTCTTTTATTAAATGGATGTGTCTTTTATGATGCGTATCTGTACCCACAAAAGTATACATTCCTTTTTTTAATAGTGTATAGGCTGTTTTGGTTGTAGGTTTTCCATATTGCTCTGTTAAAGACAATAGGTTTAACTGAAACAAACATCCAGCTTCAATTAACTTTTCATACTGAGCAATATTATCATGATAATAATTATATCGTTCAGGATGTGCTAAAACAGGAATATATCCTTTTACTTGAATTTGAAATAAAAGATCATCTAAATTAAAAGGAGGATTAAAAAAAGACATTTCAACCAAAATGTATTTGTCTTTTAAAGGTAATAAGTCATCATTTTCTAATAATTGGCTAAAATTATCATCTAACATGTATTCAGCAGATGCATGAATATTAACATCATGAAATCCATTTTCAATTAATGCAGCCTTTAGTTCGGCTTCTTTTTCTTTAATAAGCTCAGAACTATTTTCCCAAACACCACCTAATACATGTGGGGTAATTCTAAAATTGTTAATTCCTTGTTTTTGCATTCTTTTAACAAGACCTATGGAATCTTCAATAGTTTTTGCTCCATCATCTATTCCTGGAAGCAAATGTGAGTGAATATCAACTAAACCTTTGGGGTAGAGTTCGCTAATGTTTATTTTGTTGTTAAATATTCCCATAATCAATCCTCTATAATATTTTACAAAGTAAGCTATTTTTTAAAAACTGACATAGGTTAAGTCTATATAATGTTAATTAAAAATTAAATAAAACAGAATGTTAATCCGTATAACTTACTATATTTGCCATTAGCCAAAATTTATAATGATGGAATACTTGGATTTTGAATTACCAATTAAGGAATTAGAAGAACAGTTACAAAAATGTGCCATAATTGGTGAAGAGAGTGAAGTTGATGTGACCAATACTTGTAAAGAGATAGAGGATAAAATCATCAATCTTAAGAAAAATATATACGAAAATTTAACGCCTTGGCAGAGAGTTCAGTTGTCAAGACACCCAAACAGACCTTATACCCTTGATTATATAAAGGCACTAGCTGGGGATACTTTTATGGAGTTACATGGTGACAGAACTGTAAAAGATGATAAAGCTATTGTTGGTGGTTTAGGAAAAATAGGAGATCAAAGTTTTATGTTTATTGGTCAACAAAAAGGGATCAATACCAAAATGCGTCAGTACAGAAACTTTGGAATGGCAAACCCTGAAGGATACCGTAAAGCTTTACGTTTGATGCGTATGGCAGAAAAATTCGGAATTCCTGTAGTTACTTTTGTTGATACTCCTGGAGCATATCCTGGTTTAGAAGCAGAAGAGCGTGGTCAAGGAGAAGCAATTGCACGTAACATTTTTGAAATGTGTGTGTTAAAAACACCTATTATTACAATTATTATTGGTGAAGGAGCTTCTGGAGGTGCCTTAGGAATTGGAGTTGGAGATAGAGTATTAATGATGGAAAACTCATGGTATTCTGTAATCTCTCCAGAAAACTGTTCTACTATTTTATGGAGATCTTGGGAGTTTAAAGAAAAAGCAGCAGCTGCTTTAAAATTAACATCTAAAGATATGAGTACTTTAAAATTGGTAGATGGAGTAATTCCAGAGCCATTAGGAGGTGCACATTCTGATAGAGAAACTACTTTTAATACTGTTAGAGAAACGATTGTTAAGTTACTAGGAGAATTACAAGCTAAGGATGTAGACAATATGGTAAATGAACGTATTGAGAAATACGCTAACATGGGGGTTTACGAAGAGAAGTAAATTACTATTAAATAATAAAAAAATCCCGAGTTTTACTCGGGATTTTTTGTTTTGTAGCATTCCCTATCTATAGGAAATTATAATCGGTGTAACCTCTTTCGGTTCCTCCTCCAAATAAAGTGTGATTGTCAGAAATAGGGTTTAAAGGAGCATTTTTTGCTACTCTTTTTGGATAATCAGGATTGGTTAAAAAGTTTCTACCAAAACCAATTAAATCTACTAAATTGCTTTCTAATAACTCATTGGCTTCATTAGGGGTTTTATTCCCTGTTGCTATAATGGTGTTTTTAAAGTTTTTGCGCAAGTTCACTCTAAAATCTTGAGGAATTTTTGGAGCATCGTCCCAATCGGCCTCACATAAATGTATATAAGCAATGTTTAGCTTGTTTAAATTATTTGTGGCAATCATTATGGTTTCTAAAATTTCAGGATCGTTCATGTCTTTAAAACTAATAAATGGCGATAATCTTACTCCTGTCTTTTCAGCTCCAATTTCTTTTACAACCGCTGTGGTAATTTCTTCTAATAATCGAACTCTGTTTTCTTTAGAACCTCCATATTCATCTGCTCTTTGATTACTGTTGCTACGTAAAAACTGATCTATTAAATATCCGTTAGCTCCGTGGATTTCTACGCCATCAAAACCCGCAGCAATAGCATTTTTAGCACCAACTCTAAATTCTTCTATCACTTGTTTAATATCATTAGCATCCATTTCTTTGGGTTCTTCTACGGGAACAAAAGTAGCATCACCGTTTGGAGCACCATTAAAAATATAAACATTGGTGTCTTTGGCTATTTTAGCAGATGGTCCTATGGGTTGCAATCCGTTTACTTTAGAAGAACTAACTCTACCAACATGCCATAGCTGTAAAAATATTTTACTTCCCTTTTGATGAACTTCATCGGTTATTAATTTCCAACCCTCAATTTGTTCTTGAGTATAAATTCCTGGAGTTTTTGCGTAACCTTGACCTTGTAAGGAAACTTGAGTGGCTTCTGTAATAATAATCCCAGCACTTGCTCGTTGACCGTAATATTCAGCCATTAAAGCATTGGGAATATTTCCTGGTTGGCTTGCTCTAGATCGAGTCATAGGAGCCATTAAAAAACGATTACTTAATTCTAGGTGATTTAGTTTATACGGGGTAAATAGGTCTATTTTTTTCATGGTTTATTTTTTTAAGTATTCTACTGTGATAAAATTTAATTCTGTAGTTCCTATATTTTCTAAATTGTGAATAAAATAATTTTCATCATTTAAGTGCTCAAAATGTTTGGTGTCGTCTTTTTTATAATCTGTTTCGGTTATGTGTCCATCGTGATGATATGAACGTGATGTTCCATTGTTTAAAGCAACATAAAAATAGGGTTTGTTGTGTTTGTGAAAAGGCAACGATTGACCAACAGGTAAATGGATACTCCATACTTTCATATCAGGAGTTTGCATTAATAAATTTTCTCCAACTTGAGTGTTATTTCTAGCATCTTCTATAGCTTTTTTTAAAGCATTGGTCCAAGGGGCGTTCCAATTTCCTTTTGTATGAATAGTTGTCGATTTCATGACTTAATATTCTATCACAATTTTACCAATGGTTTTTCCACTTTCAAGCATTTGATGAGCTTGTTTTAAATTATCAACGGTAAATCCTTGCAATGTGTGATTTAATGTAGATGTGATGGTCTTGTTGTCTAGTAAATCAGCAATCTTGTTTAAGATGTGATGTTGCTCAATCATATCTTCTGTTTCAAACATTGAGCGGGTATACATCAACTCCCAAGAAAAACTAACACTTTTGGTTTTTAGTTTGTTTAGAGCAATTGGGTTAGAAGATCCTGTAATAGAAGCAATATGTCCTTGAGGTTTAATCAACTCAACCATTATGTCCCAATAACTATTGGTGTCTACAAAGTCTAAAATATAATCAACATGTTTAAATCCAGCATTGTGTATTTCGTTAATTAAATCTTTGTGATTCACTATATGATCAGCTCCCATTTGTTTACACCAGTTAGCTGATTCCTCTCTAGAGGCTGTTGCTAAAACAGTCAATCCAGCCACTTTTTTTGCTAATTGAATAGCAATAGAACCAACACCACCAGCACCACCAATAATAAGTATGCTTTTGTTTTTGTCTTTTGTTGCAGAAATTCTAATTCTATCAAATAATATTTCCCAAGCTGTTAATGCGGTTAATGGCATCGCTGCTGCTTGTATTGCTGAAACTTTTTTAGGAGCTTTCCCCACAATACGTTCATCTATCATTTGATGTGTTGCATTAGAACCAGGTTTGGTAATATCTCCAGCATAAAAAACTTGATCTCCCGGTTTAAATAAAGTACTGTTTTCTCCAACAGCTTCTACAGTTCCAATTGCATCCCAACCAATTATTTTAGGAGTATCAAGCACAGTGTCTTTAGCGCTATTTTGTCTAATTTTAAAGTCGACAGGGTTTACAGAAATTGCATCTATTTTAACTAATAAGTTTTTTCCTGTAGGTTTAGGTGTTTCTGTTTCAAAAGCAATAAAACTATCTGCTTCGGTAATAGGTAATGAGGTTTTAAATCCAATGGCTTTCATAATCTTTTTTGTTAAAGTTAAATACTTGTCTTTTATATTGCTAATAAAGTTTACTTGTTGAACTCTATCTCGGAATTGTCAATTGGAGTGTTGGGGTCGTTTTGAATCATTTTGGCAATATCATCTTTTCTCATAAAAACTACTCCTTTGTGTTTTTTAGCATATTCAATAAATTCATCAACCACATGTACTATTGATGGAGCGCCTCCAATTCTATCATGTAAACTAATACTCATCATTCTACGTTGACTGGCACCTTCTTCATATAATTGATCAAACTCAGCTTTTAATTGAGCTAAAAATTGATCTGGACTCCAATTTTTTCCTGCAATATTTACAATATCATTATTTCTTAAAGTATAAGGCATCACCACAAAGTTTTTACCACGAACTTTAGTGATAAAGGGTTCGTCATGACTTAAATCATCAATGTGATAAAGGAAACCTAAATCTTGTAATATTTTTAAAGTATTAGGACCTCTTCTTAGCCAATTGGCATTGTATCCAATTCCTCGTTGTCCGGTTATGGTTTCTACAGTGTCAATTCCTTTTTTAATAAAATTATATTCATCTTTATAACTCATATTCCATTGGTCATCCCATGCAATACCATGTGCCGCAATTTCATGTCCGCCATCTGCAATGGCTTTGGCTACTTTGGGGTATTTAATAGCAGCTTCTCCAACCACATGAGAAGTTACTTTAATGTTGTGTTTTTTCCACAACCTTAACATTCTATAAACTCCCTCTTTGGCTCCATATCTAAACCAACTTTCTGCAGGAAAATCAAAATTTCCTTTTGGTAACGGATTTCCTGAAAAAGGACTTTCTGCACCTTCAGGTTGTCCACCAGTTTCAAACTGCATAGAGAATGAAATCACTAATTGGGCATTATTTGGCCAATATTGTTGCTTTTTTTGTGCTTGAATATTGGTAGTTACCATAATGAAAAGACTAAGGATAAATGTCGATTTTATAAAAGGTTTCATAATGTGTTCTTTTTTATTTCAAAATTAGTTAGAGCACTAAGTTTATATGTTGTAAAAAAACATTGTATTTTTGTAAAAAAAAACTCCATGAAAAGATTGTTTAGCAAATATGCCTTAAATGTATTTGAGTTTACTTTAGAAACGTGGCCTCATGATTCTCATACTCATAATTTTTATGAATTAATTTTAATTAAAGAAGGGAGTGGAAAACACATTTTAAATAATGTTTCTTTTGATTATAGTGTAGGACATGTGTTTTTGCTAACTCCAGAAGATTGGCATGAGTTTGTTATAGAAGCGCCTACTACATTTATTTATATAAAGTTTACGGAGCAGATATTTTTAGAAAAACAAAATTTTGATAAACAAACCATTTGGAAAGAAATGGTAGAGACTATTTTGTACAAGCCCAATACAATTCCAGAGTGTATTATAAAAGATAAAGAAGATAAAAAAGCATTATTTCAATTAACGGGAATGTTGCTAAAGGAATATGTTTCTAATCATTTTTATACAAGGGCATTAGTCTTAGAACTTTTTGGAGCCATTATGCTAATAGTGGCTAGAAATTTAGAGAAAAAAAATACTTCAAACTCAAAAGTAAATCAACTAGAAAAAGAAAAAATTAGCAAGGTGCTAAGCTATATTAGGAAAAACATACAGAATAAAGATTTGTTAACCCAACAACATTTGGCTGAGATGTTTTTATTGTCTCCCAATTACGTGAGTACTTATTTAAAGAAACATACAGGTCAGGGATTAAAAAGTATGATTTTAGAAACAAGGCTAATGATTGCAGAAAGAATGATTAAACAAAGTACTTTTACTATTGTTCAAATTGCTGATAAAGTAGGCTTTAATGATGCAAGTCACATGAATAAAACTTTTAAAAAATATAGAGGGAAGAATCCCACAGCTTATAGAAAAGAGTTCAATTCTAAATAATTTTTTTGAGATGTTTTTTTAAAAACGGAAGATTGTCTTTTTCAAACCAATCGTTCTTTTTAAGCCAAATATTATTTCTTGGAGATGGATGAGGTAGCACGATAAACTTTGGAAGATATTCTTGATAATTTTTAACAGTAGCAGTAAGTGTTTTTTTAGCATTATTTAAATAATAATTTTGAGCATAACTCCCAATAAGAATAATGATTTCTATATGTTTTAGTTGTTCAAACAAAAGTGGATGCCAAGTAGGAGCACATTCTTTTCTAGGAGGTAAATCTCCCGTTTTTCCTTTGCCAGGATAGCAAAACCCCATAGGAATTATGGCAAAAATTTGTTTATTGTAAAATGTTGTTTTATCTACACCTAACCAATCTCTCAAACGTTCTCCACTTTTATCATCCCAAGGAATCCCTGTTTTGTGAACAATACTTCCGGGAGCTTGACCAATAATGGCAATTTTACTTTTTGGATGTGCAGATAATACTGGATTTACTCCATCACTTAAGTGTGGTAAACAAATATTACATTGTTTTATGTTGCTCAGTAATTCTTTCATTTACTGATAAATCTATTAAAATTTATTGTTAATAAGTCATGAATAGAAATGACTTTTGATGGGAAATATACTTTTAAACAATTTGTAAATTTAAGAGTATAGCTAAAACTACATTTCTATGAGAATTGAATATGATATCAAACTAGGTTTTAAAGATGTAATGATTAGACCTAAACGTTCTACTTTAAAAAGTAGAGCTCAAGTAAATTTAGATAGAGAGTTTAAGTTTTTAAATTCTAAAGCAAGTTGGAGTGGTGTACCCATTATGGCTGCGAATATGGATACTGTTGGGACATTTCAAATGGCTTTAGCATTATCAGAACATTGTATTTTTACAGCTGTTCATAAGCATTATTCTACTCAAGAATGGAATCAATTTTTAAAAACAGCTCCCAAAGGAATAGAAAATTATATTGCCATTAGTACTGGTACAGGCGTTAAGGATGCTGAAAAATTAAAGCTTGTATTGGCTGAAAATCCTCATTTAAAATTCATTTGTATTGATGTAGCAAATGGATACTCAGAACATTTTGTAGGTTTTGTTCAGAATACAAGAAATTTATATCCAGATAAAGTAATTATTGCAGGGAATGTAGTAACAGGAGAAATGGTAGAAGAATTATTACTATCTGGTGCAGATATCATTAAAGTAGGTATTGGGCCTGGTTCTGTTTGTACTACAAGAGTAAAAACAGGAGTTGGTTATCCGCAACTATCAGCTATTATAGAATGTGCTGATGCTGCTCATGGTTTAGGTGGTCAAATTATTAGTGATGGAGGTTGTGCTACTCCAGGAGATGTGGCAAAGGCCTTTGGTGCCGGAGCAGATTTTGTAATGTTAGGAGGTATGCTAGCAGGTCATGATGAAAGTGGAGGGGAGTTGATCGAAAAAAATGGAGAAAAATTTAAACAGTTTTACGGAATGAGTTCTGCTACTGCAATGGAAAAACACGTAGGAGGTGTGGCAGAATATAGAGCTAGTGAAGGAAAAACGGTAGAAGTGCCTTATAGAGGAAAAGTAGCGTTAACCATTCAGGATATTTTGGGAGGAATTAGAAGTACCTGTACTTATGTAGGAGCACAGCGTTTAAAAGAATTAACCAAAAGAACTACTTTTATTAGAGTAGCAGAGCAAGAAAATAGAGTGTATACTAAATAAAAAAAGAGTCAGATAATTCTGACTCTTTTGGTTTTAAACACTTTTTAACCAGCCTGCAATACTGATTCTATTTCTTGTAAAAGAAGGATGCACTTCGTGTTCTAATTCATCACTTTTAAAAAATACAGCCCTACCTTCTAGTGGATATACATCATCTATTTTAGTTTCGTTAATATACAACGATAATTTTCCACCATCTTCTGTAGACCAATCTTCGTTTAAGTAAATCACTAAAGAAAATTTTCTTCCTTTTTCACTTTTAAATTGATCTAAATGACGTTTGTAAAAACTGTTAACCTCATATGTAGCATAGTGAAATTCTGATGCGTTTATAGAGGTGTAACAAGTTCTGTTTAAATAAGTAATAAACCTGTTTATTTTATCTAATAATAAACGTTCATATTTATCGGTAGTGTTTTCATCAAACCATTTAATTAAATCTCCTCTTACCAAAGTGTTTTTTTGATAGTCGAACTTTTTACCGATTCCTGCTGGATACATTTCACCATTTTCTCTGTATTTAAAAAGATTGTTTCTTAGTCCAGAAATAATGTCAATATCCAAAAAACTCTCTGTAAATCCGTACTGATTATTTAAGAGTCCATCAATCAAAGCTTCAAACTGAAGCTCTTCTTGTACTGTGGTTAATTCGTTATTCATAACCGCCTAAATTAGCTGATTTTAATAATGTTTAGGAGATTATATTTTTTTTAAACAATAAAATTTTTAATAGAGAGTAAAAACACTTTGTTGTGAAATTTTTCTACAAAGTGTTTTGAATTAGTAAATAGATGTTTTTTTTGTTTAATGTTCGTGACTTAATTCTCCGTTCTTAGATTGCGCATAAACATAATATGCTCCTTCGGTTACAATTTTTGCATTTTCAGGTATTTTATCAATAGGAGTAACTTGCGTATAACCATTGTTGGTAGCTCCTGTTTTAATATTAATTTTTAGGAATTCAGTTTCTTCATCATTTTCATTTAGAACAGCGTATATAAAACTGTTGTTACCTTCATTAATAATAGCATTTTCTGGCAAAGCATTTACAGTTATATCATTCATCCAAATTTTTGCATTGATAAATAAATCTTTTAAAAATATAGGTCTTTTTCCTTCTAAGTGTCCGTGAACTCTTACGGTTTTAGAAGTACTGTTAAACTCTTTACCAATTACACTAATTTCTCCTTGATACAAAATACTGTTTACGGCTGGAGTGGTATAGCTAATTTTTTGTCCTACTTTAATTTTTTCAATGTCTTTTTCAAAAACATCTAATTCTAAATGTAAGTGATCATCGGCTACAATTTCCATTAAAGAGGTGCTAGGCTGTACAAATACTCCATTGTGCATGTTAATTTTAGTAATATATCCACTCATAGGAGATCTAATCGGAATTTGTTTTTGAATATTATCTGGGCTAAGTGATGTAGTGTTAATTCCCAAATAAGACAATTGTTGAGACAATCCCATATAAGTAGCTTTTAATATATCAAGTTCTGCTTTGGCAGTTTGTAAACTTTTAGCAACTCCCGCTTGGGCTTCCATCAATTCTTGTTGTCTTTTTAGTTCCATTTTTTGCAAATCTAACTTTGCTTTGGTAATTAAAAATTCTTGTTGTTTAGCAATAAAATCAGGATGTTCTAAATAGGCAATTATTTCGTTTTTATTGATGAAATTACCTTCAATAAATTTTTTATGTCCAGATACAATTCCTGCCGATTTAGCATTTACAAAAGCATAAGCATTAGGGGGTAATCCCAATACTCCTGTAGCTTTTACATAATCGTTTACTTTTATTTTAGAAAAATCTCCCAACTTTAAACCAATACTTGCTATTTGATTTTTGGTTAAATGTGTATTGGTTTCATGATGTTCTTCGTGTGATTCTTCTTCATGATGATTATTACTTTCTGTAGCCCCTTTACAAGATGTTAGAATGCTTAGTACAAGTAAACTGCTAATAATATATGTTATAGATATTTTCATGTTATTGAGGTTGATTGGTGATAAATTGATAATAAGCAACAGCATTGTTGTAGTTCCATATTTGACTCCAATATTTTTGCTGATTGTTAGCTACTATCTGTAAAGTATTTAATAATTCCAAGTAAGAAATTTCCCCAGCCTTATAGTTTAGCTGAGTAATTCTAATCATTTCAGGATTGATTTGATTTACCTGAGATTCATAAAAAGTGATTCCTTGTTGGTATATCATAACCTGATTTTTGGCTTTGTTTATTTCTTGTTCAAAGACCAAAGCATCACTTTTGTATTGATTGTTGGCAATTTCAACTGCTATTTTCTGAGCTTTTACTTTTTGTTTGGCTTGTGTGTTAAATATGGGAATACTAATCCCTCCAGAAACTCCACTTAGCCAACCACCTTGCACATAGTTCTGAGCAGCGTAACTCACCATGAAACTTGGGTTTAATTGCGTTTTGGCTACTTTCATTTTAGCTTTGGCAACGGCAATGTTTTGTTTGCTGTTTTCTAACCAAACATTGTGAATACTGTCTTTAAGATTTACAATGCTGGTCTCAAAATTTGGAGTAACACTATATATTTTGTTACTGTTTAAGGTAGTTTTAAGTTGCTGCTCTAAATTCTGAATTTCTAAATCTGTTTGATGTGCCAAAAGTTTATATTCATTCAGTTTAGATGTTAAGGTATAGGATTCAATATTATTTGCAGCTCCTGTTTTTGCTCTAGCCATGGCAATATTTAGATAGTTGCTATAAGTTTGTACCAATTGAGCATACAACTCTTTTAATTTTAGTTGATATTGTAAGTTGTAATAGACTTGTTTTACGGTATAAGAAACTTCACTAATAATAAGGGTTTGCTCTAAATTACTTTTAAGAGTCATTTCATCTTGCAAGTCATTACTTGCTTTAGAAATTCCAATATTATTAAATTGTTGAGCAACTGCAATTTGATTTTGTTGTTGTTCATTTCGTTCAAATAAAGCATCTCCTTTGTAGGTTATTGAGGTGTTTCCAAAGTTATAAGTAGCATCTTGTAAAGATTCGTTTTTTTCTACTTCTAATGATGCTGCTTTTATTTTTGGGTGATTTTCTAAAGCAATCTGTATGGCGTTTTCTAGCGTAATGGCCTTTTCTTGCGCTTGTGAACTAACTCCTAAACTGATGAACATTAAAACAATCAACGTAGTTTTAGCACTTACCTTTAATTTTTTTGGTTTCCAATTTTCTATCCATTGATATAAGATAGGCAAGATGATTAAAGTTAAAAAAGTAGCAGAGATCAATCCTCCAATAACCACCGTTGCTAACGGTCTTTGTACTTCTGCACCTCCAGAAGTAGACAATGCCATAGGTAAAAAACCTAAGGAAGCTACTGAAGCTGTTAAAATTACAGGACGTAAACGTACTTTAGTTCCTTCTATAATTCTATCGTAGATATTATTCATTCCTTCTTTTTTAAGTTGATTAAAATAACCAATCAATACAATTCCGTTTAGTACAGCCACACCAAACAAAGCAATAAATCCAATCCCTGCCGAAATGCTAAAAGGCATACCTCTTAACTGTAAAGCCCAAACACCTCCAATAGCAGATAGCGGAATGGCAGTAAAGATTAATGCCGCTTGTTTAAAAGAACCAAAAGTGAAGTAGAGTAAAATAAAAATCAAAGCCAAAGCCATTGGTAACGCTACAGACAAACGTGCATTGGCTGCTTTTAAATTTTCAAATTGTCCTCCATAGGTAAAATAATATCCTGTGGGTAATGTTAACTGACTGTCGAGTTTTTGCTGAATGGTATTAACCAAGCTTTCTACATCGGTATCTCCTACATTTACACCAATTACAATTCTTCTGTTGGTGTTTTCTCTAGACACTTGCATAGGAGCATTTTTTAAACCAATATTGGCTATACTACTCAAAGGCACTTGTTTTCCGTTATCTAAAGAAATGTATAGGTTTTGAATGTCATCAATTTCTGCTCTAGCGTTTTCATCTAGTCTTACAACCAAGTCAAATCTTTTTTCTCCTTCGTAAATAATTCCAGCTTTTTCTCCGGCAAATGCAGTTCTAATAATTTTATTTACCTCTTGTACATGCAATCCGTATTGTGCCAGTTTAGGATAATCATAATCAATCACAATTTGTGGCATTCCAACCGTTTGCTCTACATTTACAGTTCCAACACCAGGCAATTGATTGATAATTGTCTCAGCTTCTTTGGCTTTGCTGTAGAGCATGTCTAAATCATCACCAAATAATTTAATAGCAATATCTGCTTTGGTTCCTGTCATCAACTCGTTAAATCGAAGCTGAATAGGTTGAGAAAATTCATAACCCACACCAGGAATATCATGCAAAGAAGTTTCTATTTTCTCAAACAAATCTTGTTTGTTATCTGCTGATGTCCATTCGTTTTTAGGTTTCATCACCAAAGTATAATCGGCAATTTCTACAGGCATAGGGTCGGTAGGGATTTCTGCAGATCCTATATTGGCAACAATGTCTTTAATTTCAGGAAACTCTTTCATCAATTTATTCTGAATTCGTTTCGCGGTTTCTATACTTTGCGTTAAGGAACTTCCTGGAGGTAGAATTTGTTGCATGGCCAAATCTCCTTCTTCAAGTGTCGGAATAAATTCTCCTCCCATTTTGGTAAACACAAATAAGGTGATGAGGAAAATAGCTACTGTACCTCCAATAAATTTCTTCTGATGTTTTAAAGCTTTTTCTAAAACAGGTTGATATTTTTTTTGAATTGCATCAATAAGTTTATCCGCAAAATTTCTTTTGGTTGTAATATGTTTGCTTAAAAATAGAGAAGCCATCATAGGAACATAGGTCAAAGATAAAATTAAAGCTCCAGTAATAGCTAACATGACGGTTTGTGCCATGGGTTTAAACATTTTACCCTCAATACCCACCAAAGCAAGAATAGGAATATAAACCATTAGGATTATGATTTCTCCAAAAGCGGCCGAACTTCTAATTTTTTGTGATGATGAAATAACTTCTGAATTCATCATTTTTTTAGTCAGTGTTTTTCCTGCATGTTTTATTTGCAATCGGTGTACTATGGCTTCAACAATAATTACGGCACCGTCTACAATTAATCCAAAATCAATGGCTCCTAAGCTCATCAAATTGGCAGAAATCCCTAATAAGTTCATCATGGCAATAGCAAACAACATAGCAAACGGAATTACAGAAGCTACAATTAGTCCTGCTCTCCAGTTTCCAAGTAATAATACAAGTATGAAAATGACAATTAATCCTCCTTCAATTAAGTTTTTTTCTACGGTTCCTATTGCAGTTTTGATGAGTTTATCTCTCACTAAATAAGGTTCTACTACCACACCTTTTGGTAATGATTTCTGAATTTGAACCACTCTTTCTTTAACCAGTTCTGTTACTTCGGCTGAGTTGGCTCCTTTAAACATCATTACTTTTCCACCCACAACTTCTTCTCCATCACGAACCAAAGCTCCATATCTTGGTGCTTTTCCAAAGTGAACTTTGGCAACATCTTTTATCAATACAGGAGTGTTGTTTTGGTTGTGAATTACAACATTGTTAATATCATTTAACGATTTTGCAATTCCTTCTGCACGGATATAATAGGTATTAGGATTCTTTTCTATATACGCTCCACCTGTGTTTTCATTACTTTTTTCCAAAGCATCAAAAACATCAGTAATGTTTAAATTCATGGCTTTTAAAACCGTTGGGTTGATGGCAACTTCGTATTGTTTTAAGTAACCTCCCATAGAATTAATTTCGGCAACCCCTTCTATACCCAATAATTGACGTTTTACAATCCAATCTTGAATGGTTCTTAAATCTGTAGCATTGTATTGGTTTTCAAACCCTTTTTCGGGTCTTACTACATATTGATAAATTTCTCCCAATCCTGTAGAAATAGGAGCCATTTCAGGAGTTCCCAATCCATCAGGAATATTTCCTTGAGCTTCTTTTAATCGTTCACTAACCAATTGTCTGGCTAAATAAATGTCGTAATTTTCTTGAAAAACAACAGTAATTACCGACAATCCAAAACGAGAAATAGATCTAATCTCTTCTGTTTTTTGAAGGCTTTGTAGCGCTAATTCAATAGGAGTGGTAATAAATTGTTCTACTTCTTGGGTAGCCAAGGTTGGTGTAACGGTAATAATTTGTACCTGATTGTTGGTGATGTCAGGTACAGCATCAATAGGGATTTGTCTTAATGAATAGACACCCCAAATAGTTAGCGCCATCATAAATAGCCCTACGATAAACTTATTCTTCACTGAATAAGCTATGATTTTATCAAACATTTTAAGTGATTTTAGTTAAACTTTATGTGATGACAAGACGTACTTGTCCTAATAAAATAGTTTAACTAATGTTTGGTGGATGCCAGAGACCTTTGGCAAATTTGTAGTGATAATGATAGCTGTAGAAATAACAACTATTGTCATAAATATTAATATGATTGTCTTGAAAGGTAATCAACAAAGGAAGGGTGATAGAAGTACCACAGCAGTTACAAGTACAAAGAGGAGTACACTCGTCATGAACATCTTCTGAGTGTTCTTGATGTGTATCGCAAATTTCAGTATTAGTCACCTCATTTACATTCGTAAAAATACTATCTGTACATGGCAGTATTGCCATAACAAAAACAATAAAAGATAGTATAAGCGCTACGAATCTCATGTTAGTAAAGATATTGTTTTTATTGTTATATACAATCTTTGCTATAAAAACCACCTTTGTTTTCTTTACGTTCCATAGATGCTTGAATAATTAAATATGCGTTGGTAATCATATTTCTTAATTCACAAATAGGAACTGAAAGTTTGGCTTTTTTGTATAATTCTTTATTTTCTTGATACAATATTTCTATACGATTGGCAGCTCTTTGTAAACGTTCATCAGAACGAACAATCCCCACGTAGTTACTCATGATTTTTTGAATATCTCGTCTATCGTGAGTAATTAAAATATTTTCTTTGTTTAAAGAGGTGTTGGTGTCATCCCAATCAGGAATATCGTTTCTAAAGTGTATTGAATCGAATTTTTGGACAGCGTGTTCAAAACTTTTATGAGCATAAACTACGGCCTCTATCAACGAGTTTGAAGCCAATCTGTTTGCACCATGCAGTCCAGTTCTAGAACATTCACCACAAGCATATAAATTTTCTATAGTAGTTTCTCCATTTAGATCAACGGCCACACCTCCACAAATATAATGTGCAGCTGGGGTTACTGGAATGAAGTCTTTGTGTACATCTATTCCTAAAGATTTACATTTTTGCGTGATATTAGGAAAGTGATTCACAAATTGTTCTTGATTCATATGTGTACAATCCAAATAAACATAATCTTCTCCAGTTAATTTTAGTTCAGTATCAATAGCCCTTGCAACTACATCTCTTGGTGCTAATTCTAAACGTTTATCGTATTTTTCCATGAAACGTTCTCCATGAATATTACGTAAAATTCCGCCTTCACCTCTTACTGCTTCGGTAATTAAAAAAGCAGGAGATTGAGCAGGTTCTTGGTGTAAAGCTGTTGGGTGGAACTGAATAAATTCAATATCTTGAACTTTTGCTTTGGCTCTATAGGCCATAGCAATTCCATCACCAGTAGCAATTTTAGGATTTGTGGTAGTTCCATAAACTTGCCCACTACCACCAGCCGCTAATAAAGTAAATTTAGCAGTAATGGTTTTTATTTCTTGTGTTTTTTCATCTAACACATAGGCACCATAACAGGTGATTTCATCACGGTGAGTTACAGTTTTTTCGTGACCTTGCGCTCTTAAAATATGATGATCTGTAATAAAATCTACAGTAAAATGATCTTCTAGTAAAGTAATGTTAGGTATCTTTTCTACAGCTTCTAACAAAGCACGAGCAATTTCAGATCCCGTTACATCTTTGTGGTGTAAAATTCGGTTTTGAGAATGTCCTCCTTCACGACCTAAGCTATAATCACCTTGGTTGGTTTTGTCAAATTGAGTTCCCCATGCAATTAGTTCTTCTAATCTTTTAGGAGCCTCTTCAACCACCATTCTAACAACTGTTTCGTCACATAGGCCATCACCAGCAATTAAGGTGTCTTGTATGTGTTGTTCAAAAGAATCTGTATGAGTATTGGTTACTGTAGCAATTCCTCCTTGGGCGTATTTTGTATTGCTTTCTTCTTTTTCTGCCTTGGTTACTAAAATAACTTGAGCTTCTTTAAAATGAGTTGCAACTTTTAGGGCATAAGAAAGTCCAGCAATTCCAGAACCGATTACTAAAAAATCTGTTTTAATCATATTTTATATAGAAAGGGCTAACATTCTTTCGATAGGTATTAGCGCTTCTGCAGCTAATTTTTCATCTACCTCAATGGCTGGTAATTCGTGTTCTAAACACAAGAATAACTTTTTCATGGTATTCATTCTCATGTAAAAACATTCACTACAAGCACAAGTGTTATCTTCTTCTGCAGGAGCAGGAATCAAGTGTTTGTTAGGTACTTGTTTTATCATTTCATGTAAAATACCTGCTTCGGTAGCTACAATAAATTTTTCTTTTTTACTTTCTCTAGCATATTTTAACAAACCAGCAGTAGAGCCAATATAGCTTGCTGTTTTTAAAATGTGTGACGGAGATTCTGGATGTGCAATAATTTCTGCATCAGGGTGTTCTGCAGCAAGTGATAATAACTTTTCAATAGAAAAAGCTTCGTGTACCATACAAGATCCATCCCATAAAAGCATATCTCTTCCTGTTTCTTTGTTAAGATAATCTCCTAAGTTTTTATCTGGAGCAAAGATGATTTTTTGATCTTTTGGAAAAGAGTTGATAATTTTTACTGCGTTTGATGAAGTACAAACAATATCACTCATTGTTTTGATTTCGGCAGAACAGTTGATGTAAGTAACTACTTTATGATCTGGGTGTTTTGCTTTAAAAGCTTTAAAGTCTTCTGGAGGACAAGAATCCGCTAAAGAACAACCAGCTTTTAAATCGGGTAATAAAACTTTTTTCTTTGGGTTTAAAATTTTAGCAGTTTCTGCCATAAAATGTACTCCAGCAAATACAATAATATCAGCATCTGTTTTTGCAGCTTCTTGAGCCAATTGAAGACTATCACCAACAAAATCGGCAATATCTTGAATTGCTTCTTCTTGATAGTAGTGAGCTAAAATAACTGCATTCTTTTCCTTCTTTAGTCGATTGATTTCTGCTACATAATCTGTAGTGTCTTTGGTATCAATATCTAAAAAACCTTTATTGTTTAAGTTTTCTTTTGCTTTTGCTAAAGTGTCCATTACATTAGTTTTGAGGTACAAATTTACAAAAAAAGAGCCTATAAAGGCTCTTTTGATTTTATATAAGTCTTTTTTAGATAGACCTTACAGCATATTTCCAACCAAATGGATCTTCTGCCTTACCGGTTTGAATATCGGTAATTTTCTTTTTAATAATAGAAGCGTAACTGTTTTCTAGTTTTGGCAAATCGTAGTCGTTACCTTTAAAGTTAAAACTAACAATAGGGTTAATTACCGCGGCAGTACCTGCACCAAACATTTCTAACAAAGTTCCGTTTTTAGCAGCTTCTTCAATTTCGTAAACAGAAACATCTCTGATTTCTACTTTATATCCTGCTTTTTCTGCAATAGCAATTACACTTTTACGAGTAATACCATCTAAAATTCTATCAGAAGTTGGAGCAGTTATTAAAGTATCACCAACTCTAAAGAAAACATTCATTGTTCCTGCTTCTTCAAGATTTTCGTGAGTACTAGAATCTGTCCAAACTACTTGTTGGTATCCTGCATCGTTTGCTAATTTTGTTGGGTAAAATTGCCCTGCGTAGTTTCCTGCACATTTAGCAAATCCAACTCCTCCACTTGCAGAACGGCTATATTTATCAGCAAATAAAACTTTTACTTCTCCGCTGTAATATGATTGTGCTGGCGATAAAATAAACATAAATTTATAACGCTTAGCTGGTGAAGCCGATACTCCTGGTTCTGTAGCAATGATAAACGGACGGATGTACATAGAGCTTCCCTCTGTAGTTTGTATCCATTCTTTATCAATGTTTAACAACAATTCCATTCCATCAAAAAATAAATCTTTAGGGAATTCAGGAATGGCCAAACGAACAGCAGATTTGTTTAATCTGATTAAGTTGTCTTCAGGTCTAAATAACCAGACGGCACCATCGACAGACTTGTAGGCTTTCATTCCTTCAAAAATTGCTTGACCGTAATGGAAAACTTTAGCTGATGGGTCTAAAGAAATAGGACCGTATGGTCTAATCTGAGCGTTTGTCCACTCTCCATCAATATAATCACATTCAAACATGTGATCTGTAAAGTTTTCTCCAAACGATAAATTGCTAAAATCTACCTCATTAATTTTTGTGGTAGTAGATTTTTTAATCGTGATGTTCTGGTTGTTAATCCCCATGATTTCGTTTGTAAAAAAATATATTTATGAAGAACAAAAGTAAATATAAAAATTGTAATGTATGCAATAAAAAGACTTTTTAACAAAGTATATTAATACCTATATTTGCTCGTATAATTCAATAGTTTTGAAAAGACAAATTATCATCACATCTGACGGGTCTACAACGATTCACCTCCCTGCATGGAACGAAAATTATCATTCCTCGCATGGTGCTATCCAAGAGGCTTATCATGTGTTTATTGAAATGGGGTACAAATCCATAGAAAAAGATGATTTTTCTATTCTTGAAATTGGCTTTGGAACAGGCTTAAATGCTTTTATTACTTTGCTAGAAACAGCTAAAGATCAACGACAAATTAATTATGTTGGGGTAGAAGCTTATCCGGTTAGAGAAGATGAGTTGTTGGCTTTAAATTATGTGTCGGAACTAGATACTAGGAATTTATCGCATAAGTTTGAGGAGATGCATTTAACTCCTTGGAACAAACCACAAGAGGTTACTCCAAATTTTACCTTGACCAAACGTCAAATGTTTTTTCATAATTTACATGATGTAGATGCTTTTGATTTGATTTATTTTGATGCTTTTGGCGCTAGAGTTCAACCAGATTTGTGGACTGAAGAAATTTTTGCTTTGATGTATACCGCTTTAAAACCTGGCGGAAAAATAGTAACCTATGCAGCCAAAGGAAGTGTGCGTAGAGCCATGCAAACTGTAGGTTTTGCAGTAGAAAGATTGCCTGGGCCTCCAGGAAAAAGAGAAATGTTAAGAGGAACAAAAAATAGTTAAAATGACAGAGTTTACAAGACCTAAAAGGAAAAAACCAAATAGACTTAGAGTAATTTTATTAGTTGCTGTTTTGTTTTTGGTGTTGTATTTGTTAAAAAATGCGGATGCTTTAATAGCTCAGTTTTTAAACAAATAATTAACGTTTAAAGTTTCTTTCTTTCCAAGTATAGCCACCAAAAAGGGCTTTAATTCCTATATAAGTATTTAAAAAAGGATAAAGTATTGCCATAAATAAGTATTGTACAAAGCTTATTTTTTGTGATAGTTTTTTGCTTGTCATTAAAATAATGATGAAATCAATACTGATTTTTATAAACCATATATAAAATGTGAGAGTTAGATTTAGGAAGCATCCTAAAACAATGGCTAATTGGGTGATTAAAACAATAAACCCTACAAGTTTGGTAAATAAATTTTTATAATGCGTGCTTTTAGCTGCCCAACGGATGCGTTGTTGAATTACATTTTTCCAATTGCTTTCTGCTTTTGTACTTACAATTGCTTCAACACTATTTAAATAATGTACTTTTTTAGGAAAGGTTTTTACAAAGTTTTCCAAAGTAAAAATATCATCACCACTAGCAATATTATTGTGTTGGAATTGTATTTGTAAATAAGCTTTTTTATCAAAACCCATATTGGCAGCGTTACACATAATAGGGTAATGAAGTCCAAAACTTCCCATGGTAATTCCAATTAAACTTAAACTGTCATATTTTTGATATTGTTCTACAAAACTTTTTTGGCTACGGAGTACAATAGGGCCAGCCACAAATAAACTCTGTTTTTTTTGAATGATGGTATTGTAGGCTTGTAGCCAGTTTTTAGGTAATTCGCAATCTGCATCGGTAGTAATGATAAAATCAAATTTTGCAGATTTTATACCTACTTGTATGGCATCTTTTTTAGGAGAATTACTTACTCGTTGATTCTTTAATATTTGGATGTTTGTAAGCTCATCTTGCCATTTTTTAATTGTGTTTACAGAGTTGTCTGTAGATTCATCATCAATTAAAAGAACTTCAAAATTTTCTGAATTATAAGTAAGGTTTTTAATACTTATTAAAAGTGTGTTCAAAGAATTTTCTTCATTCCTAAAAGGAATTACGATGCTAAATTTTTGTTGATCTAAAGTTTTATCAATTTTTGTTTTAGGCAAACGAATTAATCCTATTGTAAATAGTAGAATGATAAAAGAATAAAAGCAAATAATGAACATCATACAGTTTTGTTTTTAAGTTGATAAAACTGTAAAAAACTCCCAGTAATTGCAGGAGCTGCGTGATTGCAAATCCACAAAATAAAATAAGCAATTAAAATGTTTGCTTCAGAATATCCTAAAGGATTTAATACAAACAAAGCCACACTTCCTTTAATAGCAAAATCTAAAATATTTAAAATAGGTAATAAGGAACTCAACAAATAAACAGCACAAATTCCTGCGTACAATGCTATAAAGTTTAATTTTTTTTGATGTAACAATACCATCAATAAAAATGAAAAGAAAATAAATTTGATGATGGAAAACAAAAACAATTGAAAGTGAATTGTTAAAGGAATACTTTTAATATAAGCTATAATTTTTTTTCTAAAAACAATAAAAACAATCGATCCTATGCAGCTAGTAATCATTAAAAAAGTTTTTTGATTAAAAGCTCTAGCATCAATGTTGTCTATTAAATAATAAATTCCCCAACTTCCAAAAATTAGGGTGGTCATCATTTGATAAATTCCTTTGGATAAATTTAAAAACACAATTTTTTTGCTGTGCTCTTTGGAGTAAAAAAGAATCTTTTTAAAATAATTTCCAGAGTTAAAAGGAGTGATTAATCCATAGGTGTAAGCCACTAAAGTTTCGTAGGTAGCTTTTTTAAAAGAAATTTTATTAAAAGTTTGAATTACAATTTTCCATTTTAAAATTTCAAAAGTCCAATTTCCAAAAGACAAAAGAATAATAAAAAATAAGGTAATTGGGTTTAAAAATTCATAAAGATCAGCGGAGCTAAAATTTGTACTTACAATTCTATAACCTATATAAAATAAGGCAGCAAAACTTACCACATATTTTAATATGGAATTAAGCAAAGTAAAATGTTTACGAATTGATTTAAGCATGCACTATGGTAGCGTTCAATTTAGCTATCTTTGCTAAAATAGTTAAATCCACTTTATTGGCTGTAGAAAAAATCATATTAGGTATAGACCCGGGAACCACTATTATGGGGTTTGGAGTAATTAAGGTTGTAGGGAAAAAAATGGAATTTGTTCAAATGAACGAATTGCTGTTAAGTAAATACAGCGATCCTTATGTTAAATTACGATTGATTTTTGAACGAACCATAGAGTTGATTGATACTTATCATCCTGATGAACTGGCTATTGAAGCTCCGTTTTTTGGTAAGAACGTTCAATCTATGTTAAAGTTGGGTAGGGCACAAGGAGTTGCCATGGCAGCGGGTTTGTCTAGAGATATTCCGGTAACAGAATATTTACCAAAAAAAATTAAAATGGCTATTACGGGTAATGGAAATGCTAGTAAAGAACAAGTTGCTTTAATGCTAAAAAGTTTATTAGATTTAAAAACTCTGCCTAAAAACTTAGATGCTACAGATGGTTTGGCAGCAGCTGTTTGTCACTTTTTTAATAGTGGAGTAAAAGTTGGTGGAAAAAACTATAGTGGCTGGGCAAGTTTTGTGAGTCAGAATGAAAGTAAGATAGTAAAGTGATTTTTTAGTGATCAAGTTGAAAGTTATCAAGTAAAAAGGCAATTTTTAACCATTAACCATTAACCATTAACCATTAACCATTAAAAATGGCAGGTATTTATTTGCACATTCCGTTTTGTAAAAAAGCATGTCATTATTGCGATTTTCATTTTTCTACTTCTTTAAAAAATAAAGAACCTTTATTAAAAGCATTGGCACAAGAAATTATTTTAAGAGCTGATGAGTTTAAAGACAAAATAGTAGAAACCATTTATTTTGGAGGAGGAACGCCAAGTATTTTAGCCGTTGATGAAATTAAAAACATCATCAAAATGCTTAGGGAAAATTATGAAGTGATTCAGGTTCCCGAAATTACTTTAGAAGCCAATCCTGATGATTTAACAGATGATAAAATAAAAGAGTTAGCCCAAACAGAAATCAATAGGTTGAGTATTGGAGTGCAATCTTTTGGAGAAAAAGAATTGCAGATGATGAATAGGGCACACAATGCACAAGAAGTCAAACAATGTTTGCAAACAGCTACTCAGTATTTTGATAATATTACTATTGATTTGATGTATGGAATACCTGGTTTGTCTAATCAGGAATGGAAACAAAATATTCAGCAAGCCTTAGATTTTGGAATTTCACATATTTCCTCATACGCTTTAACGGTGGAAGAAGGAACCGCTTTGGCAGATTTTATTAAAAAAGGAAAATATCCTGCTGTTGATGAAAGTTTGGCTGCACAACATTTTGATATTTTGGTTGAGCTGTTAACCCAATCGGGATTTGATCATTATGAAATCTCAAACTTTGGAAAACCTAATGCTTATTCTAAACACAATACTTCTTATTGGTTAGGTAAATCTTATTTAGGTTTTGGACCTTCAGCACATTCTTTTAATGGAGATATTAGGAGTTGGAATGTAGCCAATAATACCAAATACATTAAATCTTTATCAGAAAATCAATTGCCATCTACTCAAGAAATATTAACGATTAAAGATAGGTATAACGAATATATCATGACAGGTTTAAGAACCATTTGGGGTGTTTCTTTAAACAAGATTTCTAAAGATTTTGGTTTGGAAACAAGTGCTTTTTTAGAAAAACAGGTTGAACCTTTTTTAGCAAACGGAACTTTAGTGTTAAAACAAAATCAGCTAAAAACTACACAAAAAGGAAAGTTTTTAGCCGATGGAATTGCTAGTGAATTGTTTTGGGTTTAAGCAACGGTATTGGTTTTTGCATTTAAAAAAGTTTTTAAACCATGTTCTCCTAATTCTTTTCCGTAACCAGATTTTTTAATTCCTCCAAAAGGAAACTTAGGATCGCTTGTTACTTTAAAATTTATAGATACATAACCTACTTCTATTTTTTTGGCTAATGTTTTGGCTTTTTCAATGTTTTTTGTCCAAATAGCAGTTCCTAATCCGTAGTCAGAATTGTTAACATCATCAATTAAATTATCGATGTTTTCATAAGGAATGATACAAATTACAGGACCAAAAATTTCCTCTTTTAACATAGGGTTTTCCTTGTTAACCACTAATAAAGTAGTTTGGTAAAAAGGTTCGTTTATTTTTCCTCCTACAATTAATTCAGCACCATTTTTAATAGTTTCTTCTACTTGATTTTGTAAAACAGGTAAAAATTCAGCTTTAGAAATAGGGCCTATTTGGGTGTTACTATCTAAAGGATTTCCGTGTTTTAAATCAGCAATTTTCTGTTTAAAAAAATCGATAGCATATGCTAATTTGTTTTTAGGAACAAAAATTCTTTTGGCAGCAATACAAACTTGACCAGAGTTAGCGGTTCTAGATTCAAATGCAGAAGTTAAAGCAGTATCAAAATCAGCATCTTCTAAAAGAATAGAGGCATCTGTACCTCCTAATTCTAATACAGATTTTTTTAAATATTTTCCTGCCAATGCAGCAACAGAACTACCAGCTTTTGTACTTCCGGTTAAACAAACTCCTTGTACAATTGGGTGTTTAATAATTTGTTCTACTTGCGGAATATCAATAATTAAATTGGTGAAAACTTGTTTAGGATATCCTGCATCAATAAATAATTGTTGAATAGCTACAGCACAACCTGTAACATTGGGTGCGTGTTTTAACAAACAAATATTTCCTGCCATAATGTTTGGAAAAGCAAATCTAAATACTTGCCAAAGAGGAAAATTCCATGGCATGATTCCAAAAACAGCACCAGTTGAATGATAACTTACATAAGTATAATCATCTAATGTTTGATTTTTTAAAAAATTACTTGTGTTATGCGTAAAATAATCAATAAGAGTACTTGTTTTTTCAACTTCAGCAAGAGATTGAGTAATAGGTTTCCCCATTTCGTTACTAATAAGGTGAGCCAACTCCTCTTTACGAGTTAACATCAATTCTTTAAGTTTTAATCCTAGTAACTCTTTGTCTTTTAAAGGAATAACTTTCCATTCTTTATAACTTTTTTGAGCTGAATTTAGTTGTAAATTTAACTCATCATTTGTTAAAAAAGAATATTGTTTAATTTCTTTTAGAGTATACGGATTGGTGGTAATAATCATTTATAAAATAAACTAAGTTTGATTTACAAACTTACAAAATGTATATTAGTAGGTATCCTGTTTTGTACTAAGAAAAATTGATAAAAATGAATATAGAAGATTTAAGAATGTATTGTGTTTCTAAAGCTCATGTAACAGAGTCTTTTCCCTTTGATCAATCTACGTTGGTTTTTAAAGTAGCAGATAAAATGTTTGCTCTAGCTGGGTTGGAAAGAATTCCACATGCCGTAAATTTAAAATGCAATCCAGATTTGGCCATAGAGTTAAGAGAAAAGTATCCATTTGTTACTGGAGCGTATCACATGAATAAAAAACATTGGAATACTATTGAATTGTCTTCGGGTTTGACCACAGACGAAATAAAAAAATGGATAGATCATTCTTATGATTTGGTGGTGAAAAGCTTAACAAAAAAGAAACAAAAAGAACTTGGGTTTATAAAATAGTTAAATTTCAAGAGGTTAAGTGTCAGCTATTTTTTTTGATTAACTTTAGCCTCTATTTAAAAAAAAGGAAGATGTTTTGGTATCATGAGGAGTTAGAAAGAATTGAAAGAAAAAAGAAAAGATTAAAGCATAAGCCTGGTTTAGTGTTCTACGGAAGTTCTTCCTTTAATTTATGGAATGACATTCCTAAACTTTTTAAAGAATTTACCCCTTTTAACGTTGCTTTTGGTGGTTCTACTTTGGCTGCTTGTTCTTGGTTTTACAAAAAAAACTTTAAAGGATTAGCTCCTGATGCTGTTATGATTTATGCAGGGGACAATGATTTAGGTGATGGAAGGCACCCAGAAGAAGTAGTTTTGTTTTTTAGAACTTTATTGTTTCAAATTAGACAAGATTACGGAAATATTCCTGTAACTTTTGTTTCTATCAAACCAAGTCCTAGTAGATGGTATTTAGAAGGGAGTATTCGTTATACAAATAGTAACATTAAAAAAATAACGAAAGAAGATAAAAACTTTTATTTTGTAGATATCTACGAGGCGATGTTAGATGCTTCGGGAAAACCGAACAATAATTATTTTATAGAAGATGGTTTGCATCTTAATAAAAAAGGTTACAAGGTTTGGTATGATATCATTAAAAATAACAAAGCATCATTTCCTCTTATAGAAATGTCTTAAGTTTTAAAAAATAGCGATGAAAAGAGAATACCATAAATGGTATAGCCCCAATTTAGAAAAAGATATGGAATTGTTGATTTTTGGTCATTCAGGAGCAAAAGTTTTATTTTTTCCACCAAGGATGGGGCGTTTTTTTGATTACGAAAACTGGAAAGTAATTAAAGCTTTAGAAGAAAAAATCAATCAAGGACACTTACAAGTTTTTTGTGTTGATAGTGTAGATACAGAAACTTTTTATGATGCCTATACCCACCCAGGACATAGAATTTATAGACATTGCAAATACGAAAGTTATTTGATAAATGAAGTGTTTCCGTTAATGCATCAAGTAAATAATAATCCAAATGTTATTTCAGCAGGATGCAGTTTAGGAGCTTACCACGCTGTAAATATTGCTATGCGTCATCCAGATTTGTTTTGTAAAGTTGTTGGAATGAGCGGTCGTTATGATTTAACGGTATCTAAAGGTTATTTTGATGATTTATTAGGAGGCTATCACAATGATTTTGTGTACTATCATATGCCTAATCAATATTTAAAAAATTTACAGGATGAAAATTTAGTCTCTAAGATTAAAACTTTGGATATTATTTTGGTGATTGGTAAAGACGACTTGTTTTTAGAAAGTAATTATGAGTTAAAAAATATTCTTGATGAAAAGGGAATTTCATACGATTTTTATGAATGGGATGGAGAAGCACACAGAGCTAAATATTGGCGAAAAATGGTAGCGCTTTATATTTAAAAACTGATTATTGTAATTTCATAAATCTCTGTCACTTCTAGTAAGTCTCGTAATGTAATGTAGAGATTTGTATCGAGAAGTATGTTTTAATAATAATCTATTCTTGGAGCGTGTTTAATATTAAAGTTACAAGACCTAGCAATAAAGCAATAATTGTGAGCTTCGTTAAACACTAGTTCAATTTCTTGGGCATCTTCAGTTTTTATAGAAATCGAAGGTTGAAGAGTTACTTCTTCAAACTGACCACTCCCATTAGGATTAACTTTTACTATACCAATAGGAGTATCACTATAATTAGCTATTTCTATGTTTTTTAAAGCGCATAAATAAAAAAAAGACATCATATAACATGATGAGAGTGCACTCAGTAACATTTCTTCTGGATTGTATAAGGTATCATCTCCATGAAAAGTTGCATCAGCAGAGCCCATTAAGTTAGGTTTGTTTTTAAAACTTAATTCATAAATACGTTCATAACGTAATCTATTTCTGTGGTCAGTAACTAATTTTCCTTTCCACTCAAGGCCAATTTTATATATGTGTTCGTTATGCATTTTGTTGATGTATTTCTGAAAAGTATTTATAAAAAAAAGGAATGGTTTCTATACCCTTGTAAAAGTTAAACAAACCATAATGTTCGTTTGGAGAATGAATAGCATCACTATTTAATCCAAATCCCATTAAAATAGTATGACTTTTAAACACCTCGCTAAATAAAGAAACTATAGGAATACTTCCTCCAGATGGTTGTGGAATAGGTTTGTTTGTAAAAGTTTCTGCGTAGGCTTTATAAGCTGCTTGATATCCAATTGAGTCTAAAGGGGTTCTATAGGCTTTTCCTCCATGATGAGGTTTTACCACTACTTTTACTGATTTTGGAGCCAAACTTTTAAAATAATCGGTAAACAAATCAGTTATTTTATCTGGATCTTGACCAGGAACCAATCTCATAGAAATTTTAGCAAAGGCTTTAGATGGCAATACTGTTTTGGCACCTTCGCCAATATAACCTCCCCAAATACCATTTACATCTAATGTAGGTCTTACGGTACTTCTTTCTAGGGTAGAGTAGTCTTTTTCTCCCCATTCTTCTTCAATATTTAAGGCTTTGTTATAGTCCTTTTGTTCAAAAGGAGCTTTAGCCATTTCGGATCTTTCTTCGGTAGACAATTGGTAAACATCATCATAAAAACCAGGAATGGTAATGTGGTTATTTTCATCGTGAAGTTTGGCAATCATTTGGCTTAAAATATTGATAGGATTTGCCACAGCACCTCCATAAAAACCAGAATGCAAGTCTCTATTAGGTCCAGTAACTTCAACTTCTACATAACTTAACCCTCGTAAACCTGTGGTAATTGATGGTTGATTGTTAGAAATCATTCCTGTATCAGAAATTAAAATCACATCATTTTTAAACAATTCAGCATGTTCTTTAATAAAAGGAGCAAGACTTGGTGAGCCAACTTCTTCTTCTCCCTCAATCATAAATTTTACATTACAAGGCAATTGATTGGTGGCAATTAAAAACTCAATAGCTTTAATATGCATAAACATTTGTCCTTTGTCATCGCAAGCGCCTCTTGCAAAAATGGCTCCTTCTGGATGAATTTCTGTTTTTTTTATAGTTGGTTCAAAGGCTGGCGTGTCCCAAAGTTCAATAGGATCGGCAGGTTGTACATCATAATGTCCATAAACCAAAACGGTAGGTAAATTAGTATCAATAATTTTATCAGCATACACTACAGGGTTTCCTTTTGTGGCTAATATTTGTATGTTTTCACAACCTGCTTTTGTTAAAGCATTGGCAACGTGGTCGGCAGTTTGTAAAACCTGAGGTTTGTAGTTAGAATCTGCACTAATTGAAGGAATTTTTAGTAACTCAAAAAGTTCATTTAAAAATCGATCTTTGTTGTTGTTTATATAGTCGTGTAACTGATTCATGATAAAAAATTAAAGTTCTACTAAAATATAATATTTCTCTTTGCAAATTGTAACTATTGTTTATATTTGCACTCGTTAAAGATTTTAACTGCAGGCGTGGTGGAATTGGTAGACACGCTAGACTTAGGATCTAGTGCCGCGAGGTGTGAGAGTTCGAGTCTCTCCGCCTGTACTTGTACAAACCCCTATAAACATTGAGTTTGTAGGGGTTTTTTAAAAAAAGCGTGTCAAATACGTGTCAAAGGTATTTATCAATTTTTTACAACTATTTAACTGAATAGCTGTAAAAAAAAAATGTATACAAGTCAAAAACAACACACTCAGGTAAACATAGACTACATACCTGCAGAACTACACGAAAACAAAATATGGGAAATACAGTACTATGTATTAAATCCATTTACCGAAAAACTAGAAAGGAAGCGAAACAGAGTAAAACCGCTTAAAAGCATTACACTAAGAAGACAGCTAGCAAAGCAAATGATTGTTAAGATTAATGCCAGGTTAGCAAAAGGGTGGAATCCATTCTTAGAACGTAAAGGATTAAAGGAGTTAACTAAACTTTATGAAGTGTTTGAAATCTATTTAAAAAATATTTCCATTGAATATAAAGATGGTAACAAAAGTCTAGACACTTACAAAACCTACAATTCCAGAATTAAAAATTTAAAAATTTGGCTAGAGGAAAACAGATTGCAAGACTTGTACTGCTATAAGTTTGACTATGAATTAATTGATTCTTTTTTAGACTATTTGCGTTACGACAAAGAAGTGAGTGCTCGAACTAGGGATAATTATATGACATTTATAACAACACTTTCTTTGTGGATGATGTCTAAAAAATATCTAGCTCACAACCCTTGTGAAGGTTTTAAAAAAATTAATAAAAAAACAGAAGCTTCAAGATGTGTTTTTCCACAAGGAATTAGAGAACAGGTGTTGGAGTTCTGGAAGGAGCACAATATCAATTACTTTGTACTGTGTATGACTTGTTACTACTGCCTAGTAAGGAGAACCGAGTTAACTAAAATTAGAGTAAGAGATTTAAACCTAAATAAACAAACTCTTTTTGTAGAGGCAGAAAATGCAAAAAACAACAGAACAGCTCATGTTTCTGTACCTAAAGAATTGGTCTGTTTTTTAGCAAATCATGTGAAAAAAGCAAAGTCAACCGATTTTATTTTTAGTGCAGATAATTTTAAACCAGGAACAAACCAATTAAACCCCAATACCATTACCAATAAATGGAGTGTAATGCGTAAAAAAATAGATATAGACACCAAATACAAATGGTATGGTTTAAAAGATTCTGGAATTACAGACTTAATTATAAAAGGTGTCAACTTAAAATCTGTTAGAGATCAAGCCAGACACCATTCTATTAAGCAAACTGAGGAGTATATTCCTAGAAATATGAAAGAGGCAGATATTAATATTTTAAACTCTGGAGTTTCTTTTATGGATTAAAAGAAATGAGTTCTGCTAATACTAAGTATAGGGATTCATTCTGTTCGAATTCAATGCTTTTTACCAAAAAACTTTGATTCTCCATATAAACACTCCTACTGTTTTCTAATATAGATTTTTCTCGTTGAGAGCAAATAAAATCTACTTCAAAAAAATTAGCAGCTAACAACATTTGTAGCCATTTAATAAAATAAACTTCTGCAATTCCACCACTTCCTGCAATTGCATTAGTTCGATTTAAATAAGAGGTAATATGATAGGTGTCATCAGTTAGATAATTATAAAAAGACAATCCAACTCCGTTTTTTTCAAACCAACTTTTAGTTAATACTTCTGGGGTTTGTTTAAATGATGTTTCTATTATTTCTGTATTTACGTCTTCTCTAAAAACAACAGTTAAATCATTAGATGTTATACTTACAAAATCATCATTATCAGCCGATTTTAACAAGTAATTAGATGTTGTGTTTGTTTTTGGGTATAAAGGCTTTTTGTACTTAAAACCATTAATGTTTTTAACAGGAGTGTTCCAATAAACATCTTGTACATAGTTTAAATTGATAGTTTTTGTTACTTGATCAACAACAACCTCTATATTAAAATCATTTTTTAAAATTTTAATATATTCTGCCAACGTCCAATCTGGTAAAAAACGTTCTGGATGTATAGTTAAGTGATGTTTATAAACTGTTTGCCATTCCGTTTCATCATTTTCAGGTTGAGTAATTTCTACTAATAAATTATTTTCGTGTATTAATACACGGCTTTGCATTACTTTGTCATTAGCTACGTCTCCAACAATACTATATTCTAAGTAGTCATAAAAACTTTGATATAAAGGAGATAATAAATAATAAAAAGGAGCTATTACATTTTGATTATTCAACCCATCTACGTTATTGTTTAATGGAGGAACTCCTAGAACTTTGTAATTAATTGAGCCTTTGTATTTATACCAATCACTATCTGTTTTTAATTCTCCAAATTGAGTTGGATATTTAAAGGTTGGAAAATTAAAATATACTTCTGGAAAAGATCTAGAAACAAAATTCTCTACATAACCTGCCCAAGCCGTATCTATAAAATCAACTGAGGTTGCTTCTATATATGCTTTAGGAGTATTATTTTCTATTTCAATCTCAGGAAAAAAACTATGTATTTTTTTTGAATACTCGTCCAACAATTCATTTGTATATACCAAATCACATTTCCTATAACCATCTACAGGTTCTAATTCATATAAAATTCCTTTATATATTGTAAAACCATCTAAAACAGATACTTTATATTCTTTGTTTTTTTTAGTAAACCTGTTTGAAGGTCCTAAAGCAGCTACTGTATTTTGATTCTCTACAATTAAAAAAGGCTGAGTACTAGAGGCTGTTGTAAAATCACTAGTAAAAGCATCTCGTTCTTTTTTAATTTTAACGGTTGCTTCTACTGTTGGTAAAGTGATGTTATTGATTAATATTTTTAACATGTTAAAAAGCTGTAGTGTTATACAAAAATTTAAAATACATAGATGGTTGGTTTCCCCAAACAGTATCAGAACCTGTAGCAGACTCAACCGAAATAATTCCTGTAAGAATAAATTTAACATCAGGTTTTGATGTCTCAATTCCATCATTATATAGAGATTTTGTTATTTTTCCATCACTATCAAACGTATCTTCTATTTCAAACACTAATGTTCCGTTTGTTTTAATTAAAATAGGAGAACCTTCTCCCATAGTGTATTTAACTCTTCCTATTTCCACGCCATTAAATAAAATTCTTCGTGTTTCAGATTCTCCAGTACTACTTATATCTCCAATCAGTATGGCATCATATCCAAACTCTACCTTAAATTTTGCTGTTTCTCCTGGTTGTCCGCCATAAACAGACAAACCTCCTTTATTAGCTGCTACATTTATTTTATATTCCATAACTGTTAATTTTACTGTTTTTGTACTTGTTTTGTTTCTAACATCTGTAACGGTTAATAAAAACTCATATTCCCCAGCACCTGTCCAATTAGTTAATAGTAAAGTAGATGTTGTTGTATTGCTCATTGTTATTGGTTGTCCACTGTTTTGTGTCCATATCATAGAAAAACCATCTCCTTCTGTATCTGTTATTACAGCTGTAATCGTTTTAGAATTTGCATCTACATAAACATCTACTTCATCAGCCATACTAATAGATGGGGGTAAACTTGAGGGATTGTTATCTACAATTTTAAAGTATATAGACGCAGTATTACTTAACCCTTCTGTGTTTTGAATGTTGAATTTTAAAATAGTATATGGGTCTCCAAAACCTATTCCTGTTAATACTATTTTTTCAAAATCTGCTAAAAGATAAGTGGTTGAATTACTTACCTCAGAAACTCCTGAAGTTTGATGTACGTTAATAGTTCCTTTATTGTGTAGTACAGGAAAAGTAATACTAATAGCCCCTGTACCATTATAAGCAGCTAAAATTTCTGCTTTGGTAATTTCTAAAGCTTCGTTTTCTAAACCAGAAACATTAATATTAACCAAACTTGGTGCTACTCTAAATTGGTTGGAGTTATTAACCACAACAACATGATTGTCATCTAACAAAAATTCGGTAAAATAGTAATGGTTACGTTCCTTTACTTCAGTTCTTTTTTTGTTTTGAATAACAACATTTATAGCTTCATTATTTTTATAATAAAGTACATCTAATGCTGATAAAACATTATTTATTACAGATGAATAGGAAGTGTGATAATGGCCAGAGTTCAGTAAATATTTGGGAGTACTGTTTACTCTATATTTTAATAACTGACCAGAGTCTGATAATTTTAAAGTTTTATGGTCTAAGTCTCCAGTATCTTTAGGATTTCCAAATGTGTAGAAATACTCCCATGCATTGAAATTGTTTTTTACTACTAACTTACTAGGAGTGTAGCCTGTTTGATTGGTAAAATCTAAGGACTTATGATAGCTTTGGTTAGTGCTGTTTAACTCTACATAAACATTATCAGACTCAATAATTTCCAAAGCTTTTAAATTTATATTTAAAGCATAAATACTATAAATATCAATTAAGGTTTGACTAAAAATCACAATATCATTTTTAACTAACTTTAGTGTACAGGCTGTTTTGGCGAAAAAAGGAAGCATTAACACTCCATCTACAGGAACTTTAATGTATTTGTCATAAATACTTAAAAATTGAGAGTTATCTAAATTTATATTTTGTAACTGTTCGGAGTTTATGACCTTAAAAGGATCTAACTCTAAAGTGTTTACCAATGTATTAGAACTTCTTATATACTCTTTAATAATAATGTTTACTTGTTTAATTAAATTTGGTAGTTCTACAATTTCTGTTGATGATGAAACAGGAATATAATCTTGTATAAAAATAGATTCTATTACGTTTTGTAAATCTATAGTAGCGTTGTAATCATCTAGTTTAGATACAGTTTGTACATCATATTCTACTGAATCAACCAAAATAGTTGCTACAAAATAATGATCTGCTCCTAGAGTAGAACGAATTTCAATTGGTAATGGAGCTGTGTTTTGAAAAAGCTCTTGCGGTTTTGGGGCTGATATAATATCTATCATGATAATTTTCCTTTTTGGGTTGAAGCTTCTATTTCGGCTCTAATTTTATCCATGTCTTTTACTTGAGAGTAACCAAAAACAGGGTAAGCATTAATTCCTTCATCTAACTTGTTATATAATAATTGCAGAAACATGGTTTGGTTCTGCATAATAGATTCTAGTTTTTGAGTAGTGTTTTCATTAGCTGAAGGTGATGGGTTTGCTGTAGTGTTTATATTTCCAGTTTCAAAACCACGCACACGACGGTGAGTTATATAAATATTATCTATAGTTTCTTGTGGTAATTGTCTTAAAGTAGGATTATCTATTATCATTTCGGCACCGTTTTCTCCTGCCAAATAACCTCCGTTAGAAAAATAGGTGGGTTCTGTTACCATTTGTGTAGCAGTACTATTTGAAACTCCTGCATTAAACACTTTACCATCAGTACGAGTAAAATTATATTTACCAGTTTCATATCCAGGAACTTTATCATTGGTAGAATTAATAGCTCTAACTGCATTTAAACCAGATGCCAAAGCAATACCTGTTGCTCCTATTTTTTGTATGGTACCAAAAGGTTCTGGAAGCGTGGTTTCGTTCTTCCAAATTTGAGTAACACCTTGCCAAGTGTTTACTGTTGCTTGTGCAGCAGCAGCAACTTTACCTGCTTTTGTATTTTCTCCAAGCATTTGACCTACTCCATTAAAAAATGTTGCTGTAGCTCCAAATTCATCGGCTAATAATTGTTCCTTTTTTTGACTAGTTTTTTTGTCTTGCTCTTGAACCGCTTTGTTATAGTTTTTATTGGTGATTTCTTTTTGTTTGTCAAACGTTGCATTCAAATCTGCTATTTGTTGAAGTGTTCCACCATTTAAACGTAAAATTTCTAATTGTTTTTCTCGTTCTATTTCTATTTGAGCATTAGCAACATCTCTTGTTTTTTGTAGAAGAATTAAAGTTCGTTCTTCATCTGTAGCTGCATCTAAAGCACGGTTTTCTGCATCTAGTTCTATTTTAGAAATTCGTTGTTGTTCTTCAAAAGCTTTTAAAACTTCATCTTCCTTTTGTTTTTGAGCAAGCTTAGCAGCAGTTTCTTCTTCTCCTTGTAATCGTATTAATTCTGCAGTATCAATACCATTCTTTTTAGCCAACTCTATCTGCTTGGCATATTTTTGTTGAATATTGAATAAATCTTTATCTAAGCCTTTTTTACTCTTGGCAATTTGCTCATTTGTTTGTTGTTCTATAAAACCATCAATTGTTTTTAAAGCATTGGCATATAATAATTTTTTAGCATCGGCTTCTTTTTTAGAGGCTTCTCTTACAATATTTAATCTTTTATTTTCTTTATTAATTAAATTTTGCAATTCAACATTAGACATTCCTTCTGTAAAAGAAATTTTTAACTCTGTTGCTCTTTTTTCTAAATCATGTCTTGTTTCAAGTCGTTTTTTAGCTTTTTCTTCTTCAACTTTATTTAATTCATCAATAGCTATTGCGGTTTGTTTTGCTTCATCTTGCAAAAGTTTTATTCTGTTAGCAGATTCTTTTATACGTTGGTTTTGAGCAACCTTAGAACGTTTACCAGATTGTGCATTTAACTCAGCTTCTTTAGCTATTTGTGTATTGATGTTTTCTAAATGAGTAGTTAAAGTTTTTAAAGGTTCGTCTCCTTTGGTAGCTTCCTCTCTAATGTTACGCATTTCAACTGCCCAATTTGCTAAATCTTCATAACCTTTGGTAAACAAACCAGACCAATAACCTTGTCCGGTAACTTCTTTTAGTCTGTTAGCAGCATAATAAGTGTCGTTTACACTAGTTAACATATCAGCTAAAACACCTTTTGCAGATACCATTACACGATTTAAAAATCCACCTGCTGAACTAAGGTTAATCCAACTTTGATTTAATTGTTCATTAACTGAAATTTCTTCTTGTCTTAATTGGGTGATTTCATCCGTACTATCTATTAAATTATTGATATTGGTATCAATGTCCTTTAAAGCTTTTAGGTAGCGTAAAGAAGCATCTTCTCCTGCTCCTCCAAAAATATTAGCAATAGCAGCACCCACTTCTGGAGACTGGTCTCCAACTTCCCCCAAACGCTGTGATATTAGTTTCATTACATCTAAATAGTTAATACTACCTGTTTGTAATTTTTTATAAACTTCATCGGAATTAATACCTAAGCCTTCTAATCCATCTTTGGCTCCATCCACACCTTCACGAATACGAAGCATTCCTTCTTTAATAGTGTCTAATCCTTTGTCTGAAAAAACACCTTCTTTTTTGGCTTGAGTTAATAAGCCAACAAAATCTTCTAAAGGTAAATTTACTTCACGCATTAAAGGAGCATATTCTTCTAGCTGATCTAACATGTCACCAGATATATTTGCTCCTGCTAAATATCCTTTTTCTATTACTTCTAATGCTTTTATATAATCTACTTGGTAAGCTTCTGTAATGGCGTTTGCTGCTAGTAAATTTTCTTTATAGTCTGTACCAAAAGTATCTGCTAAAGCTTTGGTTTTAGCTACAGCATTGTCTAAAGGTTTACCAAATAAATCTGTTAAAAGTTTTGTTTCGTGCCTTAACTCTATTACTTCTTGTGTAGTATTATAAACTTGTTTACCTAAAGCAATAACAGAACCAACACTAGCCAAACCAATTAAAGCTGTACCGGTACTTCCAATGTGTTTTTTTAAATTATTAACAACACCACCTGTTCCATTACTAGCTTGTTTTAACTTATTTACCTGTGTGTTAACTTCTTTTAGTTGTTTTTCGTAATCTTTATAGGCTTTGGTACCAGGTGTAGCATTGGCAAAGGCAAAACGTAATTCTTTTTGATGTGCCGTTAATTGTTTGGATGTTAAAGATGTTATTCCTATTTCTTTACGTAACTCACCCATACGAGTTTTGTTTTCTCTTATAGTTTTGTTGTTGTCTTTTATTTGTTTAGAAATAGTTTTATACTGCTCACTTTCTTTTTTACCTGCAGCAAGTAGTTTTATTTTTTCAGCACGTAAATCTTTTTGAGTTTGAGAAATAGAACGATTTGTTTCATCTAATTTATACAGTTCTTTTTGTGCAGCATTTCCATTTACAACAATATCTAACTTTAAAATTTCGTCGGTTATTTTTTTTGTAGCCATTAGATTTCAATATTTAAGTTACCTGCAATTTTGTTTTTAACATCTTCTGTTAAACCAAACTGTAACTCATTAATAACTCGTTGGTATTCTCCCATAATTATTTTATTGTGAATAGGAGCGTGTAATGGGTTTTTAACATTGGATAATCTTTTCATATCTATAAAACGCTGAGTGAGTAAATGCTCCATGCTTAACGTATCTACACCTGTTACCGTAATGGTTCTGCGTTGTAATAAATTTTTAGGAATTCCTTTTGTTTTATTTAATACTTGTTGTTGCCTTGTAGCAATACGATTTCCTGCACGTTGCAATGTGCTACGGATGTAACGTTTTTCTATGATTGATTGATTTCTATTGCTAATATCCATACTACAATTATAGTGTAGGAACGGAGCAAACAAAAGGACACAAAAAAACCACTCTATTAGGAGTGGTTTTAAATAGATTTTAAGATTACAAAGATTTTTCTTTATCTAAAATTTGTTGAAGGAGTTCGTTTGTTTTTTCTTGGTTTTTTAAAATTTTAGGAACTTTCCAATACCATAACATTAAATCTCTAAAAATTAAAAAAACAATTATTGCAATAAAAATCACAATTCCAAATGCTGTAAATTCTCCCATAGTTAATTTTGTTTTAAATGAATAATAAATATAAAAAACTTATAACTTGCAATAACAATGAAAATTAAATTCATACATATTCTAAAAGATATAAGTAAACTCATTATAATTTATATTATATGTGAAGCTATATGGCAATTGGTAAAATTGGTTCTTTATTTAAGAAACTAAAAAACCTCACTTAATTTAAGTGAGGTTTTTTTATGGTTAACTTATAAGTAAATTACCACCGTTTATTTTTCCATAGTAAAAAAGAATCTTTTACTTTTTTATAACCAACACCAATAAGTACAAAGGCAAAAACACAGGTAAGTATAAAAAACACATAAGTATAAGCAGTCCATTGTGTGGTGGTTTTTTTACTTGTAGTATCGATATGTATTTTAGTAGTGAGTTCTTTTATTTTAGCCTGGTACTCGGTTTCTTTTTGTTGGGTTTTCTGTATGTATTCTTGGTATTCTGTTTGCAAACTTTGGTAAGAGGTTTCTAACACTTCTTTGGTTTGTTTGGTAGCTTGTAATTCTTCTATAGTATAATGTAGTTTACCATTAATGGTTTTTAGGTTTACTAGTAAAGTACCGGTATCTATGGTTTGATCTATAGGTTGTGTATTGTCTACAGCTCCTTTTATTTTAGATGGTGGAGTTGTGGTTTCTGTAACCGTTTTAGATTCTTTTTGGTTTACAGTTTTAGAATTATTTTGTACCACTTTAACAGTATCTACAGATTTGTAGTTGGTAGTAGCAGTATCTTTTAAAAATTCTTTTTGTTCCTGGAGACTTTTACTGGTTGTCTCTTTGGTGATTTTACAACTTACTAATAGTAGCAAGGTTGTTAGGATTAGGATTGCGTTTTTCATTTGTATAGATGGTTTTTGTATTAGTCTAATGGATTTGGGTTTAGTTTTTATTTCACTTTTATTTAAAAATTACATAACCATCACGGTCACGTTTTAGCCTTATTAATTCTTTGCATTTATAACCAAAGGTTTTTTGAAAGTGGGGTTTGTCATTTGGTATAGTTTCATAGCCTTTTGCTTTAAAAAATGAAATACATTCTTCCCAATCGGCAATTTTATCACCATCACCATCTTTTAATAGATCCCATGAAGCTTCTTCAAATGTTCCATTTCCATCGTTATCATATAACAACACAATGTCAAAAGCTAATCCGTATTGGTGATAAGAAAACCAAGCTTTTACCCAAGTAACTATATCACCTGGTAAAGTTCTACCTTGTGCATATAATTTATTTTGTTCTTCTGGAGTTCTATCTACGCAAGAAAAACGCAACCTAACTCCTTTACCTAAAATATTATTATTACATTCTAAATAGTCTGCTTTTAATTGTTCTCTAATTTTAGGATGTGCTTTTTCTATTCTTTGTAGTGTAATGTTGTCGTGTGCCATTTTATATAGGATTGATTAGTGAAAAATCTAAGGAATAACCACAATAACCATTAAAGTTTGATACTGGGTTAACGTCTAATGTTGGAAATTCTATTTGTTCAAAACCATCAATACAACCAAAGTCGTTACGTTGTATTTGTTGAATTAACTCAATAAATTCTATGGCTTTGTTTTGGCACAAGGAAAGTTTTTCTAAAAAAGCTTTGTTTCCATCATTATCAGTCTGCTTTTTAAGAAAATAAAAACTACATAAATCTTTAAATTCAATCTGATCTACATCTTTACTGTTTGGAGAAGAACTAGGAATTACCACCAATAAACCAATTTTTGTAGTCTTAAAATCTCTTGATTTTTTACTAAAATCCTTATCATCAACAATAAATAAATCATCGCTAAATTCAATTTTAGTTTTTACAAACTCTATAAAACTAGATAACTCGTTAATTTTTAACATTGTTTTTGGCTTTTGCGTTTTCTATATCTATGTGGTTTTGATACAATCTGAGCAATATGTTTAAATAAGGTTCTTGCTCTGTTTCTTTTCTGTTACCAAATACGCGTGTTTCTGCCAATGAGAAAAGGACACCAGGCATACCAATACTTTTTTGTTTATTAGCTTTTGCATTAAATATTACAGTCATATCACATTTATGGCCTTTTACATCTAATTCTGTAGCAGTGGCAATAAATTCTTCTACAGCCCAAAACCATAAAAACACACCATATTTTACATGGAATGGTATGGTTTTAAATTCTTCTGTTCTGGCTTCTACAGTAGCAGGATAAAAGGGTAGTCTTTTATCACCATCAAAACCTGATATTCTGTTTTCTTCAGTATCTGGTTTTTGTGGTCTGTAAAGAATAGCAACCAAAGTGTTTAACCAATATTCATCTTTGGTTTGTGCATATTGAGAAAATGCATATGTAGCTTCAATATGTTCTATAAAAGTGATGTTAGAAAATAAATCATCTGGCCCTATATAAATCTTATTGTTATGGGTAATGCTTTTTATTTTGTTATCTACAAATAACAAGCTGTGAGTAACTCTAATTTTATTACCATCTGTTTCTATGTTAAATAAATTATCTAACAAAGTAGTAGCTACATAAATGTTATAGTTTTTTTCTTGGCATTCTGCTTCTGATAGTTTGGTTTTATCATCAACCACCATATTTAAACAATGGTATAATAACAATACTTTAAGTTCAAAAAAAGAAATTTCTTTGTTTTGAAACATGACCATTAACTCACAATATTTTAAATATTGGTGGTACGTAAATTCATCAATATACTCTGGTAAATCTACTTGTAGGTTTATTTTAGGAAACTCTATTGTATTCATGATAAGTCTACGAATTTGTTATTCTTTTCCAAAATCGGCATTGGATCTACAACTACTTCTACCTGGTTTAATTTGGCAATTTCATCTGCTAATATTTGTAAATGGAATTTGTATTTAGTTTCTAAAAAATGAATTTGCTTCTCTTTATCTTCTGAATTATCGGCCATCTTTTTTTTATGCCCATCTACGGAATAAGGAAACATTTCTAAGGGCAATACCTGATATCCATCTGCCAACGCTTTGTAGGCTATTGGTTTTTGAATTAAAAAAAGCAATGTTTTGTCTGCAGGTTCTAAATTATTGGATTTGATTTTAGTCTTTAAATCGTTAAATACAGAAGCAGTAATAATTGGTAAAATGCAACTTTGCTCTATATCTTCCATAAAAGATTGTAGCCTAAGCAATAAATGGTAAGAATTAAAGGTTTTAATGATTTTTGAAAAATCTTTAACAGAATTTATAAACAATGCTTTGTTTGCTTTGTATTCATCAGAATCTGTCCATTCTGGTAATTCAGATGCATCTAACTCACGCAACAAAATATCTAAACCTTTGTAGGCTCTTTTGCGTTGGGTAGATTCATCACGAGCAATCATCCATTCGTATGGAAGTTTTTCAGTTTCTCCTACAGTAGTTAAACGACCATTTCCATCGTGTGAAACAGCATTGTTAGCTTCGTAATTTAACAAGGCAAAACAAAGAATAGGCAATTGTAGCTTTGGCACCAAAGCCATTACTTTAGCATATTTGGTCTTTTGTGCTTGCTCTGCTTCTTCTAAAGGTTCATCCCCTAAATAAGTATCTGTAATTAAATTATAAATATCTGAACCAATTACATCAATAACATCATAAGTAGCGTGTTCAATATCTGTGTTTAGGTTGTTAAAATTAAAATCTGCACTTACAAAACCTAATAGGCTTTTTAGTTCTTCTGAACCTTTTTCGTTTTTATCAAATACTATTTTCATGATCCTTGTGCGTTATGTCTGTTACTTGCTGTTAAATCTTCTTCTTTCTCTGGCATATGGTGGTAGAAACCTACTTTTAAGTTGGCTTCTGGCCAATTGTGTTTAATGGCTATATTCCAAATTTTGGTAATAACCATTTCTGGTAAAGGAGTTTCTGTTAGAATGTGATTTTTGTAAGCGTAAATTTGTTCTGAACCACTATCAGATTTACCATCGGCTCCAACTCCTGCTAATGCATTGTGTAATCCTAAACCTGCTGTAGTAGAAAAAGCTGCATGTTTAGAAATATCTAACTGAGCAGTTACAAAATCTTTTGTTTTTTGCTCAATAGGAACAATTTCCCAATCGTGGGTTAAAACTTTTACACCATTAGCATCTATAGATTTAACAGAGTGCCAAAATTTACCAACATTATCTACTCCAGATAATACATCAGTAATTTCCTTAAATACTTTATTCTTAAAATCTTTTAAGTCTTTTGGATTGTAAGGTTTGTTTTCTAGTTCAGCTTTCTTTTTTAACTGATCTTCTATACTATCCCAATATTTTTGCGGTGATTTTATATGAAACTTTAGGTTTAATGAGTTGTTGGTTAAGGCTTCTAAAATAAAAGGAATAGCACTTGCTCTTTTAATCCAAGGTAATGTTCCTAATAAATCTGGAATAGCATAATCATCAATACCAAAGCTTTTAAATTTAGAATAGTATATGCTTGTTTTGTGTTTGGTAGGTTCTTTAGCATCAAACAAAGGATATACAACATACTTGTTTGTGTAACTACTGTTCCAGTCTCCAACCAATACATGGGTTGGCTTTTTGTCTGAAGCACCACGTTTATAAGCCAAACGGCATTTTGTTAAGTCTAAATATTCAATAGTGGGAATTTTGGTAATAGAAGCTCCTTTGTTAGATCTATTATTTTTTGATATTCTTACCTTAAAAAAACAGCCTTCTGTGTAGTAAAAATCTACAGCAGAACAAAGCATAATATCTTTATAATCATTTTGATCTAACCATTTCTGTATTTCTGTATGTTCTACATATTCTCGTATTACTTTACCTTTAAGCCTTGTTGTTTTATATAGTTCTGCTCCTTGGCCAAACAATAAAGAAACCTTTTTGGTTAATGATCTAGGAGCAATGTTATTTCCAAAAACAACCTCCTGTATTTCTTTATCCAAAGCATTGTCTTTACCATAAGGAATTACACAAAAACCATCTACATCTATAGTGTTTTCAGACCACGACATATAGTCTTTAATAGAAGAATCATTGGTGGTTTCTTGTTTGTTTTCACGGCTCATTACTTCAAACAAACCTGCATTGTTTCCTTGGGTAATTAAGGAATGAGAAGGGGTTAAGTCTATTACTTGATTCTCCATTATATATATATGTTTTTACCTTCAAAGGTCATTAGTAAACACTCGTAGCATTTCTTATTCTGTTGTTGCACAACATCTACATATTCCAATAAAACACTATTGGTTTGGCTCTTGCTTCTAATAAGGGCAGCAGGAACTTTTATTTCTCCTCTGCTTATTCCTCTGGTTTCATCGTAACTAAAAAAAGAAAATGAAAAAGGAACACCTTGTTTGGTGAGCAATTTCATTTGTCTTATAGCTTCTCCTCTTTGTATTACTTGTGCATCCATACTACAAGTATAGTGCAGGGGGGGAGCTAACAAAAGGACAGTAAAATATACCCTGTTTTATAAAAAAGCTCCCCATTTTAAAATATGGTAGCATTGGCTTGTAAAAAAGCACAAAACCCTGTAAACATTAGGCTCGTCATATATCTCAGAAAAAAACAAGCGTGCACATGCATATACAGCTCTGAGCGGGGCGGTCAACTTTGTTACAATCTGCCTTGGATTGAAAAAAACAAAAGGGTTTGTTTGTTGATTTACAGTCTCTTATAAGATTTACTTATGTTTTTGAAGCACAAAATCCAACCAAAAGAGAATAAAAGTCTCCCTGTTTGGATTTGTTTTAAATAACTAGATAAAAGAAAAAAAATTAACCTAAGTCTAAAGCATTAGAAAATGGTTTAGAAAAAACACCTTTTATTTTATTTAAGTGTTCTTCCTTACATACCAAATATTTTAACGCATCTGATGGATTGGTAGATTCTAATGGCAAACGGTGTAAAGCAAGTTTTTCTGAAGTTTTTAATTTATGAATGGTTTTTTTACCCTCTTTATTTTCTTTAATTATTGTTTGTGCTTTTTCTAAAGATGATTTTAATTCTTTCCCTTCATCATTATCAGGTAATTTTAGCAATGGCAAACCATTGGTTCCGTTACACATATAAAGCATTAATTCATATTCTTGTTGGTGGTAAATAGTACCTTGATGCCTTGTCATTATTGTACAAGTCCAATCTGTAGCAATTCCATCAGCATCAAATTCAATTGCTTTTTTAAATTTTGAAGCTTCATCTTCTCCAACGTTTTGATATGCGTTTGCTTTTCTATCACACCAAGCTAGTACTTCTTTTTTTTGATGATTAGCAAAGTATGTTCTAAATTTTGCACCAAGCTCTGGTAAATATTCTGGAGATAATACATACATGAATTTTAAAACTCTGTAAACCTCATTCCCTTCTGACTGACCAATAGCCAAGGAACACATATTTCCTCCTGGATCTAAACCTACTTCTAATGGCTGATTATGTTGTATGTGTTTTAAACCTAAACTTGTTTGAATAATTCCTCCAGAAGTAAGTTCTTGTTTGTCATAAAAACTCCAATTATAACTGTCTTTATAAAAGTTCTTAGCTGTTAAATTAGGGTAGAACATTTGCCCTTTTTCTAGTTTTGGCTCTATAGATAATACAGAGGTTTTTACTTCTCTAAAATCCATAGTATCTAGTAGGTCCTTAAAAAATGATTCTGTTAAAACATCTGCATTTACATAAGAAGAACCTTCATAATAAAAAGTAGAATCTTTTCTTATTTTATCAAAAGAAGCCTGCCAACGATCTAGTAAACGTTTTTTGTTTCTAATGGCTTTTGGATTGTTTTGTTTGGTTGCATGGTAGTGTTCTATTCTAATTTCATTTAAAACATTAGCACATTCCCACATTAACTTTAACTGCTCCTTATTCATGTTCTTTTTCATGCCTTTAATCCAATCGTGTTCACGGTGGTTTGGGTTTGGCATATCTGTAGTAAAGCTTCTACCTCTGTATAATGGAGAGTTTTGAAAACGAACGTGTTCTCCACGAATTGCAGGGGTTAATTTGTTTATTTTCTTTTCTGGAATATACTTTACTTCATCACCTCCTAAATGTTGATATGAATCTCCTGCTCCTGTAGATGGTCTATCCATAGAAACTAATTTTACATGTGCACCTGTATGCCATGTAATAGTATGTTTCCAGTTCTGAGGATTTTTATAAGGTTTTTTAAAATGAGAAGGTGGTCTTTTTCCTACTACATAATGAATATCTTCTACAAAACCCATACGCTCAAATCCTTCCAATAAAGAAGGCACCACGTTTTTCATTAAGTTCATGTAAGTATCTCCTACCAAGGCTACGTAACAACCTGGCATTTCTGTAAACACACGTATAAACCTACGACATAGTATTTCTGTGGTTTTTGCTCCTCCACGACCTACTATAATGTATAGAAATTTTGGTTGTAACATTTCTATAACTACAGATAATACATTGGCAAAATGAAGTTTTAAACCATCTTCATCTGTGTTTATTTTGGTTTTTCTACTCATCTGTTTCTATGGCTTTTTCTACTTCAAAAGGAGTGTAACCACTTTCTCTTTTAAGGCGGTCTTTATCTTTTACGCTTACATTTTGAAAACTGTCTATTTGGGCAGCTAACACATTTCTATCTACTTTAGGAATACTTAATAAGTTAGAATCCATAACTATAATAGGCTGTTGTGGCTCAAACAAATGAGCAGGTAACGCTTCTTTCTTATCTTTTAATAAACCACGTAACAAAACAGCTTCTTTAATTGGTTTTACAGCTAATACCGCCTGTTCTGGTGCTTTAGCTGTAAGAATGATTAATTCTTTAATTCTATCTAAATCTTGAGCATACATGTTTATATATGCTTCCTGTTTAATTTCTGTATCTGCATAGAAATAATTCATTGCATTTACATATCTAGTTTTGGCTGCAGTTCTGGTAAGTTTTGGATATTCGGCCATTAAAGCCTTAATAATGTAGTTTTCGTTTTTAAGAGAATAATGCCAACCACGGCATTTGTCTAGTTGGGTTAAATACTCAACCATTTCTGGATCTAAACTTTCCGTTTTTTCGGAGGTAATCCAATCCATTAAAATTTCGTGGTGTAAACCTTCTAGTTTGGAATCCTTTCTCATTATAAATCGAATATTTGTGCTTTTGCGTTCTCAAAGTCTAAAGTTTCAGAACGTTTAATGTGGGTTTGGGTAGCAGTAACATTTCCTTTTAGCATTTCTTTATACAAAGAATCATCTGCATCAATTTTAGAATCTAAGCGACCTTTTAAATAAGCTTTTCCTATTTCTGTATTAGGATCTAATGCCAAACGCTTAAAAGTTTTTTTAGGATAACCTAAACAAACAGCTATTTCTCCAGGACCATAATTTAAAGAAGACAAACGAGTAACTTCTCGAATGTCTTCTTCACTGATATTAATTTTAAGTTCTGGTAAATTAGCCATGTTACTTTCTGTTTTTTAGTAAAGCTTCTATAAATGCTTTTTCTGCTGTGTATTGCTCAACTTTATCTAAGTAACCTTGTTGCTTTTTACCTGTAGAAGCTTCTGCTTTGGCTTTGTTTCTGTTTATGTAACCAATTACATTAGTTAATCTTTTAGATAAATCATCTGCAGATTTATTTCTTAATTCTTCTTTATAAGCTAGTTCCTTAAAAATAGGATGCTTACCTAATGGTTTTCCGTGTGCTTGGAAGTGTTCTAATTCTTCCCAAATCAATTTATTTTCCTTGTAAGGATCTACCACGCTTTTAGCAACCTCAAAACGTTCTGCTTCTGTAGTAACATTAAATAAATCTTTGTGATTTTCTTTGTATTCTGCATAAGCAGTAACTAAATCTGCAGTTAAAATTTTATAAGCATCTGGATAATTTTTTCCTTTTAAAAATGGAAATTGTTCTCTTAGCTTAATAGATTGTTTGGTTAATTCATCGCTTTCTTCTAATGCTTTTAACAAATCCGATCTTTTGTTTTGGATAGATTCATCACGTGCAATAATTTCATCAGGAATAAGAGCCTTAATTCGTTCCTCAATTAATTTTAAAGCTTCCTCTTTTTCTAAAGGGCAGTCTGCTAACATAGCACTTGCTTCTTCTGGAGTTTGTGCCGTTTGCAGTTTGGTAAAAAAGGCTTCTGAAGGAGTTGGCATTTTAACCACTTTTACTTCTGCTTGTACAGGCTTGTTAATCATAGCCAAACGTACTCTATCATTTTTACCAGTAAGTTTCCAAAGTTGATACTGTAACATTTCTATGTTAGCAGGTGTTTCTGTCATGGTGTTTAAAGAACGCTCTATAGAACGATTTTTATTTGCACATTGGCTGTACAATGCTTTACCACCTGCAAAGGTTCTGTCCGTTTTAAAGTATTTAATAATTTTAGCTTCCATGGTCTTATTTTATGATTCTTAACGAATATAAAACCAACCTATAATGTAGAAAAGGACAAGCTGTTTAACTGCACATAAACAACACCTACCTGTAACAGTACAAAAAACTGTGCTTTTGTGCTAAAAGCAAAAAACAAGGCTTAAAACCTTGTTTTTATTGAGTTTGTGTAGGCACTTTTTAAAAGTGCGTAAACGTGCATTTAGCAGAAATAAGTGTGCTGAAACAAAAAACCACTCGGTTAGGAGTGGTTTTTATGTTTACTTTTTAAAGGGTTAAAATTAATTTTTTCATTAAAAATTAGTGATATCTCTTTTCATTTTGTTTGGATTTTAATTGATTTTTCCCTGCGTATTTGATACAAATATATATAAATGTAATTAATTTCCTATTAACATTTTTTTATTTCGAAAGTATTTCCAAAATAATAACGTCCTTTTTCTATAGATGTAGGGTCTGTAAAGGGTTCTGTCTTTATCGTAGTAATACCACTAAAATTGTTTTTTGCAATTACCTTTAATTCATAATAACTACCTCCATATTTTTTTAACAATTCAATTAAATCATGTGAATGGTCTACAGTGATTATTAATGCATAGTTAGCTTTTTCGGTTTTACCTTTAGTAAATAGTGGTTTTCTTTCTAAACTCCACATTCTATCACTTTTTAAATTAATTTTTTTAATACCGTAATTTTGCCCTTTAGGTGAAGACTCTGGTATTAAAATAGACATTTCAAATTTTAAATCTAAAACTTTAAATATCCTAGAGTTGTTCATTATTTTTATAGAATAAACATTATCTAGTTTGTTTTTTAATTCTTCAGCATGGTTGAAATCTGAGATTGGTCTTGATGCAATATTTGGTGCAATACCCATTTTAGGTCTTAAAAACCAAATCATAAAAAGTGTAAAACAAGAAAAAATTAACCCACCAAACAACTCAACCATGTAGTCGTTATAAAAAAACTTATACCAATCAATATCCATAACAAAATTTTAAAAACGCAAATATATAAATATTAAAAACTTAATTAGTAATTATTTACGTTACAAAAAATCAATCCATCTTTTTATAAATCATAATATCTGTATATTTAGAATTATAGTTCATATGGTTGGTGGTTTCTTGAATAACAGCTCCGTTAAAAGGAGAAGCAGATTTACTCTTTTTTTCTATCCACTCGCATAGTTCCACAATATTACTTTTGTTAGATGTAAAATAGAAGTAACTAGTATTGCTTAGTGTATCTAACACATCTAAATAATCAGTAAGTTTCCAATAGTTTTTATACGTTCCAACTTCTGTAGATAGGTAAGGAGGATCTATTAAAAAAACCACATTAGTCATGTTTTTGTATCTATGAAAAAGTCTTTTGTAATCTTCGCAAACAATATCTAACCCATCCAAATATTCATCTGCATTATAATTAGATAATCGAACTCTATTGTAAAGAGTTTGGGCTTTTAGTTTTTCAAAGCTTTCAACATAATTCATACTAAACAACAAACAACCACTAATGGTAATGTAATCTACAAATCCATGTTTTTGTTCAAAGGCTTCAATTACTTTTAAAATTTTAATTCTATCGTATGATGGAATCTTTTTTTTGCGTTCTAAATGCTTGGTTAAAGTTCTTAGTTTTGCTATTAATAAATTGGTTTTAGGTACGTTTTCTAAACGTCTTCTATAATTATCAAAATCATTATAAACCACACTTGCATTGGGATATTTACGCTTAACAGTATGAGATAACAAACCACTTCCTCCGAATAAATCCACATATATAGCGTTCTTGGGATATTCGTCTAATGCTCTTGAAAAAGCTTTTATAAATCCTCTTTTTTGCCCCATAAATGGTAATGGAGCTGTTTTAAATTGTTTCATTCGTATTAATTTATTTAGTTATATATTTGTAAGAGCCAAACCATAACATAAAAATGCTACAGAAAACCTCTAAGACTTTTGTCCTCAGTAGGTGTTTTGTAGCATCTTCTTTTTATGTTGGTTTGGCGACTAAATAAAAATCTGAGGACATTTTATCCTCTAAAAAAAAGCTGTTACAAATAATAGCAACAGCTTTTTCCAAATTAAAAAACAAAAAAAACTAGCTTCGGCTAACTTCAATCATGGTATAACTAGCTGCACCACTCTTAAATGCTTTTAAGGTAAGTGTAGCGTTTAAGTTGGCTGTCCAACTTGCTCCTTCTTTTAACAAGATATTTGTAGCAGCATTTACTACAGAAGGATTTGTTCCTCCAGAACCTTTTAAGGTAATTACAGTACTTTCTGTAACATTGGTAAAGGCATCAATGGTAGCTGCACTAGCAGAACCATCTTGTAATTGATATTCTCCATTTCCTGCACTAGCATCTATAGTAGTAGCATCGGCAGCTACAGTATCTACAGGTGTTTCAAAAGGGATGTTTCCATAATGAAATCTAGGTACGCTTGTAGATTTTACAGTTTGTTCAAACTTGAATAAACTTTTAGTACCCTCATTATCATTTTGCCCTTCTACTTTTAAATAAACAGGAGCAGAACAATCTCCAATAATTTTAGCAAAAGGGTTTGGTCCACATTGGTTAAAACCTACAATAATAATACCTGGTACGTTGGTTCTGTTTTGTTCAAACTCGTTTTTTTCTAGTTCATCACCAGGATGAGAAAATTCTACACCAGTTGTCCATCCAATAGCATCTTCATCACCATCAGATGTTTTAGTGATTTTAATACTAGAAGGAGATGCATATATTTTTTCTGCATATTCCCCCGCATTTAAAACCAAGTCTTCTACAGTTTTAACGCCGTTATCATCGGTCTCTGGGTCTTTTTTAATAACATCTAAAGGAACAAACGACACGTAAGTGTTGAATTTCTCTCTAGTACCAGCACTGTTTTTTGATGGTCTGTTTAAGTTTTTTGATATATAAGCCATTTTTGATTTTATTAATAGTTAAACAAAAAAACAAACTCCCCTGTTAAGAGGAGTTTTGTTTTGCTATCCTCGTTTTACTTCTACAAACTTAGAACCTGTGTAATACACTTCAATAAATGTATTATTAGCTAAAGTCATGGTAGCTGTTAAACTAAATTTACCACTATTGGCAATGGTTGTAGAATTGGTATCTGAACCACCTCTAATAGTGTAGTATTCTCCTGCAATTGCGTTTTCAATATCTGTAATAGCAGTTGCTCCTGTATTTGCAGATGTTTTAAACTCATCACCGTTATTTGCATCTGCAGTAGTAGCATCTGCAGCTAAGGTTACAATTGTTGTAGAGGCAGATAAATCTTTTCTATCTACTTCAATAAACTTACCTCCATCTTGTGCAATTAAATGCAATTCAGTAGTTGGTGTTAACACACAGTCTGAACCTAACACTAAGTTTGCACCGTTTTTAACAGTACTTTGGTTAGTTGTAGTGTTTCCTTTTAACACATACACTGTTCCTACTGTAGCATTTTCTAATGCTGTAATGTTTGTTGCAGCTGTGTTTTCATCACCAATAACCACTATGTTATGATTTTTAACATCTACTGTTGCTACATTGGCAGCTTGTGGAATAGATACTTTATCTAACAATCCTTTAGGGTTGTTACACCAGAATAATTGGTTATTGTAATCTAATGGATCACTATCGTTTAATTTAGCTCCAAAAATTTCAACATGTGCTCCTAACTTGTAGTCTGTAAAAGCACAAACGTTACGTTTAGCTTTTTCAAAAGTTAACATGTTTTCTTCTCCTGGTTCATCCATTAACATTTTAATGTTATCCCAAGTGGTAACATTAAAGAATGTTGTTCCTTCGTATTGAGGAACTACTACAAACCTCATGTTTGGATATCCATCAATATGGTCTACTTCTCCATCAAAATCATTTTCTAAACCATGCTTAACTCTGTAAGCTGCTTTGTACCATTTTTGCATTAATTTAGAGTGGTTCCATTGCAATAAGTCGTTTCTTCTGTTTTCTGGAATTAACAATGCAGCTTGCTCATACACATCATAAATATTTGCAGAAGTAATTTCTGGCAAATCAAATGGTAAGAAGTGAACACCCATGTTTTGTTGAATCACTTTAAATAATCCATTCATACCATTAATAGAAGCACCTGGTTTAGCTAACAAATCATTATCAAAATAAACACCTTTGATAAATCTTAGTTTATCTTCAGAACGTGCTTTTTCTAATAATTTCATTGCCAACATAGCAACAAAACTCATTTTGTAAGGGTCTGAACCGTTGTTGTCTAAAATTGAATTTGCAATCCAAGTTTTTTCTAACTTTTTAAGTTCTGCACCTGACCATTCCATATCAATTTTGATATCGAATACTTTCCCTTTAATGGCAACAAATTTTGATTTGTTTTTGGCTTTAAAACCACTAGAATTCCCTTGTGTGATTTCTCCATTTAACAAAGCAGTGTATGCAAGTTCATCAGATACTCCAGAAATAACATCCCAGTTTGAAGGTAAGTCTAAACCATCTTTGAAAAAGTCAATAATTTTTGGTAAATACTTTCTAGCATACGCACCAAAATCTTCGTTTAACTTTTCTACGTTTAAACTAGAATCCCAGTTGGTTGCTTTAAAAGCTTCCATTCCGTCTTTAGCAACTGCTGCTGCGTTACTATTCCATGGTTTATCGGCAATAGCCATAAATGGAGATTTACTACCAAATAAGGCAGTAGTGGTGTGTTTTGGTAAAGCCATTGCTTGGGTATTGGGTTTTGTTACAGTAGCAACAGGAGTGTCTACTTCTGGTTCTTCTCCTAACAATTTGTTTTCTGCTTCTAATTCGGTATTTCTTTCTGCTAAAGTTTTATACCCTGCCATTAGTTGCTGAATTGCTTCTGCTGTGGTTAATTGGTTTTCTGCTGTAGCAGGAGCAGCTCCTGTTGGTTCTCCTTCTCCTTCAGCTCCTTCTGCTGTAGTTGCTGTAGGTGTAGGTTGGTTTTCTGCTAAAAAAGAAACGATTTCTGCAGTAATGTTATCGTTTTCATTTTCTTTAGCATTTAAAAACGCAATTACTTGTTTGGCAGTTCCTGAAGCTTCAGGAAAAGCAGCATCTAGTTGTTGCATTTGTGCATCCGTAGGGTTTACTTGGTCACCTTCGGCAAAGTTTGTTCCCAAAACTCTGTTTACAAAGGCTAAGATTTTCTTTTTGTTCATCTTATTATTATTTAGTTATTAAATCGGTTCTGTATTTGTTTGGCTTCGTATTGGTCTGCTAAATCATGTGCTTTATTAATGGCTTGGTTTAAGTTTCCTATTTCGTGTACCAATCCTATATCTAAAGAATCATCTGCATAAAACATTTTACCTGTTAATAAACCTGGAGTGTCTGTTTTTAGGTTTGGTAAACTTGCTGTTACGTGTGCTCTAAATTTTAAAGCCAACGGATCTAAGTGTTCTTCCTTAATTAAATCATACTTACCTTCCATAGCCATATCAAAACCTTTGTTTTTGTCTTCGGAATGGGTGGAGTAAATAACATGTTCTTTAATACCTAATTCTTCGTAGTATTTTTTAAAAGACATAAAATTGGCTACAATACCAATGCTTCCAAATTGTGCAGAAATATCATTGTCCGCAAAATTGTAATCGGCACCACAACGCAACCAAACAGCTAAAGAGGCACAAGTATCTCCAATAGTAATTACAGGTTTGGTTTTTTGTGCATAAAAGTCTTTAAAAGGTGCTGCAGCACTAACCATTCCTCCTCCAGAATCTATTACAATTACAATAGCTCTAATGTTAGGGTCTTTATCAAAAGCGTGTAGCATGGCCACCAATTCATCTGCTCCCCACATATACCAGTTTCCATATTTAATAATAGGTCCTGTAATTCTTACTACTCCAATAGCATCGGCCACAGGTTCTTCTGCAGAATAACCACGTTCGTTTCCAGAACCATCTATAACAGATCTAACATAACGAGCTTCTATTTTCTGATGGATATCTGAAACAGCTGCACTTCCATTAATTAAAAAATTGAAATAGGGTTTAAAGGCCAAAAAGGCTTCTGGAGAAACCGCCCATTTCCACTCTGTAAAGGCTAATAAGTTTTTATTTTCTGACATTGCAGTATTTTATATACTACAATGATAATTGCTAAGGGGGTTTTACAAAAGGACACAAAAAAAAGCCTTTATTTATAAGGCTTTTAGAAAATTTGTGTTTATTAGTAAATTTTGTAGGATTTTGGCTGAAATTTAGGGTCGCGTTAGTCTCTTTTTTATTAAAACGTAGTGTTTACAATGGATTTAGAGGTTCTTTTTGCTCTTTTATACATTTGATTGTATTTTTCAAAAGCAGTTGGAGAGTTTTGGAGTTTGTATTTTTTCATAAACTCATTTATGCTCTTGTGATGTTTTCCTTTTTTGTAATCATTTCCAAATTTGGCTCCATCAATATAGTTTACCAAACATAAGCGAAATAAAGTTTCAAAAAATTCTGTAATATAAGTAATTGCTTCTGGAGGCAAATACATATCTGTAAATCTAGCTTCCTCACATGCTTTGTCGTGTCTTCTAACGTGTTTAGAAAAAGAAACGTAAAGGGTAATTCCTTCTTTTACTACAATTGGCCTGTCACTTTTTTTTAAAGAACGAATAATAGTTTTGCATAAAATTCTATCGTTTTTAATATGTAAAGCTTTGGTTTGTACACCATTTATATATTCCACAGGTGTATTTAACTGACTCATTAAAAATTGAGCCAAATGATCTGGAAAAGGAAAAGGAGTTATTCTTGTTTTCTCTAAATTCATAGTACTCAAATATAGCGTTTTACCTTGTTATTTGGTAAGGTTTGGTTTTAACAAATATCATGTGTTTTTAACATTGTTGTCTGTTTTAGTTTCTTACGTTAGTCATTGTGTTGTAGTTTTTTAATTCGCCATCCTAAAACATCATCAATAATTTTAAATATTGGGGCTTTCTTTTCATATACAAATTCTGAGTTATCTCCTATACTTTTTACGTCTAAATACCAAAAAATAAGCAATGGAATTCTTAATGCTACTGCAGCCGTAAAACCTAATATTTCGGCTACGGTTCCATCTGTGTCACTTTTTAAAAAATGATTCACAAAAAACAAATAAGCCAAAAAAGTAAAACACTTAAAAAAGGTGTATTGTAATTTTTTAAACTGAAACTTTTTTAGTTCATAAATCCTTAAAAACTTTTTATGTTCTGGACTTCCAATCGCATAGTTTTTTGATTCTAAAAAAGCCATTTTGGATTGTTTTTTAGATTTTTTAATACCATATCTAGCATCTACCCAAATAGTAAGTAGTACTAATAATATTAATAGATTATCCACTCCAAAAACTTCAATACCATAAATATGCTTAATGATTTGGTAAAAAGTAATCCAAAAGGAACTTTTAAAAATTGCAACTCCATTATTTTCCGAAGCCACTATCCAACCGCTTTTTACGTATTTAAAAACAGGATAAAAATATATTTGAAAACAGTTTTGGTTCATGTGATTTTGATATTAACCCTAGCCTAATTAAAGACTAGGGGTTTGTTATTTTTAAATAAAGCTATTCTCGAACCATGCATTAATAAAACTAGAAATAACTTTTACTCCATAATCGTTAGGGTGTGTAATATCATTTAAGAAGCTTTCTCCTTTTACTCCTGTGGATTGAAATGCTTTATACCACTCATCCCCAAACTTAGCCTTAGCTTCATTGAGTAATGCTTTAGTTGTATTTACCATTGCAACACCTACTTCATCGCTATACGTGTCTGTATATTGATATAGATAACACATAAAGTTATCAAGTATAGTTTTTTGATGGTCAGTAGCATTATCCCAAGTCTTAAAACCATAAGGTTCTGTGGTTGAAATTCCACCGCCACCCACTGTAAAGTTTGGATTCCATTGTAAGGCTTCGTATTTCTGCCATGGAATAGTCGATACCTTGCTTTTCTCTCTAAATGAATAAGAGTTAGATTCTGAATAGAAATAATCATCCCATTCATTTAAGAAATCATTAATAGACTTACTATCATTATATACATTTTGACCTTGATTAAAATAGATTTCGTGAATTAAAAAAGTAAAACTATTAGGAGTTTCCGTCCAATCGTAAAAATCATCATTCATTGCAGGAAGCATACTTGCAATATTCTCTCCACCTCTTGCAGAGTTAATAACTGTAACAATATAAGGCTCTTTTGATTTCTCAATCCCCCAATACAAAAATCTACTATCACTACTATTTTTAGTTAAAGTAATAGTCTTAGAGCCTGTACGCTCATCAAAACTACCACCATCATATACATCACAAGTTCTAAACCTTAAACGCTCTTGAAATTTAGTATTGATTCTATTCGCAACAGCACCAGGATGACGCATCGACATTACATAACCATTAGCTTCAACCCATGTAGAACCATTAAAGACTTCTACTTTTCCGTTACCCTCATCAACTGTAACAGTAACATTTTCACAACCTTTTAAATCAGTTCTATAAATCCAGTTAAAAGTATAGAAATCTTCAGGTATAGTAAATTCAACACTTGCTAATGCTGTACCTGTATAAATTCTTGTATCAGATGGTCTATCTCCTATGTCATACCACTCATCGCCACCCGAACCATTACCTTGTGATATTCCTTGTGATGGTAGATTATTTGATTCCACAGTTACAAATGTAGCTGCTGATTCTGTAAACTCGCTAGACCTATCCCATCTCGAATACTCAACATTTTGCCACGTTAATTTGTCAAAAATTGCAGACCCTATATTTTTACTAACCATCAAAGGAGGTCGTTTTGTTTGTTCTTCCTCACTAAAATAAGTAGTGTGATAATCTCTTGCAGTTATGCTATCTCCTAGTAATACTACATTTATATTTTTATCACGTTTTAAATTGTGATTAAAAAATAAAGGGAATTTCTTATGAGTATCTTGAATAACAGGAACAATGTTGTGAATCTTATTAACAGCAACAGCATCAACTCCTAATTCTTCATCTGTTGAGAATTTTAAATAATAATCTTCATATTCTGTTACTTCACTACCATCTTCTAGCATTACAACACCACTTACATCATTTCCGCCTGTTGTAGTAGTATTTAAATCTATTGTAAAAAATACTTCATCTTCATCAGTAACTTGAAATCTAAATCCATTTGTAACAGGTGTAAACACAGTAGTTGTACCTGTTGTTGCAGACTCACTACTTGCCATAAATGAACGCGGAGAAGCTCCCCATGCTAAACCATTACCGCTAATAGTATATGTTTTGCCATACTCTAATTTTATAGGCTTAACTGCTACTAAATTAGTTCCTGAGTTTGGGTCGAATTGAGTAGATGCGGCATTTACTCTAAAACCTGTTTTCATATTTGTTTCTCTCGAATCAAACAAATTCTTACCTGTCACTATTTTTTCAGATACAGAATCAAGTTCAGAAACTATTTCTTTATTACTCTTAGTATCTGTTGATAGTACATTATAATACGCTTCATAACCTGTTATCGCTGTTTTTTCAAGCTGAATCACTCCGTCTATAATATTACTACCATTCGACACAGTATTAACATCGACAGAATACCATAACCTATCGGCATCATTAGCCGTAAATGTATAACCTCCTGTTATCTCTGTCATATTAGCACTTACAGCACTTCCAGAAACAATACCATTAGTAACTACAGGACTCTCTAAAAACAACGCTCTAGGGGTTTCGTGAGCCAAACCATCACCACTAATAAAATAGGTTTCCCCATATTCCAAACGAATAGGTTTAGTCGCAATCAATGTAGCTGCCCCAATAGGGTCATAACCTGTTAAAGCAACCTTAATTCTATAACCATCAATCATATTGCTAGGTCGAGAATCTAGTAAGTTTTTACCAGTTGTAATAGTAGTAGCATCATTTATTAACTCTATTCTACTCCTGTTTTCTTTTACAATACTAACCTTCGCTCCCTTATCTTGATCTACATCATTTGCATCATCTGTTAGCTGAATAACATCCCCAACCTTAGTTGTTCTCTCTGGAGTTACAGAAGCATCAAATCTGTGATATTCCGTATCCCCAATTTGGAATTTAAAAGTTTCTGCAGGAGTATTTCCTGCTCCATCTAACAAAGTCCAATACGCAGTAGCATCGGCTCTGGTATCAAAATATTTGGCAGTTTCTCCTGTATTAAGGTTTTCAATAGCTGAAGTTAAAATGTATATTTTATCATCTAAATATAACTTTAACTCAATAATAGATCCTAAAAAGTTTTTTGCAGTAGTAGGCAAAGTACTAAGGTCTATTTCTTTTTCGTCTTCAGTAAAAGTTTGCCCAGTTAACTTACTTAAAATTTCTACAAGTGAAGTGTTGTAGTTGTTAAGAATATCGTTTAAATCATCATCCCAAACTTGGTTCTTTCTAACCTTTTTTTCTACGATTCCTTCTTTTTGTTCGAATAAAAGTTTCTTTAAGCTCATTATAAATTAATGTTTAGTGAGCAAGCCAGATCAATAGATTCATTATCTAACATTGCAATGTTGTTGGGTGGTAATATTTGGTTTCCAGAAAACACAAGGGTAGTTCCTTTGTTAATATCAAAATCTACGCTTAGTTCTAGTGGGTTTTGCCTACTACATATTTCATAATAATCATTGGTAGCTGTTAGAATGATTACAAAATATTCATCTAACAATAAACTATGAAAGGCTTGAAAATCTGTTGATGATAAACCAGGATACAGAACTTGTAACTTTGTATTGTATACAATTCCGTTATCTGTGTTAGCAGGTTGACTTGTAAATACTGTTTTTGTATAGGTAGCATATACTTGCTGAAAATTACCTAACAGTCCGTTTTTTACAGATTGTAAATACACCGTTTTGATGTTGTTAAATAAGGCTGTATTTCTAGTGTCTAATCCCATATTACAATAATAATTGTAAAGGATGATTGGTAAAAGGACACCTGTTTTTTTACTGTTTAAAACATTGTAATTGTGCTAAAGTGCTGAAAAGTACTCAAAAAATGCTTTTTTAATGTATTGGTTTTTAAGTATTTATAATTAAAAGCACAAAAGCACAGTTTTTTCTAATTATTATTATGTTTTTTAACTAAAAAAAGAAGATTATTATATATGGTTTACGTTTTTTCACACAAAAGCACCTGTCTCTTTTTTTAATAATAGGGGGTGCAGGGGGAAAAGAGAAAAACAAGGTATATGATAAACTTTAATTTGCTTAATTCTTAAAATGTTAACGAGGACGAAGTGCTTCGTGCTATTATATAAATGAACCAGGAGACTATAAAACAAGTTTGCGAGTACTTTACTAATAAACATTTAAAAAGTTTTACAGAAGCTTTTAAAAATGATTTGTTTGGGTTTGAAAGTGATTATATAAATCTGCAGCAAACAATATTACTGAACAGAATTCAAAGAGATATTCTGGAGCAAATAAACAGGAGTGATGCAATAGGAGAGGAGCGTGCTTATTATTTAAGCGTGTTAGATAAATGTATTCTGGACTGCAAAAAAGAATCCGACCTGTTTGTTTCTAAACTAGATCGGATTTAATAAAAGGTTGTGATAACCTGCAGACAAAACATGCTATAAGTACCTTTTATGCAAAAGGGTACTCATAGCCGGTGTTGGCAACAATTGTTTTTTTGCCATCTACCTGTTATTTGTGGTATTTACTCCCTTTTGTTGGATAATCTTTATATTCCTTGGGTTTAAATACAAAAGAGTTCACTTTACCTTCTTTGTATTTTTTAGTAGTTATTTCTTCTCCTTTATAAGGCTCAACCCAATCGCTTAATTTTTCAAAATCAATAGGGCTAATAACAACGCTTTTACATTCTTCTTTAAGAAGTTTTATAGCTTCAACTCTACCTATACCATTTAATCCAATTATTGCTATTTTTTTATCCATGGTGACATTGTGTTAAATTGTTGTATATATTTTTGTTCGTACCTCTCAAAGTTGCCATCGCTTTAAAAACAACAGTAGCCAACAGCACATAAAAAGCATATGCGAAGCTTACGCTTCTTATATGCGGCATGTTGGCAACAATTGTTTTTTTTGCCCTCTACACGTTAGAAGGAGGCTGATATCCATTTTTAATGAAAAGTCTATTAATACATTTAAGTTCCTTTGTCATTTCTTTATCAAAATTAACATCGCCATCAATATCGCCATCACTACATCCTAACATCCCTTCAATAGCAGTTGCTAATTCAAAAATTGCTTCTAATTGTCTTTTAGTTATATCTATTTTCATCTTTGTATATATTTTTGTTCGTACCTCTCAAAGTTGCCACCGCTTTAAAAACAACAGTAGCCAACAGCAGCTAAAGTCAAGCAGTTTTGTTGTTTTCACTAAGTTGGTTTTCTCTCTATCCGCTAGGTGTTACGGCTCGAAAAATCTTCGATGTTTTCTCTGCCTAACCCTAGCTGCGGCAAGTTGTAGCACAATTACTGCAAAAGACTGAGGAGTAGCTAAACTGATTCTTTACACAAGCCAATACAGTTATACTCACAATCTTTACCTGTTTTATAACACTCCTCTTTAAGTTCAATTTCTCTAACAGGAAAACCTTTGCTCCATTGAGATTTTTTCATTGAATCATTTTTTAAAAGAAACTCAACGGTTGGGTGTTTTTCTCTATTAGTTTTGGTATCGTAAACTTTTGCAGAACCCCATCTCCAATCCAAAACATTATAATCTTCATAATTCTTTTTTAAAATTTTATAGCTAAATAAATATCCTTTAAACCTTTGAACGGTTCCTATTAAGTCTAAATACTGTTGTGGTAAATCTGTTTTCATAAGGCTATTTAATAAAGTTCTACGTTATCTATTTCGCAATCTGATTCTTCTGTGATTAACGGATTGTTTGGAGACAAAGAACCACTACCAACGGAGTAGATTATAAAATCTATTACATCTTGCTCTGTTAATTTTTCTGTGTCTCCAGAAACTTCTATTTGTATGTTTAAATTGAAACTTTTCATTTTATAGGTTTTAGTTATAACAATCCTTTTTCGGTACAAAAAATGGCTATGGATGAAAAAAAGCAGATAAGCAGAATTACAGCAATTAATATTTTTGCTTTTTGTGGTGATGTTAATTTGTCTGGATCTTGATGTTGGTTTTTCATAATTAAGCTGTTTTTGAGGTTAGTTTCATTTCTTCTTGGTAGAATTCAATCTCCTGGTTTTGTCTAAAATTTTTCTCAATGGTTTTTGCAGAACATCTGTAAGTTGAAACTCCTCCATCTACATAAAAAATTCTATAAGTATTGTTTTTGTTGTGGGTTACTGACATAGCCTTTACGTTTGAGATTCAATTTCTTTTCTAAGCGTAGAAAATATTTCTAATAATTTATGAGTAGTAAGAATAAATCTAAACTCAAATTCATCATCACGATCTATTTCATTTTCAAAAGGAATGTCTAAAGCTGCAGTTAGCATTAAATTGCCTAAAGCCGTGAAAAAAGTAATTGTAATTACAGGCTTGCTGTTTTCGCAGTAACCTCTTTTTAGCAATACTTGTATGTTATTTGGGAGATCTACAATTTTTATGATTTTCATAATATTTATTTTGAATGATTGGGTTTAATTATTTGGGTTTCGTGGTCCATAACAGTGTTCGCAACCACTAGTATTGTGTTCTTTACAAATCATATCAGAAACACAGATATCATGAACACCATCGCAACGACCACAGCATCTATTTTGTTTTGCAGGAGGTGGTGGTGGGTTTTTATATTTAGGGATGCCTCTTGGTTTTTTAGATTGATAATACTCCTGGCACAATCTAAAAATGTAGCAAAACACAAATCCGTAAAAAACTAAAATGAATACTTCTAATGTTTTTTCCATGGGTTACGTTATTTTAAAGTGTTAAAGATTTCGTATTCAGTAACTTTTTTTAGAATTAAATACTCTAAACCCATTAACAATAATTCTATTGAAGTTTCATCTATTCTAAAATTAGGCTCGTCTGCTTTGTGAGTAAGGATACATACTTCATAATAAAATTGATCATGTTCATATTTTACAGAAATGTTTTCAATTGAATAGTCTGAATTATTCTTATGAATAATATCTTCTACTTTAAGATGTAGAGCTTTAATTTCTTCTTGGTGGTTTTTAGCGTTGTTTGACATGGATTTTTTGAATGATTGGGTTTATTTAATAATTTTTGTATTTCCTCTGGCTACTACTTCATCTAAGGTGTACACTGTTGTTTTTTTCCAGTTTACTATTCCTTTGGAGTTGCTTCTTACAAAAACCTCAAAAGGGAATGCTGTACATGGAATTTTCCATTTTAGCTGTAATTCTATTTTGTTGGTTCTTATTACGTAGAGTGTTTTCATTTTTTAAGGATTTTTAATACACGTTTTTTAACTCTTTTTATAAATGATGGTTTTGGTAAAAACACTAACATTTTGTTACACAAACAGCATTGTGTTTTTACTACCTCGTGTTCTGCAAAAGCTTCTATTACAATTAGTTTTTTAAGTCCGTTATGTTTACATTTTTTCATGTTTAAAAAACTTCATTAGATTGGTTAATTAACGTTTGCAATTCTTCTTCTGAAACAAACATTTCTACATACTCTACACTGTTTATTTTAATATTATCACCGTTACTACTTGGGTTAAATATGTAACCTTTGTATTCTGCATATTTGATAAGCTTTTCTTTAAATTTTCTAGGATTGGTGTATATTTTTTGCTGTGGGTATTTTTGAATAAAAGACAATCCAGAAAAAGAAGACTTACTGTTAGGATGTAACACTCCGTTGTACAAACCAGATTTCGGTAGTTTTTTATTTAGGTTGTTATAGTCTGAAAAAATTTCATCTGCCCACTCCATAAAATCTTCTCCAATATCTTGTCTTAACTTTCTGCGTTTTAATTTTTTAGTTGGTGCTTGTATAATTCCAAATTGAAAATAAACCTGTAATGCTGTAGCTGCTAAATTGGTGCTTAAATTGGCTTGGGTATAATCCCAATATTCAAAGAATTTAGAGTTATTAGTACTGTCATTAGTTGGTTTGTAATGCTCGCTGTACCAGTCTGAAAAAGCCACTCCTATTTGTCTGTCATTATAAGAACCACCTTCTCCTTTTAAAGCGTGGTTGGTGGTAATGTAAAACTTTGGAGCTTTTTCTTTTGGAATGGTAATTTTTTTATCTCCTTTTCCTTCTACTTCAAAATCTCCTGTTATTTCTGGGAATATTCTTTTAAAGTTAAAGTTGGCCAAAACGTCATCTATAAACACTAAACAAGTACGTTCGTCTATTCCTTCCCATATATATTTATCTTCGGTTAAATTGTTTTTGGTACCAGGAATGTATTTTGTTTTAATTAGCCAACGCACAAATTCTCCAAGTAAAGATTTACCAGATCTACCATTAGAAGCAGAACCTTCTGAATCTTTACCATCCATAGCTACTACAGCTTTTAACACATCTGGATTTCTGTACTCGTGTAGTAAAAAACCTAAACAGCTTAGTTTGTTTAAAAAATGCTTATTTCTGTCTAGTTGTTCTTCTATGGTATACGTACTTTCATCACGTGTATGGTTTTGGTGGTTAAAGTCTGATGCGTTGAATAAAAATCTTAAAAAATCACATTCATCACCAGTATCTGTAATGTCAAATAACCAATTGTCTCCTTGGTAGTTTTTTAAAGACGGATTGGCTTTTACTACTTCATCATCTATTTTGGTAATGTTTTCTATTAAAGCATTTAATTTTTTAGGCTTAAAGTCTCTAATTTTATCTTTCCAAACATATCCTGGCAAGTTCTGTAATAAGTTTTCTTCTATTCCATCTTTGGTAATTTTCCAATAATTGTCTTTAAAAAACATATACTGTACACCAATATCGTTGTTATGGAAATTAGGATCATCGTATTGTAGGTTTCCTAAAGAAGCATCTCCTAAATATTGTTTCCCACCAGAAAACAAAAGGTTTAGAACGTTTTCATACTCAAACTCACCTAAAGCTCTAGTAAAATCTATAATAAAGTCTTTTATATAACTAGCATTTACTTCTTTAACAATGGTGTTTTCTTTATGGATAAACAGGTATTCTTTTTCTGACAACTTGTAACGACCAAAACCTCTGTTTTGTAAAAATTTATAACACCTGTTATAATTAAATTTTATACCTGTAACCTCTGTACCACCACCTTTTATTTTTTTGGTTTGTTCATCCCAATAAGTTTCTTGAACTTCTATGGGTTGAGCCATTTCTACCTTATCATCTTCTGTAAACCTCCATTTAATTCTACCTGCAGTAAAAACCTCTATGTTGGCTTTTTTAATTTCATCTTTATAGTGCTCTATAAATGCTTGAGTAGACTGTATGTGCCAAAGTTCCTTTATTTTGTAGTCTGACTGAGAAGTGATTTTATAAAATTGTAAATAATCAGCAACTCCAGAAGGATCTACCATTGCTTTTTCACATTGAGCTTCTAGCTTGTCTTCGGCACCATATAACGTATTGGTTAACAAATCATCTAAACCTTTGTCTTTAGATTGGTTTTCTTTTACGTGTGCAAAAAAGATGTTTAAATAAATAGCATTGTTGGTAAATGCATAGAAATAGTCTTTAAAGTTTTGAACCGCTTTGTAAAATGAATAAGGTCTGTAATCTGCAGGAGCACCTTTTTCTAAACTTCCTAATTCGTTCCAATCTGCGTCTAAAACAAATACTACATTTTCTACTTGACATTTTCGTATGATTAATTCAAATTCTGCAGGCAAACTTTTTTTACTTGCAATGTTGTGAATTCCCATAACACCCACAGAAATCATGTTGTGTTTACATGCTTTTTCTGCTTTCTTTTCTCCTTCTTGTATATAAAGAGTTTTAATTCTAGAACCTTGTTGATATTTTTCTCTTAATATTTTAGGTAAATATACTTTGGTATCTGAACCATAAGGTGATCTATATTTGGTAGGTTTTCCTTTACTATCTAAATGTGCCTCTGGGGTTTGATAACGAACTCTATAAAACTCCAATGGTTTAGGAGATATGTTTCCATTTGCCAATTTTTTATAGTAAGTCATTGGCTTACTTTCTAAATCGTAGTATTTTATAATAACATCTACACCAGGAATAATTTTAAAAGCGGCATCTACAGAGCCAGTTTGAAAAGCTGGTGTTAACACTTTTGTATTCTCATCTACCTGTATTTCACTAGTAATATCCTCCATGGTTAAACCAGATTCTTTTAGCATAGCATCTAAATAAGAACCATTAGTATATTTTGGAGTTTGTGGTTTGGGTTTAACCGGTAAATTTTTAACAGATGCTACCAACTTGCTTTTTTTCTGTGTTTTAGGAGCAGGTGGAATATCATCTATACTAATATTTTCTATTCTAGCTAAATCTGTTAACGTTTCTACAAAGTTTTTACCATGGAACTTTTTTAAATAATTGGCAGGGGTTTTTACACCTAAATCACACACAAAACATTTAACTACCTTTTTAGCAGGAGTAAAGGTTAGTTTGTCTTTTCCACCACATTTAGGGCAATCTGTAACCTTACTAGAACCAGACTTTTTAAATGAATGAAAATCATTTAAAACGTTTTCTAACGTTGCTTTTTCTATAATTTCGTTTTTCTTATCGTCTGGTATGTAAGTCATTTTGCTAAATATTTATGATAGTAATCTTCAATGGTCAATGGTCTTTTGTAGGCTATTACGTTTTTTAAACGCTCATCAGTTTTAAGAATCTCTTTTGTGTAAGCGTTTAAATCTGAAATAATCATGTTAAACGCTGTTAGGTCCAATAATTTCTGCTTCAACAGGAATATCGAGCACGCTTTTGTGTGGCATATCACATTCATTGCTTTCATTTCCAAGTTGGATATTTGAACGGATTTTAAGTTCATGTTCCCTTTCCTCAATCTGTTTTTGGTAGTATTTTCTAAGATCGTTTTTTGTAGAGGCACTTGTGTTTGGTAATGTTTCCAACGCTGATAATTGGTGTTTGTAATGACTGATTTCATAATCTAACTCTAATGATGGGATGATTGAATATTTTGACATAGTGACTAGTTTTTTATGGGTTCTGAAGCTTCGTCTTCAGCAATTATTTTATTAGGGGAATCTAATTGTTGTTTTGTGATTTTTTCAGACAAAACATTTCTATCAGCTTTAGGAATAATTTCATGTTGTTGTACTACTGAATCATTAGCTAAAATGTTTAACTCTAATTGTTTTTTATTTAAAGCTTCAATTTCTAATTGATGTTTTGCTTTTAAAAGAACCATATTTATAGAGTTGCCAGACACACTAAATAGAGATGCTATATCATTTTTATTTTCATAAACATGCAAATCATAAGATTGACTAATTTCAGTTGATGTATTTCTTATTTCGGTTACTATTTCTGCTGCTTTTATTTTATTGCTTTCTAAAAAAACTTCTGCTTTTTCTTGAAATTCTACTAATTCTGGATTCATAATTGTTTTAGGTTTTGAATGATTATTAATTTCTTTTGGCCAAAGCTTTGTAATATTCAAAGCCTTTAATGGTTGCCGGTTTAACAGATTCTATTTTTAAAATTTTATATACTGCAGTGCCTTCTTTACTATTGGCTATAATGGTATCACCTTCGTTAATTTTGTATTGATATTTGGTTACAAAACCAATATTTCCTTGCTTATTTTTAGCGTGTTTACAATCTGATACAGACATTAACATTACGTTTCCTGTGTTTACACTGTGTTCTGTGTTCATAGTCTTAAATATTTTTAGGTTGTGTTTGGATGATATGATCTGATACTGCTTCTAATATTAGTTCCTGCTCGCTTTGCACCTTAAATTTTTTATGAAGATTATCTCTATGAGTTTTTAAGGTGTTTTCAGAAATATTAAATATTTCAGTTATTTCTTTGTTCGATTTTTTTTGACCAATTAATTCCAACAACTGAATTTCTCTTGTTGTTAAAGTGTTACCGTTACTGCGTACTGTTATTTTTTTCCACTTTAAACAAGCACATGGATTAGGTAGTTGAGAGTTACATAAAAAGTTTTCGCATTTGGCGAGTTCGTCATCAGATAAATCTGGAGAAGAATCTAATGCTCCATATTTACAAAATGTATAAGCCTCTAAACCATTTAATGCAGAGCCATGTTGTTTAAGAATTTCCTTAAATGCAACTTTATCATTTTGCATTTGTTCTAGTAACATTACATGATACTTGTGTGGTAATTTGCTAAATGGCTTAGTGTTTCCGTTTTGAGTAAAAAACACTTTTTTGGTTCTTTTGTCTCCCCATAATTCTATATTAGAATCTTCTGGATGCATTCCTGCAGCTAAAATGTTAATCGAAAAAGGAGTTGATTGGTGGGAATTGTTTAAATTTGCTTCCATAATTATTGGTTTTTTGAATGATTGGTAATTATAATTTTAAGCAGTAGTTACAGCTACTGCTTTTTTTATTCCTAATACTTGGGATTTCATAGACTCATATTGAGCATCTTCTGCTTTCTTTTCTTCTGCAGCTTTAAATATTGCTTTGGCAAAATAAGGATGGTGCAAATTACCAGTCATAACCATTCTAATAGTGGTTTTTGATACACTAGATCCATCTTGGTTTTTAACTCCATTTTTTTCAAATGAATTTTGGATATATGGAGAATAGTTCCTACCAAATACTTTTTTTAGTTCTATTTCTTCTTCTTTAGATATCATACAGTTGTACTATTTGTTAATTAATTAATTACTTCTAAATTGCTTACGCTTTACTTACGTTTTACTTACGCAAACATAAGTAAAAGTTTACAATAATAAGTAATGTTTTACTCATAAAATATGACTGCAAAAGAAAAATTAAGAAAAGTGGCTGATTATAAAGGTGTTACACCTAGAAATTTATCTATTCAATTAGGTGCTTCAGATAGTTATCTGAGAACTAATGGAGCTATTTATAGTGATATGATACCTGTTGTGCGTAAAGTTTTACCTTTTTTAAACATGGATTGGTTTTTATATGATGAAGGGGATATGATAAAAAAGGAGTCTTTAGAAGTCATGGAAGAAGAACAAGAACCTTATTTACGAACAGAAAAAGTGAAAAAGGAAGAAGATTTAAAAACTTTACAAATATTAGTTGAAACTCAGAAGCAGAACTTAATTGATAAAGAAAAGTTAATAGCGGTTTATGAAAAAATGCTTGGAATTACTGATAATGAAGAGTCTAGTAAAGCTTCTTGAGAGTTGTGCATAAATGTAATAAGCAATGCATATAAAAAAAAAATATTCAAACATAACGTATATCAAAAACTGTGTTAAAACGCAGGTGAAAATCATCTTATTTATATAAAAATGAAACTAGAAATTGAAAAAGGATTTGAATTAGAAGTGTGGAGTAAAAAAGAAGTTGCAGAAATACTAGAAGTTAGTATTAATGAGTTGGATAATCAATTAGAGGCTGCAGAAAACTCATTTAAAAAAAATGGTATTAAAAGATTGTATGATATCAACTTTAGAAATGAAATAGATGGGTTTTATATAACGAGCATAGGTCTTTGGTTTTTAACAAAGTCTGAACAAATTAAAGAAGTGGCTTTTGATGATTTGTTGAGATTTCAAGAATATAAAATGTCATCACCAAAGAAAGAAAGCACAGATGCCCAAATGCTATATGCAATTAGTAAAAAGAACAATCCAGAAGTTTTTGAAGATAAAAAAGGAGGAAAAGAACTTTTAAATATTCAATTAGACGTAGAAAACAAAGAGCACCTTCTGTATAATAAATGGGTGTTAATAACAGGAGAATTTAATGTTTCAAGAGAAGAAATGAGGAAACAAATCCTAAGTGTTGGCGGAATAAATAAAGGTAGTATAAGTAAATCTTTACATTATGTTGTAGTAGGAGAAAATGCAGGACCTTCTAAAATGGAAAAGATTGATAAAATAGGAATCAAAACCTTAACAGAAAAAGAATTTAACGCCTTGTTTTAAAAATGAGAAAAGAAATAGAAATAGACCGTCCAGATGCAGATTATGATAGTAACAAAGACTTATTAGATGATCTGGACAAAATAATAGAGCAAGAAAACAACGAGTAAGCCCTTTTTTATTGGGTGTTATATTGTTTTGAAGCGTGTCAAATACGTGTCAAATCAATATCAAAACTGAAATTTTTTAAGTTGTAAAGCATTGATATTTAATAGTTTTTTTGACATCGGTTAACAGAAAAGAGTTCGAGTCTCTCCGCCTGTACAAAAAGACTTCTGTGAAAACAGGAGTCTTTTTTGTTTTATAAAGATGTATTTAAGAAAGAAAATCTTTTACTTTCTTAAATAAAACACCCATTTCTCCGGCAATTAATGTTGAGGTGTTTAGATATATTTCTTTCTCGTTATCTTCATCATCACTCCATTTAGGATCTTTATACGGTAAATTAAAACGAGAGGTTGCTTCTTGGGTTAGAGAGCAGTTTTCATCTGCACTTCTACAAATGGTAATGGCTATAAAAGGAGTTTGGTTGATGGAATCATCAATAGTTTTAGAATAACACAAAAGCTCTTTTTTAGCATTTGTGTAGTTGATGATGTATTTAGGGTTTTTGTGGCTAAATTCTTCTAGACTAAATTTAAAGCCAGAAAATTCCAAAGCTTTTAGGGTACTAGAGTAAAATGTTGAAGTATTGATTCCGCTAGAATAGCTAAATCCATTATGTATTCCGTAATATTCCATAGCAAAATACGCCCAAACCTGTGCAAATTGACTTCTTCTAGAGTTATGAGTACCGATAAAGTTGAGGTTTACTTTTTCTTTTTCATTAATCGTTTTTGCAATTTTATTAGCAATGTTTTCTAGTAAAATTTCTCTTTGAATATCTAACTTTGTATTTCTGATAGCTCTTTCAAAAAAATCTTTGATATTGGTTTTTTGTAAGGTGGACATTAAGGGTGTTTTATTATTATAATACTTAAATATAAGGGCTAAAGCATAAACAGATGTTAATTTATAATTAAGGAACAATGAAACTTAAATCTGGAGATAAAGTACTGGTTAAAGATTCCGTAGTTAAAGGCACGGTATCTAAGGTGATGAAAAACAGTGTACTTGTTTTAGATGAAGATGGTTTTGAGTTAGCGTATCAAAGCGATCAATTGATTTTGGTAAATATTGAACAGTCCGAAATGTCTAAATTTTCTGATATCAATAACAAAATGTTACGTCAGAAAGCATTGTTTGTAGAGCACAATAAAAAAAGTGCTAAAAAATCTAAGCAAGAAAAATATGGTGTGGTAATGGAAGTAGATTTACATATAGAAAAACTGGTAAAGTCTGCTAGCGGAATGTCTAATGGAGATATTTTAAACAAACAATTAGATACCGCTCAACACAAAGTTGATTTTGCCATTAAAAACAGAATACCTAAAATAGTTTTTATACACGGAGTAGGAGAGGGCGTTTTAAAAGAAGGCTTGTATAGTATTTTTAATAGATACTCTTTAAGATACGAAGAAGCTTCATACCAACGATATGGTTTAGGAGCTACTGAGGTAACTTTTTAAAAAACAAAACAGCGTATTGAAATCATCAATACGCTGTTTTGTTAGGTTGTTATTTAGGTGTTTATGATTCTAAAGATTGCATATTTACTAAGTTGTAATATGTTCCTTTTAAATTAATCAATTCTTCGTGTTTTCCTTGCTCTACAATTTCTCCTTTTTTCATTACAACAATAACGTCTGCATTTTGAATGGTAGATAATCTATGGGCAATTACAATAGAAGTTCTATTTTCCATCATGTTTTCTAGAGCTTGCTGCACCAAGTGTTCAGATTCTGTATCTAAAGCAGAAGTAGCTTCGTCTAAAATCATAATTGGTGGGTTTTTAAACACCGCTCTAGCAATAGCGATTCTTTGCTTTTGTCCACCAGAAAGTAATCCTCCACTATCTCCAACAGGGCTGTTGTAACCTAAAGGAATATCTTTAATAAACTCGTGAGCATTGGCAATTTTTGCCGCTTGCATTACTGCTTCATCAGTGGCGTTAGAAATACCCAAAGCAATATTGTTTTTAACAGTATCGTTAAATAATAAAGCCTCTTGAGCCACAATTCCCATTTGAGCTCTTAAAGATTTTGTGTTGATGGTTTTGATATCTACACCATCTATGGTAATTTTTCCTTCGTTTACATCCCAAAAACGTGTGATAAGATTGGCTAACGTAGATTTTCCACTACCAGATTGTCCTACCAAGGCCACGGTTTTTCCTTTAGGAATAGTTAAAGAAAAGTTCTTTAAAACATATTCTTGATCATATTTAAAAGAAATATTATCAAAAACAATTTCGTGATTAAATCCAGTAATTTCTACTGCATCTTTTTGATCGGCTAAAGGGTTTTTACTGTCTAGAATTTCTATAACACGTTCTGCAGCAGCGTTTCCTGTTCTAATAGTATTATTGGCTTTAGAAATGGACTTTGCAGGTGTTAGTATGTTATAGGCTAATCCCATAAATACAATAAAGGCACTTGGTTGAATGGATTGTCCTACCAATACCATTCTACCTCCAAACCAAAGTAAACAAGCAATGGTGGCAATTCCTAAAAATTCACTTGTAGGACTAGAGGCTGCTCCACGTTTCCCTACTTTATTACTTAGCCTAAGAATTTTATTGCTTAATTCGTGATACCTATTAATCACAAAAGTTTCTGCATTAAAAGCTTTTATAATTCTCAATCCTGTAATAGCTTCTTCAAGACTGCTTAACATATTTCCTCCTTGTTGAAAAATAGCAGTTGATTGTTCTTTAATTTTTTTGGTAATGATAGAAATTACAAAACCAGAAACAGGAATAAAAGTGAAAATGAAAAGAGATAATTTCCAACTCATATTAAACATAATAATCAAAGTGAAAATAATGTTTAGTGGTTCTCTAATAAAAGTGATAACTAAATCTAAATAAGTGTTGTTTACCACTCCAATATCACTAGTAGCTCTAGAAATAACATCTCCTTTTCTTTTTTCTGAATAGAAAGAAACAGGTAATGAAATAATTTTTGAAAAAATTTCATTTCTAATATCTCTTAAGACATCATTTTTTAAGAACATCATGTAAATGTTTCCTAAATATCCAAAAATGTTTTTTAATAAAAAGACAAAAACAACTCCCATAACCATATAGGCTAAGGTGCTATCAATACCATTGTTAGTGGTGTTGGTAGTCACAAAATAGTTGATGATATCTTCTAAATATTGTTTGTTAAGATGAGTAATACCAGGAAAATTTGGACTTACTGTAACTTTTTCAGTTTCGCCAAAAATTACCCCTAGCATAGGCATTAATGTCACAAAAGACAAAGCACTAAATAAGGCATATAATATGTTGAATAATATGGCAAAAAAACCTTGCCATTTGTATGGCAAGGCATAGGATAAAAATCTTTTAAAATTTTTCATTCATTAATTTAGGTTTAATGCTACAATTACATCTTTAATTTTTTGATCTAATTGAGCTTCTACTAATCCTGCTTGGTCGCGACTACTTAAAGTCCCTTTAACACCAAAGTAGAATTTTATTTTTGGTTCGGTACCACTTGGTCTAACACAAACTTTTGTTCCATCTTCTGTGTGGTAAATTAATACATTAGATTTTGGAACATCAATTGTGGTTTCTTCTCCTGTGATTAAATTCTTTTTGGTAGAATATTCATAATCACAAACGTATTTTACTTTAGATCCTAAAATTTCTTTGATAGGATTTTCACGGAAATCTGCAATCATTTGTTGAATTTGAGCAGCTCCATCCATTCCTTTTTTGGTAATAGAAATTAAACTTTCTTTATAGTATCCGTGTTGGATGTAAATGTCTAGTAATTGTTGGTATAAAGTAGTTCCGTTAGCTTTTGCATGTGCAGCCATTTCACAAGCCAATAAACAAGAAGTTACAGCATCTTTATCGCGAACAAAATCACCAATCATATATCCAAAACTTTCTTCACCACCACCTACAAAATCTTTACTAGGGTTATCAGCAATGGCTTTTCCAATCCATTTAAATCCTGTTAAAGTAATTACAGTTTCAATTCCATAATGGTCTGCTAAAACTTTTACCATTTCAGAAGAAACAATTGTTGTAGCTGTGAACTGAGTTCCGTTTAATTTTCCTGCTTTTTTCTTTTGATTGATTAAGAAATCAGTCATTAAAATCATGGTTTGGTTCCCGTTTAACAACTTCATGTTTCCATCTAAATCTCTAACAGCAATCCCTAAACGATCACTATCTGGGTCACACCCCATTAAAATATCTGCACCAATTTGGTTAGATAATTCTGTAGCCATAGCCAAAGCTTCTGGTTCTTCTGGGTTTGGTGATTTTACTGTAGGGAAATCTCCGTTAGGAGTAGCTTGTTCTTTAACTAAATGCACATCGCTAAACCCTGCTTTTTCTAAAACCTGAGGAACAGATTTTATAGATGTTCCGTGTAAAGCAGTAAATACAACTTTTAAAGCGCTTCTGTCAATATCTCCAAAAGTTCCATTGTCTACAGATACTTGGTTAAAAGCATTGTCTACATCTTCACCAATATAGGTTAATAAACTGTCGTTTGCTTCAAATTTTATTTTATCAAAAGAGACTTTGTTTACTTCGTCAATAATCAATCCATCATTTGGAGGAGTTACTTGGCAACCATCTGCTCCGTATACTTTGTACCCGTTGTATTCTGGTGGGTTGTGAGAAGCTGTTAACACTATTCCAGCATCTGCTCCTAAGTGACGAACCGCAAAAGATAATTCTGGAGTAGTTCTTAAATCATCAAACAAAAAAACTTTAATTCCGTTAGCTGTAAACACATCAGCAACCACTTTTGCAAATTCTTTACTGTTATGACGACAATCGTAAGCAATTACAGTACTTAACTCTTTATTAGGGTTGTTTTGTAGTAAGAAATTAGATAATCCTTGAGTGGCTTTACCTAAAGTATATTTGTTAATTCTATTGGTTCCAGCTCCCATAACTCCGCGCATTCCACCAGTACCAAACTCCATGTTTTTATAGAATCTGTCTGTTAGTTCTTCGGGGTTATTGTCTATTAAATCTTGAATTTCTTTTTGTGTTTCTGCATCAAAAGTAGAGGTTAGCCATAGTTTTGAAGCTTCAATAATTTCAGGAGTTACCATGTTTGATTATTAGTTTAATTAGTGTATTTAGATATTATAAATATAATAGAAATTGATTTATATTTCTTTTTCAATATAGTATAAATTGTTTTCTTTTCTGTTTTTTAAAATCATTTCGCCAATAAAACCAGCGATAAATAATTGAGTTCCCAAAATCATTGTAGTTAAGGCGATATAAAACAATGGATTATTGGTGATTAAATTAGCCGATTGATGGTAGTAAAAAACAATAATTAATTTTTGTATTCCCATATAAGCGGTTGATATAAAACCAAATAAAAACATAAAAGTTCCCATCAAACCAAAGAAATGCATTGGACGTTTACCGAATTTAGACAAAAACCACAAGGTGATTAAATCTAAAAAGCCATTGGTAAAACGATCAATTCCAAATTTTGTTTCTCCGTATTTTCTCGCTTGATGTTGTACTGGTTTTTCGCCTATATTTTTAAAACCAACATTTTTAGCTAAAATAGGAATGTATCGGTGCATTTCACCAGTTACATCAATACTTTTAATAACTTTTTTTTGATAAGCTTTTAAGCCACAATTAAAGTCGTTTAATTCAATACCAGAAGTTTTTCTAGCAGCCCAATTAAATAATTTTGAAGGAATGTTTTTTCGGATTTTAGAATCGTAGCGTTTCTTTTTCCATCCGCTTACAATGTCATATCCTTCTTGGACAATCATATTATAAAGTTCTGGAATTTCTTCGGGGCTATCCTGTAAATCGGCATCCATGGTAATAATAACATCACCTTTAGCTTTTTTAAATCCAGCATTTAATCCTTGAGATTTTCCAAAATTCTTTAAGAATTTAATTCCTTTAACATTTGGATTTTGAGTTTGTAAAGCTGTAATAACATTCCATGAATCATCTGTACTTCCGTCATCAATAAAAATAAGTTCGTAACTATAATGGTTTTGTTCCATTACTGTTACAATCCACTGGTGTAATTCTTGTAAAGAATCCGCCTCATTTAACAATGGAATTACAATAGATATCTGCATGTGATGATTATTTATTACGAACAAATATAGCAGTTACTACGGCAGTAATAAAACCTATAAATAAATTGATGGCAATACTAAACAAAATAGTTCCTGGCAAGAATGCGTTTTTAGATAACTGCACAGCATTTGTTAAATCTTCTGAATTTTCAAATTGTCCAGAAGCGATTAAACGTTCTCTATTCATTTGCTCAAACTCTGCCAAAGTAGTTGGTTCTATGCTATAAATAAATAACAAAGAATAAGCAATGTAAACCAAAGCAGTAATAAATCCAATAATTAATCCAGGTTTAATTATTTGTCCAAAACTTTCTATGGTACTATTGTTTTTTAAGAAGATGATTGCAAAAACAATCACAACAACTGGAATAATTAAACCAATTAAAGAAAATATAGAATCTCTTTCTCCAATATATGGGTTGGTTTGTGTAACAGTATTGATGATTACTTCATTTAAAACTAATAAAAGTCCAGAAAGGATTCCGAATTTTAAAACAGGTTTTGTGCTAAAAAATGAATTCATTTGAATGTTTTCTATTTAAAATTTAATGGCAAATATAGGTATTTATTAGGCTAAAGTGTACGCTTTGAACAAGATGAATTGAATGTAAAAAAATCATGTAGTAAATGTTGTGAGAATTGTAATAAGGTTGTAAATTTGCGGCCGGGCAAGTCCTACACAACTAGCTCCCTCGGAATCCCCCAGGGCGGGAACGCAGCAAGGGTACTTGGTTGTAGCGGTGTGATGTAGGCAGCTTGCCCTTTTTTACAAGACAATTAGTAAGTTTATTTTACATAAAAATCCAGCTCAAAAGGCTGGATTTTATGTTTTTATATATTTTGTAAAGTCTTAATTTTTACAAAAATAATTTATCAAACTTATTAGGACTTTCCTTTTTAATAGTTAGTTTTTCTTGAGTATAGGGATGGATAAATGTTAAAGACTTAGCATGTAAATACAATCCTTTTCCTTTTAAAATTTTTCCTTCTATACCGTGTTCTACATCTCCTAAAATAGGATTTCCTATATGGGTACAATGAATTCTTAGTTGATGTCTTCTACCTGTATGAGGAGTTAATTGCACTAAATTTAATTTGTCAAATCTTTCTGATACCACTGTTTTTAATACTTGATAGCTAGAAAGACTTTCTTTTTCATCTATAGCAAAATCAATAGTTCCTTGGTTTTTCATTTCACCAATGGTAACAGCTTCGTAAGTTTTTTGAATGTTTTTATCCTCGAATAATTTTCCTAAATCTCTAATGCTGTTGGCTGTTTTTCCTACTAATAATAATCCACTAGTACCAAAATCTAATCTGTGTACAGGCTGTGGTTTTACAGCATCTTTTTGAGAACTCATTTTTAAATTATAGGCCAAAGCATTACTTACTGTTTTGGCTTTATTACCACTAACCAATAGTCCTGCGGGTTTATATATAACAGCTAGATAATCATCTTCCCAAAGTATTTCTAACGTTAAATCAATATTTTTTTTAATAAGATTTTCGTTTTCTAAGAGTTCAATTTTTTCACCACCTGTGATAAACTGTCCAGATACACCACGTTGATGATTGACTAAAATCAATCCCTTTTTGATGGCTTTTTTGATTCCTGCTTTGGTTGGAATACTGGCAAAAATATCTACGGCATAATCAGATAATCTGATGCCGTATGGTAAGTTTGGTGAAGTGTGACTTTCTATAATTTTCATCTATCACTAAGCTAAAGTATTCTTAGTTAATATTTGTAGGAATTGTATGCTAAATTTAAGGATAAAATAAGGGCTATCTATCTCATTATCAAACAAGATAAAAAAGTAGAGTAATATCATTTATTAAGTCGTACCTTTGCAGCCGCTACAGAATTGACTTTAAAGCAATTCTTAAAATATATTTATGACATTTGAATCTTTAGGATTATCAGAGGCTATTTTAAAAGCCATTAACAAAAAGGGATATACAGAGCCCTCAGCTATTCAGCAAAAAGCCATTCCACATATTTTACAAGGTAAAGATGTATTGGCGTCTGCACAAACAGGAACAGGAAAAACAGCAGGATTTACATTACCATTATTACATTCATTATCTACTCAAAATAAGTGGAAAAGAAGACCAATACGCGCTTTGGTATTAACACCAACAAGAGAGTTAGCTGCACAGGTTTATGACAATGTAAGAGAGTATAGTGAGTTTTTAGATATTAAATCTGCCGTAATTTTTGGAGGTGTAAAACCAAAACCACAAATTACTACTTTAAGAAGAGGAGTTGATGTATTGGTGGCAACACCAGGTAGGTTGTTAGACTTAATAAGTCAGGACGCATTATCATTATCTAAAATAGAAATATTGGTTTTAGATGAAGCTGATAGAATGTTAGATATGGGATTTTTAAGAGATATTAAAAAAGTATTATCTCTTGTTCCAGAAAAAAGACAAAACTTATTGTTTTCGGCTACTTTTTCGCCAGATATAAAAGCTTTGGCTAATACATTTATGAACAGTCCTGTGTCTGTAGAATCTGCTCCGCAGAACACTACTGCTGAAAAAGTGAAACAAACTTTTTACAATGTAAATAAAGGAGATAAACCTTTGGCTATTATCGGAATGATAAAATCTGGTAATTGGAGTCAAGTTTTAGTATTTACTCGTACCAAACACGGAGCTAATAAATTAGCAGAAAGATTGGCTAAATCTGGAGTAACAGCTGCGGCTATTCACGGAAACAAGAGTCAAGCAGCCAGAACCAAAGCCTTAGAAGGATTTAAAAAGAATGCTGTTAGGGTATTGGTGGCTACAGATATTGCTGCACGTGGTTTAGATATTCCGTTGTTGCCACACGTTATAAATTACGAGTTACCAAATGTGCCAGAAGATTACGTACACAGAATAGGACGTACGGGTAGAGCAGGGGCAAGTGGAGAAGCTATTTCTTTGGTTTGTGGAGAAGAAATTAAATTTGCATTGGATATTGAAAAATTATTAGGTTTAAAATTACCTATGCAAAATTTAGAAGGATTTGATTTTAAAGCTCCAACAGCTGAGGAGTTAAAAGCGATGAAAAAAGGACCTTCGAGGACAACATCGCCTAAAGCAAATCAAAAACCTAAAACTGCAAAAAAGAAAGCAAAACCAGGAGAAGCTCCTAAGTGGGTACAGGCAAAAAAAAATGCAGCTTCTAAATTAGGAAGAAGTAGAAATAGAAGATAATAATCTAGTACGAAGTATTTAGAACAAAGTACAGAGTAAAAATAATACTGTTCACTATCAGTAGTAACGAAATAAAAACTCCCAAAATGAATTTCTTTTGGGAGTTTTTATTATCTAACAATATTTCTAATAGGCGGAGGCGTACGTTTTTTTCTACTAAATTTTCCATTGATAATAAAAACAGCTATAATTCCTAAAATACCACCAACAATTGTATTCCATAATATATGCTCTCCTATAAATAAGAACGAGGTTAATACAGCTGTGCTAGGAACAATAAAAATATAAGTACTTGCTTTTTCTGCACCAATTCTTGCGGTTACATATAAAAAACAAGTAGTAGCTAGGGCAGAGTTTACAATTCCAAAATATAAGATGTTAAACCAGAATTTTGCATCAGCAGTAATTAAAGTTTGTTCTAAGCTTTTAAAATCAACAAAAAAACAAAGTATGATGGCAGCAATAATATGTGTCCATAAACTAAAACCAATGGCATTTCCAAATTTGTTGGCATGAGAACTTATTTTACTCATCACTGCCCAAACAAAAGCAGCTAATAAAAAATAGGTGTTTCCAATACTAAAAATAGCATCACTATTGTCCCATACTTTAAGTAAGGTCATTCCTGCTATAAATCCCAATAAAAGTCCAATGTATTCTTGTTTTTTAGGAAGTATTTTACTGATGAGTAAGCCAATAATATAAGCAAAAATAGGGTTGATGGTGGTGACTAAAACGCCTCCTGCTCCAGCAAACCCCTTATGGACTCCTTTAAAAAAGAATAAAGTATATAGTAATATAAAAACAGAGGCTCCTACAATGTGTAGCCATCCTTTTTTATTAACGTTGATTTTAATTTTAGCAAAAAAAGTTAACGGAAATAAAGTCAATGGAACTAAAATAAAACGCATCAAGCTTAAATTTAAAGCATTGGTATAGGTTCCCAAAACTTTGGCACAAGACCAACTGGTTCCCCATATGCACATGCTAATAATCATGGCTGCTAATAACCATTTTTCTTTTGATGTTTTCTTTGTTTGGTTAGCAGTCTTTTCCATGTCTTTATATTTCAGTAATCCTAACTTTCTTTTTCTTTAATCTTTGGTTGTTGATAATATCTAGTAAAGCTTTGGTGTTTTTAAGTTTTACAGATACAAAAGCACAATCGTGTTTTAGTTCAATGACTCCCACTTGGTTTCCAGATAAGTTTCCCTTTTTAATCAATAGTCCAGCAATATCTCCTTTAGATATTTTGTCTTGTCTCCCTCCAGAAATAAACAAAGTTTTCCAAGGTGATGGTTCTGGCAAAGTATTTTGATGCAAATGTGCTACATCATCAATATTGATGAATTCTGGTAAATCTTCTTTTTTCCACTGAATTACATAAGCTGTTCCTTGGCTGTTCATTCTGGCAGTTCTACCATTTCTGTGAGTAAACTCCTCCACTTTTAAGGGTAATTGATAATGAATTAAAAAATCAATTTCAGGAATATCCAATCCACGCGCAGCCAAATCGGTGGCAATTAAAATGTTGTAAGTTCCGTTGCGGAATTTTATCAATGCACGTTCTCTGTCTTTTTGTTCCAATCCTCCATAAAAACAACCGTGCGAAATTTCGTGTTCGTTTAAATAATCACTTACTCTAGCGATACTGTCTTTAAAATTGCAAAAAATAATTCCTGATTTATTCCCAATATGGCATAAGGTGTCTACCAAAGTTTTTAGTTTGTCTTTATCTGGTGATAATACTTTTTGGATGACTAATTGAGATTTTTTTTCGCTTAAAAAATTAATTTCTACAGGATTTTGAATCCCTACAAAAGTTGGGATATCAATTTCTTGTGTTGCAGATGTTAATATTTTTTGCTTGATAGATGGAAGCAAGTTGATGATTTCGCTCATTTCTTCTTCAAAACCTACTTCTAAAGATTTGTCAAACTCATCTAAAATTAAGGTATGAATATCAAAAGTTTCAAAACTTCCCTTACGTAAATGATCTGCAATTCTACCAGGAGTACCAATCAAAACACTTGGAGTGTGAGCCAATTCTATTTTGTCTTTAGACATGGGTCTACCACCATACACACAGTTCACCTTGTAACCCGTTCCCATTTCTCTAAAAACCTGCTCAATTTGTATAGCCAATTCTCTAGAGGGAGTAATAATTAAAGACTGAACTTCTTGACTATTCAGTTTTAATTTTTCTAGCATAGGCAACAAAAAAGCCAATGTTTTTCCTGTTCCTGTAGGAGATAACAAAACAACATCTTTGTTTGTAGCAATGGCTTCTTGAGCAGCTTTTTGCATAGGGTTTAACGTATCAATCCCTAATTTAGAAAGAATGCTTTCTTGGTTTTTGTAGTTTGTAGACATTGTTTTTTATTTGTAAAGGCTATGCCTTTAAATTCTGAATAGCAGCCTCTGCACAGCGTTCACCGTCCATAGCTGCAGATATGATTCCACCAGCATAACCACCGCCTTCACCACAAGGGAATAATCCTTCAATTTCTGGGTGTTCTAAATTTTCTTTTCTTGGAATATTTACGGGTGATGATGTTCTAGATTCCACTCCCACAATATTGGCTTCATTGGTGTTGTATCCGTGCATTTTAGCGCCAATTTGTGCAAAACCTTTACGTAATCTTCCACCAATAGCTTTGGGTAATAAAGAATGTAACGGAGCAGAATTTAATCCCGGTTGGTAAGATGTTGGGTTTAATGATGGAGACAATTTTCCATCAATAAAATCAGTCAATCTTTGGGCAGGAGCCGTTTGTGTTCTTCCTCCTGCGGTAAAAGCCAATCGTTCTAAATCTTTTTGATATTGCAATCCTTTTAAAGCTCCGTATTGCTCGTATTTTTGTAAATCTTTTTGAGCATTGATTTCTACTACAATTCCAGAGTTTGCAAATACATTGTTTCTTTTAGATGGAGACATTCCGTTAACCACCACTTCACCATTGGCAGTGGCAGCTGGTACAATAAATCCACCTGGACACATACAGAAAGAATACACACCACGTTCACGTACTTGTTCTACCCATCCATAAGCAGCAGCAGGTAATAATTCGTGTCTGCTTCCTTCACAATGGTATTGAATACTATCAATAATTTCTTGCGGATGTTCTACACGTACCCCCATAGCAAAAGATTTTGCTTGTAAGGCAATTTGTTTTTTATCTAACAATTCATAAATATCACGAGCGGAATGACCTGTAGCTAAAATCAATGCTTTGGCTGCAAGTTCTTTTCCGTTTTGTAATTGTATGGCTTGTAGTTTATTGTTTTTGGTAATGATGTCAACTACTCTAGATTCAAAATGAACTTCTCCTCCGTAATGGATGATATTTTCACGAATCTTAGCAATAATTTTAGGAAGTTTGTTAGTCCCAATATGTGGATGTGCATCAATTAAAATTTGTTCAGTAGCTCCATGATACACTAGGTTTTCAAAAATTCTACGAACATCACCACGTTTTAAACTTCGGGTGTATAATTTTCCATCAGAATAAGTTCCTGCACCCCCTTCTCCAAAACAATAGTTAGAATCGTCGTTTACATTGTGAAACTGATTAATCTGACGTAAATCTCTACGTCTGTCTTGCACATTTTTTCCACGTTCTAAAACCACAGGTTTATAACCCAATTCTATACAACGCAAGGCAGCATACATTCCGGCTGGCCCAAAACCTACAATGTGAATTTCTGGTTTGTTAGAAACATCTTGGTAATTAAATTGATATTCAGATTGCTCTGGAACAGCTTCTTTTATATAAACAGCGACCTTGTAATTAAAGTAAATTTGAGGTTTACGAGCATCAATAGATTTTCGTAAGACTTTTACAGTTGTAATGTCTTTTCTAGGGATGCTTAACCATTGTGCAGCTTTTATTTCTAAAATATTAGCTTTGGTTTCCTCTTGCAGTTTTATACGAAGTTGAATTTCTTTTACCATGTGGCAAAAATAAGTTATTCATATTGTAAAAGGTAAAAAGTTAATTGTAAAAAGTACTTCTCTAATTAAAAAAAAATAGAGGTCTTTTTACCTTTTTCAATAATTAGGTAGATAAAAGTTATGCTTCTACTGTTCCTTTTTTAGATTTTCGGTAAGTAAAAGATTTAAAAATATTACGTCTACCAAAGTTGTTGATGGATTTACTATTCACAAACTTTAAAAATAATTTATGATTCACTCCAAAGTATTCATAAGTGTTTCCATCCGTAAAAGTAACTTCTAACAGCATACTTTTATGATGGTAATCAGCTACCTGAGATTCGGTAATAGTTTTGGTATATTCCTCTAAGTGAGCCTCTTTAGTTTCTGGAGCAATACTTACTAAAAAATGATATCCATCTATAATTTTAGTGCTTATTTCTTCAGCCTCTAATTTTTCTTTTTCATCCTGAAATTTATCTGGATGCCATTGTTTTACCAATCCTCTATAAGTGGTTTTTAATTCTTTTAGATTGATGGCTCCTTCTACTTTAAAAAGCTTTTTGTATTCGTTTATACGCTTCATGTTTTGTTTTTTCAGATGAAGCGGCAAAGCTATTCATAATAATATAGAATACAGTATTTTAAATTGTATTTGTTAACGTGTTTTTACTGTTATGATAAATTCATTTTAGCATCACTTAAGAATTAAAATATATACTATTTCAATTATCTCTGCTTAGCAAAAATTTCTGCTACAGCAGCTTTGTATTTTACTTGATTCCCTGCCTTTTTAATGGCTTTATAAGTTTTTTGAGGATTGTCAAAAGATTGAGAAAAATATTCCCAAAAGCCTAACATTTTCATTTTGATAGGAGTGGGGCCAGACAAAGCCTCATCGTATTGCTGATAAATAGTATCGTGGAAATCTTTAAATATTTGCCATCTGTTTTCAGGGTATTCTGTGCAGTCATTTTTAATCATGCTAGGCAAAAAAGGATCGGCAATTAATCCACGACCAATCATAAAATGATCTACAGTTGGGAAACGTTCTTTAATTTTTCTATAGGCAGCTACACTGGTAATATCTCCGTTGTAATAAAGTTTGTGAGGTGATTGTTCCAAGCATTTTTCAAAAGCATCTAAATCAACTCCACCTTTGTATAGTTGTTTTCCTATACGGGCATGGATGGCAATATTCTTTAAAGGATATTTAGCAAGTGTTTTAAAAGTTTCTAAAATTTCGGTAGGTTCATCATAACCCATTCTCATTTTCATAGAAATGGTTAAGTCACTTTCTGTATGTGCTTTGTGTAGAACTTCATCAATTTTTTGAGGCTGACAAATCATTCCAGATCCCATTCCTTGTTTGGTTACCATTGGGTATGGGCATCCTAAATTCCAGTTTAGTTCTTTGTAACCTAAAGATTTTACATAATTCAAGGCAAATAAAAATTCGTCAGGATTGTTGGTCATTACCTGAGGAATTAATGTTGGTATATGATTATTCTCTGGATTTAAATCACGTTGATAATTGTTCTTAATCACCAACTTACCATTCATTTTAATATAAGGAGCGTAAAAAGTATCAATTCCTCCAAAATAATGGTGAAACGCATTACGGAATCTAAAGTCTGTAAATCCTTGTAAAGGAGATGATAAAAGTGTGATGGACATCCAAAAAATTTTGGCAAAAGTAGTGAAAAACAAAACTACTCAATTAAAAAAAGAATGGTTTGTAAATTGTTTTAATACAAACAAAGATATAGTTGTCATTAGGGTTGTTTGAATTTTTGGTTGTATTATAGCTGCTTTTGTTAAAAATATCATCTCCATAATTTAATTTGGGATAAGATCTGTTTACGTTGTTTAGCTGAATTAAAATCAACAAATATTTAAGCTTTTATAATTTTTTTAAAACAATGAGGAGCCTAGTAGTTACTTTTGTTTATAGATGTAAAATTTAGAATATAACATAAACGTTTTTTTATGAAAAAAAATTAATTTAGCCAAAATCCTAATTAATGGGAAGCCTTAAATGAAAACAAAAAATATTGTACTTGTTTGTCTAGTAATGGCAGCAAGTTTTACTTGGTATTTTCTTTTTTTTGATCAAGATTACCATCCTGCTACAGATTTTGATGAAACAGAATCTCATTTAATTGTTTGGTCTCCAAAACATACAAATACCTATATTAATTTTATTAAAAATATTGCTGAAGATGAACATGTCACCTTATACGTGCCAGAGGCAACTCGTATAAGTAGTGTGTATAATAAGCTTAAAGCATTTGGAGTTTATATGAATAATGTTGAGCTTCAAACGATAAAGAATGATAATATATGGATTAGGGATTATGGCCCTGTGTTTTTAACGAATAAGAGTGGAAAAACCAAAGCTTTAAGTTTTAAATATTATAGTGAAAATACCTTCCCTTATGAGTACCAATCTTTAAATAAAGAAAGGTTAAGGTCTTCTAATATTGTTGGTATTGGAGGTGCCAGAGAATTAAATGGTAAAGGATTAGCCATACTGATTGAAAAACATGAAAAAGATGTAAATCCAAAGCTTAGCAAAGATGATATAGCTAAAGAGCTGAAAAAAAAATTAGGGATTAAAAAAATTATTTGGTTGAAAAGTGGACTTCCGCAAGATGATATGTTAACACATACTCCATTGTTTGGTGATATATATAGCAAGGGAGCTGGGCACCATATTGATAGTTTTTGCAGGTTTATTTCACCAAACACTGTTTTACTAGCTCAAGTAAATAGTCAAGAAATATATTCGAATCCAATTATGAAAATGGCAAATGATCGTCTTGAAGAAAACTATAAGATTCTTAAAAATGCTTTAGATCAAGATGGTAAGCCCTTAAATATTATTAGAGTTCCTGTGGCTCCTTTGATTATAGAAATAGGTGAGAATACAAACATAAGTTTTGTTATTTCTAACAGTTATTTAAATTTTATTATAACCAAGAATAAAGTCATTGTGCCAAGCTATGGTCAATACATTAAAAATAATTATGCTATTGCTAAAGATTTAGAGGTAGAAAATAAATTCAAAAGGATTTTTCCAGGAAAAAAAGTAGTGATGTTAGATTGTATGGACTTAAATAGAGAAGGTGGCGGATTTCACTGTATCTCAATTAATAGACCAAAGAAAAAGAAAAAAGCAGCGTAAGTTTTGTAAACTCTAGTTTTTTTCGGCTTATTAAATCAGTCTCAATAAAATGATCACTTAAGATAAAATACCATAAACGTTGATGTATTTTCAATTTCAAATTTCAATCAATATTTTTTGTGAAAAATGAAAGCTTAGTAATTATTAGTTTTTACGGGTATATAAAAAATAAAACCACCTAATCTTAAAAAGAAAAGGTGGTTAAAAATATCATCAAAATAAAACTTAGTTCTTTACGTGTAAAGCTTCGTTTAATTCAATTGTTTTTGGGTTAGGACGACAAGTTAAGTGTCCGTTAGTAGAATCTAATAAGAATAACAATTTGTCTTTTCCGTTTAATTCAGCTCCTTTTACAATGTTTTGTCCTTCTTCTACAACCTTTCCGTTAATATCAACAGGTTGTTTGTTGGCATCGTATAACCAAACTTTAGCAGCAGCCGTTACGTAAACACCAGCAGCAATAGTACATCCAAATCCTAAAGAAATTCCAGTTCCAGAGTTAGCACCTAATAAACATTTATCTCCAATAGAAATTACGTTTTTATTACCTCCAGATAAAGTTCCCATAATAGAAACTCCACCACCTAAATCAGAATCGTGTCCAACAACAACTCCAGCAGAAACTCTACCTTCAATCATTGCATTTCCTTTTGTTCCTGCGTTAAAGTTAATATAACCTGCTGGCATTACAGTAGTCCCAACAGCACAGTGAGCACCTAAACGAACTTGAGATCCACTAGCAATTCTTACTCCGTTTGGTACATGATAATTCACCATGTAAGGGAATTTATCAACATGAGTTACAATAATGTTTTCTCCTTTAAAAGTAGCTTTAATTCTTTCTGCAGATAAATCTTCTGGTAAAATTGGACCATGGTTAGTCCAAGCAATATTGTTTAATTTTCCAAAAACACCTTCTAAAGACAATCCGTGAGGCAATACGTGTAGCTGAGATAAACATTGTAGTTTAAAGTATCCTTCTACAGCATCGGCAACAGGCTGATCTTTGTCAAATAAGAAATAAGCCACTACATCAATTTCTTGATAAGTGTTGCTAGGTTGAGCTATATTCTCTAACAATTGTTGAATAATAACAATGTTTGGGTGTTTTTCTATTTCTCCATGAAAAGCAGCAAAGTTGTCAAAAGCTTTTTGTAGTTGAGCTTTAGAAACCGTTACAAATCCATTTTCACTTCCTTTAAATCCTGTTACATCTTGTAATAAGGCAGCAGTTCCAAAAGCAGTATCCCAGTTAATACCAGGGAAATTTACATCTAAAACTTTATCTCCTTTAGATCTACGAATTCCTAATCCGAATGCTAATGGTTTTGAGTATCCTTCTGTAGCCTCTACTTTTGCTACATATGCTTTAAAATCTTCTATGGTGTTCATGTTATATGTTTTCAAAAAATGATGGGGCAAATATAAGGCATTGAGTTTAGCTATAAAAACCAATAGGATTTTGTTATTGTAAAAAGGTGAATTTTAATTTTTGAGTGATTTTTTCAAGGAAAAATAATTAGAAATTAGAAGGAGTAATTAAATTTTTTATTACTTTCGTGTACGTACACGGTTTTGGGGTTGTGTTACAATATACTATTTATTTATAGTGATAGATTAAAGGAAAATAAAAGAATTAGGTATAATTCAAAATAAATTTAAATATGGAAAATCTTTTTGATATTAAAGACAAAGTAATTGTTATTACTGGTGGCGGTGGAGTTTTAGGAGGTCAAATGGCAAATTACTTATTAGGTAATGATGGGGTTGTTGTAATTTTAGATTATAAACAAGATATTGTAGATGCTGCTATTACAAGACTTAAAAAAATGAGTGCTAAAGTAGATGGTTTTGTTTGTAATGTAATGGATGAGGTTAGTCTACAGGGTGTTACTGATGAAATTTTAGCGAAGTATAAAAAAATTGATGTATTGATAAATGCAGCAGGAGGAAATATGCCAGGGGCTACTATTGGGCCAGATCAAACTATTTTTGATGTTAATATTGATCACTTTAAAAAAGTAGTAGATTTAAATTTATTTGGAAGTATTTTACCTTCAATCATTTTAGGAAAAGCAATGGCAGATGCTAAAAAAGGAGCGATAATAAATATTTCTTCTATGACAGCTCAAAGTGCTATTACAAGAGTTGTAGGTTATTCTGCTTCTAAAGCAGCTATCGATAATTTTACAAAATGGTTATCTGTTGAATTAGCAACTAAATTTGGTGAAGGATTAAGGGTGAATGCAATTGCTCCTGGATTTTTTATAGGAAATCAAAATAGAGCTTTATTAACCAACGAAGATGGTTCTTATACCGAAAGAGGGAATACAATTATTCAAAACACACCAATGAAGCGTTTTGGTGAAGCAGAAGAATTAAATGGAGCTATTCATTATTTATGTTCTGACGCCTCTAAATTTGTAACAGGAATTGTAGTGCCTATTGATGGAGGGTTTAGTGCTTTTAGTGGAGTATAATTAATACCATGTGTAAATTGAAAAAAACTTTATTTTTTTTGTTAAGTCTTGTGTTTGTACAATTTTATGCACAGCAAAATAAAAATGTTTTGCTTTTGTGTATTGATGATTTACGACCAGAATTAAAATCTTTTGGAGCAGATTATATTATTTCTCCAAACATAGATGCTTTGGCAAAAAGAGGAGTTACTTTTTATAATCACTATGTAAATGCTCCTAGTTGTGGACCTTCACGTTATACGTTATTAACAGGGACTTATGGTAGTGCTGGTAATGATGCACTTTTTAAAAGAGCTGAAAAAATTAAAAGGAATAATACAGTTAACCCTAGCATGCCAGAATGGTATAGAGCAAATGGATATACCACCATATCTTTAGGTAAAGTCTCTCATCACCCAGGAGGTTTAGGAGGAGAAGATTGGAACGATCCAAATAAAATTGAAATGCCTAATGCTTGGGACAAAAGTATGATGCCTGTAAAAGAATGGGAACATCCTAGAGGTACTATGCATGGTTTGGCTCATGGGGAGATTAGAAGTAAGGTTAAAAAAACGACGGATGTTTATCAATCGGCTAAAGGAGAAGATACTATTTATCCTGATGGAAACATTACAGAGAAAGCGATTCAAGAGTTAGAAGGGTTAAAAAATGCTAAAAACCCATTCTTTTTTGCTGTAGGACTTATAAAGCCTCATTTGCCTTTTGGAGCTCCAAAAAAATATTACGATATGTATGATGGGATTCAAATTCCTGAAATACCTTCTCCAAATAAACCTAAAAATCCTACAACATGGCATAAATCGGGAGAGTTTTTTCAGTACAATACTTGGGGGAAAGATCCAAGAATAGACAAAGAGTTTGCTCAAGAAGTTCGTAAACATTATGCAGCTTGTGTAACGTATGTAGATGCTCAAGTAGGGAAAATATTAAATACACTAGAACAAACGGGTTTATCTAAAAATACTATTGTGGTGTTATGGGGTGATCATGGTTGGAGTTTGGGAGATCATAATATTTGGGGAAAGCACAGCTTGTATGAGGAAGCATTAAAATCTCCATTCATTATTGTTGATCCAGGGATGGATAATAAAGGAAAGATTACTAAGGCAATTGTAGAAACCGTAGATGTTTTTCCAACTTTGTGTGAGTTGAGTAATTTGTCAACTCCATGTTTTGCTCACGGAGTTTCTTTACAAAATATATTAAAGAATCCTCTTGATAAAGGGCATGTGGCTTATGCTTACAAAACACATCAAAAAACCATAAGAACCAATCAATATAGATTGGTGCTACATAAAGATGGAGGTCAAGAGTTATACAATCATGAGGTAGATCCTTTTGAAACTAGAAATATAGCATCAGAAAATTCAGCTTTGGTAAGAGAATTAACAGAGATGTTAAGGCAAAAAGAATTAAAACAAAATCATACAAAATAAATGGAACAAACATGGAGGTGGTACGGACCTAATGATCCGGTGAAGTTATCAGATATAAAACAAGCGGGAGCAACAGGGATTGTTTCTGCATTGCATCACATTCCTAACGGACAAGTATGGACTAAAGAAGAAATTTTAAAAAGAAAAGAAGCTATTGAGTCTACAGGGCTTACTTGGTCTGTAGTGGAGAGTATTCCTGTACATGAAAACATAAAAACACGCTCAGGGAAATATAAAGTTTACATAGAAAACTATAAGGAAAGCATTCAGAATTTAGCAAGTTGTGGAATTCACATTGTGTGTTATAATTTTATGCCTGTGTTAGATTGGACTCGTACCGATTTAGATTTTGAAGTTGAAGATGGTTCCCGTGCTTTGCGTTTTGATGTAACTGCTTTTGCTGCATTTGAATTGTTTTTATTAAAAAGACCTGGAGCAGAAAAAGATTACACTGTTGAGCAACAAAAGAAAGCAAAAGTATATGTGGATGGGTTAACAGATGAACAAAAACAAAAGTTAATCAACAATATTATTGCAGGTTTACCAGGGGCAGAAGAAGGATATACTCTAGATCAGTTTCAAACTATTTTAGATACTTATAAAGAGATTGATGCGCAACAACTAAGAGAAAATTTAGTTGTATTCCTAAAAGAAATTATTCCTATAGCTGCTCAAAATGAAGTGATGATGTGTATTCATCCCGATGATCCTCCTTATGCTATTTTAGGATTACCAAGAGTGGTGAGTACAGAAGAAGATTATGCTTATTTGTTTGAGCAAGTGCCAAATATTGCAAATGGAATTACTTTTTGTACAGGTTCTTTAGGAGTAAGGGCAGACAATAATTTACCTCAGATTTTTAAACGTTTTGCAGATAGAGTTCACTTTTTACATTTAAGAAGTACACAGAGAGATGCAGAAGGGAATTTTTACGAAGCCAATCATTTAGAAGGTGATGTAGATATGTTTGATATTATTACAGAAGTGGTTCAAGAAGAAAAGAGAAGAATTGGCGAAGGAAGAAAAGATGCTATCATTCCTGTACGTCCGGACCACGGTCATCAAATGTTAGATGATTTACATAAACAAACAAATCCTGGATATTCTGGAATTGGTCGTTTAAGAGGTTTGGCAGAAATAAGAGGTTTAGAATTCGGAATTAAAAGAAGCTTAGCTTAAAACCAAAATTTAAGAGATAAAAAAAGGGCAGTTGTTATATAACAACTGCCCTTTTTTAGGTAATTAGTTTTATATGAATATTTTTTCAGTACTAGTTCTCGATACAATTTTTCGTTCCTCAAAATTACTCGAACAGACAGTTTGATTAAAATTTACAGAACAGAGTGGCGTAAATTTGTATCGAGAAGTCATTTAAATAAATTTTCCTTTAATATCCTTTAACTGAATTTGTAGCGCTTTGGTAGAAACTTGAATTTCTATGAATAATAAGGTTAAAGAAAGCATCATACAACAAAGACTGATGATAAAAACAACATCAGCAGTAATATGCATTTCTAAAAATAAAAGCAGCATGGTTAATACAGCTCCCATAAAACTTAAAATAGCAAAACCTTGAGTAGCTCTAATTAAGGTTAATCTTCTACTCAATATTTTAATTTGATCCCCTATGTTTTTTTCATGAGAATCTTGATATTCTTTATGTAATTGTCTAATTAAAGATGCAATAGCCAAATAACGAGCATTATATGCCAACATTGATAATGAAATGGCAGGGAATAACAAAGCAGGAATGCTCATAGATAAATTCATGTTCAAAATATTTTAAATTTCACCATAAAAATACAAAGAATATGATAGTTCCTTCTTCTTTTTGATAAATAGGACAATCTATTGTAATTAATCATTTACAATTCATCATTAATAATTAGCTTTTAATATCTTTGCCACTTCTAAAAATAAAAACACATGAAAGCAGGTATTGTAGGATTACCAAACGTTGGGAAATCAACATTATTCAATTGTTTGTCTAACGCAAAAGCGCAAAGTGCAAACTTTCCATTCTGTACTATTGAGCCAAATATTGGAGTAGTAAATGTGCCAGATCCAAGATTAGAAAAATTGGAGTCTTTGGTAAACCCAGAAAGAGTAGTGCCTGCAACTGTAGAGATTGTTGATATTGCTGGATTGGTTAAAGGAGCAAGTAAAGGAGAAGGTTTAGGAAACCAGTTTTTAGCAAACATTAGAGAAACGGATGCTATTCTGCATGTATTGCGTTGTTTTAATGATGATAATATTGTGCACGTTGATGGTTCTATCGACCCAATTAGAGATAAAGAAACTATTGATATTGAGTTACAATTAAAAGATTTAGAAACTGTTGAAAAACGTTTAGAAAGAGTTAAAAAATTAGCAAAAACAGGAAATAAAGATGCTCAGGCTGAATTTGATGTTTTAGATAGAATTAAAACGTCTTTAGAGGCGGCGGTTTCAGTTCGTGCGTTAGAGTTTTCAGAGAAAGAATTAGAATATGTTAAACCATTACAGTTCATTACTATTAAGCCTGTAATGTACGTTTGTAATGTTGATGAAGACGCTGCTGTTGATGGAAATGAATATGTAGAGCTGGTTAAAGAAGCTGTAAAAGATGAAAGTGCTGAGGTATTGGTTTTAGCGGTTGGTACAGAAGCAGATATTAACGAGTTAGAAAGTTTTGAAGAGCGTAAAGAGTTTTTGTCTGACATCGGTTTAGATGAGCCTGGAGCAGCTAAATTAATTCGTGCTGCTTACAAGTTATTAAACTTACAAACTTATTTTACTGCTGGTGTAAAAGAAGTTAGAGCTTGGACCATTAATATTGGTGATACTGCGCCACAAGCAGCTGGAGTAATTCATACAGATTTTGAAAAAGGATTTATCCGTGCAGAGGTAATTAAGTATAATGATTATGTTGCTTTAGGAAGCGAAGCCAAAGTAAAAGAAGCAGGTAAATTATCTGTAGAAGGAAAAGAATACATAGTACAAGATGGAGATATGATGAACTTTAGATTTAATGTCTAATTTTCTCCAATCATAAAAAAATAAAAGCCAATTCATCATTTTTTGAATTGGCTTTTTTAATATCTATAATAATGAAAAAAATATCAGAAAATACTGTTGGGGTTCTTGTTGCATTGCTAGCAGTATTCCTGTTTTCGTCAAAAGCAGTTATTGTAAAATTAATTTATGAATTTGAGGTGCCTACAGTTCATGTTTTATTAATGAGGATGTTATTAGCATTACCATTTTATGTAGGAATGCTTGTTTTTAATAAAAAAGAAAAGAAAGTTGGGTTAGAAAGAAAACATTATTTATGGCTTTTATTGTTTGGAGTTATAGGGTATTATATTGCTAGTTTTTTTGACTTTTATGGACTAAAGTTTTTATCAGCTAGTCTAGAAAGAATTATTTTGTTTGTATATCCTACACTAGTAGTGATTCTTGGAGCTTTGTTTTTAAAAACAAAAATTACCAAGCAACAGGTTTGGGCAATTGTTATTACTTATTTTGGTGTTATTTTAACTTTTGCCTCAGAATTACAAATCAATCATAACGATCATTTGTTTTTAGGAGCTGGACTTATTTTTATGAGTGCATTAACCTATGCGTCCTATTTGGTGGGGAGTGGATGGTTAATTCCAAAATTTGGAACTGTTCGTTTTACTTCTATAGCTATGATTATTGCTTGTAGCTCTGTGATTGTACATTATTTAATTACTGATAGACAATCATTTTTAAACTATCCAAGTCAAGTGTATTGGTATCAGTTAATTATGGCTGTTTTTTGTACAGTATTACCATCGTATTTAGTGTCTTATGCCATTCAAAAGTTAGGAGCTTCTAAATTTGCCATTATAGGTAGTATAGGGCCAGTATTTACTATTTTATTAGCTACAATTGTTTTAGGAGAAAGTATTACTTTTATACAGTCAATAGGAGTTGTAATTGTAATTTTGGGAGTAAGAATTGTTTCTAAAAAAGAACGATAATAGCGTTAAAAAACTGTTGATAATTCAATTTTATCTCCTGTCGGTAAAGGCGAATAAAACCTTAAATTTAACAAGAACCTAAATCAGAACTTTGTTTATGAGTCAAGAAACAAAATATACAGAAGATAACATACGATCGTTAGACTGGAAAGAGCATATCCGTATGCGACCAGGGATGTATATTGGTAAGTTAGGAGACGGGTCATCGCAAGATGATGGAATTTATATTCTAATTAAAGAGGTGATTGACAACTCTATTGATGAGTTTGTGATGGGGACTGGTAAAACCATTGAAATTTCTGTAAAGGATGAGGTGGTTAAAATTAGAGATTACGGACGTGGAGTTCCTTTAGGAAAAGTTGTAGATGTAGTTTCTAAAATGAATACAGGAGGAAAGTACGATTCTCGTGCTTTTAAAAAATCTGTAGGATTAAACGGAGTAGGTACCAAAGCAGTAAATGCTTTGTCTAGTAATTTTTCTATTCAATCTATCCGTGACGGACAAACCACCACAGCAGAGTTTGAAAAAGGAGAGTTAATTCATCAAACTCCGCTAGAAGCAACGACCATACGAAGAGGAACTAGAGTTATTTTTCATCCAGACCCAAGTATTTTTGTGAACTATAAGTTCCGTAGTGAATACGTCATTAAAATGATAAAAAACTATGTGTATCTAAATCCAGGTTTGACCATCGTTTTTAATGGTGAAAAATTTATTTCAGAAAACGGATTGAAAGATTTGTTGGAAGAAAATATTCACGAAGACACGTTAGCATATCCTATTATTCATCTTAGAGGAGATGATATAGAGATTGCCATGACACATAGTAAAACACAATATAGTGAAGAGTATCATTCTTTTGTAAACGGACAACACACTACTCAAGGAGGGACACATCAAAATGCGTTTAGAGAAGCAGTGGTAAAAACCATTAGAGAATTTTTTGGTAAAAACTTTGAAGCTTCGGATGTTCGTAAATCTATTGTAAGTGCCATTGCCATAAAAGTAATGGAACCTGTTTTTGAGAGCCAGACCAAAACCAAGTTGGGGTCTACCGAAATGGGGGGAGATTTACCAACGGTAAGAACTTATATCAACGATTTTGTTAAAACCAATTTAGATAATTATTTACATAAAAATCCTACTACTGCCGAAGCCATTCAGCGTAAGGTAATGCAGGCAGAAAAGGAGCGTAAAGAGTTATCTGGTATTCGTAAAATTGCTAGAGAACGCGCTAAAAAAGCAAGCGTACACAACAAAAAATTACGTGATTGTAGAATTCATTTAGCGGATTCTAAAAAAGAAGGACATTTAGATACTTCTTTGTTTATAACAGAGGGAGATTCTGCAAGTGGATCTATCACTAAATCTCGTAATGTAAATACTCAAGCCGTATTTAGTTTAAAAGGAAAGCCTTTAAACTGTTATGGATTGACTAAAAAAATTGTGTACGAAAATGAGGAGTTTAACCTCTTACAAGCAGCCTTAAATATTGAGGATGGAATAGAAAACTTACGTTACAACAATGTAATTATTGCTACAGATGCCGATGTAGATGGAATGCACATCCGTTTGTTGTTGATTACATTCTTTTTACAATTTTTTCCAGAGGTCATAAAAGAAGGACATTTGTATATTTTAGATACACCGTTGTTTAGAGTTAGAAATAAAAAAGAAACTATTTATTGTTATTCCGAAGAGGAAAAACAAGCAGCCATAGAAAAGTTAACAGGAAAAGCAGAGATTACTCGATTTAAAGGATTGGGAGAAATTTCGCCTGACGAATTCCAACATTTTATTGGAGATAATATACGTTTAGATCCTGTAATGTTAGACAAAGAACAGTCTATAGAATCTATGTTAGAGTTCTATATGGGTAAAAATACACCAGACCGTCAAGATTTTATTATAGATAATTTGAAATATGAGTTGGATATCATAGAGGAGAATTAGATATTACAAAAAATCATTTATTTAAAGAAGTAAAACATAAATACCAGTTGCAACTATATGCAAGACGACATCAACAATAACCAAGAAGAAAACGAATTTGAAAATCATAATAAGGTAGAAAGTCAAGAGACCATTACCAAAGTTACAGGAATGTACAAAGAGTGGTTTTTAGATTATGCTTCTTATGTAATCTTAGAACGTGCAGTACCAGCCATTGCAGACGGTTTTAAACCAGTGCAAAGACGTATTATGCAATCTATGAAAGATTTGGATGATGGACGTTACAACAAAGTAGCTAATTTGGTAGGGCACTGTATGCAGTATCACCCACATGGAGATGCTTCTATTTCTGATGCCATGGTGCAAATTGGGCAAAAAGAATTGTTGATAGACATGCAAGGGAACTGGGGAAATATTCTTACAGGAGACCGTGCAGCAGCAGCTCGTTATATAGAAGCTCGTTTGTCAAAATTTGCTTTAGAAGTGGTTTTTAATCCTAAAACTACGGATTGGCAAGCTTCTTATGATGGTCGTAGAAAAGAACCTATCAATTTACCTGTAAAATTCCCAATGTTGTTGGCGCAAGGGGGAGAGGGAATTGCAGTAGGGTTATCAACCAAAATATTACCTCATAACTTTAATGAGTTGATAGATGCTTCTATTAAAATATTAAGAGGTAGAAGTTTTACCTTGTTTCCAGACTTTTTAACAGGTGGAGTAATTGATGTGACCAATTATAATGATGGTGCTAGAGGAGGGAAAGTTAGGGTAAGAGCCAAAATTTCTCAACTTGACAAAAAAACATTGGTGGTGAACGAAATTCCGTTTGGAACCACAACTTCATCATTGATTGAGTCGATTTTAAAAGCCAATGACAAAGGAAAAATTAAAATCAAACAAATAGAGGATAATACCGCTAGAAATGTTGAAATTTTAATTCATTTACCACCAGGAGTATCGCCAGATAAAACCATTGATGCTTTATTTGCCTTTACCAATTGTGAGGTTTCTATCTCTCCTTTGTGTTGTGTTATTCAAGACCATAAACCTGTGTTTATTGGGGTGTCTGATATTTTAAAAATATCAACTAATAATACCTTACATCTGTTAAAACGTGAGTTAGAAATTCAGTTAGGTGAGTTACAAGAAAAATGGCATTTTGCATCCTTGGAGCGTATTTTTATAGAGAATAGAATTTATCGTGATATTGAAGAAGAAAGCACTTGGGAAGGGGTGATTTCTGCTATAGATAAAGGATTAAAACCTCATGTATCTCATCTAAAAAGGGCAATTACAGAGGAGGATATTGTTCGCTTAACAGAAATAAGAATTAAACGTATTTCTAAGTTTGATATTGATAAAGCAAAACAAATTATAGAAAGTTTAGAAGATGAAATTGCTAAAGTGCAACATCATTTAGAAAACTTAATTGAGTTTGCTATCGATTATTTTAAGAGTTTAAAAGAAAAATACGGGAAAGAAAAACCTCGTATGACAGAAATTAGAACTTTTGATGATATTGAAGCGACAAAGGTGGTGATGAGAAATGAGAAGTTATATGTAAACAGAGCAGAAGGTTTTGTAGGAACTTCTTTAAAGAGAGATGAATTTGTGTCTGATTGTGCAGATATTGATGATGTAATTGTGTTCCGTAAAGATGGGACTATGATTGTAACCAAAGCAGCTCAAAAAACATTTGTTGGAAAGGATATTATTCATGTAGCCATCTTTAAAAAAGGAGACAAGCGCACTATTTATAACATGATGTATCGTGATGGTCGTTCAGGACCAAGTTACATGAAACGTTTTAATGTAACTGGAGTAACAAGAGATAAAGAGTACGATTTAACAGCTGGAAACAAAGGTTCCGTAGTTTGGTACTTTACAGCCAATCCAAACGGAGAAGCGGAAACAGTTTCGGTTGAATTAAAACCATTAGCGGGATTAAAGAAATTAAAATGGGATATAGACTTTTCTGATTTAATGATCAAAGGGCGTTCTTCTAAAGGGAATTTAATCACCAAATATCCTGTTAAGAAAATTGAATTTAAATCTGCAGGAACTTCTACATTAAAGCCACGTAAAATTTGGTTTGATGATGCTGTACAACGTTTAAATGTTGATGGAAGAGGAGAGCTGTTAGGGGAATTTACAGCTAAGGATAAATTATTAGTTGCCACACAATCTGGAAAAATAAAAACCATTACTCCAGCATTAACTACGCATTTTGAAGATGATATGGTAGTATTAGAAAAATGGGAACCAAACAAGCCTATTTCTGCCATTTATTACGAAGGTGAAAAAGAAAAATATTACGTAAAACGTTTTGTGATTGATAGTCCAGATAAGGAAGAATTGTTCATTAGTGAACATCCTAAAACCCAATTACAAATTGTAGTTACGGATTATAGGCCTAATGTTGAGGTAATTTTTAGCAAACGTAATTTAGATAATTTGGTTGTAGATTTAGAAGATTTTATAGCTGTTAAAGGAATAAAAGCTTTAGGAAATCAATTAACTGATGACAAAATAAAATTGGTAAATAGACTAGAGCCATTACCATATAGTCCTGCTGAAGATGAAATTGAGGTAGCCGATGAAGAGGAAGTAAAAGGTGATCAGCCAACGTTGTTTTAAAATTATTCCAACCTCTTAAAAAAAGTAGTTTTGTAATTTGGTAATAATTCTGGATGACAAATTTTAATAAAATCTTTTAGAATTAAATCCGGACGTAAAGCACCTAATTCAAAAAATATTAGACCACCAGTTTCGCCAACAGTATTTGTATAAGTATAAATATTGTTGGTGGTAAAAGGTTTAAAGCTTGTGTAATGTTTGTTGATACCAGCAAGTGCTTTTTTGTTAATAGCATAACCAGGAGCAAACCAAAAATCAGCATCTTTAGCTTTAATAAATACTTCTTCAAATTGTAAAGCCAAACTACCGGTACTTTCTGTATTTTGCCAGTAATAATTGGTTTGTGCATCTTTCATAATTTGCGCTACATAACTATCACCTGCGGGAGTGTACCAAATATCGTTGTAGATTCCTCCGTATAAAACCTTAGGTTTAGAAATATTTTTAGGAATGGTTTTTAAAGCTTTTTGATAACTATCAACAATTTGATTAAAAACCAAATCAGCCTCTTTTTCTTTGTTTAAAAACAGGGCAAAAAACTTAATCCATTCTGCTCTACCCAAAGGAGTTTCTTCAAGCCAACTAGCATCAATTACAATGGGGATTCCAGCTTTTTTTAAAGTAGTAAAGTTTTTGTTTACATTGTTTACAGCAAAGGCAAAAAGAATATCAGGATGTATGTCCAAAACCATTTCTGTGTTCATATGTTCTTCATGCCCAATATCTATAATGCTTCCGTTGTCTATTAAAGCTCTTGTTTTTGGAGAAGACACAAATTTTGTGTTTGGATATCCTTTTAATAAAGTTTCACTATTTAGCGCTTCTAAAACAGGAATTTGAGTAGTAGATGTGGCTATAATTCTTTTTAATGGAGTATTGATCACTATCTGATTTGGATGGTTTGCTTTGATAAGTGTATCTCCTTTAATAATGATATATTCATAGGGTGTTGTAGCCTCTTTATAAGGTGTTTTTACAATAACTTTGATGTATTTATCATGTTTTTCATATTCAAACCCTTTGGCAAATTTTGGTTTTATAAGCGCATTGTTTTCTGTTTTTTTATTTGTCTTAGGTTGACATGCAATAAGGGTACATAAAATAAATAGAGGAGTAAAAAACTTCATGTTTAAAGAATTTGATATTGATTGGTTTGGGTATCTATTTTTACAATAGTTCCATAAGGGATTTTAAAATCAAAAGAATCTTGTAAGTCTGTTTGGGTGATGTGTGCCAATATACTTCTGATAACTCCCGCATGAGTTACTATGGCTGTGTAATCATTTTTAATTTGTTGATAAACAGAAATAGTTCTTAAATATAAATCCATGTAACTTTCTCCATTTGGTACAGCTACGTTTACAAAATCTTTCATCCAAGGATCAATTTCTTCTTGTGGTATTTTGTTCCAATCCATCAATTCCCAATCTCCAAAATCTATTTCTTTAAGATTTTCATCTGTAGAAAAATTAGGATTTATTTTGTTTGCTAATTGTGTACACCTTAATAAAGGGCTGCTAATAACATGTTGAATAGGATGATTTTTTAGTTTAGAAAGTAAAAAATCAACTTCATCATTAAAGTTATCTGGTAGAGGAATATTTGCTTGTCCGTAGCAGATTCCCTTTTCAATATCAGGAGTGGTGTGTCTTATTAAATATAAAATCATAGAATAATTAATAAGCTTAAATAGAAAATAACTTCTGTAATTTGTTGGGTAGCACCGGCACAATCACCTGTATGACCTCCAATCCATTTGTGAAAATATTTTGCCAACATATACTTGGCAATCATCACAGGGATAAAAGCGAGAAATACATAAATATTTAAAAAGAAAATCAAGGGAATAATGGTAAAGATTCCACTAATAATAACATCTTTTAGTTGGATACCAACAGCTGATGGTTTTATTTTACTTTTATCAATATCTTGCACATAAGGTTCGGTATAAATAAGTGTGGTAGCAGCAAATCTACTAATTGCGTGTCCAGCAATTAAGGCAATAATACACGTATGAATATTGAATTGAGATAATGCTTGAAATTTAATTGCTAACAATAAACCCAAGCCAACAATTCCATAGGTTCCAACCCTAGAATCTTTCATAATGGTTAAGATTTTTTCTTTGGTCCAACCACCACCAAAACCATCGCAAACATCAGCAAAACCATCTTCGTGAAAAGCACCAGTAATCCAAATGGTTCCTGCTATGCTTAATAATATAGAAATAGCATCGTTAAAAAGAAATTCGGCTATATAAAACACCAAGGCTCCAAAAAGACCAACAATTATACCTACCAAAGAAAAGTAGCGGCTACTTTTGGTTAAAATTTCTGGAGAATGATCTATGTTTTTAGGACAAGGAATTCTTGTGAAAAACATTACTGCGGTAAGAAATATTTGAATTTCTTTTTTCATTTTAACTTAATTTGTTTGTGACATTGGCACTTTCAAAACTAGCCATTTCGTTTAAAAAAAATACTGCAGATTGTACTAATGGATATGCTAATGCAGCACCAGTTCCTTCTCCCAATCTCAATCCAATATTTAAAATAACATCAGCTTTTAAAAAGGCTAGCATTTTACTGTGTCCTTGTTCGTCTGAGCAATGAGAAAAAATACAATTGTCAGTTACTGAGGCATCCATGGCATGGGCAGCTAATAAAGCAGAAGTCACTATAAATCCATCAACTAAAATGGTGATGTTTAGTTCTTTTGCTTGTAATATTGCTCCGGTAATCATGGCTATTTCATATCCTCCAAAAGTGGCTAAAACCTCTAGAGGATCTGTGATGTTTTGGTGAATGTTTTGTGTTTTTTTTAGAATAGCTGTTTTAACTCTTACAGCATCGTTGTTTAGCCCAGTTCCTTTACCTACACAATTACTGATGTCTGTTTGAGTGTAAGTACTCATTAACAACGAGGCAGATGAAGTATTACCAATACCCATTTCACCAAAACCAATGATGTTTGTTCCTTCGGCAAATTGCTTAGTTACAATCTCTTTTCCTTTGTTAATTGCCTTTTTACAATCCTCAATACTCATGGCTGGAGCGATAGAAAAATCGTTTGTTCCTTTGTTTATTTTTGCGTGAATTAAATTAGGAGTTGTTCCAAAATCATAATTTACTCCAGCATCAATAACTTTTAGGTGAATTTTATGTTGCTTACAAAATACATTGATTGCAGCGCCACCATTTAAAAAATTAAAAACCATTTGTGTAGTCACTTCTTGAGGAAATGGACTTACAGGTTCTGAGTTTACAATACCGTGATCACCCGCAAAAACTAAAATGGCAGGTTTAGATAAGGTAGGCGAGGTAGTTTGTTGAATTTGACCAATCTTAAAAGCTATTTTTTCTAAATACCCTAAAGATCCTAAAGGTTTGGTTTTTGTGTTTATTTTATGTTGTAAAGTTTCTTGAAAGCTCATGGAGTATTATTTTAAGTTTATCGGAAGACCAGAAACCATAAAGGTTGCATTGTTACTTAATTTAGCAATTTCTTGATTAACCCAACCCTGTAGTTCCGTAAATTTTCTTGCAGTTTCTGTATTTGCATGTACGCCCATTCCTATTTCGTTAGAAATAATAATTAAAGTGGCGTTTACTTGTTTAAGTTTGTTTAATTCTTCTTTAACTGCTAATAAACTTTTTTCTACATCATATTGAGTGTCAGTATAAAAATTTGTTAGCCATAAGGTAACACAATCAATAACAACTACAGAGTTTTCTTTGATAACCGTACTTAAATATTTTTCTTCTTCAATAGTTGTCCACCTTTCATCTCTATCAGAAATATGTCTATCAACACGCTTTTTAAAATCATCATCCCATATTCTAGAAGTGGCTAAATAATAGGGGGTTGGACTCAGTTTTTCTGCTAGTTTTTGAGCATAACTACTTTTTCCTGAACGCTCTCCTCCTGTGACGTAATATATCATGTGAATTTTTTTAGACAAAGATTGGTAAGTTTTTTAATATTAAAAAAATATATCTGTAAAAAGATTTTACATTAGCTTTTTAAATTTTTTACAATGAAAGTATCTTCTTTTATGCCTGCAGTAACTCAAATTATTTACGATTTGGGTTTACAAAACTCTTTAGATGGAATTACGTTTGAGTGTCCACAAATAGCGTTAAAAGAAAAAACACCCGTAGTAAGGTGTGTGCTTGAAGGAAAAAATTATACCAGTGATGAGATTAATACTTTGTTTTCTAAAAGTAAAGCCACAGGAGAAAGTTTGTATTTTGTAGATGAAGAAGCTTTAGGAAAAATAGCTCCTGATGTAGTTTTTACTCAAGATGTTTGTGATGTTTGCCAAATTGATACCGAATGTGCCTCTTTAGCAGTAAATAAATTAGAGAAGATTCCAGAACTAATTTCGATTACCCCACAATCTTTAGAAGATGTTTTTGACAATGTACTTACAATTGCCAAAGCAATGGAACAAGAAGAATTAGGGAAAACACATGTAGCTTTTTTAAAGAATAAAATAGCCAAAATTGTAGATCAACAAAGAGCGGCTAGGGTAATGCCTAAAAGTGTGATGTTGTTAGAGTGGATAGATCCATTGTTTAATTGCGGACATTGGATTCCTCACCAAATTGGATATGCTGGAGGAATTGATTTACTTTCTCATCCTTCAGGAGATAGTATTGTGATAGATTGGCACAAAATAGTAAAATACAATCCAGAAGTTTTAGTGATAGCTCCGTGTGGATACACTAAAGAAAGAACTTTAGAGGATATGAAGTTTTTAGAAGCTAAACCTGAATGGAATTCTTTAAGAGCTGTACAAAACAAACAAGTGTATTTAGCAGATTTTGATATGTTTACCCAATCTTCTGCAAGTACTTTAGTTGATGGTATAGAAGTTTTAGCCCATATTTTTCATCCTTCTGTTTTTACAGAACCTAAAGGACTGGAACATAAATATTGTAATTATTTTAAAATATAGAAAAATAAAAAGACCACTAAATTAGTGGTCTTTTTTTATAAAATAAGTATTTGTTTTATTTTCCGGCTTTCCAAGCTTCAAATTGTTCAGGTGTTAATACCTTTTTCATTAATTTATAAGTACCTCCATAAACTTCTTTTAAGGCAGCATTTTTCTCTTGGTCAGATTTATCCGAATTCTTAATCTCTTTTACTTTTTCAAAGTCAGCCGTTTTTTCAGTAACCAAAGTATTAAACTGTTCGTCTGTTAGATTTAAGTCAGCATTTGTTTTATGAATTCTTTCTACTACTTTTTGGTTAACCCATTTAGTAGCCTTTTTATTATTTGCTTGACCAAATACAGTTGCAGAGGTAGCAAAAATCATCAATGCGGCAAAAATCATTTTTCTTAATGTCATAATATGTTAGTTTTTATGTTATTAGATTTTAAAGTTACTGAAAGATAGAGGTTAAACAAAATAAATGACACTAAGCAAACCTTTTTAGATGATTCTTGAAAGGAAAATAATTCTTGTAAATAAAAAACAGAATAAATAAAAAAAGAACGTATTTTTGCCGAGATTTTGGTTTTTATGCTATTCAAGAAATTGAGAGCTAAAATTAAAAGGGAATCTTGTTAAATTCAAGAACTGTCCCCGCAACTGTAAGCTATGCCGTAAAGGTGCTTGTTATATTCTTAAACCACTGTTTTTAAAAATAGTAAAAATGGGAAGGTAATAACAAGACGCAAGTCAGGAGACCTGCCACAATCATAAATATAAATTCTTTCGGGAGCAAAGGAAATTTATGATGAAACTATGTAACGCTGTATTTTATATCTGTATACTTTGGTGTACTGTAACTATTGCTCAAAATGATTCTATCAATCGTTTGGAGAAGGTTTCTTTGTGGTCTAAAATTACAAATGCAAGTATTGTCGGAGGGAAAGAAATAAAAATATCAGACGAAAAAAAACAACGAAACTCTAGTAGTTTAACAGACGTTTTAAGATATAATTCTCCAGTAGTTTTTAGAGATTATGGAAATGGAGGAGTAAGCACAGCAGTATTTAGAGGTACTTCGGCTACCAATACACAGGTAATGTGGAACGGTATTAGTATAAACGCCGTGGGAAATGGACAGACAGATTTTAATGCTATTGCAGCTTTTGCATCGGATGAAATTACGGTTATTAGTGGAGGGAATAGTGTTGAATACGGATCGGGAGCTATTGGAGGAGTGATAAGGTTGGATAATAAACTTCTTTTTAATCATACGGAAAAAGGAGAGTTTTATTCAAGCTATGGAAGTTTTAACACTTTTACAAACTATTTTAAATATGCTATTAGCCTTGATAAAATAGCGGTTAAAATTGCATTAAATCACAACAAATCAGATAACGATTATATTTATGTAGATGATAGGTATAAAGATGAAAATGGAAATGATATAAAAAACATTAACGGTAATTACCACAATTTAGGAGGGACACTTTCTTTAGGATATAAATTTAGCTCTAAAAACAAACTTTATTTTTATTCTAATTTTTTTAATGGAGAGCGACTTTTCTCAGCAGGATTGCCAAATCCTAAAAGAGGAACAGAAAAATTTGTAGATAAAAATTATAGGAACTTACTTAAATGGGAGTTTAATACAAATGGTTATTACCACACTCTAAAAGCTGCTTATTTGGAGCAGGAGTATAACTATTATTTGTATAAAACATTTTCTAATTATTTGTACGGAAAATCAAAACAGACATTAACAAACTATTCGATAAATAAACAGTTTTCGCGTTATCTTAAAGTGTTTGCAGAGTTAGGGTATGATTATTTACAAGGAGAGAATAGTGATATTTCTCAAAAAAATAGAAAGAGTTTTTACCAAAAATTACATCTTGTTTCGCAACCTGTAAATGGGCTAAAAACCTCTTTAAGTTTTAGGAATGAACAAAATTCTTTTTATAAGCTTCCTTTTGTATATGCTTTGGGAACAGATTATGAATTGTTACCAGGCTTTAGAATAAAAGCTAATTATTCCACAAATTTTAGACAGCCTACCAACAATGAATTGTTTTGGCCTCAAGTAGGAAATTTAGATTTACTTCCTGAAACATCAAAACAATATGATATAGGATTGGCTTATAAAAACAAACAAATTGAATTGGTTGTTAATTATTTTAACATCGATTTAAAAAATAAAATATTATGGATTCCTGTAGGGGATGGTAATTTGTGGAGACCAGAAAATATAGATGATGTTCTAAATAATGGAATAGAGTCTTTTCTTTCTTTTCAATATAAATTTAACGGAGTGTTGTTTTCTAATGTGCTAAACTACTCATACATAAATGCTATAGATCAACAAACCACTAACAGAATTCCTTTTGTACCTAAACATAGCTTTAATAATAATTTTTCGGCAGCATATAAATATTTAACGCTTTACTATCAGCAGCTATATCAAAGTAAAGTGTATACCAATTTAATACAACTAGACTATTATTCTTTAGAGGCTTTATCAGTATCTAATATAGGAGCAGAAATAAAAGTGTTGGCTAAAAAAAATAGATTGGTAAAATTAGGAGTAAAAGTGAATAACGTGTTTAATAACGTGTACTACTTTACCAATTTAAGACCCATGCCTGGGCGAAATTACAGTGTAAATATTAATTATAAATTTTAATAAAAATGAAAGTAACTAAATTAATTTGTAAGCTATTCTTGTTGAGTTTGGTTTTTGTGTCGTGTAATGATGATGATAGTTTAGAATTGATCACTCAAAATGTTTTTGAAGCTATAAATTCAGAAATTATTGTAAGTTCAGAAGGAAATTTTACTAGAAAAGATGGGTCTATTTCTTATTTTGGAAAAGACCATGCAAATGTGTTTTATTACAACGAAGTAAATGGAGCAAAATTAGGAGGTTTGGTACAATCTATAGCTTTTAGCGATACCAAAGCATATATTATTTTAAACGATGTAAATCAAATAGTGGTTGTAAATAAAAACACTTTTGTAAAAGAAGCTGTTGTTGAAACAGGATTGTCAAACCCTAGATACATGACTATTGTTGGTGATAAAGGATATATTACTAACTGGGGTGTTACAGGTGATGAAGCTTCAGAAGATTATGATGATTATATTGCAGTATTAAACTTAGCTACGAATACTATTGAAGACACCAAAATAACTGAAGGTTTGCCATTTGGACCAGAGCAAATTGTATCAGCAAATAATGGAAAAGTTTATGTTTCTCACAAAGGAGCTTGGGGGACTAATAACAAAGTATCTGTAATACAAAATAATCAAGTTTTAAAAACAATTGAAGTAGGAAACACACCTGATGAGCTGATTTTAGACGATAATGAAAATTTATTGGTGTTGTCTGAAGATACAGCTGCTGAATATAATGATGATTGGACAACAAAATCTACCAACAATCCTTCTCAAATAAATTTTATAAATACTAGTTCAGATGCCATAGAAAAAACTTGGTCTTTTGATGTTACTACTCCTGTTAATTTAATGGCTTATGAGTCTGGAAGTATTTATTTCTATGCTAGTCAAGTAGTTTATAAATTAGATGAAACGGCAACAGAAGTTAGTTATAATGAGGTTTCAAACGGAAACATACTATATGGTTTAAATGTTAAAAAAAATAAGTTGTTTACTTTAAAAAGAGCTTTTACTAACTTAAGTAAGTTGACTGTTGTTAATGTTGAATCTGGATTGGTTGAATACGAAACAGCTGTTGGATTAGGAGCTTCTAAAATATACTTCACTGAGTAATTGGTGAGTTGCTATGAAGGAGAGAAAAGCCCATACAATTTGTATGGGCTTTTTGTTTTATAAAATACTTTGTACTTCTTTTTGAATGTATTGTTGGGTAATTTGTATTGGAGACTCTCCTTCACTGCCTATTTTAATAAGTTCTTGTTGTAAATCTTTACCACTTACCAAATTATCTTGCATGCTGTAAGCGGTAATATTATTTAAAACAGTGGTTTTAGTGTTTACAATTAATTTCCAACAATCGTTACTTATGTATATTTGTTGAACCAAATTATGCTCAAACTCAGCGTTTATTTGAGTGATAAGTAATTTAGCATATTCAATTTTATTAATGCCATCTGGTTCAACTCTATAAGGAAGACTTTTTAGATTAATACGTTCTAAAAACAAAGTCATTCTTTCATAAGCCTGAAGCCTAATAGGTAAACTTTGTTTTTTTTTGTCGTTTAACATTTCAAATTTTCGTTTGTTATTTTCTAAATGCACATATTGCTTTAAAAAATAAGCAGCCACACCGGCGGTAATAATGGATGGAATGGTATATTTAAGAATCTCTAGAATTTCATTCATGGTAAAATATTTTAAGCGAATATAAATGTTAGTTTTTAGGTGTCAAAATATGAGTTTCTTTAAAAATGATTACTTTTAGGCAAGCAATATAAAAACAAGCCTGTGTTCAGTTTTTTGGAATTTACTTTTATAGATTTACTAGATATTCTTTTAGTAGCCTTTTTGTTGTTTAATGTTTATAAATTATTAAAAGGTACAGTAGCCATTAATATATTTATAGGTATTGCCATTGTCTTTTTAATTTATAAAGTTACAGAGGCGCTACACATGGAAATGTTTAGCTCTTTATTAGGGACCTTAATTAGCGGTGGAGCCATTGCGTTGATTATTATTTTTCATCCAGAAATGCGTAAGTTTTTATTGATGTTAGGATCAACCAACTTAAAAAGTAAAAGGAATTTTATCAAACAATTAAAGTTCTTAAAAGCAGAAATATCTATTGATGTTGATGTAGAGGCTTTGGTGATGGCTTGCGAAAAATTTGGAGTTTCTAGAACAGGTGCTTTAATTGTAATAGAAAGAAATAATAGTTTAGAATTCTTAAGCGAAAAAGGGGATGCAATGAATATTGAGGTGAATATCCCTATTTTAGAAAGTATTTTTTATAAAAATAGTCCATTGCATGATGGGGCGATTATTGTAAAAGAAAATAATATTATTGCTACTAGAGTTGTATTGCCATTGTCTGAGAAAAAATTACCAAGCAGATTTGGTTTAAGACACAGAGCTGCAATAGGGGTCACCGAAAAAACTGATGCAATGTGTTTGGTAGTTTCTGAAGAAACAGGTGAAATTTCTTTTATTATTGATGGTGCTTTTGAGTTGTTTAGCACAACTAATGAGTTGCAGGAAAAAATTAGAATGTACCTAAGTTAAAAATCTCTATTAACATTACGTTTATCCCATTTTAAATCACTCAATACCGAAGATTTTACACCAATAAAAAAGTAGTATGAACTGTAGTTTCCAAGAGGAACCCAGTTAAAATTCATACTCCAACTTCTTAAATCTCTAGAAAATCTTAAACTAGTATAGGTAAATCCTTTGTTGATAAAATCATAACCAGAAGATGCTCCAACTTTCCAACCTGGACTAAGTTCTACATCTCCAGAAAACATTAACGAGCTAGAGGTAATTTCATCTTGTCCTAAGCTGTTTGAATAGTTGGTAGAATATGAAAAACGAATGTTCCATGGCATAGAAGAAATGTATTGAGGTAAGTTAGGGTTTTCTTCTTTCTCCTCATCTTCATTACTTTCTTCTTCAGGGTCAACAGAAAAATCATTGGTGTTTCTAATATCTTCTCCAAATAATTCTTGGTCATAAGCGGTAGAATCTTCTTCATCCTCCGAAGTATCTCCTTCTTTCTTTTTTTGAAAGTCTTTGCTAGAAAAAGAATAACTAGTAGTAAAATTGGCTCTCGTCATTCTAAATAAAGGACCTCCATTTTTATAACTTAAAGCATCTATTCTTTCTAGATTGTTGGTTGTTGAATTTTCAACCAAGGCATAAGGGTCTAAAGAAGCACCAAAGTTTAGATTCATTTTTTTAAACAATGTAGTTCCGGCTGTTAAGTTTACAGGAGAAAGTTTAAAACTATCCGCAGTAAAATTATAACTGGTACTCATGTTTAAGGAATTTAAGATCGTGATTTTTTTATCCTCACCCTCCAAATCATCTTTATTGGCTACTTTTCCTTCAAAGGTGTTGGCCAAACTAAATCCTAAGGAGTTAGATACCCCTCTTGATGGAGCTCCGTAAATACCATTATCAAACCTAGAGTAGGTTACAAAACTTGTAGCGTTAGCATCTTCTTGAACTTGTTCGTAATAAAAACCAAAATCGGGTCTATAGCTATAAGAAACAGAAGGTCTCATAGTATGTCTAATGGCTTTTAAATTACTGTTCTTAAATTTAAACATACCATAGATAGTAGTACTTACAGAGGCAGAAGCGCTATAATCTCTAAAAGAACTAAATCCAGAAATAGTATCTGTTACAATTTGATCTGATGTGCTATCGTATTCTTTGTGAATTTTATCGGTATACCAAACTTCTCTATAGCTCATACTTGGTGATAAAGAAAAGTATTTTAATAATTTCATATTAGTACTCATACTAATATTGTGTTGAGCACCATTTTTGGCGTTATCAAAAATTCTATCACTAAAAAAATCATCTTCAGTAGTCTCTACTTGATTGTCTGCTTTTAAAGAATAAGTAAGACCAATTTTTTGAAAAGCATTTTTCTTAGTTCCATTTTTAGGTGCAAAAGGGTATTGTCTGTCCATGTTTAACTGTAAAGATGGAAGCGTTAAATACACTTTTTGAGTATTTGTGTTTTGCCTGTGGTTGGCAGAAAGGCTGATGTTAAAAGGAGTTCCTACAAAATCTTTATAGTAAGAAACAGAAGAACTCAAAGTGTTTGTTAATCCTAAACCATTATTTGATTCGTTAACAGATTGCCTAAAATACTGACTACTACCTAAGTTTACCGAAGCAGAAAATCTACTGCTTGGAGAGGCCTTGCTATCTTGACTATGAGACCACCTTAGGTTAAAGTTTTTAGCAACACTATAACTAGAAAAACCTTCAATTCCACTAATAAGGTTGTCGTAATTAAAACTAAAATTACCACTAAACTTATATCTTACTCTATAGCTAGAAGCAGCATTAAATCCCCAACTACTATTAGAATATATATCTGCAGTAAGTTTTAAATCAAAATAGTCGTTTAAAGCTAAGTAATAACCACCGTTTTGTAAGAAAAAACCTTGACTAAAAGATTCTCCATAAGTAGGAAAAATAATTCCAGAGGTTCTGTTTTTTGTTAAAGGAAAGTATGCAAACGGAAAAATTGCAGGCGTAGGTACATCTGCAAGAACTAAGTTTGTGGGACCTGTAATAATTTTTTTACCAGGAACTACTTTTGCTTTGGTTGTTTTTAAATAATAGTCTGGATGCCTTGGGTCTGAGGTGGTAAAAATAATATTACGAATAAAAATAGTAGAATCGTTTACCCTTTTTGTTTTTTGCCCTAAGGTATTAATTCCATCCTGCTCAGTTTCTAAACCATAAATAATGGCCTTTTTGGTTTTGTAATTAAAAATTAAGGAATCTTGTGTGGTTTCGTTCCCAGTAGTTTTAAAAACTGGTAGTTGAGAATATTTACCATTTTCATCTGGAATTCCTTTTGCTTGAACAGTATTGGTTTGATAATCAATTAAAATTTTACCAGCAGTGATGTCGTTTTCTCCGTAAACAACATGAGCCTCACCATAAAGATTTACTTTTTTATTAGGAAGATCTTCTAAGATATAATCCTTAGCAGAGTGTTCTATAATATATTGTATGGCTTCTTTTTTGGGTGGCGGAGCTATACTATCGTTTTCAATGCTTGGGATGCTATCATTTTGTACATTACCAATACTATCATTTACAACTTTAGGTAGACTGCTATCTTTTTGCACAATAGAATCTTTTGCCTGCGTTAAAATATTAGTATCTGTAGTTTTATCTTGAGCCTTGGTAGTTAAACTACTAAAACACACGAATAAAACTAATAAAAGAATGTAAAGTCTATTTGTTTGCAATGCTTTAAGTCCTATTTTTGTCTAGTCTGATTGGCAGCAATATAGATGCCAATTTGAAAGTCCAAAAATAATTAAATTTTATTGATGAAATTGATTCCCATATTTAAATATCAGAACTTTTCTATTATACGTATAAGTATATTGTTTATTGTGCTTCTTAGCTCAATGAATACAGATGTTTATGCTCAAAAACACGATGAGTTTATTGTCGTATTAGATGCTGGTCACGGAGGAAAAGATCCGGGTAAAGTAGGATATAAAGGAGCAAAAGAAAAAGATGTAGCCTTAAATATAGTCTTAAAAACAGGTAAAATACTTTCTACTATTCCAGGAGTAAAAGTAATGTACACTAGAAAAACCGATGTTTTTGTTGATTTATGGAAAAGAGGAGATATTGCCAATGCAGCCGATGCAGATTTGTTTGTGTCTGTGCATTGTAACGCACATACCAGTCAAGCCATAGGTTCAGAAACTTGGGTATTGTCTTTAAAAGGAAACGATAAAAACTTTAGGGTAGCCAAAGCAGAAAACGAGGTGATTTTACAAGAGGAAAACCACAAAGAACGTTATCAAGGTTTTGATCCTAGTAATCCAACATCAGTTATAGGGCTTTCTTTAGAGCAAGAAGAAAATTTAGATCAAAGTTTGTTGTTGGCTAGTTTAATTCAAACGGAGTTCGAAAAATCTTTAAATAGAGTTAACAGAGGTGTGAAACAAGCAGGTTTTGTGGTTTTATATCAAACTTATATGCCTAGTGTATTGATAGAAACAGGCTTTTTAACCAATAGAATAGAAGGAAAGTATTTGTATTCTGCCGCAGGTCAGCAAGAAATGTCAAATGCTATTGCAAAATCGGTTCATAACTATTTTAAAAGACAGCAATTAAATGTTGCTGCAAGTGAATTTTATGATGGTGATGTTATAGAAAGTCCAAAAGAAAATAATAATGTTGTTAGTAGCGTTAAAAACTCAAACACTTATTATAAAGTTCAATTGGCATCTAGTAAAAATAGAATTAGTGCATCTGCCTATAACTTTAAAGGATTAAAAGATGTAGAAAGAGTTGAGGTAGGTGGTTTTTATAAGTACTATTTAGGAAAGTATTATAGTAAAAGTGAAGCTGAGAAAGGAATTGCTTTGGCAAAATCTAAAGGTTATAAAACAGCGTTTATTGTAGGGTTTAATGATGAGGCTACAAGTCCTAGAACAGCAATAGCTAAGCAATTATCTACACCAACATCTGTAAATAAATCAGATACAGGGGTGTATTATAAAGTTCAAATAGCTTCTTCAACAAATAAAATCAGTACAACTCCATCAAATTTTAAAGGATTAGATGAAGTAGAAGCTGTAAAAGTGGGAAATTATTACAAATATTATTTAGGAAAGACTAGTAGTTACAACCAAGCAAAAAAGTATTTGGCAGCTGCAAAATCTAAAAAATACAAAACAGCATTTGTGGTCGCTTTTTTAAATGATGAAAGAATCACTCTAAAAGAGGCTTTGAAAAGGCAAACAAATTAAATATTTTGTATTTTCGTTCCATGATAAAAATTTCTAGAGAATTAAAGGCAGGTATTGCTGCATTGGTAATACTAGCATTGTTTTATTGGGGGTTTAGTTTCCTAAAAGGCAGAAATCTATTTAATGGTGGATTAAATAGCTATTACACAACTTATAAGAATATCAACGGGTTAAAAAAATCTAGTGCCGTTACGGTAAATGGATTTACGGTGGGTAAAATTTTAGATATTCGTTTTAGCAATGATCCAGCAAAAAAAGGACAACTTATTGTTGAGTTTACTATAGAAGAAGATTTGCATTTTTCTAAAAAATCTATTGCAAAAATTTATAGTGGTGGATTAATGGGAGGTAAATCTTTAGCGATTATTCCTTCTTATGATGGTGATGAGGCAAAACCAGGAGATTATTTAAAAGGAGAGATAGAGTCAGATATTTTTTCATCGATAACCAATAAATTAAATCCTTTACAATCTAAAATAGAAAATGTAATTGTTAATATAGACTCTGTTACTCATCATTTAAACAAAATGTTAAATCAGAGAACCATAGAAAACTTAAACAATAGTTTTGAAAATATAAATCTGATTATGGAGAGCTTAAAAAATACTTCGGCAACTGTTGAGGTAATGATGGAAAGTAATCAGCAGAATATGAACAATACTTTTAGTAATATTAAAAATACTACTAAAAATTTAAAGACTTTTTCTGATTCTTTATCTAAAATTAAATTGTTGGCCATTTCAGAAAAAATTAACAGAACAGCTTCTCATTTAGATAGTATTACAGCAGGTATACAAGCAGGAGAAGGAACAATTGGTTTGTTAACAAAAGATGAAAAATTATACAACAATTTAGAGGCTGCAAGTAAGGAGTTAGAAGAATTGTTAAGAGATGTAAAAGAGCATCCAAAAAGATTTGTCCACTTTTCAATCTTTGGAAAAAAAGAAAGAAAATACGAAGAGGCAACAGAAACTAAAGAAAACTAAACACTATGCAATTTATTCCAAATATCATTTTTGCTATTTTATTAGGAGTAGGCGTATACTTTTTTGCAAACAATGTAAAAAAGTTAATTCGTAATATTAAACTAGGGAAAGATGTAGATAGATCCGATCAAAAATCGGAACGTTGGGCAAACATGATCCGTATTGCTTTAGGGCAATCTAAAATGGTAAAAAGACCTGTTTCAGGATTTTTTCATATCGTTGTTTATGTTGGATTTATTATCATAAACATTGAAGTTTTAGAAATTGTCTTAGACGGATTATTAGGAACTCATCGTTTGTTTTTACCAATTCTAGGAGAAGGATTTTACGGATTCTTAATTGGAACTTTTGAGATTTTGGCCATTTTAGTATTTATTTCGGTAACTGTTTTTTGGTTGCGTAGAAACGTAATTAAAATCAAACGTTTTTGGAATAAAGAAATGACCGCTTGGCCTAAAAACGATGGAAACTACATTTTGTATTTCGAAATGGTGTTGATGACTTTGTTTTTAGTAATGAATGCTACCGATGTACATTTGCAACAATCAGGGACAGGAAATGTAATTAGCCAGTTTATAGTGCCTTTGTTTCACAATGTTTCTTTTGAAGGTTTACATCTTATCGAAAGAATTGCTTGGTGGTTGCACATTTGTGGAATTTTAGTGTTTTTAAATTATTTATACTATTCAAAACACTTACATATTTTATTAGCTTTCCCAAACACTTTTTATGCAAACTTAAAGCCTAAAGGTCAGTTTCCAAACAATAAAAATGTAACCAAAGAGGTTCAGTTAATGATGGATCCAAATGCAGATCCGTATGCGGCTCCTGCCGAAGATGCTGGAGAACCAGAAAAGTTTGGTGCTAGTGATGTAACCGATTTAAATTGGGTACAGTTGATGAATGCTTACACTTGTACAGAGTGTGGTCGTTGTACTTCAGTTTGTCCGGCAAACTTAACAGGTAAAGAATTATCGCCTAGAGCTATTATGATGAAAACTCGTGATAGGTTAGAAGAGGTAGGTAGAAATATAGATGCTAACAAAGGAACTTTCCAAGATGATGGAAAACAATTGTTAGGAGATGATTATATCAAACAAGAAGAAATTTGGGCATGTACAAGTTGTAATGCTTGTGTAGAAGAATGTCCTGTAAATATTGATCCTTTGTCTATTATTATGGATATGAGACAATATTTAGTAATGGAACAATCCGCAGCACCACAAGAGTTAAACGCTATGATGCAAAATGTTGAAAACAACGGTGCACCATGGCAATATAGCCAAATGGATAGGTTAAATTGGGTGAACGAGGAATAATCAATTAGCAATTATCAATTAGGAATTACAAATTCAATCACTCGTAATTCGTAATTTCAAAATTCATAATTAGATATGATAACAGTACCAGTAATGGCAGATTTATTTGCCGAAGGAAAAGAACCAGATATTTTATTTTGGGTTGGTTCTGCAGGAAGTTTTGATGATAGAGCAAAAAAAATAACAAGAGCATTTGTTAAATTATTAAACAAAGCGAATGTTAATTTTGCAGTGTTAGGAACCGAAGAAAGTTCTAGTGGAGATGCAGCTAAAAGAGCAGGAAATGAATTTTTGTTTCAGATGCAAGCCATGACGAATATTGAAGTAATGAATATGTACAATGTTAAAAAAATTGTAACTGCTTGTCCTCATTCCTTCAACACATTAAAAAATGAATACCCAGACTTAGGAGGTAAATACGAAGTTTTTCATCATACTCAATTTATTGAGCAGTTGGTAAATGAAGGAAAATTAGATTTTTCTAATGCTAACTTAGATATCAATAATATTACTTATCACGACCCTTGTTATTTAGGAAGAGCAAATGATGAGTATGATGCACCAAGGTCTTTAATAAAAGCTATTGGAGGAGTTAACTTGGTAGAAATGAAAAGGTCTAGAAACAACTCTCTTTGTTGTGGAGCCGGAGGATCTCAAATGTTTAAAGAGCCAGAAAAAGGAGAAAGAGATATTAATGATTTACGTACCGAAGATGCATTAGAAACCAAACCTGATGTCATTGCAACAGGATGTCCTTTTTGTAACACAATGATGACAGATGGAGTTAAACATCATAAAAAAGAAGCAGAGATTCAAGTAAAAGATATTGCAGAATTATTGGCAGAATCTTTAGGCTTATAAAAGAATAATAAAATATTAAAAGTGACTATGTCCCACTTTCAAAGTGTTTATATAGTCACTTTTTTTTATGAATAAAACATGAAACATTGGATTCAAGCTGCAAGACTTAGAACCTTGCCTTTGTCATTATCGGGAATCATTACAGGAAGTTTTTTAGCAGCTTCTAAAGGAATGTTCTGTTGGGATATTTGTGTGTTGGCATTGTTAACAACGGTAGGTTTTCAAATCTTATCAAACTTTGCAAATGATTATGGTGATGGTGTTAAAGGAACAGATAATGAAAACCGTATAGGGCCACAAAGAGCTTTGCAAAGTGGGGCAATATCTCCAAAGCAAATGTTAAAAGGAATTTATATAACGATATTTATTACCTTGTTAATAGCGCTATTACTTATTTATGTTTCTTTTGGAAAAGAAAACTTTACACTTTCTATCACTTTTTTCTTTTTAGGATTAGCTTCTATAGGTGCTGCTATAAAGTACACCATGGGTAAAGGTGCTTATGGATATTCTGGATTTGGTGATGTGTTTGTCTTTTTGTTTTTTGGATTGTTAGGCGTTGTAGGTTGTGAATTTTTGTATACGCAAGAAGTATCAAAATTATCTTTTTTACCAGCTGTTTCTATTGGATTGTTTAGTGTTGGGGTACTGAACTTAAACAATATGAGAGATAGGTTATCAGACATCCAATCGAATAAAAATACTTTAGCAGTAAAATTAGGTGCTAAAAACGCAAAGATTTATCACTACCTATTATTGTCGGTAGGAATGTTATCAGCTATTTATTATGTAATCGCTTTGGGATATTCGTTTAAAGCTTATTTGTTTTTAATATCCTTTGTATTGTTGTTAAAACATATCAAAACAGTATACACCAATAAAGAAGCGGTATTGTTAGATCCTGAGCTAAAAAAAGTTGCTTTAACTACTTTTTTGTTTTCACTCCTTTTTGGTATTGGATTACTTTTAGGATAAGAATATTTTTGTATTTTTAGACACTAAACTAAATATTTAAATCTTATGATTAAGAAAATCATTGTTGTTATTGCTATTGTTCTAGGACTGTATTTAATTATTGGAGTAATTGCTCCTAAAGATGTCTCAGTAGAACACACTGTAGAGATTAATAAGCCGTTAGGTGAAGTGTTCACCTATTTTGATTCATTAGAAAACATGGAGGAATGGTCTCCTTGGCAAAAGAAAGGTTTTAAAACTGTTCATGAATATATAAATGAAGATACTTCTGAAGGATCTATACATCGTTGGGCTTCTACTGATGAAGATAGAGGAGAGGCTGAACATATTACTAAAAGAGTAATTAAAAATAAATCAATCACTTCAGATTTAAATTTTAAAAAGCCATACAAGTTAGTTATTAATGAGTCTTTAGAATTTGAACCAACTGCTTCTGGTACAAATGTAACATTTACAGCAGAAACTCATTATGGGTTTAATGAAAGCATTAAAATGATGTTTTCAGGTGTTAATAAATTGATCAAGAAGGATGTTCAAGATGCTTTAACATATGCAAAAGATGCATTAGAAAGTAAATAAGAATAATAAACATTTAATAAAAAAGGATAACAGTGTTATAACTGTTATCCTTTTTTATCTTTAATTTTAACCTTGTTAAATTATTTTATCATATGAAAAAGTTTTTTCTATACGGAAGTTTAGTGATTATTGCAGCCATTTTTGTGATGATGATTATTGCTCCTAAATCAGAAACCGTTCAAAGATCCATTACTATTGAAGAACCAGTAGATGTGGTGTATCCTTACTTTGCATCATTACAAAACATGGAAGATTATGCTGTTTGGCAAGCTTTAGATCCAAATACCATACATGAATATAGAGGGGCAGGAAATAGTGTTGGCTCTGTACATGCATGGAAGTCTGAGCATGAACAAGTTGGAGTTGGTGAGCAAGAGATTATAGCCATGATTCCTAACAAAGAAATTATTTCAGAATTAAGATTTAAAGAACCTTTTGAATCTACATCAACAGCATTTTTAAAGTTTGAAGAAAATGGAAATCAAACAAAAGTAATTTGGGGTTATGAAGCAAGTTATGGTGCTTTAGAAAGTTTATTTATGATGTTTTTAGACATGGATAAATTATTAGGACCAGATTTTGAAAAAGGGTTAGCAAAAGCCAAGGAAATTATAGAAGAATAAAAAGTAAATTCAATAAACTCAAAACCTTTTGGCTAAAACCAAAAGGTTTTTTTAGTGTATGAAAGCAAGCTATAAAAAATACATTCTAGAATTTAAACAAGCATCTGGAACATCAAGAGGGGTGTTAAAAACCAAAGAAACTTATTTTATCATTTTAGAAAATGAAGGGAAAATAGGCTATGGAGAAACAGGATTATTTAGAGGCTTAAGTATAGATGATAGACCCGATTATGAAAGCCAATTGGCTTGGGCTTGTGAAAATATTCATTTAGGTATAGAGGTTTTATGGAGTAAAATGATTGAATTTCCATCCATCCAGTTTGGATTAGAACAGGCTTTTTTGTCTTTAAAAAGTGCTGATGGATTTAACTTATTTCCTTCAAAATTCACAAAATCAGAAGATGAAATTCCAATCAATGGATTGATTTGGATGGGGAGTGAAACATTTATGCAAGAACAAATAGCAGATAAATTAAAAGCAGGTTTTTCTACGATTAAAATGAAAATCGGTGCGATTGATTTTGATACGGAAATTAAACTATTAACCGCTATTAGAAAAAAATATTCCGCTAAAGAAATTACTTTAAGAGTAGATGCCAATGGAGCTTTTACTCCAGAAAATGCTTTAGAAAAATTAGAACGTTTGGCAAGTTTAGACATTCATTCTATAGAGCAACCTATCAAACAAGGTCAATTAAGTGAAATGAAAGATTTGTGCTTAAAAACGCCTGTTCCTATTGCTTTAGATGAAGAATTAATAGGTGTTTTTAAATATGATGATAAAGTAAATTTATTGAATAACATTCGTCCACAATACATTATTTTAAAACCAAGTTTGGTTGGTGGTATAAAAGGGAGTAATGAGTGGATTGAGATTGCCAATTCTTTAAATATTCCTTACTGGATTACCTCTGCCTTAGAAAGTAACATAGGTTTAAATGCCATTAGTCAGTATACCTATACTTTAGGTGTTTCTTTACCACAAGGTTTAGGAACGGGGAGTTTATTCACCAACAATATGGAAAGTCCTTTAGAGGTGATAAATGGAAATATAAAATACAACAATAGCAAAGCATGGAAAGTAAATTTATAGCTCAAGCCTATAGTGGAGATTCAAGTATTTGGAAATATGTACTAGGAATTGTTTTAGTAACTCTAGGTGCTTTGGTATTTTCTTTACCTTATAATTTAATTATAGCAAATAAAGTTTATCAAGGAGTTGCCGATGCTGCTAAGGTTGAAGATTTAAACTATCTCTATACTTTAATGGATAGCAATTCCTCATTGTTTTATATGATGCTGCCATTTGTTGGAGGATTGATAACTTTATTTTTGGTAGTAAAAAAAATACACAAACAAACTTTAACAAGTTTAACAACAAGTAGAGTTAAGATAGATTATAAGCGTGTTTTCTTTTCGTTTTTCTTTTGGGCTTCTATGGTTTTAATTTTGTTTTTTGTTGGTTATTTAATTAATCCACAAGAGATAGTTTGGAACTTTAATGCTAAGAATTTCGCGATTTTATTTTTGTTATCAATTGTGTTAATCCCTATTCAAACCAGTTTAGAAGAATATGTTTTTAGAGGGTATTTAATGCAAGCTTTAGGAGTGAGTTCTAAAACAAAATGGTTTCCTTTATTGGTAACATCGGTTATTTTTGGTTTGTTGCACTATGCCAATCCAGAAGTAAAAGAGTTAGGGTATGGAATTATGGTGTTTTATATAGGAACGGGGCTGTTATTAGGTGTAATGACTTTGATGGATGATGGGATGGAATTGTCTTTAGGGTTTCATGCTGCTAATAATTTAATAACCGCTTTGTTGGTAACGGCAGATTGGACAGCTTTTCAAACGGCTGCAATTTTTAAAGATATATCATCACCAAGTTTAATGATGGAGTTGGTTGCGATGGCTGTTTTATATCCTTTTTTGATATTTGTTTTATCAAAAAAATACAAATGGAGTCATTGGAAAGAAAAGTTGATATAGCAGTTTATAAATAAAAATACTTAGTTATTTTAGAACACAAAACATAAAAATTATATGTCTCAAGAATTTTTTGCTCACGAAACAGCTGTGATTGATGAAGGAGCCAATATTGGTAAAGGAACTAAAATTTGGCATTTTAGTCACATTATGCCTCATTCAGAAATTGGGGAAGTTTGTAATATTGGTCAGAATGTAGTGGTATCTCCTTTTGTAAAATTAGGACGAAATGTAAAAGTGCAAAACAACGTTTCTATTTATACAGGTGTAGAGTGCGAAGATGATGTTTTTCTAGGGCCTTCTATGGTGTTCACCAATATCGTTAACCCTAGAAGTGCAGTTGTTAGAAAAGATGAATATAAAATCACCAAAGTTAAAAAGGGAGCAAGTATAGGGGCGAATGCTACGATTATTTGTGGTCATACTATTGGTGCTTACGCCATGATAGGTGCAGGTGCAGTAGTTACAAAAGATGTTAAACCTTATGCATTGGTAGTAGGGAATCCATCTAAACAAATAGGTTGGGTTAGCGAGTACGGACATCGTTTAAATTTTGATGCAGAGGGTATTGCAGTTTGTAAAGAGAGTTTACAAGAATATAAATTGAGTCAAGATATAGTGACTAGAATAAGATTATGAGAAAATTAATTTGGGGATTATTATTAGGGTTAAATATTGCCAATGCTCAAGAAAAAGAGATTCTTTTTCCTGAATATGATAGTCAATTAAGAATTCCATTTAATCACGCTAGTTATAGTGTTTTTGAACAAGGGATTTATCAAGCGGATAATGCACACACTACTATAAAACCTTATGTGTATCAAACTGTGGGTAAAGTAGCTGGGTTGGATGCATATAAAACCAATTTATTAAAAGATAAAAAGTCTTGGGGAGGTAGAAAATTGTGGAATGAACATTTGGTAGCTGTTAGAGGAAAAGATTACTGGGTAAATTTAGATGTATTGTTAGATGTTGATGCTGGGATTGATAACACCAATGTTGGTAATACTTTTAACAATATTAGAATTTTAAAAATTGAAGGTCAGTTAGGGAGTAAATTTTCTTATTCTGCTTCGGCTTTTGAGAGCCAATCAAAATACACGCAATTTATTAATGAATATATAAAAATCAATCAGCCAGAAGACGCTAATGGATTAATTCCTGGTCGTGGAAAGTCTAAAGCTTTTGGAGAAATAGGTCATGATTACGGAATTTCTACGGGGTATATTTCTTACACCCCAAATAAATTTTTTAATATTCAGTTTGGGCATGGACAAAATTTTATAGGTGATGGATATCGTTCTTTATTTTTGTCCGATGTTTCTGCACCAAGTACTTATGCAAAAGTTACAACTACTGTAGGTAAGGTTCAATACACAAATATGTGGATGTGGTTAAAAGATTTTAATTATTCTATTGATGATGCTTCAGCTGGTATGAATTATGGTCATAAAAGAAAATATGGAACTTTTCATCACTTAAGTTGGAACGTAACTTCACGTTTTAATCTTGGTTTTTTCGAGGGGATTATTACGGATAATTCAGGAAGTTCAGGAGCGTACCCTGCAGAATATTTTAATCCTATTATTTTTTACAAAAATTTAGAATTTGCCAATGGAGAAGATTCTGGAAATGGAATTGTAGGAATGGATGTAAAATATAGGTTAGGTAAAAATAACGTGTTTTATGGTCAGTTTTTATTAGATGATTTTAAAGCCAAAGAGTTTTTTAAATCAGATGGTTATTGGGCAAACAAACATGCAATTCAGGTTGGAGCAAAGTTTTTTGATGCTTTTAATCTTAAAGGATTACAATTACAAGCAGAATTTAATAAAGTTACTCCTTTTACTTATTCACACGAGCAACAGCATAATTACGCTCACTTTGGTCAACCTTTGGCTCATTTATGGGGAGGAAATTTTTGGGAAACAGTATTTATTGCTAGATACAATAAAAATAGATGGGGAGCACATGCCAAGGTAGTATATGGTAAAAAAGGTTTTGATATTGACGGCGATACTACTTCATATGGTGGAAATATATTTGTGTTGGCAACCGAAAGAAATAATGATTATGGACAAAAGTTTTTGCAAGGTAATGAAGCAACAACTTTAAATGTAGATATGGAAGTTAGTTATTTAATCAATCCATCTAATAACTTTAAGTTGTTTGCCGGAGCGTTAATTCGTAACTTTAAATCAGACAGTCCTATTACTAGAATAGGAATTGAGCCAGAATCTACAGGTTATACTTTTAATACAGAAAATACACAGTGGTTTGTATTAGGGGTAAAAGCAGATTTATTTAACAACTATAGAGATTATTAATAAAAATGAAAAAAACTAGTATAAAAGAGATGCCTTTCTTTTATGATAGGTATATTGATTTAGTATCAAAAGATTTAAGTGTATTAGAGGCATTAACGGTTTCTAAAAATAGTTTAGCATCCATAAAGGAAAAACTTATCAAGTTTCAAGATGTTCAATATCAAGAAGGAAAATGGACACCAAAAGATATTTTACAACACTTGATAGATGTAGAAAGAATTATGTCTTATAGAGCTTTGGCTTTGGCTAGAGGAGAGCAACAAGAATTACTCGGCTTTGAAGAAAATAAATATGGTAAAGAAACCAATGCAAAATACAGGTCGGTAGAAGATTTATTAGAGGAATTCTCTTTAGTAAGAAATTCAACTTTGGCAATGTTTAAAAGTTTTAGTGATGAAATGCTTTTAAAAGAAGGGCTTTGTTCTGGAATACACGTTAGTCCTTTAATTTTCGGATTTATATGTGTAGGTCATATACAACATCATATAAATGTATTGCATGAAAGATATTTTAACTAAAAAAAGCAACTCATTAGAGTTGCTTTTTTTTAGTCTTTATAACCAAAACGTTTTAACTGTCTATCATTAGAACGCCAGTTTTTGTTAACTTTTACATAAAGTTCTAAGAAAACTTTTTTATCAAAAAATATTTCTAAATCTTTTCTAGCTTGCATTCCTACTTTTTTAAGTGCAGCTCCTTTGTGACCAATAATAATTCCTTTTTGAGTTTCGCGTTCTACCATAATAATGGCACGAATACGAATAATATTATCTTCTTCAAAAAACTCCTCTGTTTCAATTTCTACAGCATAAGGAATTTCTTTTTTATAGTTTAATAATATTTTTTCACGAATCGCTTCGTTTACAAAGAAACGTTCTGGCTTGTCTGTTAACTGGTCTTTAGGATAAAAAGCAGGAGATTCTGGTAGTAACTCTTTAATTTTATCAAAAACAGGTTCTATATTAAATTTTTCTAAAGCAGAAATTAAATATACGTTTGCCTTAGGGACTTTTTCTTCCCAATAAGCTAGTTTTTCTTCAATTTCTTGTTGGTTAGAAGTATCAATCTTGTTAATCAATAACATCACAGGAACTTTAGAGCTTTGAATTTTATTAAAAAACGCTTCGTCTTTTAATTCTTTCTCTCCAATTTCCACCATGTAGATTAAAATATCAGCATCTTCAAAGGCAGATTTTACAAAATCCATCATAGAAGTTTGCATTTCATAGGCGGGCTTAATAATTCCTGGAGTATCCGAAAACATGATTTGATAATCATCTCCGTTTACAATTCCTAAAATACGATGTCTGGTTGTTTGCGCTTTAGAGGTGATGATAGATAACTTTTCACCAACAAAGGCATTCATTAAAGTAGATTTCCCAACATTGGGATTTCCTATAATATTTACAAAACCTGCTTTGTGTGTCATGGGTAATAATTGAATTGCAAAGTTACGTAAACCTTTATTAAGAATGATAATGTGAAGAATAAGAATTATTTGGTGGATTTCTTGTTTTAAGAAAGTAGATATACTCTATAATTCATTCATAATTTCTGCAAATAATTTATAAGAATGTATTTTGTCTTCTATACTATAAATATTTGTAGCAACAATTAATTCGTCCACTTTGGTTTTTTCTAAAAAAGCTTTGATTTGTGTTTTAACTGTTTCTTTACTTCCAACAAAAGAGTATTTAATCATTTGTTGTACAGAAGGATGTTGTAAAATTTCTTTTAAATCAGCGGTCATTTCACTAGGCTCAGATATAGGTTGTCTTTTACCAGTAAGTATGCCAACAATTAATTTAAAGAAAGAGGTTGATAGCTTTTCAGCTTCTTCATCAGTATCAGCAACAATCACATTAATACCAACAATAATGTATGGGTTTTTTAATACACTAGAGGGTGTAAACTTTGTTCTATAAATATCAATAGCATCCATAAGCATACTAGTGGCAAAATGACTAGCAAAAGCATAAGGAAGCCCTTTTTTAGCAGCCAAATGAGCGCTGTCTGTACTAGATCCTAAAATATATAGAGGAACATCAACACCTTCGGCAACGGTTGCTCTTACTTTGGAACTTGCGTTTTCTTCAGAAAAATAATTCTGAATTTTGTTGATTTCTTGCGGAAAAGAATGGGCAGCATCCATAAAGTCAGAACGAATAGCGCGAGCTGTTTCTTGGTCTGTCCCTGGCGCTCTTCCTAAACCTAAATCAATTCTATTAGGATACAAAGAGCCTAAAGTTCCAAATTGTTCTGCTACAATTAATGGAGAATGATTGGGTAACATAATTCCGCCAGAACCTACCCTAAGAGTTTTGGTTCCTTGTGCAACATAGCCAATAAGTATGCTTGGAGCACTACTAGCAATAGTTGGCATGTTATGATGTTCTGCCAGCCAAAAACGTTTGTATCCGTATGATTCTGCTTTTTGGGCTAAGTGAAGAGTATTTTTATAAGTTTGTGATATGCTGGTTCCGTTGGCTATAACGGCTAAATCTAAAATAGAATATTGAACGGGTTGGGTACTCATGTAAAATTATTTAAAATCTATTGACAAAATTTTTAGTTTGGAATTAAAAATTTTGTTGGTTTTTAGATATCACTGTGATTAACATTAATCACAATGATATCATGTGTTTTGCTGAATTTTAAAAGTCGTTTTACACGGTTAAACTTTACAAGTTCTAAGGTTAAGTTTTTATATAAAAGTCAAGTGATCAAAATTTTGTCCTAATATTTTTTTAGGATCAGCTTCTAGCCATTTTTCTAAAACCGTTGCATATACTTGTCTAAAATCTATTTCATATTTAAGGTCTCCATTACTATCTAAATCAGCTAAGTTTGGATGATTGTTGTAGATTCCTGGTTTCTTAAGATTTTCGGTAATTAAAAATAAATTATTGGCAGCTCCATGGTCTGTACCGTTACTTCCATTTTCTTCTACACGTCTTCCAAACTCAGAAAACACCATAATTAAAGTATCTTTAAAAGTGTCGTTTTGTTTTAAATCGTTCACAAAAACTTCTAAGCCTTCTGATAAAATATTCATCAATCTTTTATGTCTATTAATTTCAGCAAAATGTGTGTCAAATCCTCCCATAGAAACATAGTAAACTTTGGTTTCTAGGTGAGAGTTGATAAAGCTAGCCGTAGTATTTAGCTGTTTTCCAAAAGCATTTTTAGGGTAATCAGCTTTAGATTGATAGGTTTTAGATTTGTTAAAAATGTACGAAGCCGAAGATTCTGCTTGAATCATTTGTTTGTATAAATAACCTAAGTTTTCCTCACTTAAATGCTCATCCATATGATGGTCAATCACTTTTTTAAAGAATGGATCATTGGCATTTCTGTATAATAATTTAGGATCAAAAGCAGCAATTCCACTAATATCTTTTCCTTTTAGTGCCAAAGAAAGTTTATTGTCTACATCAATAGCCATATGCGCTTCTTGGTTATAGGCATCTAAATAATTTCCTAACCATCCCGATGATTTATACTCATTAGCATCACTTGCTGTTTGCCAAATATCTGCAGATCTGAAGTGTGATCTTACTGGGTTAGGGTACCCAACATTATTAATAATACTTACATACCCTTGATCGTATAAATTTTTAAATGATGACATAGAGGGCGGCAATCCAAGCTCTCCGTTTAGGTTTAAAATTTCGGATTTAGGTATAGAAATATTAGGTCTGTTTTTATAGTATAAATCGTTTCTATAAGGAACAACAGTGTTTAGTCCGTCATTACCCCCAGAAAGTTGAATAACTACTAACTTTTTATGACCAATAAGTTTTTTTGGAATATTTTCAAAAGCTCTAACAAAACTAGGAACAAATAACATTCCACTAGCCAAAGAACTGTTAATTAAAAAATCTCTTCTTTTCATAATAGGTGGGGTTTAGCACATTTGGTATTCTGGTAAAGACATTAGGGCAATACAGAATTCTTTGATGTTGTTAGTGTTTATTTTTTTGATTAAATCTAAAGTGTTTTGATTTAGGTTAGAGCCAATAAGGACTTCTTGCCAATCTGATGCGTTTGTGTTTTTTATTTGTTGATTAAATTCTTTCCAATCAACAGTTGTAAATAATAACTTGTTCTTGTTTTTTTTACGTTTGTTAAAAGTTTCAAAATCATCCTCAAAAGCTACTTCGGGTTCTAATTCTATTTCTTTTTGTTGGGCAATGGTAGAGGCTAATTTTAATCTTAGCATAATGGTGTTTGCATCAATCCATTGTTTATTTCCTGGCCAACCCGCTACGTTTGGCGGATATAAAAGTTTTTGTCCTAAATTAAATTGTAAGTATTGAAAATATCTATCTTTCTTAAAGGTGTAGGGAATTACTTTTTGAATTCCAACCAATAATTCTACAGGAGATTTTATTTTAACATTTATGTTTTTATCCTCATAAAACCAATCTGCAGTAAGCACAAATTCCATCAATTCAGAAATATTATAGTTCTTTCTAAACACCTTAGCCATTTGGGTAATATGTTTTGCGTTGGGTGTAGGGTTTACAAATTCTTTATATATTTTTTCTGAAATAAAAAGCGCGCATTGTGGTTGTTCTAAAATTATATCAATAATATCAGTACCATCAAACTTACCTGTTTTACCTAAAAAAGTTTTGGTTCCAAAATCATGTATATTTTTTCTAAAAACAAATTTTGTTTTGTTAGATGACCAACCAGTAAAAGCCCTTGCAGATTCTTTAATATCCTTCTCGGTATAATGTCCATTACCTAAAGTAAACAACTCCATTAGCTCTCTGGCATAATTTTCATTAGGATGTTCTTTTTTGTTTTGTTTATTGTTTAGGTACTTATTCATCATAGGATTTTTAGAAATTTCTAACACAAAATCTCTAAAATTTCCCAAAGCATTTTTCTTTAAAACCAAAAGATATTGTTGGGTTTGCAAGATGTCATTTTCAGCACAAACAAAATGATTGGCCCAAAACAAGGTCATTTTATCTCTTAATAATTCGGTTGAATGATTTAATTGATGATACCATTCTGAATTTAAATCTGCTAGTAAACGTCTGTTTTCTTTTTGTAACATACGTTTTTTTTCGTCAGTATTTTTAAGCGCAATAATTTCTTGTAACGTAGATGTGTTTACCACAAGAGGAGTAATTGGTTTAGATTTTTTTAAGAGGTGTTGTATGTTTTCATCCAATGAAAAACGACTTAATTCATCTAAATCCTTTGGAAGTATTCCAAATCCTACTCTGTTATATAGGTGTATAAGATGCTTTTTATTCATGGTACAAGGGTTGTTAGTTTTAGGTTTTGTATACTTTAAGACTATTTATATTGGTATAAGTTTAATAATAACGAGTAATTAATAAAAATAGTCTTGTTAAGTGTTGTTTTTGGTGTCTATTTTGTATTTGTATATAGGTGTTATGCGTGTTTTATTTAAGTTATTGTTCAATAGTAAGTTAGCTTTTTTTGTTGAGAAATAATATTTAAATATTGTGAGAATCGTTGATATCACTTATATTTGCAATCCAAATCGCGGGATAGAGCAGTAGGTAGCTCGTCGGGCTCATAACCCGAAGGTCACTGGTTCGAGTCCAGTTCCCGCTACTAAGCAAAAAGGCTTCACATAATATGTGAAGCCTTTTTTATTTAGATTTAGAAATGTTTTTATAAAACAACTTTTATCTCATAAGAACCACTATTTAAAATTTTAGAGTAACTACTCTTTTTAATTTTTTTATGGTTTATATAAGCTTTAGCATAATTGTCAGGGAATATAAATTCTGCTGTCATCCCTTTGGGAATTGTTATTTTATATAGAGTTTCGTTTTTAGTTGTTTTATGTTCTGCAAGGATAAATCCTACTTGAGTAGGGATTTTTATTTTAGAGAATGATAAATCGGCTAATTTAGGTTGAATAGTAGCTGTTTTAAAACCTGGTGTTTTAGGTTTTACACCCCACATATAACGAGTAATGATGTTTAGTGGAGCAGTACCCCAAGCATGATTCCAATCAGAATTTGGTTTGTATTTTAAGTCCCAAGCCTCCATGGCCATTGTAGACCCTACTTTTAACATATTCCACCAGTTTCTATCTCCCTCAGTATTGGTTATTAATGCTATGGCATATTTAGCTTCATCATACTCAAACAATCCTTCAAGTAAATATTGAGCACCATAAACACTACAAGCCATTCCTCTAGATTTTATAAAGTCAGTAACACTTTTTACATGTTCATCAGGAACTAATCTAAAAGCTAATGGTAGCATATTACCATGTAACGATGCGTGGTTTGATCCTTCTCCATCAATATAAATTCCTCTATGGGTATCAAATAATTTATGGTTGATGGTATTTTTAACTCTACTAGCTTTGTTAGTAAATAAAAGCACATCTTCTTTTTTATTTAAAAACCCAGCTATTTTACTCATTAACTTTAAGTTGTAGTAGTAAAATGAATTTACCACAGTGTTTACATCAACAATTTCGTAGCCATCTCTTTCTCCTTCGGCAGTTGCTAATTTCCAACCTGTATCTTTTTGTGCAGGAGGCCAGTCTATTATATCTTTTATTTTGGTGTTTGCCTTTTTAAAACCTAGTTTTTTGATTAGTTCTGAGGTTAATTTTGGAGACTTAGAACTAATTAAGCCATCGGCACGTTCTAAATCCATAAGTGTTTTTAGTTTTAGATTTTCGTAATGTTTTTTTAAAGGCTCAAGATTGCCAGTGTACATATAATCTTGATAAAACAATAAAACAGTATGTAGTAACCATTCGGTTGGCCAAGTAGGATGATTGATGAAATATTCATTTGTTCTTGTAGCCATAGAATATTCGTTGTCTACACTGTAATGACTTAACTGATTGATGTATGCATCAGCTTCGTAAGGAATACGTTCTCTATCTCCATCAACATAATATCCTGTAAAACTAGTTGCTTTAATAGTGTGTTTGCACATTTCCCAAACAGCATTCATTGTTTCGTTTGAGGATAAAAAATAACTAGCATGGTCGTTAAACTGATAATGAACTGCTTTTTGTGTGATGTTTAAATCTGTAACTGGAACTTTTAAGTTTTCAATTTCAAAATATCTAAAAGGCATAATAACTCCTATGCTATCGGGTAGTTTAATAGCGGCTTTCCCAGTATTTCTTTTATCAGGGTTAAGTTTTGGAGAAATAGGTTGATTTTTGGGTAATTGATTGATGATTGCTTGTTGATATCTAATAGTTCCTCCTGGTTTTCTATCAATGATATTATTGTTTAGTTTTTCTCCCAAACGACAGATAATTGAATCGTTTTGGGCTGTTTTAGAAGAGATTTCTACATTACCAAAAAAAGCTTTTCCAAAATCAATTAAATAATGCCCCTCTTTAATTTTTGTGATGTTTTTAGAGGAGAAATTTGAAGTTTTTAAATCTATATTTTGTGCTTTAAGCTGAGTTAAAGAAAGAGTAAGGAAGAGTAATAATATGTGTTTCTTCATGAAGAATTGATTTTATTAAAAACTTAAAACAGCTTACTATTTTAGTAAGCTGTTTTAAGTTTTATAAGCAATAAAGTTATATAAACTAAAATGATGAAGAGTTATGTTTTACACAGATTTAATATCCCAACCTGGCTCGTATTCTCTAGACCATAATTTCATAGCTTCTCTATTAAATATGCGTCCTGTGTTTTCATCAACATCAAAAGATTGATTTATTCTAGAGGCAATATTTGCATAATGAGTTAACATTTGACTAATAGCTCCTTGCTCAATAGGAGAGGTTAATTCAGCTTTTCCTCTAATGGTATCAAAAAAGTTTAAAGTGTGAGCCACTGTAAGACCACCACCTCCACCAAGAGCGTTTCCATTTTCTAAGCCTGGAATTATATTTTCTTTAACTAATTTTCCTTTAATATCATATAATTTATATCCATCTCTATCTATAAAAGCAGAACCGTTAGAACCGTAAATAATAGTACCTCTACCGGCACCGTATTTATCGTAACCATTTCTACTACGTCCGTCCCATTGAATGGTTCTATTTCCACCAAATCTAAAAGTAGCTTCCATAGTATCGTACATCTCCCATCCATCATCTTTGTAGTGGAATTTACCAGATCTTACATCAACATGTTCAGGGTATTTTACATCTAAAGCCCAACGAGCAATATCTAATTCATGCGTTGCATTGTTACCCATTTCTGCAGTTCCATAATCCCATCCGTACCAATGCCAATTGTAGTCCCAAGTATTATCTGTATAGGCTCTTCTAGGAGCTGGTCCTTGAAATAAATCCCAATCTAATCCCTCTGGAGGAGCTGTTTGTACCTGATTAGGAACACGACCTCTTTTACTCGTGTAAAAAGCAATGGCATTGTAAACATCACCTATAACTCCGTTGTGAATGTCTTTTATAATTTCTTGAGATTGTAAAGAAGAACGCTGTTGGTTACCCATTTGCACTACTTTTCCGTACTTTTTTTGGTAGGCAATTAATAATTCCCCTTCTTTTAAATTATGACTACAAGGTTTTTCTAAATAAACATGTTTACCCGCTTGCATAGCCATACACGCTCCGGGTGCATGCCAGTGATCTGGAGTAGCCATAAAAATAGCATCTACATCTTTATCGTTAAGAACTTTTCTAATATCGTTTTCTAGTTTTGGTTTGTGATGACTTTCTTCTCTAACTTTTTGCCCTGCCTTATCACGTTGACTTTTCATCACATCACACAAGTAGCTTAATTCAATATTGTTCTTTTTATCCATAATAGGTTTCATGTAGGAACCATAACGTCTTCCTAATCCTTGAATAGCAACATTTATTCTGTCGTTAGCTCCAATAATTTTAGAATAACTTTTAGCACTCATTGCATTTGCAGAGGTTGAACCTAAACTAATTCCAACAGCACCAATCGCTGCTTTTTTTATAAAATCTCTTCTGTTTGTACTCATGTTATTTTATTCTTTAGTAGGGTTAATAGAACGAACTTTTACGTTTTTAAAAGAAACCAAGTCTCCGTGGTCTTGTAATAAAATTTGACCTTTTTCTAATTCTCCAAAGTTTGGCCATTTAACGTATTTACTTTCAGAAACTAGTTTTCTAAAATGATCACTTTTTCTTTCGTATTCTAAAACTTTAGTTCCGTTTAACCAGTGTTCAATATGGTTGTTTTTAGAAATAATATGCGCTGTGTTCCACTCTCCAACAGGGTTGATAGGTTTGTTAACATCTGCTTGAATTAAGTCATATAAAGAACTAACCGTTCTACTTCCTTCGTGGTTTCCTAATTTTGCATCTGGATGTAAGTCATCATCTAAAATTTGATATTCTAAACCTATAGAAGAACCAGATCCTTTATTGATTTCTGTATCAACGTAATATTTAATACCACTATTACCTCCAGGAGTCACTTTAAAATCAACTTTTAATTCAAAGTCTTTAAATAATTCATTCGTAACAATATCACCTCCAGCTCTAGATTCTGCTCCTCCAGATGATAATACGCTTAACTCTCCATTTTCTATAACCCAACCTTTTTCAGGGAATTTATCAAGTTTAGCACCACGCCAACCGTTGGTTGTTTTTCCATCCCATAATAACTTCCAACCTTTTTTCTTTTCATCAATGGTTAATTGGTTTTTAGCAATAATAGGATCAATAGTGGATTTGGTAGTGTATTTAGAAACGTTTTCTGTTAAAATTTTAATGTTTTTCCACACAATTTCTGTTCCTTCTTTTTTGTTAGAGTGAATACTATGTACTTGTAAGCAAATAAATCCTTCACTTGTTTTTTCATCAATTAAATAAGCAGCAGGAACTCCGTTTACCCATGTTTTTATGGTATCTCCAATAGCTTCTATTCTATAGTGATTCCATTCATTTTGTTTAAAAGCTTTTTGTGCAGCCGGATTGTTATCTAGTGGGTTTAACCAACCACGTCTTGCTTCATCATAAATACCTCCACTCCAAGCACGTTCAGATGGATCTATTTCTACTTGATAACCATGTACTCTTCCGTCTCTATAATGTGGAAAACTATTACTTCTAATCTGTATTCCAGAATTCATACTAGGATCTACTTTATAATCTAATTCTAATATAAAGTCACTATAAGTTTTGTCTGTAGTTAAAAAAGAATTTGGAGTGTTGTGTATGGTGCTTCCAACAATTGCTCCATCTCTTACGGTGTATTTTGCATTTCCACCTTTTTGGTGCCAACCGTTTAATGTTTCTCCATCAAATAGTTTTACCCATGGAGTATTGTCTTTCTTATTACAGCTAAATAAGAATGTAATACTAAGCAACAATAATGACTTGTTGATCAATGTTAAAGTTTTCATGTTTTAATTTTTTATTTCAATAATTGATTGCTAAAGTATATTTTTTTTGTTGTTTATGTATGGATTTTTCATTCAAAACCATGTTTTTTTAAGTATTTCTCATTGTTTGATAGTTTTTGATTAGCAATGTTTTTGATTTTATGAATTTGGCAATAATATCCATTAATAATACTATTATGTCCATATCTAAACTTTGTTTTGATGATAAATTAGCAACTAATAACTAAACAAATTATAAATATGGAAAAACTAAAAATGTTATTGGTTGTCTTATTGGTTGGCTTTACAACCAGTACATGGGCACAGAGCAAAGTAGGGGGGATTGTAACAGATTCCCAAAAAATGCCTGTACCAGGAGTTAGTATTGTGATAAAGGGAACCTCGACAGGTGTGGTTACGGATTTTGATGGACGGTATCAAATTTCATTAGAAAAAGGTGATGAGTTGGAGTTTACTTATCTAGGGTTTAAAAAACACTCTGTGGTATATAATGGTCAGGTTAACTTAAATGTATCTTTAATAGAGGATACATCTGAACTTGACGAAGTGGTACTTATTGGTTATGGTTCTGTTAAAAAAAGTGATTTAACAGGAGCAGTAGTTTCTTTAGATAATAAAACTATTACCGAGCAAAAGAAAACCAATATTGGTCAAGCTTTACAAGGGCGTGTAGCTGGGGTTGATGTTAGGGTTAATAATAACAAACCAGGAGCTCCAATTTCTATAGATATTAGGGGGAATACCAAAATTCAGAATACAGATGCTACTCGTGATGGGTTAAGTGATAATATTGAAGATGATTTATCAAAACCTTTATATGTAGTAGATGGAGTATTCTTTGATGATATCAATATTTTAAACCCTTCTGATATTCAACAAATAGATATTTTAAAAGATGCCTCTGCTACTGCAATTTATGGTTCTAGAGGAGCAAATGGTGTGGTTTTGATTACAACTAAAAATGGTATTGAAGGAAAAACTGTTTTTACTTATGAAGCAACTGTGGGGATAAATTCTGTAGCTAATAAACCAAAGATGTTTAATGGTGATGAATATGTTGCTTTTGTAGAAGATGTAATTAGAAGTAGAAATTGGCAAGGACTTTTTGATTTTGGTGCGGGAGTTTATCCTACAGTAGATGATTATAATAATTTGGCAGTAGATTTTTCAGGTGAGTTTAGAACTTCAAACGAAGAAGCAGACAATGTAGCGAATCGTCGTTATACAGATTGGCAGAATGATTATTTAAAAACAAGTCTTCAAACAAGCCATAGTGTTGGAATGTCTGGAGGGAGTAATGGTCTTACTTATAACGGATCTATAGGATACTTAAGAGACGAAGGAGTGATGGGGGATCAAGTGTTTGAACGCTACAACTTAAGTACTTCGATCTCTAAAAAAGTAACAGAAAAGTTTACTTTAGGTTTAAAAGCTTATTTGTCTCTTTCTGAAAGAGAAACAGGAAGTAATGAGTTGTTTAGAAGTACCTTGCGTTTGGCTCCTACAGTAAATCCTCGTGACCCACAAGGAAATCTTATCATGTTTCCAGACGATCAAGATGGACGTTTTACCAACCCATATTATGAAGCTTATGATAATGCATGGTTAAATAATAGAAGAACTTTAGATGTTATTTCTAATGTATTTTTAAACTATAAGCCAACAAGTTGGTTAAACTTTAAAACTCAATTCGCTCCTAATTTAAGAGCGACTCGTCATGGACAACAGTTTGGGTTGTTAACTAAATCTGCTAGAAATGAAGCATCACGTACTAGAGCTTATTACGATGCTTATTTTGATAGTTCTTATACTTGGGATAATATAATAGATGTAGATTTTGATGTAGCAGAAGGTCATAATTTAAAAACAACCTTAGTCTCTTCTTTATATTATAGACAAGATGAAAATAGTAAAATTGAAACCAGAAACTTTGATACAGATGCCTATAAGTTTTATAACACAGGTGCTGGTTTAGATGTAATGGCTTATAACACAAACTATGTAAAAGAAACTTTAGCTTCTTTTGCTGCTAGGTTAAACTATAGTATTAGAGATAAGTATTTATTCACCTTTACAGGAAGATATGATGGTTCTTCTAAATTAGCAGTCGGTCATGAATGGGCATTTTTCCCATCCGCAGCTTTTGCATGGAAAGCAAGTCAAGAAGATTTCTTACAAAATGTAGATTGGTTAAGTAATCTTAAGTTCCGTTTAAGTTATGGGGAATCAGGAAATGATGATTCAGCAAGTCCATACCAATCATTAGCATTCTTAAATGGATCAGATTATCCATTTGGATCAGATCATGTAAATGGAGTGCAAGTAGCAGGTTTGGCTAATTACGATTTAACTTGGGAGCGTTCAAAGGAATTTAACTTTGGTTTAGATGTAGCTGTTTTTCAAAACAGAATACGTTTAGGATTGGAGGTTTACAATAAAAAAACGGTTGATGCTATTTTAGGAAAAGCACTATCATCTATTACTGGTTATGGAACAGCGATAGGAAACTATGGGTCTGTAAGAAATAAAGGGGTGGAATTAACATTAAATACTGTAAATGTTCAAACACAAGATTTTAAATGGTCTACAAGTATAAATTTTGCTAGAAATAAAAATGAAATTTTAGAGTTAGATGGTACTTTGGATAAAATTCCATATGGAAATCATGGAGTACTTCAGGTAGGTCAACCTGTAGATGCTATTTATAGTTATGAGATGATTGGAATCTGGCAGTTAGATGAAGCTGCAGAAGCACACCAATACAATAGTTTTCCAGGAAAATGGAAATACAAAGATCAGAATAACGATGGTGTATTAAACCAAGATGACAATACCGTAATTGGATCGGTATCTCCAGACTGGATTGGAGGAATGACCAATACTTTTACCTACAAAAATTTAGACTTATCAATACAAATGCACACAAGACAAGGAGTTTATGGGCATTCAGAATTTTATAACAATTTTGCTCCTTGGCAAAATGATAGAGCTAAGTTTAATAAGGTGAAATTAGATTATTGGACACCTAATAATCAAAATGCTAAGAATCCAGCGGCTCATTATGGATCAACAGGTGATGATTATTATACAGATTTCGATTTTGTTAAAATCGGTAACATTGGATTAGGATATAATTTCTCTAAAGATGTACTAGATAAATTAAAGATGTCAAGTCTTAGGTTAACTGTTGATGTACAAAACCCATTTACGTTTACTGATTATGCCGGACCAGATCCTGAAACAGGAATGAATAATACATATAACGCAAGTTATATGACAAAAACAGTATTGTTCGGACTTAAGTTAGCATACTAATTTTTAAACCTATCAAAGATGAAAATATATAAAAAAATAAAACCAGTTTTAGCATTGTTAGCTTTTTCGATGCTATTAAACTCCTGTGATGATTTTATTCAGGAAGATGCATATTCTTCTGTAACAAGTGAGAATTTTATAGATGAAAATAATGCAGATCAATTAATCGTTGGAGTATATGCTGCTACAAGAGGCGTGTATAGAACTCATGCATATAAATTTGAAGGAACTGATCTTTTTACGACCAAAACCGAAGTTTTTTCTTTTAGTAGTGGTAATGATTATAACAATATGGTAGCTCCTATAACCAATGGTGTTTGGAGTAGTAATTACAATGTAATCTCCAAGGCAAATACAGCTATCAATAGATTTGAAACTCAAATAAGTTGGAGTAATAATAAATTAGAAGAAAAAGCTTACGGTATTGCTCAAGCAAGAGCGTTAAGAGCATTGGCCTTTTTTAATTTGGCTGTTCAATATGGAGGTGTAGTTTTAGAGTTAGAGGAGCCTTTAAGTATTCGTAATGATTATACTCGTGCTAGAGAAGAACAAACTTTTAGCCTAATTATAACTGAATTAGAAGCTGCTATTCCAGGTTTAGAAGATGATCCTCAAACAGGACGTTTCTCTAAAAGAGCTGCTAAACACTTATTGTCAGAAGTATATTTAACCAGAGCCTACAAATCTTATGCTGGAACAAATGATTTTCAGACTGCTGCAGATTTGGCTGTTGAGGCTATAGATGGGTATGATATTAGAACACAAACATTTGCAGAAGTTTTTGATTATGATAATCAGGTAAATCCAGAAATTTTATTTGCAACACAATGGGAGAATAATGAGTTTTCTGGAGATAGAAATAACAATAAGCACTCTTTATTTATGTACAATTTATTCGATTATCCAGGAGTTAGTCGTTCAAATCAATATGGAGTACAAGGCGATGGTTTGATGATGACACCATATTTTTACTCGTTATTTGCTGATAATGATACACGTGAAGATGCAACCATACATCGTGTAATTTATGCAGACGAACCTGGGTTTTCAGTTGGATCAGATGTAATTATACCTGGTGATACCTTGGTGTATTTTCCAAAACAAGCACTAGATGTAGCGGAGCTTACCGATAAGTTAGATAGGTACTGGGTATTTCAACCAGATGAATACCTGTGGGGTAAGCCAGATGATATTGCGGGAGTAAATTACACATATTCATCAAATCCATATTTTGTAAACTTTCCAATCATGAAAAAATTTGATGATGAGGTTTATTTTGACGAAAATGGAGGAGCTAGAGATACTTTTGTTTTTAGAGTTGCAGAAACACATTTATTAGCAGCTGAAGCTTTTTTAGGGGCTGGTAATACCGTTCAGGCTTTGTTCCATATTAATAGAGTAAGAGAACGTGCTACAGGAGTTATCAATCATTATTTAACTATTGATTTAGATGATGTTTTAGAAGAACGTGCTTTAGAATTGGCAGGAGAAACCAATCGTTGGGCAGTGTTAAAACGTATGGGGAAATTAGAAGAGCGTATAGAATTGTATAATCCTCATGTGATAGATCATGGAGCTTTTGATGCTACTAAGCATTTATTACGTCCAATACCTACTAGAGAGTTAGATTTATCTCCAGACACAATGAAGCAAAACCCTAAGTATTAATAAAAAGGGAAAATTAAAGGTGTTTTTTTTAAGTTAATTTAGTTTTAGAATTAGGCAGGTGAATGTTTTGCCTGCCTATTTTTTATGTACTATTTTCCTTTTTATATTTAGAACAAGTAATCAACAGAACAATCTATTTTTAAGTATTTGTTAGGGCTTAACTATATACAAGAAAATTAAATTGATATTTAAAATAAGAAATAATGAAATTAAACCATATCATAAAAAACATAGTTAACTTAACTAGTGTTGTGTTTGTTTTAACTACTTCTTGTAATAGTTATGATAATAAAGCAAATTCAGAAACTGTTAAATCAGTAGATTATACTTCAAAAGTGTATCCTCAGTTGGATACGGAAAATTCTAGATGGTTTTTCTTTTCCTCTGCAAGTAGACCTTTTGGGATGGTGAATTTAAGTCCAGACAATCAAATAGGAGGGGCTTGGGGGAGCGGTTACAGATACAAAACAGATACTATAAAAGGTTTTAGCCATATTCATGCTTGGCAAATGTCAGGAGTTTCCGTAATGCCAGTGACAATTTCTGACACAAACCAAAAATCAGTGTACACTGATTTTTATTCAAAATTTAGTCATGAAACAGAAAAAATAAAACCAGGTTATCATTCTGTAAAGTTAGATAGATATCAAATTATATCAGAATTAACTAGTACCAAACGTGTTGGTTTTCATCAATATACATTTCCCAAAAATAAAGAAAAGGCAGTGCTTTTTAACTTAAATACCATGTTGGGACCATGTGAAAATATAGATGGAAAATTAAACCTAAATAATAAAAACGAACTTTCGGGAAGTGTCGTTATGAAGCCTACTCATAGAAGACCAAAACCCTTAACCGTATATTTTAAAGTAATCTTAAATTCAGATATCATTGGAATAAAAAAAGACGATGAAACAGAAAATTATTTGGTGAATTTAAAAGGGGACAAAGAAGAGATTTTAATGAAAGTTGGGATTTCTTACACATCCATAGAAAATGCAAAAAACAATATTGAACAAGAATTACCTCATTGGGATTTTAATCAAGTAGTAGAGGAGTCTAAAACTGAGTGGAATGATTTGTTAGGAAGAATTGAGGTAGCAGGAGGAACTGAAAAAGATCAAAGAAGGTTTTATACAGATTTATGGCATGCCTTACAAGGAAGAAGAATTATTAACGATGCTAATGGAGCTTACCCAGATAACACCACAAATGAATTTAAAATTGGGCAATTACCTTTAGATGAAAATGGAATACCTAAATTCAATCACTTTAATTCCGATTCTTTTTGGGGGGCTCAATGGACTTTGAATACACTTTGGGGATTAGTTTATCCAGAGATTATGGAAGATTTTGCCCATTCTTTAATGCAATATTATAAAGATGGCGGAATTATTCCTCGCGGTCCATCAGGAGGAAATTATACCTATGTAATGACAGGAGCGTCTTCAACTCCTTTTTTAGTAACAGCCATACAAAAAGGAATTATTAAAGAAGATTTAGAAGGAGTTTATAAGGCGCTAAAGAAAAATCATATGTTGGGCGGAATTATGGGAAGATCTGGATACGAACACAATACAAATTTAGGTGGTGGATTAAAATATTATATCAATCAAAATTATGTTCCATATCCTATTCCAGAAGGAGAGTTTGGAGGACATCAAGATGGAGCTAGCTTAACGATGGAGTACGCGTACCAAGATTGGACTTTAGCTCAATTGGCAAAAAAAATAAATCATCAAGAGGATTATGAATACTTTATGAATCGTTCTAAAAATTATCAAAATGTATATGATAAAGAATCAGGTTGGATGAGGCCTAAAGATGTTGATGGAAAGTGGTTGCATCCTTTTGATCCTTATAAAGTAAAAGTTGGGTTTATAGAATCAAATGCTACTCAATCTACTTGGTTTGTGCCTCATGATTTAATAGGGTTGGCTAAGTTGATGGGAGGAGAAGTTGCAGCTGTTACAAAATTGAATCATCAATTTGTAAATGCAGAGAAATTAAATTTTACTTCAGGAAATTCTCATGCACAAGAGTTACATCCAGAATATAGACGTATTCCTGTAAATTATGGAAATCAACCCTCTATACAAACGGCTTTTGTGTTTCATCAATTAAACAGACCAGATTTAACTCAATATTGGTCTAGAAGAGTAGTAAATAAAGCTTTTAGTGGTTTGTCTCCTGCATCAGGATATAATGGTGATGAAGACCAAGGTTTGATGGGTAGTTTAAGTGTGTTAATGAAAATAGGATTGTTTCAGATGAATGGAGGAACGGAAGAGAATCCAGAATATCAAATAGGAAGTCCTATATTTAACAAAATAACCATTCACTTAAACCCTGATTATTACAAAGGAGATAAGTTTGTAATAAAGGCAGAAAATAATAATACCAACAATGTTTTTGTAAAAAAAGCCATGTTTAATGAACAAGGAATAACAAAAATGGCCATTAAACATACTGATATTGTAAACGGAGGAGAGCTTAATTTAGAAATGACCAATCAACCAAACAAATAATACAATGAACTTAAAAAAGAATTTTACGCTTTTAATTTTATTATTGAGTTTTCTAAACTCGTTTAGCCAGTTAAAAAACAAACCCGAACTAAATGAAAAGTTTATGGATATGGGCTTTGGAATTTTTATTCACTGGAGCATGGATTCTCAATTAGGGAGTGTAATTAGTCACTCTATGGTAGGAGCCTCAGAAGATTATGTAAAAAGATATATGGAAGAACTTCCAAAAACTTTTTATCCAGATAAATTTGATCCCGATGAATGGGCAAGATTGTTCAAGTTAACAGGAGCAGAGTATGTGGTTTTTACCACAAAGCATCATAATGGGTTTTGTATGTGGGATACTAAAACAACAGGCTTTAATATTATGAATACCCCTTACGGAAAAGATATTACAGGTATGTTGGTAAAATCTCTTAGAAAGTTTGGTTTAAAAGTAGGTTTTTATTTTTCTCCAGAAGATTTTAGTTTTATTCACAAACAAGGGCATTTAATTTCTAGAAAAGGTGCTATGACTCAAGTAACAGAAAATGAGGAGTTATTTGAGTATGATAAAAAACAATTAGATGAATTGTTTACGAAATACGGAAAAATAGATTTAGCTTTTTTTGATTCTTTTTCTAAGAAAAATTTAGTGCAATATGTGCATCAAAAATATCCAGACATTGTAGTGACAAGAGGAGAAATGCAAACACCAGAGCAAAAAATTCCAGATGGAGCCATGCCAGGACCATGGGAAACTTGTATGACTATGGGAACTCAGTGGGCATACAAACCAACCAACGAAATTTATAAAGATGGAGGAGATTTAATTAAAAAGTTAATTGAAATTAGAGCCAAAGGAGGAAATTTTTTAATGAATGTTGGACCTAAACCAAATGGCGAAATTCCTATTGAGCAAGAAGAAAGGTTAAGAGAAATAGCCCTTTGGATGTTTATTAACAATGAAGCTGTAAAAAATGTAAGAACAGTTCCAGGAGCTATAAAAGAAGGTGATTTGTGGTTTACCAAAGCAAAAGATGAAAATACGGCTTATGTATTTATAACCAATCAGCCAGAATGGTTTAAAGGTAAAAGAAGGTTGTTTTTTGTAGAGGGAATTAAACCAACAAAAGAAACGGAAATTTCTGTTTTAGGACAAAATGATTTGGTAGTGGAATATTCTCCAAAAAACAATCCAAAATCTAAGTTTAAGGTACAAGAAAACGGAAATTTACAACTATCTATTACAAGAGCTCATAGGGTTTATAATAATAAAATTTGGCCTAACCCTGTAGTGGTAAAATTGACGAATGTTGAGTTTAAGTAAATAAATATGAAAAATATAAAAGCAAATAAAAGTTTCGTTTTATCAATATTAATTTGTGTCTTTTTTAACTCTTTTGGTCAGCTAAAAAACAAGCCAGAACTCAACGAAAAGTTTATGGATATGGGCTTTGGTATTTTTGTGCATTGGAGCATGGATTCTCAATTGGGGAGTGTAATTAGTCATTCCATGGTGGGAGCCTCAGAGGATTATGTAAAAAGATATATTGAAGAGCTTCCAAAAACTTTTTATCCAAATAAATTTGATCCCGATGAATGGGCAAGATTGTTTAAGTTAACAGGAGCAGAGTATGTAGTTTTTACCACAAAGCATCACAATGGGTTTTGTATGTGGGATACCAAAACAACAGATTTTAATATTATGAACACGCCTTATGGAAAAGATATTACGGGCATGTTGGTAAAATCTCTTAGAAAGTATGGTTTAAAAGTAGGACTTTATTTTTCTCCAGAAGATTTTAGTTTTATACATAAACAAGGACATTTAATTTCTCGTAAAGGAGAGATGACACAGATAACTAAAAACAAAGAATTATTTGAGTATGATAAACGTCAGGTAAAAGAATTGATTAAAAATTATGGACCCATTGACGTAATGTTTTTTGATGCTTTCCATACCAAACCGATGGCACAATTTGTACATAGTATAGATCCTAATATTGTAGTTACAAGAGGTGAAATGCAAACACCAGAACAAAAAATACCAGATGGACCTATGCCAGGTCCATGGGAAACCTGTATGACTATGGGAACTCAGTGGGCATACAAACCAACCAATGAAACTTATAAAGATGGAGGAGATTTAATTAAGAAATTAATAGAAATTAGAGCCAAAGGAGGAAATTTTTTAATGAATGTTGGGCCTAAACCAAACGGAGAAATTCCTATTGAGCAAGAAGAAAGGTTAAGGGAAATTGCCCTTTGGATGTACGTAAATAACGAAGGTGTTAAAAATGTAAGAACCGTACCAAGCATTATTAAAGAAGGAGATTTATGGTTTACCAAATCAAAAAATGAAAATACAGCTTATGTTTTTATAACCAATCAACAACACTGGTTTAAAGGTTTTAGGAGGAATTTTATTCTTAAGTATATCAAATCTACTAAGGATACCAAAATTTCAGTTTTAGGTCAGAATGATAAGGTTGTAGAATATTGGCCAGAAAATATTCCAGAATCTTATTTTATTCAGCACAAAGATGTTTTAGAAATATCTATAAGTAGAGCTCACAGGGTTTATAACAATAAAATATGGCCTAATCCAGTAGTGGTAAAATTGACGAATGTTGAGTTTGTAGAAAAGTAAACCTATCAAATAAAAAAAATAGATGATACATAAAATCGTCATGCTTGTGGTGATAATGTTCGCGTGGAGTTCTTTTTCACAGGATATTAAATTTGAACATTATAATGATAATGATGGTTTGTCTCATAATTCTATCAGACACATCACCCAAGACAAACATGGTTTTTTATGGATTGGAACTTTTTCTGGTTTAAATCGTTTTGATGGTTATGAATTTAAAACCTATTTAAGCAATTCAGAAATAAGTAATGAAATCAATAGTGATGATATTACTGCTTTGGAGTTTGATGAGTTAAACAATCATTTGTGGATTGGAACTAGAAAAGGGTTGACATTATTAGAGTTAGACACACATCAATTTACTACTTTTTTAAATGATGGATCAAATCCAAATGGTTTACCCGATGATGAGGTAAGAGCAGTTTATGTTGATAAATTTAAGCGTGTTTGGGTAGGGACTAAAGACAAAGGGCTTTATTTGTTCTCATTAGATCAACAAAGTTTTAAAAAAATACACCTTCCTAATTTTAACTATATCAAAGAAATTTTTGAAGATCGTTCTGGGGATATTTGGATTGGGAGTTTTGCTACTGCAGGGGTGGCAAAAATTACTTTAAATCACAAAGGGAGTATTTTACAAACAACTACTTATACTTTAAATGTTCCTTTTACTGATGAAAAAAATCCCTATTTAAATTTTATTTATCAAGACGCCAAGAAAGATGTTTTTGTAGGGACAAGAAAAGGGTTGTATAAATTTAATAAGCAAGAAAATAAATTTGATAATCTTTATATAAAGAATAATGAAATTAGATACGCTTTAGGGCCTTATTTTGTGTCGGTAGCACAAGCGCCAGATGGAAAATATTGGTTAGGAACTTTAGGTGGTTTGTTAGCGTGCGATAATTTAGAAGATATTGCAGAAGGAAATTTTAGATGGCATTATTCTGTTTTAACCAATCAAACATCTTTGGTTGATAATTTGGTTTCTGCCCTACATTTTGATAGTTCTGGAGTTTTGTGGATTGGTACCGAAAATGGTTTAGATAAGTATGATCCTTTTGAAAATCAATTTAATTTTAGCAAAGATATTTCTAAGTTTATAGGGGAGCAGGCTCCAAGAATAAGAGGTTTTTCTGCAACGCATGATCGTAAAATAGTTGTTGCAACAAGGCATAACGGACTTTTTATTAAAGAGGAAGAACGATTTGTACCTTTGTATAATAATCAAAAAGATATTGCTAGTATTCATTCAAAAGACGGTAAAATATTTTATTGTGGATTGTGGAATGGAAAAGTATTGATATACGATTATGTTCGTCATAAGTCTACCGAAATAGAAGTAGGATTTGATCAAGTAGCTATTTCTGATATTTATAAACTAGATGAACATAAATTAGTAGTCGGTTCTTTTGGTCAAGGTGCTAAAATAGTTGAGCTAGATGCCTTTAATAGGGTGGTAAAAAATACAGTTTTGTTAGATGATGGTGATATCAACAAAATGATAACCGATAACAATGGAAATATGTGGTTTGCCACAGAATTAGGAGTGGTTAAATATAATATATCATCAAAATCAATAACAACCTATCAATCTTTATTACAAAATAAACAAGGTTTACCACACAATAATGTTAGCGATATTATTTTTGATAGTACAGGTAAATTATGGGCAGCAACTCGTAAAGGATTAAGTTACTTTAATCAAGAGAAAAATCAATTTATGCCTTTAAACTACTTTAGTGAATTGTCCAATAAATGGGTTACAGACTTTTTGTTAGATGCAGATCAAAATTTATGGTTAAACCTAAATAATAACAGTGTTGCTAAAATAGATACTAAAAGAAATAGCTATAATATTTACCATGTAAATAGTGGAAATAGGTTAGATTTTTTTAGTTCTAGAGGGTTTTTCAATTTTGGGAAATCTAATATTTATTTGGGAGGTAAAAATGGAATTATATACTTTTCTCCCTATAGTATTAAAGAAAACAAACAGTCATCTACTCCTGTTATTACCGAGATTAAAATCAACAATCAAGTTATTTTACCTGGAAAAGAAATAAATGGAGAAATTCCGCTTAAGAAAGATTTTAATGAAATAAAACATATAAATCTTAGCTATGAAAACAGAAACTTTTCATTTCAATTTTCTACACCATCCTATGCCAACGAACGCTTAAATAAGTTTGAGTATATGCTAAAAGGGTTTGATGATACTTGGGTAAATACCTCTAGCAATTCTAGAACTGTACAGTATACTAACTTATTTCCGGGTGAATATTTTTTTAAAATAAAATCTAGTAATAACGATGGTTATTGGAGTAATGTTGTTACTTATAAAATTACTATAGAGCGTCCTTTTTGGTTAACCTATCAGGCGTTAATATTGTTTTTATTACTCATAGCTCTTATTATTTATTTGGTAAGAAAAGAGGTTAAAAATCGTATGAGGTTAAAGCAAGAGCTTGTTACAGAAAAAGTAAATAGAGAAAGAGATGTCAAATTAAATAATGAAAAATTAAGGTTTTTTACCAATATATCTCATGAGTTAAGAACACCTTTAACACTTATTTTAGGGCCTGCCAAACAATTAATAGAGCAAGAAGAAGTACAGAGTACCGATTACCAAAAAAGTAGATATCATTTAATTCATCAAAACGCTAGTAGGTTGCTCAATTTAGTGAATCAGGTGTTAGATTTTAGAAAAGCTCAAACAGGAGAGTTAAAATTAAAGGTGTCTAAAACAGATGTATTACAGTATACTCAAAACATTTTTGATTCTTTTAAAGAGTTTGCCTACAACAAACAAATACAATTTAATTTTAATGTAGAAATAGAGAGTTTGTTTGGTTGGATAGACAAAGATAAATACGATAAAATCTTATATAATTTGCTGTCTAATGCTATTAAATTTACCAACAAACACGGAAATGTAGAATTGTATGTAGGAGTAAAAAATACAGATAATAAATATTTAATTATTGAAGTAAGTGATGATGGAATAGGTATTCCTAAAAAAAGTCAAGAAAAAATATTTACAAGGTTTTACCAGGCTACCAACAGTAAAGAAAATAATACAGGATCTGGTATAGGTCTTTCTTTGGTAAAATCATTGGTAGATTTACACAAAGGAGAAATAAAAGTAAAAAGTACTCCAAACCAAGGAAGTTTATTTACAGTTATTATTCCTATTGATAGAGAGTTTTACAATAAAGAAGAGGTTTTTGAATTTGTAGAAAGCAAAGACACCGAAACAGAAATAATTCTACCTAAAATTCAACAACAAAACAAAACCACCAATACCAATATTAAAGAAAAAATATTGGTTATTGAGGATAATTTAGAACTGCGTAAATATTTAATAGATTATTTGTCGGGCTATTACAAAGTTTATGAGGCTGAAAATGGTAAAGAAGGTTTACAGCTTTGTAAACAAATAAAACCAGCTTTATGTGTGGCAGATGTAATGATGCCTATTATGGATGGTTTGGAATTCTGTAAAGAGTTAAAAAATGATGAATTTATTAGTCATATTCCTGTCATCTTATTAACTGCTTTATCAGAAAATAAAGATAAAGTAAAAGGATATGATGTTGGTGCAGATGGGTATTTGGTAAAACCTTTTGATCCTGCATTGCTAAAAACAGTAATAGAAAATGTTATCAAAACAAGGTTAGAATTAAAAACCAAGTTTTCTGGCGAAGTAGAAAGTGAAATTAGCTTGTTAACACACTCGCCTATAGATAAAGATTTGATGGATAAAATCACAAATCTAATAGAACAAAATATTCATAATATAGATTTAAGTACTAGTTTTTTATGTCAGGAACTTGGGGTAAGTTCTTCAAAATTATATAGAAAAGTAAAAGAGTTAACAGATTTATCGCCTAATGAATTTATAAGAACTATCCGCTTAAAAAAATCAGCCACTCTATTAAAAACTAAAAAACACAACGTTTCAGAAGTTACAAATCTTGTTGGTTTTAACGATCCCTTGTATTTTAGTAGATGTTTTAAAAAACAATTTGGTTTTCCGCCAAGCAAGTTGCTAAAGTAGGTTTTACACTTTAAATCACTTTTAAATTCATTCTGATTAAGTAATCAATTTTTATAAAATGTAGTATTATAAATATATCTTTAAGTTTTAAATAAAAAAGGCTTAAAAAGATTGTGAATAATGAATAAAAAAAATGATTGTTTGCTTGTTGTGCTGTTTTTAACAGCATTATTAGGGTTTGCACAAAAAAAAGAATCTGAGAAAAAACAGCCAAATATTATACTTATCATGGCTGATGATTTGGGATATGGAGATGTAGGTTTTAACGGAAATAAAGAAATTATTACTCCCAATTTAGATTTAATGGCTAAGGAAGGATTAAAGTTTACCAATTTTTATGCAGCAGCTCCACTTTGTACTCCAACACGCGCAAGTGTGTTAACAGGAAGAAGCCCATTTAGACAAGGGATTTTTGCAGCCCATACAGGAGCTTTAAGACCAGCAGAAAAAACAATTGCAGAAGTTTTAAAAAAAGAAAAATACCAAACAGGTTTTTTGGGAAAATGGCATTTAGGTTGGTTAGAACCTGATAAAATTGAATCAAGAGGGAATTATTCACCACCATGGCATCATGGGTATGATGAAACTTTTGCAACTAAAAGTGCTGTGCCAACGTGGAACCCTACAAAAACACCAAAAGGATGGACTAGTTGGGGAGCGCAAAAAGATGGCTCTTGGGGAGGTTCTATTTATATAGAAAATGGAAAACCTGCTACCGATAATTTAGAAGGTGATGATAGTCGTATTATTATGGATAGGGCTATTCCATTTATCAAAAAATCAATTTCTAAAGCAAAACCATTTTTTGCTACAATTTGGTTTCATACACCGCATGAACCTGTAGTTGCTGGGCCAGAGTATTTAGCAAAATATCCAAACTTACCTATAGGAAAACAACATTATTATGGAGCCATTACTGCTATGGACGAGCAAATTGGTCGTTTAAAAACTTTTTTAAAGGACAATGATGTTGATGAAAATACCATAATCTTTTTTTGTAGTGATAATGGCCCTGCGGATCCGTTGGCTAAAAAAGGGATTGCATCGGCAGGAAAATATAGAGGACATAAACATCAAATGTGGGAAGGTGGTCTAAGAGTACCTGCTTTAGCATGGTGGCCAAAGCATATAAAACAAGGAATTGTGTCTGATTTTATGGCAACGACAAATGATTATTTTCCAACAATTTTAGATGTCTTAAATATTTCTAATAACAAAAAAATACCCCTTGATGGAGTAAGCTTACAACCTGTTTTAAATGGAGAAGTTAAAACAAGAGAAACTGCATTTGCATCAGGATATCAACGTTTGTATAAAAACACAGAGTTGTATGCATATATTCAAGGTCAGTATAAAATTTGTATTCCAGACAAAGGAGATAAAATGATGCTTTTTGATTTAAAAAATGACCCTGAAGAAAAAAACAACTTAGCACTAGAAAAACCTGAATTGTTAAAAAAGATGGTTGCAGAACTTGAAGATGTTAAAGAATCTTGGAGGTTAAGTAGAGAGGGAAATGATTATCAATGGTAGTAATAACTTTTTAAACAATATGAAAAAATCAATATACCTTTTTATCATTTTAGTTGGATGGAGCAGTGCTAAAACGTACGCTCAAGCAAAAACAGAGCAAGATTATATTTTAGTAGATGCTAGAGTAAGAGTATATCATAAAGATGGCACTAGAACCTATAAAGAATATCAACCTTTTAAAACACAAACGTTAGAATTGTTGCCTAATTTTAATAAAGAAAAGTCTTTATCAAAATTGAGTAAATATGGAGGTTTGATGGCAGATAAAACAAAATTTGCAACAGGTTTTTTCCATGTTAAAAAAATAGATGGACGTTGGTGGGGGATAGATCCTTTAGGATATAAATATTTTAATATCTCACTAAATAGTATCAATACAGGAAAGTCAAAAGGAAGCAAAGTTGCGTTTAAAGAAAAGTTTGGTAATAAAGAAAATTGGATACATCAAACTGTAGAAATGTTACAAAATCATGGCTTTAACTGTGCGGGTTCGTGGTCTGATGTTGAGGCTATTATTGAGGCTAACAAAACTTTAGAAAAACCTTTGGCTTATACCGTTAACTGGAATTTTATGAGCAGTTATGGTCGTAAACGTGGAGGTACTCATCAACAAGCAGGGCATACAGGATATCCTAAGGATGCTATTTTTGTTTTTGATCCAGAGTTTAAAACTTTTTGCGATGAACATGCCAAACAATTATTGAAATATAAAGACGATCCTAATTTATTTGGACATTTTTCTGATAACGAAATGCCTTTTAAACAAAAGGCTCTAGATAATTATTTAAAGTTGCCAAAAAATGAGCACGGCTATAAAGCTGCGATTGATTGGTTAAAAGAAAATGGAATTACCAAAGCAGAAATTACAGATACTCATCGTGATTTATTTATGGCCTATGTTGGGGATACTTATTTTTCAATAGTTTCTAAGGCGATTAAAAAATACGATCCAAACCATATGTATATTGGAGCTCGTTTTTACAGCGAAGAAAAAAATCACGCGGCGTTTATGAAAGCTGCGGGTAAACATTTAGATATTATTTCTAACAATTATTACAATCATTGGACTCCAGATAAAACAGATTTAGTGAATTGGACTAAATGGTCTGGGAGACCATTTATAATTACAGAGTATTATGTAAAAGGAGAAGATTCAGGAATGGGAAATACTAGCGGAGCAGGTTGGATTGTAAGAACTCAAAAAGATAGAGGGCTATTTTATCAAAACTACAATTTGGCTTTGTTAGCATCAAAAAATTGTGTGGGATGGCATTATTTTAAATATCAAGATAACGATCCAACGGCTAAAGGGGTAGATCCTTCTAATATAGATGCCAATAAAGGTATTGTAACAAGTGACTATAAACCTTGGACGGCTATGTTAGAGAAAATGAAAGCATTAAACAATCGTGTTTACGATTTAATAAATTATTTTGATCATCATGAGAATTAAAATCACACATTTTAAAACAGTTTCTGTCTGTTTTATTTTGATGTTTATCGCAGTTGTTTCCTGTGTTTCTATAAAAAATCATTCAGGGTTTGGAAATTACGAGTTTAGTAGATTAAAAAACAATCCTATCATTTCTCCAGATATGGAAGGTTTAGAGGGTAGGTTGGGTGAAAACATCAATGGACCTTCTGTTATTAAAGTACCCAATTGGGTTGAAAATCCTTTAGGTAAATATTATATGTATTTTGCGCATCACCACGGTAAGTTTATTCGCTTGGCTTATGCGGATTCTCCTATTGGCCCTTGGACAATATACAAGCCAGGAGTGCTTGATATAGATAAAACTGCTGCGAAAGGTCATATTGCTTCACCAGATGTTATTGTAGATAATGAAGCCAAAACCGTCAGAATGTATTTCCATGGGTATAATCAAGATAAATCAGGACAAAAAACGTTTTTGAGTACTTCTAAAGATGGGATGGATTTTATCGCTTCAGAAACCGTATTAGGTCCTTCTTATTTTCGTGTTTTTAAATATAAATCAGCATATTATGCTTTGGTTAAAGGAGCGTTTTATCATTCTAAAAACGGTATAGAACCTTTTAAGAAAGGAGCCACAATATTACCTAAAGTAAGACATACAGCTGTTCATTTAGACGGTGACAAGCTTGTGGTGTTTTATTCACAAAAAGGAGATGCTCCTGAGCGAATTCTTAGTTGTGAAGTAAATCTTTCAGGAGGATCATGGAAAAATTGGAAAGCTAGCGCTCCAAAAGAAATATTAAAACCAGAAATGGATTACGAGGGTGCTCATTTACCTATTAAAAAATCAGTAAAAGGTTTTTCTAAAAAGCCTGTACACGAATTAAGAGATCCTGCTATTTTAGTGGATGATAACGATGAAGTCTATCTTTATTATTCAGTCTCAGGAGAATTTGGAATTGCAGTAGCAAAACTCAAAAAATAAGAAATCATCAAACCAAACAAATTTGATAATGAAATATTACAAATTACTTTTATTATCCTTGGTATTATTGTTTTGCCAATGTAAATCAACAAGCAACATAGTAAACAACAATGCTAAACCTTTGGATGTTTATTTATGCATAGGGCAATCTAACATGGCAGGACGTGCTACTATAGAAGATATTGACAAAGATACTTTAGCCAATGTATTGTTGTTCACAGGGCAAGAACACAAAGCTTGGGAAAAGGCAGCAAATCCTTTTAATAAATACTCAACAGTAAGAAAAGAAATGCGAATGCAAAAGTTGAGTCCAAGTTATGGATTTGCAAAGACGATGGCACAAGAAAACCCAAGCAGCACCATTGGCTTAATTGTAAATGCTAAAGGAGGAACTTCTATAGAGGCATGGAAACCTGGAGGTTTATTGTATAGTGAAGCTATTAGTCAAACTAAAAAAGCTTTAAAAACAGGAGGAGTTTTAAAAGGAATTATTTGGCATCAAGGAGAAGCAAACAGTTCTAGATATAAAAAATATACACCTCAAATAATAGCTTTGATTCAAGCATTAAGAACAGATTTAAATCAACTCAATTTACCTGTTGTGGTAGGGCAATTATCATCAGACAAACCGTTGAGAAATAATTTTAATAAAATGATTTTAGAGCTACCAAATCATATAAATAATGTTGCGGTGGTTACTACAGAAGGATTGAGTACCATTGATAAAACTCATTTTGATAGTAAAAGTCAGAGAATTTTAGGACAAAGATATGCCAACGAAATGTTAAAACTATTGGCTAAAAAATAACATAAAAAGAAAAGCATGAAATTGTATAAAAAAATCATCAGCTTAAGTGTATTGTTGTTGCTCACACAATATTCATATTCCCAAGTTAGGCCTAAAAAACCAAATGTTTTATTAATTATTTCGGATCAACATTCAGGAAGAATTATGACTCAAACAGGCTATAAATATGTAAAAACTCCAGGGATTGATAAGTTGGCTTCGGAGGGAGTAACTTTTACAAGAAGTTATTGTACTTATCCTGTTTGTATGGCTTCTAGGGCTTCTATAATAACAGGAATGATGCCAAGTAAAAGCAATAAAAATTTAATGGAATATACCTCTATTGGTAAGGCTTTAAAAAATGTTGGCTACAATACTGCTTATTTTGGAAAATGGCATGTGTCTAATTCTAAAATTGCAAAAGTACCAGATTGGCATGGGTTTGATACTTACAAAAGAGAGTATAACGATTCTAAAACCGCGAATCTTTCTATTGATTATATTAAAAAATCACATAACAAACCATTTTTTTTAGTTGCCTCACTTTTAAACCCACATGATTGCTGCGAATTGGCTAGAAATATTTCTGGTCTTGGCGATGATTATCACGATGGTGCTGTAGTAGAAGATATGGAGCTTGACAAGTGTCCGCCTTTACCCGAAAATTTTAACATTCCAAGAAATGAAGCAGAAGGATTTTATACAAGAAGAAATCCAGATCCAAGTGATAAGGTGAATTTTGGTAAACATCCTGTAAAATATTGGACAGAAAAAGAATGGAGGCAATACGCATATGGATATGATAGATTGGTAGAAAAAATGGACAATCATATTTTAAATATTGTGAATGCTCTAGAAGAAAAAGGATTGTTAGATGATACCATTATTTTTTATACTTCAGATCATGGCGATGGACATGGAGCACATAAGTGGAATCAAAAAATGAATTTTTACGAAGAATCCATCAATGTACCATTTGTAATATCTTGGAAAGGACACACAAAGTCTGGAATTATAGATAAAGAGACTTTAACTTCAAGCGGATTGGATTTATATCCTACCATTTGTAAAATTGCAGGAGTAGAATTAAATCAACATTTACAAGGAGAAAATTTAACTCCCTATGTTTTAAAACAGTCAAAAAAAGCTGATATAAAAAGAGATTATGTGGTTTCAGAACTCATCCAAAAAGAAAATAATAAACCCAAAGGAAAAGTGTTTGAAGGGAGAATGTTGGTTAGCAGTCAGTTTAAATATTTTTTGTTTGATGGAGGCGAAAACCCAGAGCAGTTTTTTGATTTAAAAAATGATCCAGGAGAAATGAATTCATTGGTACATTTAAAAAAACATCAAGAACAAATAGCCTTACACAGGCAAATGCTAAAAGATTGGATTGTTAAAACTTCTGATGATTTTCCTATTGATAAAGTTTTAAGTAAGCTTCATTAAAATTCTATTTAAAATCTACAAGAAGAAGAGGATGCTTGTCTTATTGTTTTATAGATATCTTTTAAAAGACATGTTAATAACTCTTTTGATAAGTTAGAAATATATTTTTTTTAAGCAATGATATAAATTTTATCTTTATAAAAGATAAAAAGGTCTTTTTATGTATTATTATCGTTTTCAAATAGCTTTTCAAGAAGTGCCAAATGAAATTAGTCTTTGTTTTTCAATATGTGGTTGTCCTTTAAGATGTAAAGGATGTCATTCACCCTTTTTATTTAAAAAAGAAAATGGGGAGTTTTTAACGAATATTATGTATCAGCAGATATTAGAAAAATATAAAAACTATGCAACCTGTGTATTGTTTATGGGAGGGGAATGGGAAGAAGTTGAATTGATAAAAAAGTTGAAAATAGCTAAGAAAATGGACTATAAAACCTGTTTGTATACGGGGTTAAAAAAAGTTGATCAAAAAATAGAACAGGAATTAACTTGGCTAAAAACAGGTGAGTGGATTTCTGATTTAGGAGGCTTAGATAAATCAACAACGAATCAAATATTTACAGAAGTAAAAACCAATAAGAATTTAAATTATCTCTTTCAAAAAAAATAAATAGTTATGATAAGATTAACAGAAACCCAAATCAATCAAAAAATAAATTTTATATCACATTATTTGTATTCGCAAAATGCAGCTGATGGTTCAAAGGTAGATGCCAATGCCAATGTTACTTCAAAAAATATTGCCACTATGGAAGCTGAATTGAATAAAGACATAAATATTCAGATAAATAGGGCTTTGGTAAGCAGAAAAATAGCTGAGTTATTTGGACAGGAATTGGCAGATGAATATGTAAGGCAAATAGAGAATCACGAAATTTATGTGCATGATGAAACTTCTTTAAAACCCTACTGTGTTTCTATTAGTATGTATCCTTTTTTAATTGATGGTTTAACCAAATTAGGAGGAGAAAGTAGGGCACCAAAGCATTTAGAAAGTTTTTGTGGGGAGTTTGTAAATCTTGTGTTTGCAGTTAGTTCTCAATTCGCTGGAGCTTTGGCTACGGTTGAGTTTTTAATGTATTTTGATCATTTTGCAAAAGTAGATTACGGAGAAAATTATTTAGAAACCAATAAAAAGACCATAGAAAATCACTTGCAACATGTAGTATATGCTGTAAACCAACCAGCTGCTGCTAGAGGCTATCAATCTGTCTTTTGGAATATTTCTTTATATGATCAATCCTATTTTGAAAGTATGTTTAAAGATTTTGTATTTCCAAATATGGAAAAACCTTGTTGGCAAAGGTTAAAAAGATTACAAGCTTTTTTTATGACTTGGTTTAACAAAGAAAGAAATAAAGCCATTTTAACATTTCCGGTAGTTACCGCAGCCATGTTAGTAAAAGATGGTACTCCTATAGACAAAGAATTTACACAAATGTGTGCTAAAGAATTAAGCGAAGGAAATTCATTCTTTATTTATCAATCAGAAAATGCAGATAGTTTAGCTTCTTGTTGTAGGTTAAGAAATGAAATTACAGATCATACTTTTAGTTACTCATTAGGAGCTGGAGGCGTGGCTACTGGATCTATAAATGTAATTACCTTAAATATGAATCGTTTAATTCAGCAAGGAAAAAACATCAAAAAAGAGGTTAAAAAAATCCACAAATACCAAGTAGCATATCGTAAACTTATGGATGAATATAACCAAGCAGGATTACTTCCTGTATATCAATCTGGTTTTATTACTCTAGACAAACAATTTTTAACTATTGGAGTTAATGGAATGGTAGAAGCAGCAGAAAGTCTAGGGATTAAAGCAGCAAATACAGATGAATATAAAAAGTTTATTAATAAATATTTAAAAGATATTTATGACGAAAACCGAAAAGCTAAAGAAGAATGGGGATATATGTTTAATACAGAATTTGTGCCTGCCGAAAATTTAGGGGTTAAGAATGCAAAATGGGATAAACAAGATGGTTTTGAGGTACAACGAGATTGTTACAACTCTTATTTTTATGCAGTAGATGATAATCAAATAAATAGTCTTGATAAAATTATATTACACGGTAAAGAGTTTATTCAATATTTAGATGGAGGTTCGGCTTTACATTTAAATTTAGAAGAAACGCTCAATGCAAAAGGGTTCGAAAAGTTAATTGGGGCTACGGCAAAAGCAGGTTGTAATTATTTTTGTTTTAATATAAAAATTACCATTTGTAATAACTGTGAGTATATAGATAAGCGAACGCTATATCAATGCACTAGTTGCGGTTCACATAATGTTGATCATGCTACAAGGGTAATTGGTTATTTAAAAAGAGTCTCTAACTTTAGTTCTGGAAGACAAAAAGAACATGCTTTAAGACATTATCACAAGAAAAATATTTTTATATAATATAGTTTTTTGTTTTTGTTCAGATGTGTTCTTAATTTTTATGGAGTTGAGGACACATCTTTTTTATTCTACCAATAGTTTTAAGGATAAAAAAGTTCCTTTATTTTCTATTTCCTCTTTTAGTTGTAAAATATTTTTATGTTTAAAATCACACAAAATAGTATCTCTAAAAGGTTTTACAATATGATGGGCTGGACAAGGATGGGAGTCGCTACATACAGAAAGTCCCAAAAAACATTCATTAAATTTTTCAGCACCATCAATATTTAAGACAATGTCCCAAAGTGTAATTTCTAAATCTTTTTCTGTAAGATAAAAACCACCACCAGGTCCTTTGGAAGACGAAACTAAATGATGAGTACTTAACTGTTGTAAAAGTTTGGCTAAAAACGGTTGTGGAGTTTCTAGCGCTTCGGCAATTTTTTTAATCCCTATTTTTTTAGACTCATCAGAGTTAATAGCCAAATATAAAATTGCTCTAACAGCATATTTACATGCTTTAGATAACATAAGATTTGTTTAATGATTTATTCAAAGATATGAATATGATGCTTTTAACAGTGTATAATTATTCATCAAATATTTTTTTGTTTTTAGTTGTGAGAATCGTTGATATCACTTATATTTGCAATCCAAATCGCGGGATAGAGCAGTAGGTAGCTCGTCGGGCTCATAACCCGAAGGTCACTGGTTCGAGTCCAGTTCCCGCTACTAAAAAGCCTTTAATGTTTTAACATTAAAGGCTTTTCTTTTTGATACAATTTTCCATGATTATATTTTTATCGTTCATAAATTTTGGTATTAGTCTTCTTTTCTTAAATTTTTTCAGACCGGTATAATCAATATTAAAGTTTGTTTGAGTGGATAAAAAGACCTTCACATTTTTAATATAAAGAGTTAGATTTTACTAGAATAAGGCTGTTTAGTTAATAATAGCCTGTAATTGGTTGTATCTTGAACTTAAATAACCAAATAATCATTATTAAAATAAAGATAAAATGGTTATTTTACATTCTGAAATACTATAAAAAATAAAGGTTTGTTAAGAAAATTAAAAGTTAGCTGTTTTGTTTCGGTATTGTTCGCTTTTTTGGGAATAGCTCAAGAGTCTAGAGACTTTGAAAAATTATCGGATGAGAAAGGAGTTGCTCAAAGCATTACTTATGCTGTAGAACAAGATTCTGTAGGGAATATTTGGATTGCATCAGAAGATGGTGTTATTAAATACAACTCTAATTTTTTTAAAACGTATAATAAATATAATGGGATTCCGGCCGAAATAGGAAACCGTGCAAATACTGTTTTTATAGATTCTAAAAATAGGGTTTGGATGGGAGGAAGAAGAGGTGTGTGTTTATATCTTTCTGACAAAGATGTGTTTACAAAAATGACTTCCGAAAATTTAATAGATCCATTTATTGTAAGGTCTATTACAGAAGATGCTTATGGAGATATTTGGATAGCGGCTAGAAATGGAGTTTGGAAAATTTCTGAAACTACAACTGGTTTTTCTTTTAAAAGGGAATTTGATAAGATTAGTTCAGATATTGTCTATCCAAGTAGTGATAAAAGTATATTAATAGGTTCAGAATCTTCTATTTATAAATTAGATCCACAAAACAAAAAATATCTTCAGAATACTTTAACCAATAACAATATCAGAGTTTTTAGTCTGTTAGAAACTACTAATGGTTATTTAGTTGGAACAGGAAGTGATGGGTTATATAAAGTAGATAAAAACTTTCAGAATTTTACACCAATAACATTTAAGGGCATTTCTTTAAAAGGTAGTGCTATTAGAGATCTTATTAAAGATGATTTAGGGAATTATTATGTAGCTACCGATGGTGAGGGAGTTCTGTACCTAAATAAAAACTTTAAATTATTAACTCATATAGATCATAGTCAAGACAATATTCATTCTTTATCTAGTAATGGAGTATATGATGTAATGATTGATAGAGAGAATATTCTTTGGGTTGCAACTTATGGTGGTGGAGTAAATTCTTGGAATAATAGTAAATCTGTTTTTAAAAAAATAACCCACAAGTTAAATGATAAAAACAGTTTGTATGACAATTTTACTCGAGCAATTGCAACAGATGAAAATGGTAAAATTTGGTTTGGAACCAAAGACGGAATTAGTATTTGGGATAGAAAAAAGAACCAATGGAAAAATATCTTATTAGGTAAAGGAGTTGTACTGGCTTTAGAGTCTGATGGAAATGACATGTGGGCAGGATTTTATGGAGAAGGGTTAAAAAAAATTAATATCAATACTTTAAAAGTTAAGGATTATAACACCTATAATGGAGTAAAATTTCCAATTGATAAAATATATGTAATTAAGAAAGATTTAGAAGGAAATATTTGGGTAGGAGGAATTACTTCAGATTTGGCTTGTATCACAAAAGATGGGGAAATAAGAAAATTCCCTATAGGCGGAGTAAGAAGTATTTTGGTAAAAGAGGATGGTGATTTAATTTTAGGAAATGAAAATGGCGCTTTTTTATTAAGTATTAAGGATAAAGCTATTGCTCCAATATCAGAACTTAAATCAGATAAAAATCAATACTTAATTATTACGTCAATCATAGAATATGAAAAAGATAAAGTACTACTGACAACAAACGGATCGGGAATTGTATTTTATGATACTAAAACTAAAAAAGTTAATTTCTTTGATAAAAGTTCTGGTTTACCTACCGATATTATTCAGGCAGGAATATTTTGGAATCAGAATGAGTTTTGGTTAAGTACAGCCAAAGGAATTGTAAATGTTAAGATTGCTCAAAAAGATACCATTATCAATACTTTTGATAAGCTAGATGGGGCACTAAGCACAGAGTTTAACTACGGAAGTTATGCTAAAATTAATAACGAACTGTTTTTTGGTGGTACAGAAGGGGTGGTCTATTTTAATCCAGAAAATGTAATTACCAAGCAACATTTACCAGAAATTGTATTCGAGGAATTTAGATTATTTAACCAAGAACAGGTTCCAGGTCAGGGAGTTTTAACCAAACAAATTGATAAGGTTGATCAAATCAAACTAACCCATAGTCAAAATTCTATTTACTTTAAATTTGTAGGAGTTCTACATAATTCACCATCTAAAGTTAAATATTCTTGGCGTTTAGAAGGTTTTGATGACGAATGGATTACACCACAAAAAAATAACGAAGTGGGGTATACAAACTTAAACTATGGAGAGTATTTGTTTAAGGTAAAGGCTATGAATAGGTTTGGAAAATGGGGGCCAGAAAGACAAATTAAAATTGTTATTATGGCGCCTTGGTGGGCAACTTCACAAGCCTACATGCTATATTTTATAGTCTTTATATTGTTACTTATTGTTATTGTTCAGTTAACTAAATTATCAGTAAATAAAAAGAATGCCGATGATCAAATTAACTTTTTTAACAATTTAACACACGAGTTAAAAACTCCAATGGCTATTTTATTGTCATCTTTAGAAAGTGCTTCAAGAGAAAAAAATTCTGGAGAAAATGCGAACTTTCAAATAAAGAAAACCATCAAAAGGTTAAATTCTTTGTTTGAACAAATGTTGAATTTTCAAAAAGCAAGTACTGCAGGTAAAATTATTCAAGACATTTCTCAAATTAGATTAGAAACATATGTTCAAGGCTTAATAACAAGTTTTAAACCCTTGTATCAAGAAAAAAATATTACTATTGAGTTAGAAAACAATTACTTAAATGAGTTTGTTTATTTTGATAAGGAAATATTTAATAAAATATTTTACAATTTATTGTCAAACGCTATTAAATACACCAATGATGGTGGGCATATTGTTATTGAATTTTTAGAGAGAAATAAAGGAAAATTAACGATTAGAATTTCTGATGATGGAATAGGTATTCCAAAAGATCAGCAAAAATACATCCTAAAAAGAAATTATAGAGCTCGTAATGTGGTCAATAGTCAAAAGCCAGGAACAGGACTTGGTTTAATGATGATAAAATCGTTGATAGAAAAAACAGGGGGTACCATTGCTTTTTCAAGTGAAGAAAACAAAGGGACTACTTTTTACATTGAAATAAAAGATCAGTTTAAAGAGTTTTTAAGAAATAATGCCAATAATGCAGATGAGTTTGTTGAAGAAAAAAATGTAGAGAATGATGCTTTAACCATTAAAGGGTTAAGAGAATTTATCAATACCAAAATTTTAATTGTAGAAGATAATAATGAATTAAGAAAAGTAATTACTACTAACTTAAAACCTTATTTTAAAATATATGAGGCTGCTAATGGTAAAGAAGGGTTTGATGTTGCTAAAAAAGAAATTCCAGATGTAATTATTACTGATTTAATTATGCCAGAAGTGGATGGAGTTGAGCTTTGTAAAATGTTAAAAGCAGATGAAGACTTAACACACATTCCTGTGTTTATGTTAACGGTATTAAATAGCTCATCAAATAAATTAGAAAGTTTAGAGAGTGGGGTGGCCGAGTATTTAGAAAAGCCTGTAGATATAGATATTTTAATAGCAAAAATTGTAAACACATTAAAATACCAATTAAAACTAAAAGAAAAATATGTACATGAGGGAGATGTAAAAATTGCTATTCATTCTAAAAACGAATTAGATATTGAGTTTATAGAAAAGTTAGAAGAAATTATTACAGTAAATATGAAAGATGGTTCTTTTTCTGTAAATAATTTATGCGAAAGCGTTGGTTATAGTAGAACATCATTATATGTAAAATTAAAAGAATTGATTGATATGTCTCCACAAGATTTTATCATTCATACAAAGCTAAAACACGCTAAAGAACTTTTAGTAAAAGGAGGAATGAGTATTAAAGAAGTTGCTTATCACTCAGGTTTTTCAAACCCTAAATATTTTAGTACTTCTTTTAAAAAGTATTTTGATACTACTCCAAGTGGTTTCCTACAAAGTCTTAATGATCCATCTGGAAAATAACACCTTTATACTTCATTAGTTCTTGTGTTTTAATAGCTATTTAAAATCACAAAGAATAATAGGTTGTTTAATTGGTAAAAAAAGACCTCGAAGATTAACTTTAGTTTAATCATCGAGGTCTTTTTTTATGATATAATCATTATATTTAAGTTAATTGTCTATAAATGGACAGTTTAAGAACTAGTTGAGTTTTATATTAAACCTTATCAGACTTATATCAAACCATAATATCCTACAAAAGAAATTACATTTGAGATACTAACTAAATACATATTTAACTAATTATGAGAAATGTATCATTTTTAATATTCCTTATGTTATTATTACCAACTATGCTGTTCGCACAGGCAGGGGGTAATGTAACAGGAGTTGTATCAGATCAAACAGGACTACCTATTCCAGGGGTTACTGTTTTAATTAAGGGAAGTTCTAGAGGAACTATTACCGATTTTGATGGAAACTTTACAGTTAAACTTGAATCTTCAAAAGCTGTTTTAGAGTTTTCATACATAGGTTATGAGGTAAAAAACTTAGAAGTTAAACCAGGAAATACTTATAAAGTATTACTAGAACAATCTTCAGAAGTTTTAGATGAGGTTGTTGTTATTGGATATGGTTCTGTAGATAAGAAAGATATTACAGGAGCTATTAGCTCAATCAAACCGTCAGAAGATGTAGTAGCTCAATCTCAAGATATTGAAAGTGTTCTTAGAGGTAGAGCAGCAGGGGTACAAGTAAGTGCTAATGGTGCTGAGCCTGGTGCTTCTGTTTCGGTTAGAATTCGTGGATTGAGTAGTATTACTGGGAACTCTGAACCTTTATACGTAGTAGATGGTATTGTAATGGGAGGAGTAACAGATGATACTGATGATCCATTAGGAGGTGGTACACCACCACAAGGAGGATTAACTGGAGTAAATCCTGCTGATATCGAAAGTATTGAAGTGTTAAAAGATGCATCTGCTACAGCTATTTATGGATCTCGTGCTTCTAATGGAGTAATTTTAATTACTACCAAAAAAGGTAAAAAAGGAGATGCTAAGTTTACTTATTTAAACACAACAAGTGTTGGTTCTGTAGTACGTAATATTGATGTTTTAGATACCAATGAGTATATGGAATATCAAAATCAGATGAGAGTGAATTTAGGTCAGTCACCTGCGTATACAATTAATCCTGATGGAAGTGCTTATACAACAGGTAGTGAGCCTACATTGGTACAAGGTGTAGATTGGGCTAAAGATACTTATAAGATGGCTTTAATTAGAAGAAATAGATTGACTGTTTCTGGAGGTACTGATACTGGAGATTATTATATCTCTGGAGGGATCTTATCAAATCAAGGAACTTTTCCTAATGCAGAAGCTAAAGCAACAGATTTTAACTTAAACTTAAATCAAGACTTAAATAGCCGTCTTAAAATTGGAGTAAAGTTATCTGGTTCTTATACCGAATTGTCTGCAAATCGTGGTGCTGATGATTTAGGAGGAGCAAACAATAGTATGGTACGTCAGGTAATTTTAGCGGCACCAATCTTAAATTTATCAGATAATAATCAAGATAACGAAGATGTTGATCAAGCATTAGACGGACCTAGAGCTTGGACAGAAGAGTATGATGATTTAGCTGATGAAACTCGTTTATTAGGACGTGTTCAAGCGGATTATAAAATAAGTGATGAATTTACTTATAGATTAAGAGTAGGAGCGGACTATAGAAAGAAGGAAAGAAGATTCTGGTACGGTGTTGGACTTAGAAAAGGTCAGCAAAACAATGGTATTGCAGGGTTGAGTATTATGGATAGATTCCGTTATAACATTGATAACACATTAATGTTTAGAAAAGCTTTTAACAAGAATCATAAAATTAATGGTACTGTAGGTTTCTTAATGGAAGGTATCAATACAGAAAAAGCTAGCTATTCTTCTTCTAATTTTGCAGATAAATCTCTAAGGTCAGATGGGATTTCTTATGGACAATCATACAACCCTTATGATGTGTTTAAAGATGATGAGAAAATTTATTCTTTTATTGGTCGTTTAAATTATACTTTGTTTAATAAATATTTATTTACAGGTACTTTTAGAGCTGATGGTAGTACAAAGTTTTTGAAACCAAGATTTGGATATTTCCCAGCATTTTCTTTTGCTTGGAAGGCTATTCAAGAAGAGTTTTTACAAGATCAAGATATACTATCTGACTTAAAAGTAAGATTAGGTTATGGTGAAGTAGGAAACCAAGGAATTCCTTCATTTTTAACAAATACATATTACGATAGAACTGGTTCTGGTATTTCAAACGCTGGAGATTCTCAAGAAACGGCAGTAGTGCCAATTAATTTAGCAAATCCAGATTTGTTATGGGAAAATGCATCTCAGTATAATGCAGGGATAGATTTTGGATTCTTTAACGATAGATTAGTGGGGAATGTAGATGTGTATTATAAAAACAGTTCTAACTTATTAATTAAGGCACCAATACCACCTTCTACAGGTTTTGGGAGTATTGTATCAAATCAAGGAGACTTAGTTACAAAAGGACTAGAGGTTTCTTTAAGTGGTGATGTAATCAATACAAAAAACACTAATTGGAGTATTTTTGGAAATATAGCTTTTAGTAGAAATAGAATTGAAGCATTAGGATTAGAAAAATCAGCATTTGGAGCTTTAGGTGATCAAATAGCTTTTCAAGGAACTAGAATTTCTGGAGGTAACGTATTTAAACAGGCAGCAAACATTTTTATTGAAGGAAGACAAGCGGCTTTGTTTTATGGATATGCAACACAAGGAATTATTCGTGATGCAAGTCAGTTAACCTCTCCTGCTACAGGAAATCCTCTTGAGTTTAAAGGAAATCCATTACAGGTTGGAGATGTTTATTTTATAGATCAAAATGGAGATGGAAATATTGATGATAATGATAAAACAGTTATTGGAAATCCAAACCCAGAATTTAGCTATGGTTTAGGATCTACATTCGAACATAAAAACTTTTCAGCAAGCATCATGTTTAATGGAGTGTATGGTAACGAAATAGCAAACGGAAATACCATGGAGTCTGCTTATGCAAATAATACGTCTAAAAACGTAAGAAGAGAAGCGTATTATGATGCCTTTGATCCTGTTACAAATCCTAATGGAAATTATCCACGTGTAGGAGCAGGTTCTGGAGCTAGTTACCCTGATGAATTTAACGACAGAAATGTTGAGGATGGGTCATTCTTAAGATTGAGCTATGTAACTTTAGGATACAACTTACCTGTTGATGATATTTCTTTTATAGATAGTGCAAAATTATCTGTTTCAGGACAAAACTTATACTTATGGACCAATTATTCAGGATTTGATCCTGAGGTAAGCAGCTTTGCTTATGATCCTACTAGGAGTGGTGTAGATTGGGGATCTTTCCCTAACCAACGTACGTTTATGATAGGGTTAAATGTTGGATTTTAAAAAATTATAGAGATGAAAAACACAAAAAAAATAATAGGAATTCTAACATTATCGGCAACAATGTTTGTCAGTTGTGGTGATTTGTTAGAAGATGCTTTTGATAGTAAGTTAACAGTTGAACCTAAAACACAATATTCACCAGAACAGGTTTTCTCTACAGTAGAAGGTGTAGAAACAGCAGTGAATGGTATGTATTCACAATTGCAAGGATATGATTATTACGGTGCTAAATTACGTTTGTTAACATGGCCACATTCAGGTAAATACAATTCTAAGCAAGGAGCTAATCAAGATGCAAATACTTTAAATGTTACTAACACAAATATCAATTTAGATGCTGTGTGGTTAGGGATGTATCAAACCATTAACTCGGCTAATCAAATTATAGAAAATGTAGCTGATAAAGCATCTTTGTCAAATAGAGATACAAGTTTAGGTCAGGCATTCTTTATTAGAGCTATAGTATATTTTGATTTGGTTCGTTTGTTTGGAGAAGTACCGTTAAGAGTGGTTTCGCCAACAAAAGATGAACTTCATTTGGCAAATAGTACTGAGGAAGAAATTTATAGCCAAATTATAGCAGATTTAAAATTAGCTTCACAATTGTTGCCAGATAGAGGTCAATATAAAGATGGGAGAGTTTTAAAATATGCAGCAAATGCTTACTTGGCAAAAGTTTATGTAACTATTGCAGGTAGGAATGATGCAACGTTACATGTTTCAAACTTTGACCCTGTATTAGAATCTGAAATTAGTTCAGCTGTTATTACCGACTTTTGGCAAGAGGCAGCAGATGAATTGGATGAAGTTATAAATAATGGAGGATATACTATGACGACTACCTTTGGAGATTTGTTTGCAGAAGGTGTGCAAAATACTAGTGAATCTATTTTTGAATTACAATACGGTGCTTTTGGTGATGATAGATCAAATGATATTATTAGAGATGTAATTTCTACAGATCATCCATCTGTACCTGCTGGAAGTACAGTTTTTGGACGTATTAGACCAAATAAAGAAATGTTTAGTGACCATGTGTTACAGTATGGTGGTTTAACTGGTGCTGATTATGCTGGTAAAGACCCAGCAGTAGATTTTATTCCTGGAGGAAATGCAGGAAAAGCGGTTACCTTTGATTTAACAATTGCAGATCCAAGACTTACAGAAACTTATGTGTATAATAGTTATACTAGAACAAACAATGGAAATGAATTTAAGGTTTTCCCAGTTCAGAATAATAACAGAGGTAATAATGCATACCCATTTCTTAATAAATATAAAGACGCGTCTTATAATAATGTTACAACAAACTTAAATATTGTTTTATTAAGATATGCTGAGGTGTTATTATTAAGAGCAGAGGTTGAAAATGAATTAAACGGACCAGGGTCTGCTTATCAATATGTGAATCAAGTATTGTTAAGAGCAAGAACAACAGCTACAGGTACTACGACCTTACCGGCTGATTGGGATGGAACTTCTGTACCAGATCAAGATACTTTCCGTGAAAGAATTATGAAAGAATATGAGTATGAATTGAATGGTGAGGCTCATGAGTGGTTTTATATGAGAAGACGTGGTTTAGGACGTTTTGTTCAAGAAATCAAACATCATAACGAGGCTGTGGTTTTTTATGGTAGTGAAAATAATAAGGACGTTATTTTTGGTGATGGAGTAGATCCTACACCTTCTTCATTAGAAAGTGAGATGCATATTCCAATTCCTTTATCGGAAACATCAGCTAACAGAGATGTAAATTAATTAAAAGATATAATTTTAATCTACCCAATAAATGTTTAGAATAGTTAAAATAAATCTTTATGCATTGACAACAGCAGTATTACTGCTGTTGTCTTCGTGTAAAGAAAGTAAAAAAGACCAAAAAGATTTAGATTATTGGTCTACAAAATTGAGCACGGAGGAAAGAGTTGCCGATTTAATGTCTAAAATGACTTTAGAGGAAAAAGTAGCTCAAATGGTACAATATGTTGGTTTAGAACATATGAAAACTGCAGAAAACAATGTAAGTGCCGAAGATTTAGAAACCAGTGATGCTCATGCTTTTTATCCAGGTTTACACAGTAATGATGTTGCTGAAATGACCAAGCGTGGAGAAATTGGATCTTTTTTACATGTTTTAACAACTAAAGAAGCTAATTATTTACAAACACTAGCTCGTGAATCTCGTTTAAAAATTCCAGTAATTATTGGAATTGATGCTATTCACGGAAATGGATTGTTTAGCGGAGCTACAATTTATCCTTCTCCTATAACCATGGCAGCTACTTGGGATGATGATTTAGCATATAAAGCAAGTGCAGAAACTGCTTTGGAAATGAGAGCAACTGGAACACATTGGGCCTTTACTCCTAATATTGATGTCTTAAGAGATCCTCGTTGGGGAAGAACAGGGGAAACTTTTGGAGAAGATCCTTATTTGGTAGGAAATATGGGAGTAGCAACCATTAATGGATTACAATCAGAAGATTTTTCTGGGAGTGATAAAGTGGTGGCTTGTGTAAAACATTTAATTGGAGGTGGTCAACCTATTACAGGAATCAATGCTTCCCCTATAGATGTATCCAAGCGTACTTTATTAGAAGTGTATTTACGTCCTTTTAAAAGAGCGGTTAAAGAAGCTAATATTTATTCTATCATGACTGCTCATAATGAGTTGAATGGAGTTCCTTGTCACATGGAAAAAAACTTAATGACCAATATTATGAGAGATGAGTATGGTTTTAAAGGGTTTTATGTAAGTGATTGGAATGATGTAAGAAGAATTGATATTTGGCATCATGTTGCTACCGATTTTAAAGATGCAGTAAGATTGTCTGTAGATGCTGGAATGGATATGAACATGCACGGACCTTTATTTGCAGATTATGTGGTAGAATTAGTGAATGAAGGAAAATTATCACAAGCAAGGGTTGATGAAGCTTGTGCCAAAATATTAGAAGCAAAGTTTAGATTAGGTTTGTTTGAAAATCCTTTTATAGAGGAATCTAAAGTAGCAGAACAAGTGTTTACAACCAAACATCAAAATACTTCTTTAGAACAGGCTAGAAGAGGAATTACTTTATTAAAAAATGATGGAGTATTACCATTAAAAGCATCAAAAAAGAAAATATTTGTAGTAGGGCCTAATGCAAATAATCAAACAACTTTAGGAGACTGGGTTTCTTCTCAACCAGAAGAAAATACCATTACAATTTTAGAAGGAATTCAAGATTTAGCAAAAGAAAAAGGAGATCAAGTATCTTTTTATGATGTTGGTGAGTATGGTTTAGAAATTACAGATACACAAATAGCCAAATCAGCGAGCTATGCAAAACAATCTGATGTAACAGTAATGGTTTTAGGTGAAAATTCTTTCCGTCATGAGTGGGACAAAAAAACCACTGGTGAAAACATGGATAGAAGTACTTTAAAATTATCTGGTAGACAAATTGAATTGGCAAAAGCTATTATAAAAACAGGAAAACCTGTTGTAGTAGTATATGTAAATGGAAGTATTATAGCAGAAGAATGGTTAGAAGAAAACGTATCTGCTGTTGTTGAAGCATGGGAACCAGGTAGTTTTGGTGGTCAAGCGGTAGCAGAGGTTTTATATGGAAATGTAAATCCAAGTGGAAAGTTACCTTTAACAATTCCTAGATCTGTTGGTCAGATACAAATGATTTATAATCATAAACCAACAGCATATATTCACAAATATTATAATGAATCAAAAACACCATTACATCCTTTTGGGTTTGGGTTAAGTTATACCAACTATACTTATGGTACTCCTAAAGTATCTTCAGATGTGGTAACAAAAGAAGCACCTGTAACTGTTTCAGTTTCGGTAACCAATTCAGGAAATTATGATGGAGAAGAAGTGGTTCAGCTTTATATTAGAGATGAAGTTAGTTCTGTAACAAGACCTGTAAAAGAATTAAAAAAATATAAAAGAGTAGCTATTGCGGCTGGAGAAACAAAAGAGATCACTTTTGAATTAGGAGCAGAAAGTTTAGCGTTTTATGACTTTAATTTTGATTACTGTGTAGAACCAGGAAACTTTACCATTTTAACTGGTTCTTCTTCGGCAGATAAAGATTTACAATCTGTACAGTTACGAGTAGATGAAAAAATCATGTTCAATTAATAATCAATATATAATGAAAATCAATAAATTATTTAACAGTTTATTTGTTGTAGCCACCGCTATGCTTGTTCTTTCTTGTAGCAGTAGTAAATCAACAAATAACACAGCTCAGGCAGGAAAATCACCTAATGTTATTTATATAATGGCAGATGATTTAACCACACAAGCGATTAGTGCTTATGGTGGAATATATAAAGATATTGCTCCTACTCCGAATATCGATAGGTTAGCAAAAGAAGGAATGTTGTTTCAAAATAGTATTTGTACCAATGCTATTTGTGGACCTTCAAGATCATCTATTTTAACAGGTAATTACAGCCATGTAAATGGGTATTATAAAAACGAAAGTGGTGGTAAATTTGATGAAACTAAATGGACATTCCCAAGAGAATTCCAATCAAAAGGATATGCAACTAGTTTGTTTGGAAAATGGCATTTAGGATCAGAGCCAAAAGGTTTTGATGCGTTTAAATTTCACAATTCAGCAGGTCAACAAGGGCATTACTGGGATCCGGTTTTTAATGAAAATGGTAAAGATGTAAAACATACAGGATATGCTACTAATTTAACTACAGACTTTGCTTTAGATTGGCTAAAATCTAACAAGGATACTGATAAGCCATTTATGATGTGTTTACAATACAAAGCTCCACATAGACCATGGGAACCAGACCATAAATATGAAACTTTGTGGGATGATATTGAAATGCCTTATCCTGCAACCTTTAACGATGATTATAAAGGTCGTGAGTTAACTGCGGGTGATACTGAAATGACTATGGAATTTTTTAGTAGAAAAGATATGAAATTGCCTCAGCCAAAAGAAGGGTTTAAGGATTGGAGAGAAAGAATGGAGTGGCAATTTTTTGGTTCTAAACCAGACGAAGTTGTATTGCCAGAAGGTGTTACAGAGGATGGGCCAGAAGCAAGAAAATGGCGTTACCAAACTTATATTAAAGATTATTTAGCTTGTGTTAAATCTGTTGATGATAATATTGGAAAAGTATTGGCTTATTTAGATGAAAATGGATTGGTAGAGAATACTGTTGTTGTGTTAACTTCAGATCAAGGATTTTACTTAGGAGATCATGGTTTCTTTGACAAACGTTTTATTTACGAAGAGTCTTTAAGAATGCCATTAATTGTTAGATACCCTAAAAAAGTAAAAGCAGGTGTGGTATGCGAAGATATTGTAAAGAATATTGATTATGCTCCTACATTATTAGATATTGCTGGAATTCAATCTGAGCAAAAAATGCAAGGAAAAAGTTTTGCATCAATGTTAACAAAACAAAAAGCCCCAAAAAACTGGGAAGAAAAAGCATATTATCACTATTATGAATATCCTTTCTGGCACCATGTACAACCGCATTATGGTATCCGTACAGAAAGATATACCCTAGCACATTTTTACTATAATGTTGATGTTTGGGAGTTATATGATAACAAAAAGGATCCTATGCAAATGAACAATGTAATTAACGATCCTGCATATGCAGATGTTATTAAGGATTTAAAAGCTCAGTTAAAAGGATTAATGGTTGAATATAAAAACGATAGACCTTTAGAAGAGTTAAGAGTTATTACAGATACTGATTTTGGTTCTTTAGTAGAGAATGGTGAAAATGTAACCGTTCAAAAAATGATTTCTGCTAAGTATAGAGATAAAAATAAAGAAGAATCTAACGAAGATACAGAAGAGTAACTTAACGGAATTTAGTATCAATTATAGCAAGTAAATTGTATCGTAAATAATTGTAAAAGGATAGATGCTTGTTTTGCGTCTATCCTTTTTTATCATAAAAGAATTATAAATATGAAAACATCCATGTTCTTCAAAATGTTTTGGGTTTTATCCATTCAACTAGTTTTGGCACAAAATTCAAAACCGAATATTATTATTTTACACGTAGATGATTTAGGGTATCATGATTTAAGCTGTAATGGTTCTAAAATTTATCAAACACCTAATATAGACCAGTTGGCAAAAGAATCTGTGGTGTTTAAAAATGCTTATGCAAATTATCCTCGTTGCGTACCTTCACGTTATGCTATGATGACTGGAGATTATCCTGTAAAGGATGGAGATGTTCCAGATGATGGTTTTGAAATGTCAGATGTAAAAGACAGTAAAAACTTTGTTCATAAATTAAACAAAGCTGGATATCAAACAGCTTATTTTGGAAAATGGCACCTGGGAGATGAGGAGAGTAGCCCTAAAGGATTTGGATATGATGTTTCTGTAGCTGCGGGACATGCTGGGTCTCCAATTAGCTATATTTATCCTTTTAATACTCCCAAAGGACATAATAAAAATGTAAAAAAAGCTCCTATTAAAGATTTAGAAGAAATTAGTAAAAAAGGTGATTATTTAACAGATGTACTTACTACGCAAGTTCTTCAACATATTGATAGTGTTGATAAATCTAAACCTTTTATGGCAATGTTGGCTTTTTATGCTGTTCATCAACCTATAGAAGCTAAAAAAGAAGATGTTGATAGAAACAAAAAACAAATCAAATCTTTTGATTATGGAAATCAGCCAGAATATATTTTAGAAGGAACGGGTAGAACCAAAATGAGACAAGACAATGCAGAGTATGCAGCCATGGTAGAAAATATGGATGTAAATGTAGGTCGTGTTTTAAACGAGTTAAAAAAGTTAGGAATTGCAGATAATACCATCATTATTTTATCATCAGATCATGGAGGGTTGTCTAATGATGGAACCCATAAAAGACAATTGGCAACTTCAAACTTTCCTTTAAGAGCAGGAAAAGGTTGGTTGTACGAAGGTGGAATTAAAATTCCGTTTATGGTAAAGTGGAACAATCATTTTACCCCTAGAGTAGAGGAGAATTCTTTAGTAATGTTGATGGATGTATTTCCTACTTTGATTGATGTTGCTGGTGAGAAAAAAGTTTGTGGAGTAAACGGAAAGAGTCTTTTACCAGTTTTAAAAGGTAAAAAAGATTGGTCTGATAGGGAGGTGTATTGGCATTCATCAAAAGCAAGACCTGTAAATACTGGAGATGCAAAAAGTTCTGCAGTTAGAAAGGGAGATTGGAAATTGATTGATTTTTACGAAAAAGGAGTTGTAGAGTTATATAACCTAAAACAAGATCCTTACGAAAAAAATAATGTGGCTAAAGAAAACCCAAAAATTACGGCTTCTTTATCAAAGGATTTACAAAAATGGAAAAAATCGTTTTAAGATGATGCACTTTAAATCGCTATTGTTACTACTAAGTTTGGGAGTTAGTTCTGTTTTTTCGCAAGGGCCAATACCTACTAATGGAGAGAGTTTATTGGAGTATAAAAAACTTCAACACTTAAACATCAAAAAACAATTTGGAGGAATTTCTGTAGTCGACAAAGATTCGTTGATATTAAAATTTGACACCAAAGAGCAGCCAAAATTTATTTATGAGTTGTCTGCGATGTTTCCAACAAAATCATTTCAACCTAAAGAAAAACAAGTGTACTTGTTGGCTTTTGATGCAATTACTACCAAATCTAGTTTGGAAACAGGGGAGGCCAAATTAAGTTGTATTTTAAAGCAAAGCAATAGTTATAAGGATAATATGATTCAGACCATAAGTATTGCATCCAAGTGGCAAACATATTACGTGCCTTATAAAACAACTATAGTTCCTAATCCAAATGAATTTTCAATGGTTTTTCAATTTGGATATAGGCCACAAACTTTATTGATGAAAAACATCAAGTTTATAAAGTTTCCAGAAAACATAAAAATATCTGATTTGCCTAAAACTCAAATCAAATATGCTGGAATGAAAAAAAATGCAGCGTGGAGAAATGAGGCAAATGATCGTATAAAAAAAATCAGAAAAGGAACAGTTGAATTAGTTTTTACTGATGAAGATGATAAGCCTTTAAAAGATACTCAAATCAACGTGGTATTATCTAAACACAGTTTTCCGTTTGGAGCCGCTATTAATGCTGATGAGGTGCTAAATAACCCTGCGCAATATAGTTTCTTTAAAAAAACTTTTAATACTGCGGTGTTTGAAAATGATACCAAAATAAAATCATGGCATAGAATAAAAAATAGAGAAAGAGTTTTAAATGCTATAGAAGTTTTACGTCAAGACGGAATCAGATTAAAAGGACATGTGTTGGTTTGGCCAGGTTTTTCTTACTTGCCTAAAGAGGTTGAAAAAAATAAGGATCATCCTAAAAAGGTAATAAGTTTGATAGAAAATCATGTAACCGATATTGTTTCTAAAACCAAAGGGAAATTTTCATCGTGGGATGTGGTTAATGAAGCTTATACTAATAAAGATTTACAAGAAATTACAGGATCAGAACAAATTATTTACAATGCTTTTAAAGAAGTTAAAAAATTAGATTCTTCAATTGCAAGGTTTACTAATGAGTATGGAATTATAAGCAAAGGAGGAATTGATACTCAAAAACAAAAATGGTATTACGATTTTGTTAAAAGAATTGATGAACATACTAACGGTTTGGTTGATGGAGTAGGAATACAGTGCCATATGGGTACAGATTTAACACCACCTACAAAAGTCTTAAGTATAATAGATTATTATAGTCAGTTAAAAAAGGACATTAGTATTTCTGAATTTACCATGGAGATTGATGATGAAGAAATAAGATATCAATATACAAGAGATTTTATGATTGCAGCTTTTAGTAAACCCAATGTAAGCGAATTTCTGTTTTGGGGATATCATCAAGATAAAAACAATAAAGCGGCGTTTTACAATAAACAAGGAAGAATGACAGCTATGGGAGCTGCTTTTTATTCTTTAGTTCATAAAGAATGGAAAACTGTAGAGAATTTTAAAACCAATGAAAAAGGAAGTTATGAGTTAAAAGGTTTTTATGGAACTTATGAATACAAACTTTTGGTAAATGATAAAATACACACAGGAACCTTTAACCTAGAAGAAGGTTGCGATAAAAAGATAAAAATAAAATTATAAGACAATGAAAAATTTACTATTGGTAATATTAATGTTGTGGTCATCTGTTATTTTTTCGCAAGAAAAAAAATACAATGTTTTGTGGATTGTTACAGAAGATATAAGTCCTACATTGTCTATGTACGGAGATAACACAGCTAAAACGCCCAACTTAGATGCTTTGGCAAAACATAGTATGGTTTATAATAATGTGTTTGCTACTGTTGGGGTTTGTGCTCCTTCAAGATCATCAATTATTACAGGAATGCAAGCTACGGCTATTGGAACCATGCACATGAGAACAGGTTCTGATATTACTTCGTGGGGAAATAGAAAATACAAAGACACTACCATTAATTTAGATATCGAAGGTAAAATGGTAAGACAATATTCAGCTGTAATTCCTGAAGAAGTAAAATGTTTTCCAGAATATTTAAGAGCAGCAGGGTATTATTGTACTAATAATGATAAAACAGATTACCAATTTGCGGCTCCTGTTACAGCTTGGGATGTAAATGATGCATCTGCTCATTGGAGAAATAGACCCAAAGGAAAACCTTTCTTTGCTGTTTTTAATACCAATTTAACACATGAAAGTAAGTTGTGGAAGCACGAAAAATATCCTTTAACAGTTAAGCCCGAAGAGGTGAGTTTACCTCCATATTTTCCAGATACCGAATTGTCTAGATATACAGTTGCTAGAAATTATAGCAATATTGAAATGATGGATAAAGTTGTAGGAGATTTAATTACCAAATTAAAAGAAGATGGTTTGTATGATGATACTTATATTTTCTTTTACAGCGATCATGGAGGTCCTTTACCAAGACAAAAAAGAGCTATTTTAGATTCTGGATTAAAAATTCCTTTTTTAATTAAGTTTCCAAATTCATCAAAAATAGGTACTTCTGATAGATTAATTTCTTTAACAGACTTAGCACCAACAATGATGAGTATTGCAGGAATAAAACCAAAAAAGTATTTTAACGGAGAAGCATTTTTAGGAAAGTACGAAGCAAAACCTAGAGATTATGTATTTGGTAGTTCAGATAGATTTGATGAGGTTACAGATAGAATTCGTTCTGTAAGAAACAAGCAGTTTTTATATTTAAAAAACTTTTATCCAGAAAAAACAAAGTATAAGGAAATTGGATATAGAAGGCAAGTTCCTATGATGAACGAGTATTTTGATTTAAACGGAAAAGGAGAGTTAAATGATGTGCAATCAGATTGGTTTCAAACCAAACAACCAGAGGAGTTATATGATTGTGAAAAAGATCCTTTTAATATTCACAATTTAGCTAACAATCCTGCTTATGCTAAAGTATTAAAGACTATGCGTAAGGCTTATTTAAAAAAGGCAAAACATCAAAAAGATTATGGAGAGATATCGGAACATGTTTTGGTGAATCAAATGTGGCCTAATGGAGTTCAGCCTGTTACTAGTAAACCAGAGTTTACCTGTTTAAAGAAAAAAGTAAGCATTGAATGTGATACAAAAGGTAGTTCTATAGCTTATCTAATTTTAGACAAGCCTAATGCTAAATTAAATTTTAAAAGCGGATGGAAACTATATACAGAGTCTATTAAGCTTACAGATGATTTAAAAGGTAAATACATTTATGTAATGGCCGAAAGAATTGGGTATAAAACAAGTGAAATTATAAGTCAACAATTGTAATTTCAACAAAACAGGTACAATATCTGGTTGAAGAAACACCAATATTGTACTATACAAACTAAAATTTTTAGGTTAAAAAACCATGGAGCTCAGGCTTCATGGTTTTTTTTTACACTTAAAAGGTATAGAAATTGACAAAACACGCTAAAGCGCTGTGTTGTTTATTGTTAAATCTTAATCGATAGTGTAATTTTATAAATCAACTAAAGCTAAACTGCCCTAAAAATTATTAATAATGAAAAAGATTAAATTATTACTAGCTATCTTTTATTTGTTTTTGGCGACTAATAATGCTGTTGCACAAGATTGGAAATATTTAAAAGCACAAAAATCAACAGAAGAATTTAATAAACAATTAATCGGTTTAGATGATAGTGCTTCTTTAACCAAAGAACAAAAAGATAAAATCACACTTTTGTTTGTAGAAAAACTAGATAAAACAAAAGAAATTAAAGCGCTTGGTTTATCTAAAGAAGATGAAAAACAGCAATTAAGCGACTTGTATTATACAAATTGGAAAAAAACCAACGAAGTTTTAACGCCAATACAGCGAAAAGTATGGCAACAATCAAAAACGCAATAAAAATATTTACCCCTATTTAAAACTAACAATTATTACTACAAACAAACATGAAAAAAACTACTTTATTTTTTTTAGCATTATTTATTAGTGCGCAATTATTTTCACAAACAACCCCTACCCAAATGATTGCTAAAATGGGGAGAGGAATTAATTTAGGTAATGTGATGAGTGCTCCAATTGAAGGAAACTGGGCACCTGCGGTTGAAGAAACTTATTTTGACGATGTAAAAGCAAAAGGTTTTAAAACAGTTAGAATTCCTATTCGTTTTGATACTTACTTAACTCCTTTATCAAGTGTAAATTATACTGATGCTGGTGGGAACTATATTGGTAGTTCAGATGATTATACCCTTTCAACTGCATATTTGGATAGAATTGAACAAGTAACAGATTGGGCACTAAACAAAGGTTTAATTGCAATTATTGATGTTCATGGAGACCACTGGTTTTGGGATAGTTATAATGCATCAAAAGATGATTATAGAACTGGAGCCGATAGAGAAGCTGCGGTAGATCGTTTTAAAGCATTATGGAAAGCTGTTTCACTAAGATTTAAAAATAAGCCTGATGAACTTTTGTTCGAAATTATGAATGAAGCTTATTTTAGTATGTCTAAAGCAGATGTAGATATTATCAATCCTGCAATGTTAAGCATAATTAGAGAAGAGAACCCTACAAGAATTGTGATTGTAAATGGAGGAGGAGATAACACCTATAAAGCTCCACAGCAAATGGAAAGTTCTTTTTTAGCAAGTGATAATTATTTAATGGCTACTTTCCATTACTATGTTCCTTTTAATTTTACCAGTTCAGGTAAAGAACAATACACAGATAATGATTGGGGAACTCAATCAGATTATGATTTACTTGATACTCATTTTGATCAAGTAAAAACATGGGCTACCAATAATGGTAATATTCCAGTGTTATTGGGAGAGTTTGGAGCAGATAATGTAAATGGACACGATTATAGTACAGGTCAAGATGGAGATCATGGAGGGCCTGATGCAGCTTCTAGAAAAGAATATCACAGATATGTTGCCAAAGCAGCCATAGACAGAGGTTTTGCTTTTACTGTTTGGGATGCTGGAGAAGAGTCTAACAAAACAATTTACAAAGTTAGTGATAGAACTTGGGTAGAAGATATTATAGATGCCTTGTTTGATGGAGTTGCTGCTACTAAAGAGTTTAATTTTGATACTGATGGAGATGCAGAAGGATGGGGGAATTTAACTGTTTCAGGAGGAATTGCAACAGGGTCTACTTCTGTATATGCAACTACTACCGCTGCTGTAGATGCTTCTAGCTTTAACTATGCTCATGTATTGTTAAAAAACAATACTTCTAACGGAATGTTAAGAATGTCTTTTCCTCAAGAAAGTGATAATACCAAAAGGACATTTATAAATATTGATAATATTACAGAGAACAACTCTGATTTTGAATATATAGATTTTGATTGTACTGGACTAGATGGTTGGACAGCTACGGTAAACGATATAAAATTTCATGTAAAAGATAACGGAAATGCTGCATTTGTTGCTGATGGAACAATTGAAATAGATAAAATTATTTTTGATGCAAATTCATCTTTGTCAACCTCTACCATTCCTAAAAAGTTAAAAGATGTAATTGTGAGCTCAGATAACGGAACTATTTATGTTAAAGGAGCCAATTTAAAAGCAGTATATAGTATTACAGGTGTACTATTAGAAAATGCTAATTTAAGCCACGGAATTTATCTAGTAGTGGTTACAAAAAACAACCAAACAGAGGTTGTTAAGCTTGTAATTTAATAATTTAAAGGTGTTTTTTTAAGAATCTTGAAATTAAGGAGTTGTTAATATGTGCAAACATTTGTTAATGCAAATAAGGTTTGCTAACTTTAACAAACACAGAACTTAAAAAATATACTATTATGAGAAAAATTACTTTTATCGCTGCTTTGCTAGCAGTAACATTTATGAATGCTCAAAACTATCAGTTTGAAACGGATGGAAACAATGAAGGTTGGGCAGCCGTTAATACAGAGGATGTAAATGGAGATGACGGTGATACTGTAGATGATACAGCAGTAGCTGGAGGTATTTATACCTTAGATACAGATACAGGGTCTAGTTCTAAAATAAGATTAGGAGATGGAATTACTACTGTTTTTGCTGCAGCTAGTTATACTTACTGCCATGTAGAGTTAGGGGCTTTCGGAGGTCATGATCAATTAAGATTAGCTTTTGTTTCTACCTCTGAAAGTGTACCTCCTACGGGGGGGAAGAATCAAGGAACAACAGGTAATGAGGTTGTAGATATTGAATTAAATCATGCCAATTGGACAGATAATATTGTTCAAATTGATTTGGTTCCTAGAGATACTGGTGCTAGTAATAGTGCCACAGGTGGTTTGGTAGAATTTAAGCAAATTGTTTTTGACAACAATACAGCTCTGTTTATGAAAACAGTTGATGTAATACCTGGAGCAACTGTAAATGCAGCTAATGGAAATATTATGGTTAATGGTGCAAACCTAGATGCTGTTTACAATGTTACAGGTCAACAAGTAGGTTCTAAAGGATTGGCTTCTGGAATTTACATTGTTAAAATTTCTAAAAACGGAACTGTAGCAGCAGTAAAAGTAGCGCTATAATTACAACATAATAATATAAATAAAAACGCATCTGACTTCAGGTGCGTTTTTTTATGCTTATATAATTCATAATTATTAAAAAAGGTACAGGAATATCTCTTTAATAAGCTATCAAAACAAACATTTTATTCAGTATTGAATAGTACATCGTTAAAATACAACCGATTGTCAATCCACTGATTATAAGGGTTTGATGATAGTTATACCTTTTGTGATGATTAGTAGGTTTTATAAATGTCTAAAAACAAAAACCAACCAGTATGTTTTTATAGATTTGACAAATAACATAACTTAAATACGATAATTATGAAAAAAATTACTTTAATCGCTGCTTTAATCGCAGCACCTTTTATTGCCTCTGCGCAAACTTATGATTTTAATAATAGTAATGAAGGTTTTGTAACTGCTGGTGCTTCTATTAGTTTAACAACATCAGCTTCGGGTTCTGTTTTAGAATTTGGTACAGGAACACCGAGAATTGATATTACTACAGCGGATATTGATGCAAATACAAATAAATATGTGTTGATAACAGTTATTAATAATAACTCGGAAGCATTATTAATGAGTGTTGGTCATGCTAAAAACAATTCAGACAATACACAAACACGTTACGTAACTGGAGTACCAATTACTAACAATGGAGTTGCTTCTACTTATGCTATTGATTTAACTAACGCTGAGTGGAAAAATGATTTCCCTACTAGTGCTTCGGAGGCTGCAAATTTAACAGGAGCAGATGATGTTGCTAATATGGAATACTTTTTAGTAAGGTTTAAAACAGCAGCAAATGGAAACTTAACTGGAACCAGCGCAGAGAATGGAAATATAGTTATTTCTAAAATTCAATTTGCAGCTACTATTCCAACAACTGAGAGATTAACTTATGATTTTACAAATGATTATGAAGGGTGGTCAACTACGACACGTTGTACAGTATCAGCTGGGGCAACTGCTCTTACAATAACACCAGATGGTGGAAATAATGCGAAAGTAGATAATTTAATTTATCATGTAGATGCAAGTTCAAATCAATACGCGCATATAACACTTACTAATAATTCATCTGTAAATAATCAATTAAAAGTTGTAGCAAGTACATCAGCGGGTTCGTTAACAAAAACAAAAACAATTACATCAGGAACTCAAACTATTGATTATGATATGGCTAATGCTAACTGGACAGGACAAGGTAATACAGTTTCATTACAACTAGTTATTGATAATGATGTAAATTCTGCAAACGTAGATGCTAATACGTTGGTTATTGATCAAATAGTTTTTGATAATAGTACAAGTTTAGGAAACTCTTCTGTAAGTAAAATAGAAGGAGCAGTAGTAAGCACTAACAACGGAAATATTACTGTAAGTGGAGCAAATTTAGACGCTGTTTACAATGTTGCTGGTCAACAAGTAGGTACAACTGGGTTAACTGCTGGAATTTATATTGTAAAAATATCTAAAGGAGCTAATGTTGCTGCTGTAAAAGTTGCTTTATAAGCTTAGATTTTAAAATATAGATAATTATAATACCCCTTAATATATCTATCCCCATTATAGCAAAAGGCTTTCATAATTATGAAAGCCTTTTGTTTTTTTATAAAGTTTAGTTTTTAAAGTTATACCTAAAACTAAGCATGGCATATTGCTGTAATACCTCATAAGTATCTGTTGTGTTTTTACTTTCAGAGAAACTTCTGGTGGTATTGTTGTATTGGTTTAAAATATTATATACAGTTAATTTAAGCTTGGCTTTATTTGGAATTAAGTTATAGTTCGCTGTAATATTCCAAATGAGCGCTTCTCTTCCATAACCTTTTTCAAATTGTGGGTTATAATTGTATTGTATTTGGTTGTATAGGGTAAATTTTTCTGGAGCAAAGGTAGAAAAATCTATCCCCATGGTATGTTGGGTAACAGATTGGTCTTTGATATTATCTGTAGAAAATTGTGTTTTGTTTAATGATAATTTATAAAAAGGAGAGATTTCAAAAATATCATTATAATTTAATTCTGTATAAAAAGAAGGACTTAAAGCGGCATAGTGACTTTTGTATAGAATATCGTTAATTAAATGTGAATTATCTCCAACATTGGCATTCCATTTCATTTTTATGCTATAAAAATAGGGTGCTTTTTTATAGTCTTTAGAAATACTTCCTCTTAAAGAATATTGATTGTTACTACTATTATTAATATAAGTTCTAGTAGTTACCAAATCATCCGGGTTTACATTTTCTACATCAATAATTTTATCTGTTACGGTGCTATATGTTAGCCTGTTGTAAATAAATACTTTGCTCTTTTTAAGAAACATCCTCATGTTTACACTAGCAGAGTGTTCTAGTTCTCTTTTAAGTGATGGATTACCAATTCTAATAAATAAAGGATTGGTGTTGTCTGTAATGGTTAATAGTTCACTAGCTCTAGGAATATCACTATCAGTTTTGTAATTAAGATCTAAAAATAAATCATTTGGAAAACGATATCTTAAGTTTGAGTATAAAATAATATCGTTAAAATCTCTAGAAACACCAATATCTCTACTTAGTTCATCATTAGTTAATCTTGTGTGTAGCTTACTTGCTTTAAATCTGTACTGAATTTTTTTAGATCTGTATCCGTATCCTATTTGATGTTCTTTTTTTTCGGTATTAATTATTTGGTCAAAACTAATACTAGAATTTAAACTACTAGAGTTGTTGCTCTCATCAATATCAAATACTTCTTTAACGTTGTCTTGATTTTCGGTAGTGCTAATAAATGCATATTCTATATGATTTTTACTCCCAAGTCTTTGATTGTATTTTAAAGTGTGTTTATATTCTTTTACTTTGTTGTTTTGCTGAATTTGTTGATTTCTTAAAATAGTTCTAGCATTGTTTCCAAAAATATCTGTTTTTGAGATGTTGCCCGTTTTGTTGTCGGAATCTTTTACTGCTGTATTGATTCTGTAATTAATATAAGAGTTTAGTTTAGGGAATCTATAAATAGCACTAAGTGATGAATTTAACCTTCTGTAAATTTGTTTGATTTTATTATCTGATTTACTTGTATTGATAAGTGTTTCAGAACTGTCTTCTGTACTTTTGTCCCTTTTGCTAGAATAATCTCTATCTCTGTAATAAAGCTTAGCATTGGTAAAAACTTTAAAGTTTTGGGTAATGTTGTTGTTTAGTTTGATATTGGCATTATGAGAAAAGTTTTTATCTTCTTGCTCTGTGTTTTGTATGCTGTAATTGGTACTGTTTGGTAATAAATTTTCGCTATCGGTTCTATAGTTTCTTACTTTGTTATTGTTAGAATAAAGATAATCTATATTTATTCTATCGCCATTTTGTAGTTTGTCAGAATAATTGGTACCAATGTTACTTTCTGTATTTATAGATCTTGAATTGTCTATTGAGTTTACACCATCGTCTTCATCATAACTAAGGTTGTTTTTGTTTACATTGTTGGCAAAAGCAATGGCGGTAAATAGAGATTTGTCTTTAAGTCTGTTAAATACTCCATTAGCTTCGTACCTATTATTAGTCCCTAATCCAGCAATGGCATTTCCAAACATATTCCCATTTTTTCTTTTTTTAAGAATAATGTTAATGGTTTTTGCTTCTACAGCACTGTCGTTGGTTTTAGTAAACTCTTCTTCGTCAGTTTGGGTATTAGTGATTTCTATTTTGGCAATAATATCTTTGTCAATTACTTTCATAGCAATTTTAGGATTATTGCTAAAAAAAGGTTCACCGTTTACTAAAATCCTTGTTACATCAACTCCGTTTACTTGTATGCCTCCAGTTTCTAAATCGATAGAAACACCGGGTAGTTTTTTTAATAAATCTTCGGCAACAGCATCGTCTCTAGTTTTAAAAGCAGAAGCATTAAATTGAGTAGTATCATTTTTGATAAGTACAGGAGGAGTCGCTGTAATAACAATGGCGTCTAAATTTTCTGCAGAAGAGTTTAGGGTAATTTTACCTAAATCAATTTTTTTGTTTTTAACTGTAACAGTTTTTTTAAAAGTAGTATATCCTATATAAGAAATTACTACAGAAATACTATCATTTAAAGTTTTTCCCTCTATAAGAAAACTTCCTTTTTCATCAGAAAAATCATAAGCTATTAACTGATGGTTTTTGGGGTCTTCAAGCTGTACAGTGGCAAAATCAATAGGAGATTTTGTTTCTTGGTCTGTTATGCTCCCTTTTACTTCAATACTTTGTGCGTGCGTAAGGGTGTTAAATAAAATAAATAATAAAAAATGAAGTTTAAAAAAAAAGCCTTTCATTGTTGAGGTAATTGATTTAGTTGATTAACTAAGACCGCAAAAATGATGCAAAGTTTAATTATAGCTTAATATTCTCTATATTCTTCCAGTTTTCTTTTTGGGTAACAGTGGCGTTTTTGATGATTAAAATTCCAGGATTAGCCCTTACTATGGTTTTTAAAGTAGTAGCATCGCAGAATAAAATTTCAAAAGGTAATTTATGATCGTCAATAGTTTTTTTAACCAAATTAGAGCTACTACTAGAAAGTGCATAAACTAAATACCCTTGGTTTTTAGCTTCATTGGCTAAGGCAACAATATTTTTCCACGATTCTTTTTCGCTGTGTTCAAGATTGTTAGCAACAATTAATAATGCTTTTGGGGCATTTAAAATGGTTTCTGTTAAATCTTCTGTGTCCGATTCTAAATAAAAATCATGTACAGGAGGAATTTCGCCATCTTCGTTATATTTCATTCCTTCTTTGATGTTTTTCCCAACAGCATAAGGTCTAAAATCAATAAGGGGTAAATAGGTTAGTACATGATAAACGATATACAAAGAAGAAAATACAGATAGAAATATCAACCATTGATTGATATTTTTTCCAAACAAAGGTTTGATGTGTTTATGAGCAAATAACATCCAAAGGATTAGTATAATAAATACAATGTTTTTGTAAAAAGTTTCCCAAGGAGATAGTTTTATAGCATCACCAAAACAGCCACAATCTGTAACTTTATCATAAAAAGCAGAATACCAGGTTAGGAATAAAAACAAAGCGGTAATTCCAAACAAACTACAAAGAGTTATTTTGGTTTTGTAACCAATAAGCAAAGCAAATCCTAAAACCAACTCAGTTACAATTAATAAAATGGCTAGTGGTAATGCAAAAGGAATTAAAAATTCTAAATTTAAAACATCAGACCCAAAATACTCTTCAAATTTATAGGCAGATCCTAAGGGGTCTACCAATTTTACAAAGCCAGAAAAAATAAATAATGCTCCAGTAAACAGTCTAAAGAGTTGGGTGATGAATTTCATAATATCTTAAAGTGTTAAATGAATCAAGGCAAATACAGCATAATTAATCATGTCTTGGTAATTGGCATCAATTCCTTCAGAAACCAACGTTTTTCCTTGGTTATTTTCTATTTGTTTAACACGTAAAAGTTTTTGTAAAATCAAATCGGTTAAAGAGCTAACACGCATATCTCTCCAAGCTTCACCGTAATCATGATTTTTATTCATCATTAATTCTTTGGTGATTTTAATGTGTTTTTCATAAAGTTCAACAGCTTCTTTTGTGTTCAAATCTGGTTGATCTACAATTCCTTTTTCAATTTGAATCAAAGCCATAATACAGTAGTTGATGATTCCGATAAATTCTGAAACCTCTCCTTCATCAACTTTTCTAATTTCATTTTCTTGTAATTGTCTAATGCGTTGTGCTTTGATAAAAATTTGATCGGTTAAACTTGGCAATCTTAAAATTCTCCATGCGCTACCGTAATCACTCATCTTTTTAGTGAATAAACTTTGGCAGGTTACTATTATTTTATCGTATTCTTTGGCAGTATTAGACATTGCGGGTATTTTTTTTTCAGTATTTTCGATATCGGAAACGAAGTTAATAAACAATTACGAATCATAACGATTCTATAAACATAAAAGTATTTTGAAAATCAAAACAAGTATCAATTGTAAAGGAAAATTGATTGATTTATCTACTCCAAAAGTTATGGGGATTTTAAATATTACCCCTGATTCTTTTTTTGATGGAGGAAAATACAAAGATGAAAAAGCTATTTTATTGCAAGTAGAAAAAATGCTACAAGACGGCGCTACTTTTATTGATGTAGGAGCGTATTCTTCTAGACCAGGAGCCAAACATATTTCAGAAGAAGAAGAAATCAATCGTATTGTTCCTGTGGTAGAATTATTGGTTTCTAAGTTTCCAAATATTTTAATTTCTGTAGATACATTTAGAAGTAAAGTAGCCAAAAAATGTGTAGAAGCTGGAGCGGCCATAATTAACGATATTTCTGGCGGAGATTTAGATGCGGAGATGTTTAATGTGGTTGCCAATTTACAAGTGCCTTATATTGTAATGCACATGCAAGGGAATCCACAAAATATGCAGGAGGCTCCAAAGTATGAGAATATTGTAACCGAAGTTTTTTATGAGCTATCTAAAAAAGTAGAAAAATTAAATGCATTACATGTACACGATGTTATTTTAGACGTAGGTTTTGGTTTTGGAAAGTCCGTAGAGCATAATTATGAATTACTTAAAAACTTAGACTATTTTCAGCAAATGGAATTGCCTGTGTTAACAGGAGTTTCTAGAAAATCGATGTTATACAAACCTTTGGAAATTACCCCAGAACAAGCGTTGAATGCCACTACCATTGTAAATACCATTGCCTTGCAAAAAGGAACACAAATTTTAAGAGTTCACGATGTAAAAGAAGCTGTTGAGGTTGTTAGGGTTTTGGAGTTGATGGAATAATCAAAATTTATTTATGAGTACTTTAAAGAATAAAATTAGAAAAGTATTAGAAGAAAATACTTCTAAAAAGGGAAGGATTTTTGACTATTCAATCCAAGTTTTGATTTTTATATCAATTGTAGCTTTTTCGGTTGAAACTCTTCCAAATAATAGTTTTTTTGTAAAAAGAATATTGAAAATCATTGAAATGATATGTGTTTTTGTGTTTTCAATTGAGTATTTATTAAGGGTGTTTGTGGCAAAAAAAACTTACAAATATATTTTTAGTTTTTACGGTGTAATAGATTTATTATCAATACTGCCATTTTATTTAAGATGGGCTGTAGATTTAAGAGCATTAAGAATTTTTAGGGTTTTTAGAATTTTTAGGGCATTAAAAATAGTTAGGTACAACAAGGCATTAAATAGAATAGCTTTGGCAGCTAAAATTGTTAAAGAAGAGGTTGTTTTATTTTTATTGGTCACTTTTATACTAGTTTTTCTTTCTGCTTCAGGAATTTATTTTTTTGAGTATGAAGCTCAACCAGAAATTTTTTCTTCAATATTTCATAGTTTATGGTGGGCAATTGTGACCTTGACAACAGTTGGTTATGGAGATGTTTATCCCGTTACAATGGGTGGTAAAATTTTCACTTTTTTTGTTTTGATGATAGGAATTGGTGTAGTTACTGTACCAGCAGGTTTGGTTGCTACAGCTTTGTCCAAAGCTAGAGAAATACAAGATGAAAAGAAAAATACAAATGAAGTCTAGGGGGAATTATTTTGTTGATATAAATTTAGGTCATCAACTAGCCTTTACGAATCATAGTCGAAGTAGAGTCGAGAGGTTTATCATTCCTAATCTATGTACTAGACCCACACACTTTTAATAATCCAGTCTAAAAGTAAATACTAAAGCAAGTATTCGTGTTTTCATTCCCTAAATAATTCTTATTTTTAGCCTACTTAAAAAAGCATAGCCAAGTGTCAGATTATTTAGAAGGACTAAACCCTCCACAACGCGCAGCCGTTGAACAAATGGAAGGGCCAATGATTATTATTGCAGGTGCAGGATCTGGAAAAACAAGAGTGTTAACTTATAGAATTGCCCATTTGTTGAAAAATGGTGTAGATTCTTTTCAGATACTTTCTTTAACTTTTACCAACAAAGCCGCTCGAGAAATGAAAGAGCGTATTGGTGCTGTGGTAGGTCAAAGTGAAGCTAAAAATTTATGGATGGGAACTTTCCACTCTGTGTTTGCTAGAATTTTACGTTCCGAAGCAGATAAATTAGGGTATCCATCAAGTTTTACCATTTATGATTCTCAGGACACTGTTCGTTTAATGAATTCCATTATTAAAGAAATGGGACTGAGTAAAGAACAGTATAAATCAAAGGCTATTTTAAGTAGAATTTCTCAGTTTAAAAACAACTTAATCACCGTAAAAGCCTATAGAAATAACCCTGAGTTAATTGAAGCCGATACCATGGCGATGAGACCTCAAATGGGCGCTATTTACAAAGAATATGTAGATAGATGTTTTAAGGCTGGAGCGATGGATTTTGATGATTTATTATTGCGTACTAATGAATTGTTGGTTCGTTTTCCAGATGTATTGTCAAAATACCAAGATAGGTTCCGTTACGTAATGGTTGATGAGTACCAGGATACCAACCATTCACAATATTTAATTGTTCGTGCTTTGGCCGATAGGTTTCAGAATATTTGTGTGGTAGGAGACGATTCTCAATCTATTTATGCATTCCGTGGAGCCAACATCAACAATATTTTAAACTTCCAGAAAGATTATCCAGATGTAAAAACGTTTAAGCTAGAGCAAAACTACAGGTCTACAAGCAATATTGTAGAAGCGGCCAATAGCTTAATAGAGAAAAACAAAACACGTTTAGATAAAACCATTTTTACTGCCAATGATGAAGGTGGTAAAATTAAAATAATGCGTACGCTTTCCGATGGAGAGGAGGGAAGATGGGTAGCCAATTCTATTTTTGAAAACGCTATGAATCTTCAAAAAACATATGATGATTTTGCCATTCTTTACAGAACCAATGCCCAGTCACGTGCTATGGAAGATGCCTTGCGTAAAAAGGGAATTAAATACAAAATTTTTGGAGGCTTGTCTTTTTATCAACGTAAAGAAATAAAAGATTTATTAGCTTATTTACGTGTGTTAATCAATCCAAATGATGAAGAAGCATTAAAAAGAATCATCAATTATCCGGCAAGGGGAATTGGTGAAACCACTATGGATAAACTTGCGGTGGCTGCCAATCATTATAATAAATCTTTGTTTGAAATTATATCAAACATAGAAAAAACGGATATTAAAATTCAAGGCCCTACCAAAACCAAATTAAACAATTTTGCTACTTTAATTCAAAGTTTGCAAATATCTGCTCAAGCTCATAATGCTTTTGAGGTAGCAGATGAGGTGGTAAAAAGAGTAGGTTTGATAAAAGATTTACAAGTTGATGGTACGCCAGAGGCAGTAAGTAGGGTAGAAAACGTTCAGGAATTATTGAACGGAATGAAAGATTTTATTGAAGAACGCAAAGAGCAAGATTTAGATAGTAGTTTAACTGCTTTTTTAGAAGATGTTGCTTTGGCATCTACCTTTGATAATAAGGATGAAGACGATACCCCTATGGTTTCTTTAATGACCATTCACTTAGCAAAAGGATTGGAGTTCCCATATGTGTATATTGTGGGGATGGAAGAAACTTTGTTTCCATCGGCAATGAGTGTAAATACGCGTAGTGAGTTAGAAGAAGAGAGGCGTTTGTTTTATGTAGCGTTAACCAGAGCAGAAACTCAATGTTATTTAAGTTTTGCTCATACTCGTTACAGATGGGGGAAATTAATAGATTGTGAACCAAGTAGGTTTTTAGAAGAAATAGACGAACGTTATATAGAGCATTTAGCCCCACAGCGAAATAAAGTGGTAGCCAACCGTTTTGTAGATAGTGGTTTGTTTGGTGATGATGATGACATTCCAAAAGATAGAATTCGTTTTAGAAAACCTGTAACTCGTTCAGTAAGAAATCAAGAAACTCCAGAGAAGAAAACACCATTTAAGCAACCGCAAAACTTAAAAAAAGTAACTCCTAAATTGGCGCAACAATTAGGCGCTAGTAAACCAACTCAAAAACTTGCTGTAGGAAACAAGGTAAGTCATGCTAAATTTGGAGTAGGACAAGTTTTGCAGTTAGAAGGAGTAGGAGTAAATATAAAAGCAGAGGTAAAGTTTGAAAGTGTAGGAACTAAAAAAATACTACTTCAATTTGCCAAGTTAAATATCTTAGAATAAGATTTTTATTAAAAGTCTAAGCAATAGATTTGTTAAATGAAAAAATGGGTTTTAAAAACATTCATCAATGTTTTTAAAACCCATTTTTTTTAGTGCCTATGGAGTTACTTTTAAAATAGCATCAATGGTTTCTTTGTTGCTAACTCCTAATCCTTCTTGTTGATGTATTAATTCTCCCTGAGCATCAAATACCGATATAATATTAGAGTGTGAAAAATCTACAGGAGAAATCTCTTTGTATTTTACAGAAAGCACATTGGCAAATTCACGCACACTACTTACGGTACCCTGTAAAAAAGTCCATTGCTCATCATCCATAAAATTTTCTATAGCAAAGTCTTTTAGTTTTTTAGGGGTATCTGTTGTAGGGTCTATGCTGACAAAAACAAATTGAATGCTTTTTATTTTTTTATCAGGAATTTCAGCTTCTATATTTCGCATATCGGCAATTAAACGAGGACAGGCAGATTTGCAAGAAGTGTAAATCATTACCACAACCAAAGTTTTTCCTTTTAATTCTTTTAGGGTGATGGTTTTATCTTCTTCAGTTTTCCATAATGAAGTAAGATTGAAAATAGATGTTTCGGAGATTGTATTGTTTGTTATGGCTGTAGATTTACTTTTAGTTGAACTTAATTGCATATTACAAACAGGACAATTTTTTGCGGTAGTATATGTTTTATCACCTTCGCAATGCATAGGACATTGATAGGTTTGTACTACTTCCTGATTGGATTCGTGAGAAATACGATATGCTTGAATTAGAGTCACCAAGACGATGGTATTAACTAAAAGTATGCTTATGTTTTTTAATGATTTTTTCATTGGTCTTTTTTTATAATATCTTTTACACAACGGAATCCCAAGTTTTTCATGGAATAATTAGCTTTCAAACTTCCTCTAAATGCATAGCGCATAAAAGCAGCATAATTCATTAAATCAGTAGCGTTTAAAGAGGCGCTTCCGCAAAATAAATTAGAATCATTATCTACATCTTTTCTAGATTCTCCACTAATTAAAACAGCGTTAAAATCAAGTGTCCACTCCCAAACCAATCCATGTAAATCATATACTCCCCAAGCGTTTTTAGGATGACTTCCTATAGAGTTTTCGTTGGTTTTTGGAGTTTCGTACCAACTTAAAATTTGTTTATTAAAAGTAGGTTTGCTTCGTGCATCTTTTGTGGTTTCATCTGCCATAGCTACATATTCCCATTCATCTATTGTTGGTAAACGTTTGTTTTGACATTCGCAATAATCTTTTGCTGCATACCAAGAAACATAAGTTACTGGGCTATTGTCTAGCTCTGTGTCTTTTATTTGTACATCATTTTTCCAATTGGTTAAATACATTTCATCTGCAAATAATTTAATTGCTTTTGATTTTTGCCATTTAGGATATTGCTTCACAAAATTTTTATAATCTTTATTACTAACAGGGTATATGTCCATTTCAAAATCTTTGACTTTTACCAATGTTGATTTTTTTCCGTACAGAGGAATGTATTGACCTCCTTTAATAATAACCATGTCTTTTGTTTGTGCATTTAGCAATGGTTGAATCATTAAAAAGAGTAGTAAGAGTCTAAAGATTTGTTTGTTCATGTTTTAGAGGTTATTTAGCATCTTTTACTTTTTTTACCATTTCTGTAGTTACCACTTTTTTAGAATTTCCCCAACTATTATAAATGTAGGTTAGGACGTCTGCAACCTCACTAGGCGAAAGATGTTGTTTAGTCATTACACTATTGTATTTTACGCCATTTACTGTAATTTCTCCAGATTTTCCATGTAATACAATTCCAATAGCTCTGTTAACATCGGCATTTAAATAGTCAGAATTTGCCAATGGAGGAAAAGCGCCAGGTATTCCTTGTCCTTCAGCTTGATGACATGCAAAACAAGTGTTCATATAAGCTTGTTTACCAAATTTCATTTGTTCATCAAATGATTTTGCAGGAATGTCTGAGGCAGCAACTTTATTGTCCGATGGCATGGTTTGCACACCTGGACCTTCGGGTAAATAAATACCATCACGAATTTCTCCAGAATAAATTTTCTTGTTTTCTTTTCCTTCTACTTTTAACATTCCTAAGGCTCCTTTGTTAAAAGCTCTAAAAATAGAGTGGTCTACTAAGATAAAAGTTCCAGGTACATCTACTTTGAACTCAACAATAGCAGCTCCACCAGCTGGGATTAAAGTAGTTTGTACATTTTCGTTAATCATTTCGCCACCTTCAACATGCACTCGGTCAAATATTTCTCCAATAGTGTGGAAAGAAGAAACTAAATTAGGACCACCATTACCAACAAAAAGTCTAACCGTTTCACCAACGTTTGCTGTAATGGCATTGTCACCAACTAAAGAACCAACTTTTCCATTAAACACTACATAGTCAGCTTTTTCATCAATGGCTTTTTGCATATCAAAAGGCTGTAAACCACGGTCACCATTTTTACCTTTGGTATAAAAATCACCTTGCATAATGTAATATTCCTTATCCACAGGAGGTAAACCACCTTCTGGTTCTACCAAAATAAGTCCATACATACCATTGGCAATATGCATTCCCACGGGAGCAGTAGCACAATGATATACAAATAAACCAGGGTTTAAGGTTTTAAAAGAAAAAACCTTTTCATGTCCTGGAGCCACAAAAGAAGAGGTTGCTCCACCTCCATCACCAGTAACAGCATGTAGGTCTATATTGTGAGGTAATTTGTTGTCTGGGTGATTTTGTAAGTGAAATTCAACTTCATCTCCAACACGAGTTCTAATAAAGCTTCCGGGTACAGTTCCTCCAAATGTCCAATACATATAACGAACACCATCGGTCATTTCTCCTTCTTTTTCAAGAACCTCCATTTTTACAATTAATTTTTTAGCAGATCTGTCTCCTACAGGTTTAGGAACATATGGCGGAGAGGTTAATTCAGCATCTATTTCTCCGTTGGTGTGAATTGTAGCTGGATCAACTGTTTTTTTTGCTTCGTTAGAACAGGAGGTTAACAGCAATATAGTTACTATTAAAAGTGCGGATAAATTTAAGTATTTCATCTTTTTAGTTTTATTTATAACAATATATTTGTACTTCATAATTAGATTACTAAAAATAAGAGTTAAATTCTATAAGAAATATGATGAAAATCATGTTCGCATTATAGTAACTGCATTTTTTTAGAGAAAAAACCAAAAACAAACAGTAAATATATTTTCCTTTTAAAGGAAATAATTGTTTATTGTAATACCAATTGTTGTTTGGGTTTATTCGTCTGAATTTACATCAACAACAAGTTAATACTTAAATAAAACTATGGGTTTTGATTTAGAATATAATTCTGAAAGAAGCACTTTGATTATTCCAGAATATGGAAGACACGTACAAAAGTTAGTGGATCATTGTGTAGCTTTAGAAGATGATAAGGAGAGAGAAAAAATGGCACATGCCATTATTGATGTTATGGGGAATTTGCAACCTCATTTAAGAGATGTCCCTGATTTTAAACACAAATTGTGGGATCAGTTATTTATCATGTCTAAGTTTCAGTTAAACGTAGAATCTCCTTACGAAAAAATAACAATTCAAGAAGTAAATGCCAAACCAGAACGTTTAAACTATCCAAAGTCTGCAAGTAAATATCGTTTTTACGGAAACAATATTCAAACTATGATTGATGTAGCTTTAAGTTGGGATGAAGGTGAGTTAAGAGATGCATTGATTTTAAATATCGCTAATCATATGAAAAAGTGTTATTTAAATTGGAATAAAGATACTGTTGAAGATGGTGTTATTTACAGTCATCTAAATGAGCTTTCTAAAGGAGAAATAGATCTTAGAGGATCTGATGAAGAGTTGGCTCAGAGTACAACTTTACTGCGCAAGAGTAATTCTGGAAGGATGAACACTCAACAGAATAATAAAAATAATAACCGTAATAACGGAAGAAAACATAACAACAATCATAAAAACCGTAAATAAATTTACCCTATGGCAACATTTAAGGTAGAAGGAGGTCACCAATTAAAAGGTGAAATTACCCCGCAAGGAGCAAAGAATGAAGTATTACAGATTTTGTGTGCTGTATTATTAACTCCAGAAAAAATTAAGATTGAAAACATTCCGAATATTATAGATGTAAATAAACTGATTTCTATTTTAGGAGATTTAGGAGTAAAAGTAAATCAATTAAGTGAACATGCTTATGAATTTCAAGCAGATGAGGTTAATATAGATTATTTAAGTTCTGCAGCTTTTAAAGAAGATGGTAAAAAATTACGTGGTTCTATTATGTTGGTTGGACCTATGTTGGCTCGTTTTGGAAAAGGATATATTCCTAAACCTGGAGGTGATAAAATAGGGAGAAGAAGGTTAGATACCCATTTTGAAGGTTTTATCAATTTAGGAGCTAAGTTTAGATATAACAAAGAAGAACATTTTTACGGAGTTGAGGCTAAACGCTTACAAGGTACAGACATGTTACTTGATGAAGCATCGGTAACAGGAACTGCAAATATTGTAATGGCAGCGGTTTTAGCTAAAGGAACAACCACTATTTACAATGCAGCTTGTGAACCATATTTACAACAGTTGTGTAATATGTTAAATAGAATGGGAGCCAAAATAACTGGGGTAGGTTCTAATTTATTAACGATTGAAGGAGTAGAGCGTTTAGGAGGAACTGACCATAGAGTATTGCCAGATATGATTGAAATTGGTTCTTGGATTGGAATGGCAGCTATGACTAGGTCTGAATTGACAATTAAAAATGTTTCTTGGGAAAACTTAGGGCAAATTCCTCGTGTGTTTAGAAAGTTAGGAATAAAATTAGAACAAAAAGGTGATGATATCTACATCCCTAAGCAAGATTCATATGAAATTGAGAGCTATATAGATGGTTCTATGTTAACTGTTTCTGATGCTCCTTGGCCTGGATTTACTCCAGATTTATTAAGTATTGTTTTGGTTGTGTCTACACAAGCCAAAGGAACTGTTTTGGTTCATCAAAAAATGTTTGAAAGTAGATTGTTCTTTGTTGATAAGTTGATTGATATGGGAGCTAAAGTAATTTTATGTGATCCACATAGAGCTACTGTTGTAGGAATGAATCACAAACATAGTTTAAAAGCAACTACCATGACTTCTCCTGATATTAGAGCAGGTATTTCATTATTAATAGCAGCCTTATCGGCAAAAGGAACAAGTATTATTCACAATGTAGAACAGATTGATAGAGGTTACCAAAACATTGTAGAAAGGCTACAAGCTGTTGGGGCTAAAATTGAAAGAATTAATGATTAGTTTTTAGAATTCTATATTAACTTTAGAGATAAAAAAAGCGTAAAATCTTAAAATTAGATTTTACGCTTTTTTATTGATAGCTAATGACGAATAAGTCAATCACTAAATTATATTCTTCTTGCTTTGTCTAACATGATGTTGTCTACAATAACCATAGCGGCTAAAGCTTCTACAATAGGAATAGCTCTAGGAACTACACAAGGATCGTGACGACCTTTCCCCATCATTTTAACAATATTACCGTCTTTATCAATAGTTTCTTGTTCTTGAATGACAGTAGCAACAGGTTTAAAAGCAACTTTAAAATAGATGTCCATTCCGTTACTAATTCCTCCTTGAATTCCTCCAGAGTAATTTGTTTTGGTAGAACCATCAGCGTTAAAAATATCGTTGTGTTGGCTACCTGTCATAGCTGCTCCTTCAAAACCACTACCAAATTCAAACCCTTTTACAGCGTTTATAGATAACATGGCTTTTCCTAACTGTGCGTGTAGCTTGTCAAAAATAGGCTCTCCTAATCCTACAGGTACATTCTGAATTACACAAGTAACAACACCACCAACGGTATCTCCTTGTTTTTTAATTTCAGAAATATAATCAATCATTTCTTCTGCTTTTTTAGCATCAGGACAACGAGCGATGTTACTTTCGATTAAAGAGAAATCTAATTCTTGATATGGAGTATCTAAATGAATGTTTCCTACAGAAGATGTAAAAGCATTGATTTTAATTTCTGGAATGGCTTGTTTGGCAACTGCTCCTCCAACAACCCAGTTAGCTGTTTCTCTAGCAGAAGTTCTACCTCCTCCTTTATAATCTCTATGACCATATTTTTGACTATAAGTATAGTCTGCATGAGAAGGTCTGTATTGATCTTTTATATGAGAGTAATCTTTAGATTTTTGATTGGTGTTTACAATTCTGAATCCGATAGAAGCACCAGTAGTTTTTCCTTCAAAAATTCCCGCCATAAATTCAACCGTATCAGGTTCTTTACGTTGGGTAACAATTTTAGATTGACCAGGTTTTCTTCTGTCAAGTTCGTTTTGAATTGCCTCAAAGTCTAGTTCAATCCCAGCCGGGCATCCATCAATAACACCTCCAATTGCCGGTCCGTGAGATTCACCAAAAGTGGTGATGGTAAATAGGTTTCCGAATTTATTTGCCATACAAATTTAAGTTTGTGCGAATTTAAGGAAATTTGAAAGATTGTTGTTTAAATTAATTGAAATAAGTTTTTTAATGTTTTTAAAAGTTTGTTTTTATTGAAAATGAGTGGTTTATAATTTACTAGTGTTTTGTGAGGTAAAAAACTAGTTTATTTTTTTGTGTGAATGTAGATAAATACTATATTTGCACTCGCAAACGAGAAATCGTGAGACGCTCAGGAGAAATGGCAGAGTGGTCGAATGCGGCAGTCTTGAAAACTGTTGACTGTAACAGGTCCGGGGGTTCGAATCCCTCTTTCTCCGCAAAAACCTTCAAGTTTTACTTGAAGGTTTTTTTTGGTCATATTTTAAAGAATGTCTCCAACAAAGGATTGGGTCATACCTAAAAGCTGTGTTCATTAAAATAAAAAAGGTTCTAGTTTAATACTAGAACCTTTTTTATTTGTTAGAGGGAGGAAAGATTAGTCGATTTTAAAAGTTTCATCAAAATGCGGCATATGGTTTTTTTTCCATTCTATACCAGTTTTTTTATCATGCCACCATAATGGTTGAGTGTGAGATTTACTCCAAGCTTCAGCATCTTTAACTAATTTTTCTAAAATTTCTGGATGTTCAGAACTAAGATTATTTGTTTCACTTATATCCTTAGTAATGTTAAATAATTTCCATTGTTGTTGATATGCTTTTACAGCTTTCCAATCTCCATTTCTTACTCCAACATCACTATATCCATTTCTGTGTCTCATACTAAAGATATTATCATTTTGATGTGTTTTTTTGTTGGTAATAAATTTTTCCCAAATATTTTTCCCACTCAAAACTTTGTCGTTAGGAATTTTTGCGTCTGCTAATTTTGCAAATGTAGGATAAAGGTCTAATGCAGATATTGGATCGTTAAATTTCTTTCCTGATGGAACAACTCCTGCCCAGTGGAAAAACATAGGTACTCTATAACCTCCTTCGTAAACACTTCCTTTACCTTCTTTTAAAGGGTAATTGGTAGCACCTTTATCAGGTCTTCCTCCGTTATCACTTAAAAATACAATCAACGTGTTTTCATACTCTCCAGTACTTTTTAATGTTTCTACAATTTTTTGTACACCTCTATCTACAGCATATACCATGGCAGCATAGGTACGACGATCTTTGTTTTTAATATTAGAAAACATATCCAAATCTTCTTTTTTAGCTTCAAGAGGAGTGTGTGGTGCATTGTAAGACATGAATAAGAAAAAAGGATTTTCTTTTTGTGCAGATTCTTTAATAAAACGAACACCTTGGTCAGATAAAACATCTGTTAAATATTCATTGTCATTAGTAACCTCTTTACCGTTGTGTTCTAAAGGTAATAAGTATTCAAAAATAACCTTTGCACCTCTTTCCTTAGCGGCAGTATATTTTGCTTTATATTCTTCTGGATGATAATTGTGCCCACCACCTAAAAATCCATAAAAGTCATCAAAACCTCTGTTGTTTGGGTGATATTTTTCTACAGCACCTAAATGCCATTTTCCCATAAGTCCTGTTGAGTACCCAGCATTTTTTAAAACTTTACTAATAAAAGTTTCGCTTAAAGCAACTCCTTCTCCTATTGTTTCGCTATTTGGAGGTAAGTTAAATTGTGCTCCAATTTGATGAGCGTAACGCCCGGTCATAATACCAGTTCTACTTGGTCCACAAAATGGGTGCGGAGCATAAGCAGAACTGAATATAGTTCCATGCGTAGCCAAAGCATCTAAAGCAGGAGTTTTGATATCTTTAGAACCATTAAACCCTACATCGGAATATCCTAAATCGTCACATAGAACTACCACAATATTGGGTTTTGTAGTAGGGGATATTATGTTGTTTATTGAGCTTTTGTCAATGTTTTCTTGAGTTACAGTTTTGTTTTTAGAAGTTGAGCAGGCCATAACCAACAAGGTTGCTGCGTAAAGTCCTAATTTAATTCCTTTTGAAAAATTCATTTTATGTTTCAAATTATATGATTGATGATTAGTTTTATTTTTCTTGATTTAGTTAAAATCCATTTTATCTAAAAGTGTTTCTTTTTGATGAGAGTCTATAACCATAAGTTCAATTTTAGATGTATTTTTTGGCAAATCAACCTTCACTTGTAGTTTAAAAACTTTTAATGGGTTTACGTTTTGGATCTTAATTTCTTTTATAATTTTTTTGTCTTTATCTAGTAACTTAATTAAGGCATCACCTTCGGTAAAAACGCCATAAGAACCTGTTATGTTTTTTAATTCTTTATTAAAGTTTAATTTTTGCGTAACAACTCCTGCTAAGTTTACTCCCAATACAGGAGTAGTTTCTATTTTGGCAGCACCATGAATTTCTTGATAATCAAAACTATGGTTAGGTTTTAACTTGTATAAGGGGGTTTTTACTTCTGTTTCTATATAACCAGTCTCTAAACCACTGCAAAAAACAGCCATATTTAATCCGTGATCATACTCTAACTTTGGATTATAAGGCTCCATAATTTTCACAAAAGCTGTGTTGTTGGTTTTGTTAACATAACACAGCCAAGATTCTGAAGAAATCATATGAAAACCAGCCATCTGATTGTAGTCATATTCAATTTCGTAAATACCTGGAGCTACCTCTCCTTTCCAGTTAGTACCATTATTGTAGTACTTTTTGATGTGTTCTGGATTGTTTTTGTCTAGCTTAAAACGATTTTTATTGATATAATTCCACCTTTGGTTTGCATTGGTTGTAATTTCAAATTGTTGACCACTAGGTAATTTTAGATCTTTAGAAAAAGGCACATAGGCTACATAGTTATAGCCATCTTGTAGTTTAGGGTCAGTCCAAGATACATGTTGACTAGAAACCATAATTCCTTTTTTTATAGGGCTATTTCCTACATTTTTTAAAGTATGGGTAATGTACACCAAACTACTGTTAGGTTCAATATATAAACTTCTAGAGTATTGAATTTTTTCCTCAATTTTATCGGGATAAACAAATCTTTTTTCTTTTTCATAATAAAAAGGGACAGGTAATTCTTGAACTCCAGAAATTACATTAATGGTTTGTTTACCGTCCTTATTTTTATCAATAGATACATTGTAAGCTGCATCACCAATAATTGCGGGTGGTGGCCATCTGTCTTTTTTGTTTCCATTTAAATCTATAGAAGATTCTTCAATAGGGAGTGGCACTAATCTATATCCTCCAAAATTTCTCCATTCATTTTTCTTAACCAAATCAGTTGCAGGAAAAGATTTTCCAAATAATTTAGGGTTTACCCAAAGAGATGGAGTATCTCCCAAATTATACTCCAAAATTCTACCAGCGGCTTCGGGTACAACAGCCAAACTTATATATTTATTTTTAGCTACATATACACTTTCCCAATTCCAATTGTTGTAATTTTTTTCAACTGAAATTAAGTTTTGCTGCGCAGAACAATTTATGCTTAAGATAAGCAGTAGAGTTCCAATGTTTAGTTTAAAAAATAGAGTATTAAGCATGAGTTTATTAGTGTTTTATGGCTGTTTTCCAACAGAATAAATTTTATTTAACTGATTGATTTTAAGCGTAACTTTTTCATCATTACTCCAGATAACTTCTGCCTTATCAATTTCTTTACAGTCACCCAAACCAACATGTAAATAGGTGTTATTACTATGTGAGTAGGATGATGATGTTTGACCAACAATACGTTTGTATATGTTGCCTTCTGCATGAATGGTTAAAATGGCTCCAACAGGAGTTGCCTTTCCAGAAGGAGAATTTCCAATATTAACCTCAATATATTTATAGCTGTTTAGTGTGCTGTTATTTGTAAATAAATGCCATTTTCCACGTTCGTTAGCATAAATAATATCTAAATCTCCATCTTTATCATAGTCAAAAGCATCAGCTCCCATACCTGTTGCTCCTAATTCTTTGGTCACAATTCCATGAGTTTTGGTACGAACAAATTTCTTCCCTTTTTGATTTAGATATAAGACTTGCTTTGTTTCTTGAGCAGGATTTCCATAGCGCAGTACAAAAATATCTGACCAACCATCATTGTTAAAGTCTCCTATAGCAGCACTGGTTGTTTGTTCTTTGATGTCAATTCCATATTTTGTTGAAACATCAATAAATTTACCACCTATGTTTTCAAATAATTTAGCAGGTAAATTTTTTAAAGGAATAGTTTTGGGTTTAGTCATTACATTGTGAATAACTGCCGAAGTTGGGGAGTCTGTATGTCCTGAAATTCTCCATAATCCATCTCCTAAATATCCAATATACAGCCCTTTCTTAGAGGTTTCTTTTGGCCAACCTTTTGCATCATTTGGGGTTAAAGTAAGGTTATGACTTCCGTGATTATCATCTGTACGTTGCCATTTGTTTTTTTTAGCTCCTAAAAAAACATCAAAATGAGGGTAGGCCATTTGAAGATTTTCTATGATTAAATTTCCTTCAATCTTTAAATTATTATAATCAAAAGCCGTTCTTCTTGCAAAAAAATAAAAGGTGTTGTTTTTTTCATCATAGTCACTTTCTGAATCAAAAGGATGTTTAGATCGTGTTAAGAATAAATCAAAATCACCATCATTATCAAAATCAATTTCTGATATACTATTCACTAAACTGATTTTAGATAAATCGCTCAATACATCTTGTGTTGTATTCTTAAAAGCTAGACCAGGTTCTCCCTTAGCAACAATTGTTTTTTTACCACCATAAAATAAAATATCGGTATGGTTGTCGTTGTTATAATTGGTTAAAGTGGTTCTAATTCCAAAACGATCACCATGGGGTAAATAGTTGATGAATTTAAAAGTTTCTTTTGTATCGCTCTTGTACAATCTATTTCCATGGTCTAAAGCTTTTATAGTAGGAAAAGCAGAAGTAACTAAGTCTAAAGAACCATTGTGATCATTGTCAATAAATTTAACAGCTCGTCCACGACTCCCTTCAAAATGTTTAAAATCATCACCTCCTATAATACTTCTATCTTTATTCACATGATAATAGCCTAAACGTCTTGGGTTTTTTCCGTCACCACCACCTGGTTGAACTAAAATGTCAATACGTCCATCAAAATCATAATCTCCCACAGCAATACCGTGGGTATCTCCAAAAATAAAAGGTTCTCCTTGTTCAAAAGTACCTTTGTTGTTCCAAAACAATTCCACTCGTCTTGAATGTTCTGTTAGTAATAAATCAAGATAACCGTCTTGGTCTAAATCTGCAATAACAGCATTGTCAAACTTTCTTCTAGAACGATCTTCTAAAGATATTACATTAGCATTTTCAGAAAACACAGGCTCAACTATGGATGTTTGTTTTTGAGCCATACAGTTTGTGAAAATTTGAGTGCTAACAACCATTATAAAAGCTAAAACGGTTGTGTCTTTATATTTTAAAGTTTTCATGGTTTTTTATTTAGCAAGATTACCTTTCCAGCCTTTATTAAATTGTGCTATTAAAGATTTTACAATCTCTGGGTTTTCCTTTGCAATGTTTTTAGTTTCTTTTGGATCTTTTTGATGATCAAATAGTTCTATAAATAGAGGTTCTTTTTCAGGGTTTTGATAATCTTTCCAAATGATGATTCTGTATTGGTCTGTGCGCATTGCATATCCCATCAATCTATTTTCAAACAAATCTCTATCCCATTTGTCTCCTTGTTGTTTCTTTATTTTAGTTTCTTGTTCTTTGATTAAAGGGCCAAAATAGGTTTCGCGCATTCCTTTTGATAAAGGATTTGCAGCCCATTCTCTTAATGCTGGATTTGGAAATTGACTAAATACAGCTTGTTTCCAAGGTTTATTAGGGGTGGTTAATAAAGGAGCAAAACTTTGTCCTTCTAAATGTTTTGGTTGTTCAATTCCTGCTAATTCACATAGGGTAGGATACATGTCTACTAATTCTACTAATGCTTCAGAAGTTTTTCCTCTATTTTCTTTTGGCATATCAGGTGTCCAAATCATTAGTGGAACACGAGTACCAATTTCATAATTGGTGGCTTTTCCCCAAATCCCCATATCTCCTAAATGCCAACCATGATCGCTCCAAACAATAATAATAGTATTGTCTCGTATTCCAGCTTCATCAAGAGCATTAATCATTTTTCCTATTTGAGCATCGATATAAGAAACACAAGCTAAGTAAGCATGTTTTAAAGTTCTTGCCATTTCATCATCAATAGGCCCTTTTTTAGGAATTCCATACCTTGCACGCAATTCAAAAGAAGGATGTAATCCCATGGCAGCTCCATTTTCAGGACCAGTAGTCTGACTAGCTAATTGAATATCCTCAGGGTTGTACATATCCCAATATTTTTTTGGGGCTAACCAATCTAAATGTGGTTTTTTCATACCCATTCCTAAAAAGAAAGGTTTGTTAGGATTTTTCTCTAACATGTCTTTCATGGTAACAATAGCCAATTCGGCATTGTAACCATCTTCATAAAAAGTATCTGGAACTTCGGCATTTTCATAAGCAGGCCCTTTACCTAAACCGTTTCTTGGTGCATCTTTACCGTATTTAGCAATCATATCTGCCATGTTTTTTCTAAACATTTCCTGATTTTCAGAAAGTGCAAAACCACCAGGAGTATGTGCTTTTTTAATGGTCATTTTTTCTACAGCAGGTTTTCTACTCCACGATAATTCGCCATCTCCAAATGCTATGTTATGGTATATTTTTCCTGTAGAAGTTGTTTCATATCCATTGGCCCAAAAATGTTGAGGTAATGTTATGATATCTGGATTTGCATCTCTAAAATAAGTGTAGTTTTCTATTACATTAATGGTTTCAGGTCTTGCACCTGTCATTAAACTCGCCCTTGAAGGACTACAAATAGCTTCTTGACAATAAGCTCTGTTAAAAATGATACCATCACTAGCTAGTTTATCTAAGTTAGGGGTAACCGCTATTTCTGAACCATAGGCACCAATTTCTGGGCGTAAATCATCAATGGCAATAAAAAGTATATTAGGTTGTTTTTTTTGAGTTGTATTTTTTTTATTTTCCTCGGATTTACAGCTACTTACTAGCATTAAAAAACTTATGAATACAAGTTGTATTTTCATTTGAATTTTATTTAGATGATTAATTTAATTCTACCTAGCAATATCTACAATTTTCATAAAAATGATAATATCAATATTATCTCTTATTTACAGTATTTTATCATGAAATTTGTATTGCTATTTTATAATTAAGACTATTTTATTTATAAATGTTGTATTGTTTTGGAGTATGTTTAATTGATGGATTGTATTTTTATTAAACAAAACCTGTCTATTAAAAGCTTTAAGCATAACAACGAATCTCAAACAATTTTACATTTTTAGCACCATAGGTTTCTGTCATTTTTAGTTTTATAGCAGTTACTTTATTCGGCTCAAAATTAAATTTAATTAAACGTGTTCTGTTGGCGTTAATTTCTCCCAATTTAATCCATTGTCCATTTACTCTACCTTCACAACTTAATGATTTTAACATTTCTTTAGGCACATGATTTCCATATAATTCATCATTTCTACTGTCTTTCCTCATCATAATGTTACGTTGTAAATTAGTGTCACATTTTAATTCAACTTTAGATAAAATAACAGGAGTTTCCCATTCTAATTGTATTTCTGCCGGAAGACCATCAGATTGCCAATGATTTATTTTTCCATCAATGTCTCTAGAAATACCATTGATTAAATTATTTACGTTTCCTGATGAAGTAGAGCTGGCAAATAATAAGTTTGCTTTTTTAGAGATATCTAAACTGTCATTAGCAGGTCTTTTAGGGATGTAAACATCATCTCTTAATAATTGCTCTTGTAATTCATTTATATACTCTTGTCCAACTTGTCTTGGAAAAACATTTCTTTTTATACAAATAGCTGCGGCTGTTCCAACGGCTTGTCCTTGTAGCGCACAGGTTGCCATAATTCTACTTGATGATAAAGCAATGTGAGTTTGACTAACATTTCTACCAGCAAACATTAAGTTTTTAACGTTTTTTGAATATAAACTCCTAAATGGAAATTGATAAACTTCTTTAAAATGATAGTGAAAATAACTAGGCGGTTCCGAGATGTTTTGAATACCAGCTGGATTATGCTCATCTAAAGACCAGCCTCCAAAAGCAACAGCATCATTAAAATGTTTATGTTGTGTCATGTCTTTTTCGGAAAGAATATAATCTCCTATAAATCTTCTAGACTCTCTACGCCCAGGGATAGATCCCACCCAGTCAAGTGCTAAGTTTTTAGCTTCAGGAAAATTTCCAGAATTTTTGATATAATCCCAAACACCATGAAGATAAGCCATTAGTTTATGTCTGTTTTCTTCTGCATCGCCAATAATATCATCATCACTTCCTATTTCTATCCACCATATACCATCTTGAAAACCTGCAAATTTTCTTTTTTTATGAGCTCCCTCGTGTGAATATTTTATGGCGTAAGATGGGGGAGTGTAGCTCATAGGTTTTCCCATATCTTTAGAGGACATTAAAAGTGTTGCCCCCATTTGCCATCCATCTGGTTTGTCAGGAGCAAAGGTTTCATCAAATTCAGCTTTTCCTTCTCTTCCAGTTCTATATTCAGCTCCAGAAGATGCTGCTAATAATCCATCACCTGAGCAGTCTATAAATATTGGGGCGTTAATGGTGTACATTTTCTCGGTGGTGTATTGCCAACACATAGCACATTTTATTCGGTCTCCATGCATTACAGCTTCAATAGCTTGGGTATTTAACATTAAAGTTAAATTAGGTTCTCTAACAACAAAGTCATATAACACATGATCAAATACGGGAAAAGATTCTTGCTCATTTTCAAAACGATTGTGTAATAAAATTTCTTCAATAATTCCAGTTTCTCTTTCTGCTTTTCCTTTAAGATTATTAACACCATTTAAGTGTACACGAATTTCACTAGATGCATTACCTCCTAAAACAGATCTATCTTGAATAAGTACAGTTTTACTTCCGTTTCTTGCAGCAGCAACTGCAGCACATATACCCGCTGCACCGCCTCCAATAACGGCAACATCATAATTAACAGTTGGTTTTCTATTTGGCTTTCCTGTCTTTCCTGTTCCTAAATGATACCATTTGTCTTCATTTCTATCATAAACAACATCTTTTGAACTTGCACAAGAACTTGTGATTAATGGTAGCATACTACCTGCAACAGCAACAGTAGTTCCTTTTGTGAAAAAATCTCTTCTTTTCATATTTATATCTGTTTTATATTGTTGGAGTGTTACCTTTCCAACCTTTATTAAATTGGATGAGTAGTTTCTTAACTAATTTTGGATGTGATTTGGCTATGTTTTTGGTTTCTAAAGGATCTTTGTTGTGATCGTATAGCTCAAAATATATTGGTTGTTTTTGTGGGTTAGCCCTGTCTTTCCAAACCACAAATCGGTACTGTTTGGTACGCATGGCATAGCCCATTAATGTGTTTTCAAATAAACTTCTATTCCAATTGTTTTTTTGTTGTTTCTTAATACGACCTTCAACTTCTTTAATTAAAGGTCCAAAATAAGTTTCACGCATTGCAGGTCTTAATGGATAAGCTCCCCATTCTCTTAATGCAGGAGTTGGAAATTGACTAAAAGCAGCTGTTTTCCATGGGGTGTTTAGGTTGTTTATTAACGGAACAAAACTAGTTCCTTCTACAACTTTAGGAATTGGTAATTTTGCTAACTCTGCTAATGTTGGATATATATCAACCAGCTCAATTAAAGCATCTGTTTTTTTTCCTTTGCTTGATAAAGGCATATTTGGTGTCCAAATAATCAAAGGCACACGAGTTGCTATTTCATAATTGGTAGCTTTTCCCCAAATACCCATATCCCCTAAGTGATAACCATGATCGCTCCAAATAATTATGATAGTGTTTTCTCTAACACCAGCTTTATCAAGAGCGTTAATCATTTTTCCTATCTGAGCATCTACATAGCTTACACATGCTAAATAGGCATGTTTTAATGTTCTCTCTAAATTGTTATCTAGTGTTCCTTTTTTAGGGATGCCATTTCTTACTCTTAGTTCAAAAGAAGCGTGTAGTCCCATTTCGGCTCCATCTTTTGGACTTTTATTATCTATAGCTAGTTCAATTTTGCTCTTGTCATATAAATCCCAATATTTTTTAGGAGCAACCCAATTCAAATGAGGTTTGTTAAAACCGAGTCCTAAAAAAAATGGTTTATCATTTTTCTTCAACATTTCTTTCATGGTTGCAATAGCTAATTCGGTATTGTAACCATCTGTGTAGGTGTTGTCTGGTACATCGGCACACTCATAGGCTGCTCCGGAAGCTAAACCGTATTTTGCGACTTCCCCATATTGGCTAATCATCTTTTTTCTTGTTTCACTTCTTTCTTTTAAGTTTTGTTCTAAAGCAAAACCTACAGGATTTTTTATTCCTTTTAATTTCATACTATCAATGGCTGGTAATCTACTCCACGATTGGTCATCATCTAAATCACCATGATGAAAAATTTTACCTGTATAAACTGTTTCATAGCCATTGTTTTTAAAAAGTTGTGGAAGTGTTACAACGTTGGGATTAGCCTCTCTAAATTTTATGTAGTTATGAAATACCCCACTTGTTTCTGGTCTAATTCCTGTTAAAATACTTGCTCTAGATGGGCCGCAAATAGCTTGTTGACAATAGGCATTTTTAAAAAGTAATCCTTGATTTGCTATTTTATCTATATTGGGACTAATGGCAATATTAGAACCGTAACATTTTAACTCTGGTCGTAAATCATCAATAGCTATAAATAGGATATTTGGCTTATTAGATGATTTTTTTTGTTGGCTATAAATGTTGATAGTAATACTAGTGCTTAGTGTAAATAAGTATAAGAATAAAAATCTCATTAGATAAATAGTTATATGAACTTCTAAACTTAGTTCATTACTAAATATATAACGAGATCCAAATTAACCGATTAAGGTATTATTTTACCATATTTCAATTATATATCGGTTTAATAAAAAAAGGTACTTGTAACGTGTACAAGTACCTTTTAGTGAATATAAATGATAATGTTTGAGTTTTAAAAGCTATATTTTTAGCTTTTTTTGAATCTCTTCAATAGTTAAGTTTTTGGTTTCTGGTAAAAACTTATATAAGATTACTAAACCTATAAAAACTAATCCAGCATAGAATAAAAATATGGTACTTGCTCCCATGTTAGCAAGTTGCCATGGAAAGAAAAACTGAGTTAAAGCACTTATGGTACTTGAAAGTAATGCGAAAAAAGGAATAGCAATACCTCTTAGTGATATTGGGAAAATTTCTGAAAGTAAAACCCACATTATAGGGCCTACAGAAAAATGAAAGGCGGCAATAAAGCTTAAAATACCAATTAAAATTAGTGTTGCATTTAATACTGCTGCTTTTTGTAAAAACAAACTTGAGTTATCTCTTGCAGAAACATCACCCATTACTGATTTAATAGCTTCTTTAAATTCAATATCCGAAGCGTATTGCTTACCAATTAGTGTTTCTAGCTTGTTTATGTTTGGAATTTCTTTCATTTCTAAAATAGCCTGATTTGTAACTTCATACTTTGCTGATCCAAAACCATAAGCACAAATCCCTAAACTTAAAATAACCCAAATCAATCCGTAAATCATCATAGGTCGTCTACCCATTTTATCAATTAAAATTAAGGATAGTATGGTAAATATAACACTAGTTAATCCAACCCAAATAGCTTGTTCAAAAGCAGCATCTTCTCCTAAACCTAATTGTTCCATAACAGTAGGAGCATAGGTTAGTACTGCGTTAATACCTGTTGATTGTTGCACAATGGCCATTGTAAATCCAATAATGGCTACAATACTCATTTTTTTACTAAATATTTCTTTTAGCTGTGAGCCAACGGATCTATCTCTATTACTTTGAGCCACACTGTTTTGCATATCGCTTACGTGCTCGTCTATTTCAATTAGAGGAATTACCTTGGTTAAGGTTTTTTTAGCTTCTTCTAATTTCCCTTTATAAACCAACCAAGCAGGACTACGAGGTACTATAAATAGTAGTCCAAACCAAATTAAAGCAGGAACAATTTCTATTCCCAACATCCATCTCCATGTATATTCTCTTAATCCTAATGTATTTACCCATTCGGCATCAGAGTTTGTGACTTGCAATAACCAATAATTGATAAAATAAGCAGCTGTTAAACCTATTACGATATTTATTTGGGTCATAGAAACTAATTTACCTCTCCACTTTGCAGGTGATATTTCTCCAATATACATGGCTGCTAAAGTGATAGAACTAAATGCTAATCCTCCTAAAAAACGGGCAGCAAATAAAGTGATGAATGAGGGTGCAAAAGCAGAACCTAAAGCGGATATTAAGTAAAGTGCTGCTATAATTTTTAAGGTTGCTTTACGTCCGTATGTGTTACTAGACCATGCTGCTAATGGCAGTGCTATTAAAACACCAATTCCAGGTCCAAAACCTAATGATCCTACTTGCCATTCATTAAGATTGAATTCCGCAGTAATAAATTTAAATGCACCTGAAATTAAAGCAGCATCTAAACCAAACACAAAACCTCCCATGGCTACTATGGTAGAATATGTAAAGGCATTTTTTTGAAAAGGACTCATATGAATTATGTTTAAATATTTAATTTTTGATTTCTATAATGCTGTTTAAAGCAGAAATAGTTTGACTTTGTGTTTCTCCATTGCTCCAAGTTACTTTTACTTTTGCAACAGTATTATTTCCTAAACCAAAATGAGCAAAGTTATTGTGACTTAACGAATAAGCAGCTCCTGTACTTCCTATACGTTGTATTTGTTTGTTCTTACCCGATGTAACTTCTACAAGAGCACCTAAGGTAGTTGCTTTTCCAGATTTAGATTTTCCAACTTTAACAGTGATGAAATTATTTTTTTGAGATGCAGAAATTTCATTTTTGAATAAATGCCATTTTCCACGTTCGTTTCCTATAACAATATCTACTTTTCCGTCAAGGTTATAGTCAATGGTTTCAACCGCCATTCCAATAGCTCCTAATTCGGTAGAAATAACATTGTGTTTTTCTAGTTTTTTAAACTTAGCATCACCGTTGTTTAAATAGATGATAGCTTCGTTTTGATGAATTAAATTTCCTCTTTTGATGACTAAAACATCTTGAAATCCATTATTGTCAAAATCTGCAGTTTTAACCGCAACAGAATGTTCTTTAAAAAATATATCTGCTTGTTTGGTAGCATCTTTAAAACGTCCGTTTTTATTTTCTAAAAGGAAATCATTTAATCCTTCAGGATGTTTAGATGTTTTATATTTTTTTACATCGTGAACAATTCCTGTTGATGGTGCAAATAAATAACCTGCAATTCGCCAACTATCATTTCCAACATACCCTATATACCAACCTTTTTTGTCTTTATAATTGGCATTATCGGGAAAACCTAAAGCATCACTATTTACCAATTGAATATCTTTACCAGAGTGTGTTTCCCCTTTGAATTCATAATCATAAGAAGCTTCTCCAATATAATAAGTGTCGTTGTTTGGCCATTGTGATTGAAAATTTTCTAAGTTTAAAACATCTCCAACTTCTAAATCATCAAATTGAAATTCGCCACGCTTGGTATAAAATCCCATAGTTTGACTTTTATTGTCATAAAAAGTTTCTCCTTTTTTAAAATCTTCACCTCTTGTAAAATAAAGGTCAAAATCACCATCGTTATCATAGTCTAATTCGGCAATACCTGTTACATCAGAAATATCAAAAGGGAATATTTTTTCGGTAACATCTTTATAAGTTAAGTCTCCATTACCTTGATAAGCAATAACATTTCCATGACCATACAAAATAATGTCTAGTATGTTATCATTGTTAAAATCTGTGACTAACGTTTTTTGACCATCAACTTTAATTGCGGGTAATGTTGAGCTAAGGTGAAGGATTCCTTCTCCATTATTTTTGTATATGTAATTCTCACTTTTTCCTTTTTTTTCAGCATCTGGAAAAGCAAAGTTTAACAAATCTAAATCCCCATCATTATCACCATCAATAAATTTTACGGTTCTTCCTCTCATCATTTCTAAAGGAGGATTAAAATCGGCTAGGGGGATGAATTTACGCCCTTTTACCGTGTAAATTTTAGAGTTTCTAGCATTGCTCCCAGAGCCACCACCACGAGACATGATCACCTCTAGTTGTCCATCGTTGTTAATGTCACCAACAGAAACACCGTGCAAATCTCCCATAATAATATCATAAGGTTTTGCAAATTTTCCCTTGTTGTTCCAACATACTTGAATACCATAACCATGATCGTTTATTAGTAAATCTGGATATCCATCTTTATCTAAATCTGCAACCACTGGTGCATCCCATTTTCTTAAATTCTTTTCTTGTCTAGGGAATTCTTTAAAGACTTCTGTAAAAGAAACATTTTGTTCTGTAGTTTGTGCAAACAGACCATCCTGAGAAAGGAGGAAGGTTAAAAAACTACAAAAGATAGTCTTAGCAAAAAATATATAATTGTTCTTAGTGTACATACAAATATTTTTAATCTCTAATAATTCCAAACTATTGGCATAAATACAGTCATTTCTGCTTGACCTCTATTGCTCCAAGCAAAATAAGGCACCAATTGTGTTTTGTGTGATTTAAAAACAGGTTTTGTAACGGCTTGGTACATGTCATCTGTTTTTCCTTCGCGTAATAACAGTTCTGTTTCAATAACAGTTACACCTCCTAAGAAATCATTTTTATGAACGGCTTGTAATGTTGTATCACCTTTTAAATAAACATCTAAAATAGAAGTGTCTTTTGGCAAGTCTGGAGTTTCTACACAATATACTATTGGACCTCTTTTTACAGCAACTTGATTTCTTACTTCTTCAATTCTATTGTGTCCTTCAATTAAATTTATTTCCATTGGCATGTCTAAAGTAATCACATCACCTGCTTCCCAAGTTCTGTTAATTATAGCAAATGTTCCTGGAGTGATAGTTGTAGAAACTGGAGTTCCGTTTACTTTTAAAGTACTACCAACAGCCCATTTTGGAATTCTTATTTTAATATCAAAAGCTGAATCTTTACATTCATCAACTGTTATTTTTACCAATCCTTTCCAAGGGTAATCTGTGTCTTGTGATAATTTTAAAGGAGATCCGTCTAACATTTTAGTGTCTAAGTTGTTGGCTCCAAATAAAACAACGGCAACTCCATTTTCTGATAAATTATAAGCCCATCCTGAACTTTTACAAATGGTTCTTACCAAGTTTGGAGGACAACAAAAACATTCTAAGTAAGGTTGTCTAACTGGACTTTCAGTAACATCTGCATGTGAGTTGTAATCTCTAGAATTGTTAACCATTCTTAATGGGTTAGAGTAAAAATAGTCTTTACCATCAATACCAATTCCAGACAAACCACTGTTGTATAAAACCAATTCTATAATATCAGCAAATCTAGATTGTTCGTGTATAGCTAACATTCTGCTGCTAAACATGGCATTACATAAATTTGCACAAGTTTCGTTATAAGCAGTCATGTTAGGCATCATATAGGCATCAATAAAACCTTCTTCAATCATGTCTAAGCTGGTAGAGGCTCCGTAGTGTGCTTGTCCAACAGCTCCTGTAACGTACATTTTTTTTCCGGTAACGTTTTCCCACAAAGCATCTAAAGCATCAATTAATGCTTTTTCTCCTGTTTCTGCATATACGTCTGCTGCTCCAGCATAATAATATAAAGCTAAAACGGCGTGTCCAACAGCTTCTTTAGATTCCCTTAAAGGAGTTCTTTCTTGTACCATATCTCCAATAGGATAACCTAATGTGGTTGAATCGTGCTTAATTTCATACGTTCCTCTTCTGTTGATAAACTTTTCTGCTAATTGCAAATATTTTTTGTTTTTGGTAGTTCTGTATAGCTCTACCAATCCCATAATTTGCGTTTGATTAAAACCAAAACGTTGATAATGTTTGGTGTCAGGCATAAAATAAGCGATTAATAAATCGGCCATTTTAATAGCGATATCTAAAAAATTACGTTGACCAGTAATTCTATAATGCACAGACCCTGCAATAAACAAGTGTCCAAAATTGTACATTTCGTGATATTTTCTGTTTTCAAAACGATCTACACCTTCTGTTATTTGTACATGAGTATGTATGTAACCATCCTCTTCTTGAGCTCTACCAATAATATCTATATACTCATCTAATTCTTTTAATATAGATTCGTTTTTAGTTAAACCATAAACGTACATTTTGGCTTCCATAAACTTAAAAAAGTCACCATCGTGCCAATAAAAACCTTTGTGTTCTCCTGTTTTATCACCTGCAGCAATTTTAAAATTGTTTAAACCATGACCAATATCACCACATAAAAGATCTCCCATATATGGTAACATTTTTTCTTCTGCAGATTTTACTTTTTCAGCCCAAAAACCGCTATTCCAAGTACAATCACCAAAATTGATACTCTTTAATTTTGCGTAAGGACTTTCTGAATTATTTGTGATTGCTCTATGATGAATATTAGTGCTCATAATATATTTTGTTTTGTTGATGAAATGGTTATTGTTAGTTGATTGCTTTTTTGATTTCTATATCGTCTATAAAAAATTTGGCAGCTCTAGTTTTTGGTAAATCTTCTTTTCTGATTTCGATAGATATGCTATCATCTATTCCAGAGGCTTCCTTTCTAGATATTTTTGATTGTATAGTAATCCACTGTCTTCTAGGTTTGTTTTTTAAGTTGTCAAAAACAATTTCTGTATTCGGATTTTTTAAAACCAAGTGTATTTTGTCGGCAATGACTCCTTGATCTAACCATACTTTTGCAGATACTGTATATTCTCCTGCAGGAATATTTAAAGAACCATCAGGAGCTTTTGCAACTGCTTTTTTTACTTCTAAATTTTCTGTTTTACTGTAACCTGAAAATTTTAAACTGTTTACTCCATGATAATAATCACCATGAACGATAGACAAGTATTTAGCAGATCCTTCGTCAAAAATCCAGAATTTTTGATAATCGTTAGGTGTTGAGTCTTCTGGCAATAATGTTAAAGGACGTGGGTTTTCTTCAAACAAAATAGGTCCTTCAAAACCATAAAAAGCAGCATCTTTAGCTAAAAGGTTGTCAGATGGTTTTTGCCAAACTCTCATGTATTCAATTTCAAAATCTACAGGTAATTCTTCTTTGTGAGGCATTCCTAACCAAAAGAAAATTTCTGAGTCTAACCATACTTCCATTGGATTGTTTAATACAAAAGCAGTTCCTAATTGATCTTGTGTAAAATGGCGAATCATTTTTCCATCAATAAAAAGTTTTAAATAATCTACACCCCATTCTGCTCCGTAGACATGGAAATCATCAGCAGTTCTAAAATCTAAGTTTTCTTCGTGATTAAATATTTTAGTAGGTCTTTGTGCTGGTGGACTCCAATCGTGAGCGGTTGCTAAATATGAGTCTTCACGGATGTTCCCTGTTTTTACTTTAGGATTCCCCATTAACTCATAAACATCTAATTCTTGTTCATGACCAATTGCCCAAAATGCTCCTGTAATTGCAGCATTACCAACTTTAGATTTTACTTCCATATAACCATATAAAAAACGTTTATTGGTTAAAACACCAGCAGTAGTAACAGGCATTGGTTTCCCTTTATACTCCCCATATTTAGAAGTACCCATATTTCCATCAGAATAGCTTTCTTCATAGAATTTATAATCAGGTTCCCAATTGGTTCTTAGTTTTAATTTGTCGTCTTCAACAATTACGTTATGAGGTACAAATTGTGAGGGAGCACGACCTTTCCATATATAATAATTATCGTTTAAACCTTCTACAAACCATTTAACGGTATCTATTTCGGTACCATTAAACTCATCGCTTAGTTCTTGGTTTAGGACCCATCCATCTTTGTTTTCTGGATCTGAGTACGGAGCAATTTTAGATACTTGTGATTTATGATAAGCACTAACTTTGTTTGATGCTTCCGTGTGGTTTTTAATATTTTGACAGCTTATATTTAAGCATATAAACAATGCTAATAAAAGTGAGGTTCTAAATTTATAATGTTTCATCGTTTTTTGTTTTTATCGTTTACTTTTCAGAAAACATTTCTTTTTTTACTAATTCTGGTGTTCTGTATCTATCCATACGATCCGTATCGTATTTTTCAAAATCATTTTTTAGCATCCATAATGGTCGCTCAAGAGTTAGTTCCCATTCAAATAGTTTTTTAAACATACGTTTTAAACGTTCAGGTTCTTTTGTAGCTAAATTGTTAAGCTCAGAAGTATCTTTAGACAAATCGTAAAGTTCAGCTGGTCTGTCTGCAAATCGTATTAATTTATAGTCATTTTCTCTATATACAGCACGAGTTTCCTTTTTCCAGAATAAGTCTTTATGAGGTCTACTATTGTTTTTACCGGTTAAAAAAGGAAGTAAGTTTACTCCGTCTACATCTTTTAAATCAGCTGTGTTTCCTCCACCAGCAGCGTAAAAAGTTGGTAATAAATCCATGGTACTCACAGGGTAATTGTAAGTAATGTCTTTTTTTAACTTTTTTGGCCATTTGATTAAAAAAGGTACTCTTAAACCACCTTCTAAATGATTTGATTTTGTACCACTCAAGGGTAGGTTTATAGAGGAGTTTTTGTCTGTAGGTCCACCATTGTCATTAGAAAAAACAATAATGGTGTTTTCATCTAGTCCTAATTTTTTTAATTTGTCTAATACCCTTCCACAAGCACGATCTAAAGACCAAGTCATAGCTGCTAGTTCTTGTCTTTTTCCTTTTAAATTAGGGAATCTTTTTAAATCTTCTGGAGTAGCCTCCATAGGAGTGTGTACAGCATTAAAAGCTAAATAAATAAAGAAAGGATTGTTTTTGTTTTTCTCTATAAATGATATTGCTTTGTCTGTAAATACATCGGTAGCATATCCATTTGGTTCTTCATAATGTCCAAAATTGTGCTCCATCTTGTTGTCATGATGCACATTTTTAAAGTTTTTATAGCCAAAATAACTACGTGCCCCACCTCTAAAACCATAAAATTCATCAAATCCTCTTTTTAAAGGGTGAAATCTATCAGCGTCTCCTAAGTGCCATTTACCATATACCGCATTGGTGTATCCTAGTTTTTTTAGATAGTCTGCCATAGTAACTTGATCTAGAGGTAAACCCATATCATCTCCTAAAAACTTAGAGCTTTGACTCATATATCCAGGAACGTTAATTTCTCCATATCCAAATTTTTGTTGATACTTTCCTGTCATAAGTCCAGCTCTAGAGGGACCACAAGTAGCATCGGTTACATACCCCTGTGTAAAACGAACACCTTGTTGTGCTAATTTATCTAAATTAGGTGTTTTTATATCTGTACTTCCTTGAAAACCAAAGTCATTGTAGCCAGCATCATCCACAAAAAGAAAAACAATATTAGGTTGTTTTTGTGCATAACTACATTGAAGTAGTATAAAGAATAATATCTTAATTAAATTAATCTGTTTCATTTTTGACATTAAAATACTTTTAAATTTAAACTATATACAAAAAAACTTAAATTTTACAATTATGCATTAGTAAAAATTACCCATTGATTAGCGCATTTTACCTTGCTTGTTAATTTTTTGTTAACAAGAGTAGATAACCCTAATTTTTATTTTAATTAAGGATATTTTATAACAAAAAAACCGAAGAATTATTCTTCGGTTTTATGAGTAAAAATTGTGATGTTTTCTCTAATAGAAAACTGATTTTAATAATGTTTGTTATATTTCTTCGCGAAATACTTTAGGAGTAACACCCATTATTTGCTTAAACTGTTTGTTAAAATTTGTGATGGAGTTATAACCAACAGCATAACAAACAGTAGAAACAGAAATATCATCTTGCACTAATAACCTAGAAGCATTTCTAATACGAACTTCGTTTAAAAATTGAGTAAACGATTTGTTTGTTGCTTTTTTAAAGAATCTACAAAATGAGTTGGTCGTCATACAGGCTATATCAGATATATCATTAAGATCTATGTTGGTAGCGTAATTGTCTGATATATATCTTAGCACGGTATCTATGCGTTCAGAACTTTCCGTTGTAGATTGACTCATGTCAGAAGATGATAGAATAGTAGTCTCTTCTGCCTGTGATAATTTTTGTAAAATTGATAGTACCTCTATATGTTGTTCTACATAGGATAGCTTAGGTAAATTAACAAGCTTAGTATGAAGATCTTTACTTACATTTTCTCCAAAAAAAACACCAAATTTAGATTTGTCAAGTAATTTTTTGATATCAACAAAATCAGGTAAATTAAAAATATCATTACCTAAAAAATCTAAGTCAAACTTTGTTATAATTGTTTCAACTTCTTTTACACTATCATCTTCATAATAAGAAGAATCATTTCTCCATAAATGAGGTAAATATGAACCAACTAAGACTAAATCTCCAGGGTAAAATGGTGAAACATTATCTCCTACAAAGCGAAGTCCGTTGCTTTTTGTAATATAAATAAGTTCAAATTTAGGATGATAATGCCAAGCTACATCAAAACACGGGGCTTCCCTTTTTGATATATTTAGCTTTTTAAAAGCATCTTCCGTACCAGGTTTTTTTAAAATTAACTTCATTAATTCAAAGGTAGTTATTTATCAATAAAAAATAAAACAAATAACTAATTCTGCTGAATATGGTTTTAAATGAAGTTGATCTTTTAGTTTTATGATTGTTTATTTATGAATTCGTTAATTTCGTTTGATATTTTTAGAAAATGATTTCTTAAACCGATGTAATCTTCGTTTTCGATTAGTTTTTTATCAAGTAATGAACTTCCCATTCCAACACCAACAGCTCCTGCTTGGAAAAAAGATTTAATATTTTCTGAAGATACGCCACCTGTGGGCAATAGTTTTATTTGGTTTAATGGAGCCAAAACATCTTTTAAATACTGAGGTCCTAATTGTGTTGCAGGGAATACTTTTACTGCAGATGCACCTAAATTCCATGCTTTGTATATTTCGGTAGGAGTATAGGCTCCTGGAAATATTGGTGTTTCTTGTAATACAGCACTTTTAATAACTTCTTCATTTATAGTTGGGGTAACTATAAATTGTGCTCCTGCATTTATAGCATTATTTAAGTCTTCTGTAGTACAAACGGTTCCTGCACCTACATTAAGTTCTGGGAAATTATTTCTTAAGGTGCTTATGATTTCTGCAGCTCCCTTAGTATTCATAGTTATTTCTATGGTATACAAGTTTGCCTCTAAATAGGTTTTAGCTATTTTTAAAACGGTTTCTAAAGGAACATTTCTTATAATCCCAACTATTGGGGCTTTGTAGTAAGAATCCCAATTAAAAGGTGATTTATTCTTCATAATTTTCTAATATTTTCTTTTGACCTATCAATAAGGCTTTTTCTATTATTTCATGCTCTATGGTAACATAGTTTTCTGAACCTAATAAATGGTTTAAGGCAAGTTTATAAAGGTTTGAAAGTGGAAGAGGAGCAGCTAAAAATACTTTTTTAGTTTCCTTTTTTAAGTAAGCCAGTTCATCTCCTATTAGTAAACCACTTAGGAAAAAATAATTCTCTGTTTTTGTTGATTTTCCAAACAAATCATTAGCTCTTATAGAGAATAAGCTTGAAGAGAATTTTCCTTCACTCCCTAACTTAACTCCTTCTAAAAATGAATTTTCAGCAATATGATTTTGATCTTCAAGTTTTATTGAATTTGATAAAATACTTTTCTGAGAGATAATTTCAAACAACTCTCCAGTCATAAAGCTTTTAAGTTCAGTAAATTCATTGTTAGAATATTCTAAGTGTTTGCTGTGTGTACCAGGTAAAAGTAAAATAGCTTCTGGTTGTACTTGTAAATATTCTTGTAAACCAATGGCTTGTGTCTCTTCACCTCTCATCACGCCATTGTCATCTTTTACACCTGAAATCAATAACAAATTCATTTGATTATCGAATTTCATGTTTTTGGTGATTAGATTTTTTCCATCAATATTAAATGGAATGTTTGCATAATCTAATTCATGGAGCCCTATGGTAGAAGAAACCATACCAGAAGAAATAACCAAATGCTTTTGATGTTCACTAGGAAGTAACTTAATTTGATTATTTAGGTATTCATAAAAAAAATCAGTTTGATTTAATTGATCTTGTTTAGCAAATTGTTCATAAAGTACTTTTATACCTTGATTTGTTTTAATCTCCTTTATAATTTCTAAAGAATCTGTTTTAACAACTCTTAATCTAAAATTACTAGTTCCCCAATCGCAGCTAATAAAATATTTAGGGATATCCATAATTTGAATTTTATAATCTTTAAAATATAACTTGGTTAAGACTTTTTAAACTGTTTAATGAATTCAGTTTAAAACTTTTAGACTACAAAGAACTGTATTTATAGTCTTTATTAATCAGTGTCTTTTATCTTCTTATTGCATTATTTTACCTTTTAAGCTAGAGAGGTAAATTTTGATTATAAACAGGTAAATTTTAAGAATAACTATCTATTATCTTGTTATTTCTTTGTTGTAGTTAATATTTAACAATTATGATAAAGAATAATAGACAAATTAATAATGCTTGTTTGGTGGTGATGGTAATGTTTTTATTTGCTTGTAGTAGCAATAAAAACACAGCAAAAGTTGATAAGCAAGTAAGTGCAGTGGTTTATCCATTTTCGGACCCAAACAACACGGGTGGTTGGGTTTTAAATACAGAAGCTAGTGATGAATTTGATGCACCAGTTATTGATGAAGACAGATGGTATATTGTAGGAAAGTTTGAAAACGGAGTTCCTGTATATAAAGATCCTGATTATCCTAATAAAAAAGTATGGAAAGGACGTGCCCCATCACAATTTTCAGGAAGAAATTATAGGTTAGAAGATGGTAAATTGATATTAGAAACTCGTTGGGAACCAGATTTTCCTTTTTCAGATGAAGAGCAAAAGCCTTGGGGTAAAGAAGAAGGGCAGGTAGCAAAGTTCGAAAATCTTACCACAGCATGTTTTATTGGTCGTAAGGATTTTAAGTACGGCTATATGGAAATAAAATCTAAAGCTGCCGATGCAGAAATAACTAGTGCGTTTTGGGCAACAGGTAGTCAAACTGAGTTAGATATTTTTGAACAATTTGGAGATCATCGTCAAAAAGGTAAAGAGTGGAAAGATAGAGAGCTTTGGTGGTCTATTCATGATTGGAGTAGAGAAGGAAAAGGAAAAACAGTATACACAGAGCGTTTAGATTACGGGTTTAGAGTAGCAGATGATTTCCATGTATATGGTATTGAATGGGATGAGAATGGAATGAAACTTTATGTTGACGGTAAATTGTTTACCCAAGCAACTAGAGCTCAGGTTGATGCTTATGCTAAAGAAAAAAATCTTCCTAATGGTTGGGTGATGGATGGGCCAATTCATATATGGTTAGATCAAGAAACTTTTCCTTGGCACGGTGTTCCAGATAGTTTAGAAGATTTAGAGTTGAACAGTCCAGAAGGAAAAAAAGAAGATGGAGTGGTTGATTTTGAAATTGAATATGTACGTGTTTGGCAAAAAAAACAATAAATTTTGATGAAGTATCTATTTTTAATAATGACTGTTTTTGTATCGTTACAAAGTTGTGGGAGTGATAATATCACGTCTGATGATCACGTGGTTGATACTCCTGGTGATACTGACAATGATCATGATGGAGGTGAGGAGCCAAATCCAGCATATCCATTATCGGATCAGTCTAACGAAGGAGACTGGGTGCTAAACACAGAAATGTCAGATGAGTTTGAATTGCCTTTAGATGAAGATAAATGGTTAATTCAAGGTAGAAATAACGAATATCAATCAAGATTTATAGGTAGAGCGCCGTCACAATTTTCTGTTAATAATGCTTATACAGAATCAGGAAAATTGAAAATTGTTACAAAATGGGAGCCAGATTATGACTTTAGATTAAAGTTTAATGGTGATGATCATGATGTTGTAAATGGAGAAAAAATATATTTCGAAAACATTACAACTGCTGCTGTAATTAGCAAAAAACAATTTAGATATGGTTATATGGAAATTAAGTGTAAATCCGCAAATGCTCCTATAACTAGCTCATTTTGGACTACTGGTAAAAACACATCAGAAATGGATATGTTTGAAATGTTTGGTGGACACAAAACAAATGATTCTTGGAGAAAAAGATTAAAGTTTAACATTATTAGTTGGGATCCTAATAACCCTAATTATTTTAATAAAATCAATGGACCAGTTTTTACTCAAAACATTCAAGTGGGAAATAATACTGCGGGTGATTTTCATGTATATGGATTTGATTGGACAGCAGATTATATAAAAGTTTATTACGATGGAGTGTTGTTGCCTGAGTATACAATTTTAAAATCAGAACTTACAAATAACAACACTAATCCAGATAAATGGGTAACAGATTCTGATTATTGGATTTGGTTCGATTCAGAAACTTTTCCTTGGTTAGGTATACCAAAAGAAGAGGATTTACCAGCAGAGTATCAAATAGAATATTTAAGGGTTTGGCAAAAAAATAAAATTCAATAAGTATAAATTTAAAGTTCAAAAATCATGAAACAAATTATTTTAACATTAGTATTAGCTATTACATTTACAGTAAGTTACGGACAAGGAAAATGGCAAGAAAAGCAAAACGATTATTTTGTAACCGAAGCTGCTAAAGAATATAACTTAAACGAAGAGCAACAAGAAGAATTAAAAGAAACAAGAATGGAAATGGTTGTGGCTTTTATGGATGCTAATAAGAAATCTAAAAGCGGAGAAATTACTACAGAAGAAATGAAAGGTATTAACCGTGAGGCAAGTAGTAATTTTAATTCCTCTTTTTCTAAATTAGTAGGGAAACCTTATAAAGAAATTGCTCCGTTTTTAACTAGAATGCGAGAAGAATTAAAAAACTTAAAATAAGGAACATACATCTTTATTTTGTAATTGTAAAAGAGCAAATAAAAACAACAGTTTTTATTTGCTCTTTTTGTGTTTAAACAGGTTAATCTCGTGCTAGTTATGGTTAATTTTTAACCTGTTTAAAGTTCTTATATGTTGTAGTTTTGATTTAATTGAACTATCAGTTTTTAGGTATTGCCTTAAATATCAGTAAGAAAAACAATTGATTTTTAATTGTAGCAAAATCATGTTTTCCTGATAAGCGAATAAGTGCCAAGATTACTTGTTTTTACTTATTTCCAATTTTAATACATAATTCCAGTAGAAATTAAAACAAACTAAATTAATAGATAAACTAAAATGAAAAAAAGACACTTTAAAACATACGCAATAGCGTTTCTTACTTTTATTGCAATTATTAATAGTCATGCTCAAACACAAGGAACACGTCCTAATATTATTGTAATTTTAGCCGATGATTTAGGTTATGGTGATGTAGGGTTTAATAGAGATGGTAATTTTCCTAGTGAACTTGGAGTAATACCTACCCCAAATATTGATAAACTGGCTAATAGTGGAGTGGTTTTAAAAAACGCTCACGTTGCCCATCCATTTTGTGGTCCAAGTAGGGCGGCATTATTAACAGGAATGATGCCTCATAGAATAGGGGCTCAATACAATTTACCTAATGATATTACTACGGAGTTGGGAATTCCTGTTAACGAAACTTATTTTCCAAAACTACTTCAAGATACTGGCTATAATACAGCGGCTTTTGGTAAATGGCACTTAGGGTTTAAAGAAAATTTCTATCAGCCATTAGACAGAGGTTTTGATTACTTTTTTGGTTTTTTAGGTGGTGGAAAAGGTTATTTTGAAAATGGATATGAAGATAACTATTACCATAGATTAGGAGGAAGCAACCCTGTAACTAATGAGTATCAAGACCCATTGTGGAGACAAAGAGGATATGTAGATAGAGAGGAATTTAGCAATGCAGCAGATGAAGATTATTTAACAGATGTGCTTACCGATGAAGCTATTACGTATATACAAAATAATGCTTCTTCATCAGATCCTTTTTTTATGTATTTGGCATACAATGCACCACATACTCCTTTAGAGGCTCCAGCAGATGAAATTGCTCAATTCAAATTAGATAACCCAGATTTTGAAGATTTGGTTAGAAATAGTGATTATATTAAAAATTCTACACCTATTACAAAGTTGCCAGAAAATGAAAGAGATGCAAAAATAGAAGAATTTGTAGAGGCTAGAATTACCTATGCAACTATGGTGGCCAATATGGATGAAAATATTGGTAGACTAATAGATGAACTTGATAATGATATGGATGTATATAACAATACATTAATCATTTTTTTAAGTGACAATGGTGGATATACTTTTAGTAAAGGAGCTGTAAATTATCCTTTAGATGCTTTAAAAGGTAGTGTAAAAGAAGGGGGGCATAAAGTACCTATGTTTGTACATTGGCCTGCAAAAATAACAAGTCCGGCTATTTATAATCATCAAATTAGTTCTTTAGACATCTACCCAACGTTAGTGAGTCTAGCTGGAGGTACAGTACCCGAAGAAAAAATTATAGATGGTATTGATTTTATGGATGATTTAATTGCTGGGAATGATGCAAGACCAAGCGAGCCATTGTTAATTATTAGACCTCAGTTAGGTTTTGAAAACGGAGGAATATCAATGGGACAATGGAAAATAACCAAAACAGGTAGTAATGGTTCGTGGAACTTGTATAACATTATTACAGATCCAGGAGAGTCAACTAATTTGAGTAATAGTGAACCTAATGCCGATGATATTATTCAGGAAATAGTTGATAAGTCTATAGATATTGTTGTTGATTTTAAAGATGTAAAACCTGCTTGGTTTGATAATGATGGTGATGGTTCAGGGCATCCACATAGTTCTTTGTGGGATGATGGTACTTTGCCAGCTTACGATAAATTGTTTGATAGTCAGTTGTTATTACTTGATGAAGAAATTAATCTAATTAGTATTGAAGCTACTACAAATGCTGTAGAAGGAGAAACAAATGGAGTGTTTACAGTTAGTTTACCAGATGGAATTACTGCAAACCAAGATATTACAGTTAGCTATGCCACAAGTGGAGAAGCTGTAAATGGTGTTGATTATACCTCTTTATCTGGAACAGTTGTTATACCTAACGGAGAAAATAGTTCAGAAATAGTTGTGAATGCTTTACTTGATGGAGAGAATGAAGTAAGCGAAACTTTAACAATAACACTAACAGGTACTGATGTAGGAAATGTAAGTGATACTCCTAAAAGTATTAACATTTTTGACCCTGTAGATCCAACAAGCTTAACAGCTGGAGATGTTGTTATTGTTGGTTATAAAGCAGAAGTTAATACTGCAGAATTAGCATTTATGATTTTAAAAGATATTAAAGCAGGTACAAGCCTTAGTATTTCAAACAGAGGATGGAAGTCTGATGGTTCTTTTAATATAGGAGGGAATGGTAGTCCATATAGTATAGATGATGTTTTTTCGTGGACAGCAAGTGAAGATCATAGTTCTGGAACCATTTTTAAATTAGAGAGTAACGGAAGTGTTACCACTGTGATAAATGGTGTAGAAACAGTAGTAGGTAGCACTGTGCAAACTTTTGGTTCAGATGGAGATTGGGATCTTTCTTTAGCGGGAGATAGCGTTTTAATTTATAGTGGAAATACAAGTGATCATCCTACAACAGATAGTGATTTATGGATTACAGCATTAAATAATAATGGAATAAGTAATTCAGCTGGTTGGGCTGTAGGTGGAGGAAACGCTTATTGTGAATTACCTAATGCACTTATAGGTTTTGATATAGATGTTACTGGAGGTGATGCTTCTTTAAATTTATGGGATTTAGATTATGGAGTATATACAGGAGCGGTTACAGGTAATGCAGATGTGATAAGAGCGAGCATTAATGATTATCAAAATTGGACTCTTAACGATAGTAATGCTTACTATTTATGGAGTAGTAATACTACGGTAGGAGCTAATCAAGGGGATATTGTTTTAGGGGAGTTAAATCTTTCTTCTAAATCTCCTAAGTTAAATTTTAAAGCAAATGTTTACCCTAATCCAACAAGTGATTATTTTAATGTTAACGTAGATAAATCTGTTAATAAGGTAGAAGTTGAATTGTTGTCTGTAATGGGAGCTTTAATTGTAAAAGTTCAGGGAACAAGCAATCATATCCCTAGAATTGATGCTTCATCATTACCAGCAGGAATGTATCTTTTAAGAATTAAAGGAGATAATAACTTGATTATTGAAAAGGTAATAAAAATATAGGTTTTTTATTTTATCTGTATAAATATATCTTTTATTAAGGGTAATATTAAATAAGTAGTGGGTAAATATTAACAATTGATTTTTTTAGATATCTCTTAATTTTACCTTAAATGTTAGAGAAGTAAACCTTTTTTAATACAAGTTTTAAAAGAAATACTTCTCTTTATTATAATCTAACTAAAGCTAAAAAAATGAAAGTAAAAAAAGTATTAGTTGCTAAAAACTTTATGAGTAAATGTTTACTCATTTTGATTTTGGTTTTACACGGGAGCTTGTTCGCCCAAACTAAAGATTTAACAGTAACGGGGGTTATTATCGATAAAGGTGGTATGCCTATTCCTGGAGCTACTGTTTTAATACAAGGAACTTCAACCGGAGTAGTGAGTGATTTTGACGGTAATTACACAATTAAATCTAAAGTAGGAGATGTTTTATCATTTAGCTATATAGGTTTTCAAACAAAGTCATTAAAAGTAAAAGGACCTAAATTAGATGTGCTTTTAGAAGAAGATGTTTCGGAATTAGACGAGGTAGTAGTTATTGGTTATGGAACTGTTAAGAAAAAAGAAATTACTGGAGCTGTTGCTCAAGTAAAAGCAGAAGAAATAGAAAATGTAATTACAGGTGATATTGGAACTGCTTTACAGGGACAAGTTGCTGGGGTAAACGTTACAGCTAGTAGTGGTGAGGCAGGTGAAGGATCTGCAATTACTATTAGAGGTATATCTTCTTTAACAGGTTCTAATTCTCCACTTTGGGTAGTAGATGGTGTTCCTCAGTCAGGTGATCCTAGATTAAACCCAAATGAAATAGAAACTCTAGATGTTTTAAAAGATGCTGCTTCTGCATCTATTTATGGAACAAGAGCTGCTGGTGGAGTTATTTTGGTAACTACTAAAAAAGGGAAAAAGGGGAATACTCAAGTTGAATTAGAGGTTACTAATGGTGTACAATACATAAGACGTAATACGCCATTAATGAATACAGAACAACAATTGTTCTTTGATGCAAATGACCCTTCAAGATCAAGTTCTCCTGCAAGTACAGATAGATATAGTTTGCTTAATGATAATGATTTAAGAGATTTTACTCAAAATGACATGTCTACAATCAACAGATATAATCTTACAATTTCTGGAGGAGGAGATGATGTAAAATACAGTGTGGTTATGGGACTTTTTGATCAAGAAGGAACTGTAATTAACTCTGAGTTTAAACGCTATAACTTAAGATCAAACTTAGATATTACTAAAGGAAAATGGACTGTAAATAATGGATTTGGATTCACTGTTGATGACAGAGAAAGACCAAACTTTAATCTACTTATTTTTGGACAAAGAGCTTTACCGTATTTAGATAAAGTAGATCAAAACACAACTTCTTTTACTAGTGAAGTGGATGATGCTAATGCAAGTTCTGCTTATGGTCAAATTTTAGAAGCTATTACTAGAGATAGACAAGTAGGTCGTGATAGATTTGAAGCTAGTTCTAATTTAAAATATCAATTAACAAAACATTTACAATTAACCACATTAATTAGTGGGGTTATTACTAATGAGTACGAAAAGCAAGTTCAACCTCCTTTTGCTTTGTTTGATAATAATGGGGTGAATTTACGTGATGAAGATGATAATTTTGTTTACGAAGGTAGATCTCGTAATGTTTTAATTAACTGGAACGGAGGAATCAACTACCAGCAAAAGTTTAACAAGCATAAAATAAATGCGATGGCAGTTGTAAATGTAGAACAAGATTATTTTACATCAATCGGAGCTGTTAAAAGAGGGTTGCTTTTTGCAGACCCTGTTAATCTATCAACAGCAACAATAGGAGAAGAGTTAGGATCAGATGTTACTTTGAACTTTACAGGTCCTTCTACAGTTGAACCAGATTATAAAATTAAAAGAATTGGTACTGTTGGTCGTGTGTTATATGATTATGATGGAAAATATCAGTTAAGTGCAAGTGCCAGAGTAGATGCCTCTAACCAATTTTCTCGAGATAATTTATATGCTTTCTTTCCTTCTGTATCTGCAGGATGGACAATTTCAGATGAAAACTTTTGGGAAGGTTTAAGAAAAACAATTAACAACTTTAAGTTTAGAGCTAGTTACGGTACTACCGGTAACGATCGTTTTGCTCCAAATTCAATCTACAGTCCAGTAGCAACAGGTTACAACGCCAACTTTCAAGCAGCTAATGGATCTGATACAGAACATTCTGGAATTATACAGCAACAGTTTGGAAATCCAAATTTAAAGTGGGAGGTAACCAAGCAATACAATTTTGGTATTGATATGAGTTTTTGGAACAATAAATTAATTTTTACAGCTGATTATTATACTACTAAGAAAGATGATTTGTTAACAAACGTGCAAGTTACTCCTAGTTTTGGTGCATCGGTACAAGCAGATCGTGATTTAACAGGAAGTAGATTCGCTGTTTTTAATGTGGGAAATTTAACAAATGAAGGTATAGAAGCTACTTTAAGATACAGACCTTCTATAGGAAATGTTAGGTTTAATATTTTAGGAACTTTTTCTAAAAACAAAAATGTTGTTACTAGCCTTCAATCAGAAAGTGGAGTTCAATTATTTACTACAAGACCTGTGTTTGGTGATAATCAAGCTTTGGCTATCGGATTAAAAGAAGGTAGAGAAGCAGGTTCGTTCTTAGTTTTTGAAACGGATGGTATTTTTAAAGATCAAGCTGAGTTAGATGCTTATAATTTAAAGTATGGAGAATCAAGACAGTTAGGAGATTTAAAATATGTGGATTCTAATGGAAATGGTGTTTTAAGAGACGAAGGAGATAGAGTGTACAAAGGAAGTGGTCTTCCAGATTTTGAATTAGGACTTAACTTACAAGCTACTTACAAAAACTGGTTTTTCTTAACTAACTGGTATGCATCTATTGGTAACGAAGTATATAACGCAACAAGAGCAAGTGCTTTTAAAGCAGGTCGTCATAGAGATTTAGTTTATCAGTATATACCAGGTGTAAATGAAGATACTAATATTCCTTCTTTTAGAAATACATCTAGAAACTCTGGAGACAATAATTACAATGGTAGTTCTGACTTTTTTATAGAAGATGGTTCGTTCTTACGTTTAAGAAACGTGGTAATAGGATATACTTTTCCTAAAAAGGTTGCAGAAAGCATGGGGGTAACAAGATTTAATATTTATGCTAATGCTCAGAACATATTAACTTTTACAAAATACACCGGATTAGACCCAGAAGTTGGAGGAAATAATATCCAACAAAAAGGTATTGATAGTGGAATTATTCCAACCACAGCAAGTATGAACCTAGGTGTAAGATTAAACTTTTAAGAAAATGAAAAATATAAAATTAATATCCGCAATATTACTGGCTTTTTTAGTTTTTTCATGTGAAGACTATTTAGATGAACCAAATCCTAATACACCAGAGTTATTAGAATCAATTACAAATTTAGATGATACAAATAGAGTATTAAATGGGGTGTACAACTCATTATTCAATCACTACGTGTTGAGTATTGAAGAAGACCATTTTAGAACAGACATCAGTGCTATGAAAAATAGATTAAATCCTGATGTAGGTTTTCCAGAACATTTAGATTTTTATTACAAAACAGTTTCTCCAACAACTGTTAGAATAGAACAACGTTGGGGAGCATTGTATCGTGGTATTTTTACTGCAAATCAAGCATTGGCAGCTTTAGATATTGTTAAGCCATCTTTAACCAATGCAGATCAGTTAGAGAGATGGAATCAACAAAGAGCACAAGCGCTTTTCTTTAGAGGAACTTATCATTTCTACGCACATTCAGTATTTAACAATGGTAATGTGATTATCAGAGATAAATATGAGCAAGATATAGATAAGAGACATAAAGAGGTTTCTAGTTCTGATGAAGTAATTGCTTTTTTTAGAAAAGATTTAGAAGAAGCTATTCCATATTTACCAATGCCTAATGAAGTTACGGAATTAGGAAGAGTAACCAAAGGAGCAGCAAAAATGATTTTAGCGAACTCTTATTTGTATGAAGCTACAGAAGGAGGTCAGCAAAACATGAGCTTAATAAATGAAGCTATCAAAATTTATGAGGATTTAAGAGATAATTATGGATATGCGTTGGAAACAGAAGTAAACCCAATTACTGGTTCTAAAATGTTTACCACTGCTGGAGATTTTAACAGCGAATCTATATTTGAAATCCCTTATACAACAGATTTTGGAATAGAGTTAAGTGAGTTTAACGAAGCAAGTCCACATAGTAGGTTAGCAAGAAGATCTGCTCATTTTAAATTTGGAGGTCAGGACTTTATTCAACCAGCTGCTTGGTTGGTGCTGGCATATGAAAGTGATCCATTAGATTCTAGTAACCCAGTTAATACAATTACTACAGGAGATGGAAATTTAAATACAAGACGTGAATCATTAAGATCCTCTAATATGTTGTTTTTAAATAACGATTTAGATACGCCAGTATACAGTTATCCTAATGTTTTAAACTCTAAAGCAGTAGATGGTGCTAGTTGGGGAGGTTTAAGAAATCAAGGTGGAATTTTTACTGCATTTAAAAAGTACACCAATCATGATTTAGGAATAGATAATGAAACAGTAACTACTGGAGGTTCTATTAAATCTGGAAAAAATGTGATTGTGAATCGTTTTGCTGAGGTGTTATTAAATCTTGCAGAGTGTTATATCTACAAAGGACAACTTCAAGATGCGGTGAATGAAATTAATAAAATTCGAGAAAGATGGGCATTGGTGCCTTTAGAGTTAAGTTCTAAAATTGATGATCCAGGAGTAGCTTACGATGCAACAAGTTTAAAGGAACGTTTAATGTTTGTTGAAAAGCCATTAGAGTTATCGGCAGAAGGTCATGCCATTCGTGTTATTGATTTAAGAAGATGGGGTATTGCAGCACAAAGATTTAGTGATTTAAGTACTGTTTATTATCAAGGTGTAGACTTTCCTAGAGCGGGAAGAAGACCTATAACACCAGCTTTGGCAAAAGGTCCAAACACCAGTATTGGAGGAGGTTTTTTTAGTGATTTACAAACTATTGATGCCTCAGCAGTCCCTGCAGATCCTCAAGCTCAACAAAGTCAAAAAATATTTCAAGAATTTGTAGGAGTAGCTACCAACTATAATAAAAATGCAGGGTACTTACCAATTCCAGCAGAAGAGGATATTAATAATAATGGATTTGAAAATTAATAGATTATGAAAAAATATAGTTTAATTATTTTATTATCACTTATGGCCTTAGTGGGGTGTAATGTTGATGATTATACCGAGCCAGCAAATTTTAGTGCTCCTCTAGTATTTACACCAAGTATATTTAATATTAATGAGAGCTCAATAGCGAATAATATTCCAATTTCTATTGATGATTTTAGTTCTTTATCAGATATTTCACAAGGAGTTGTGTCTAGAACTTGGGTTATTGAAGATGGAGCTAACTTTTTAAACTCTGAATTTACTAGAAAAGATAGTGTGAATTTAGATAGATTTATTGATAATAAATTAGGAACAAGTAGCCAAACAAAACTAGTTCATGTTCTTTTTCAAAAAGCTGGAGAAACTACAGTAACATTAAAAAATAAGTTTGAAAAAGAAGTAAGTTTTCTTGGTAACGATGCAGTACAAGGAGAGGATGGTTTATGGGAGTTATCTACCGTGTTTAAGTATGATGTATATCAAAGGTTAAATGCAGAAGCTTCGGTAAAAAATGAAGAAGATGGAACTGAAGTGTTTTTGACTCAAAGTCAACACCCAAGTACAGATGATACAAGTAATTTTACAACAATTACTATAGAGGCAGGGTCTAACTTAACTTTTAAAGACTTAACAACTGTTGGTAGACCAAGTGATAGAGTTTGGGATTTTGATGGAGGTCAGCCAGAGACTAGTACAGAAGAAGAACAAGTAGTGACCTACAATAGAATTGGAGAGTATACAACTAACTTAACTGTTTCAAGAGCTAAGTTAGGGAACAATACACTAAGATATTCTGAACAAACTAAGGCAATTCCAGTAATTATTAAAGTAATTCCATCTACAAAACCTTTTACTATAAATGGTAATGCTTTTGCTGTAAATGATGGAAGTAGCGCACCTGGTACTAAACAAATAGCTTTTAGAGTTAATGGAATTTTAGAGCCATTTACTGGAGTAGAAAATGATTTTTCAGTAAACGTTGTGAATGGAACTTTTAATCAAAACTTTAATGTTGTTTCAGCTCAGGTAAGTAGTACAGATGAAACGTTGATTGAGTTAGAATTGTCAGAAGCGGTATTAAACTCTGATACTATTAAACTTTCTTATAACGGTACAGGTATAACAGCTATTGATGCTAGAGTTTTAAATGCATTTACTGATGAAACGGTTGAGCCATTAATTATTAATTATTTAACGAGTAATGTTAACCCAGGATTTGAAAATCCTGCTACCAATGATTTATGGGCAAATGCAGATGGATACAGATTATTTATTCCAGCGGGTAATAATGCCTCAGGAAATAATCAAATAGCAAATGCTACAAATCCAGGTGGAGGTTTATATCTAAGTAGATCAACAGATAGAGCAAGTGAAGGAAGTGCATCTATGAAGTTTGATGCTGTTCTACCATTTGAGTCTGGAATTAGCTTCTTAGGATTAAGTAATGTATTGTTTCAAAATGCTGAAATCCCAGCAGGTGTTTACTCTTTTAAGTTTGACCTTTATTACGAGCCAGGTACAACTATGGGAGGAGTATTTACTAGAATTTTTGGATCTACTCCAGATATTGAAACCATGAGTTTTAACGCTCCTGGTACTGGACAATGGTTTACTGTTGAGCGTGAAATAAATGTTGGAGCAGGAGGAATTACCGGAAATGCGGTATTTAATTTTAGAAATGGAGGGCCAGGTAATGAAAATGATGGTGTTACAGGTAGGCAAACTTTCTATATAGATAATTTCCAAGTAGTAGCTAAAGAAAATAGATAAATAATCAGGTTATAAAGTAAGCATATCATCATTTTGATATGCTTACTTATAATTTTTAATGCAAGATATAATGACAATTGAAAAAATAGAAACCTTTGTACTAAAAGATACGCTATCAAAAAGTTTTTTCTTTTCACAATGGGAGTACTCAGAACGCTGTATATGTATTGTAAAAATAACAGCATCAAACGGACAGTATGGTTGGGGTGAGGCTTATGGGCCTGCAACAATGGTAGAAGCGGGGATTAAATTATTAGAATCAACCGTTATTGGAGAAAATCCTTTAGAGAATGAAGTGATTTGGAACAAAATGTATCGAAAGACTTTAGATTTTTCAAGGAGAGGTGTTTATATGGCTTCTGTTAGTGCTATAGATATTGCTGTTTGGGATTTAAAAGGAAAAATATTAGGATTACCAATATCTACATTATTAGGTGGTTCGCATAGAAAAAAGATAAAACCTTATGCAACAGGTTTGTATTTTACAAATCATAACAATTTTTCTGAGGGCTTTGTAGAAGAAGCACAAATGTATGTTCGCCAAGGGTTTAAGGCCATGAAAATGAAAGTTGGTTTAGGAATTAATGAAGATGTTGCTAACGTTAAATTAATTAGAGAAGCCATTGGACCAGATATTCAATTAATGGTAGATTCTAACCATGCTTATACTTTTAGAGAAGCTGTAGAATTGTCTAGAAAAATTGAGAAATATGATATTACTTGGTTTGAAGAACCTATTTCTCCAGAGTTTTATGAACAATATAGCGAGCTAAGAACAAAAACAAGTATTCCTATTTCTGGGGGAGAATGTGAATATTTAAGATTTGGATTTAATGAATTAATCAAAAATAAATCAGTAGATATACTTCAGCCAGATATTTGTGCAAGTGGAGGGTTAACAGAAGCCAAAAGGATTGCTACTTTAGCAAGTACTAATGGTATCGATTTAATTCCTCATACTTGGGGAACATCAATTGGTTTACATGTTGCTTTACATTTTATATCAAATATTGAATCTATTCCTGGGAGAATGTATCAGCCAGAGTTTTTAATGGAATACGATCAAACAGAAAATGGATTAAGAGATCACTTATCATTTCCTAAATTAGAGATGAAAGATGGAATGTTAGATGTGCCTAATAGACCAGGATTGGGTATTGATATTGATGAAGAAGTATTGCGTAAATATTGTGTTAGTACTATAAATAGTGTAATTTAAAAATATAAAAAAGAGAAAATAAATGAAGACTCAAAACTTCGGGTATAAGAAACTTTATATTGATGGTCAATTAGTTGATTCGGTTAGTGGAGAAAGAGAAGATGTAATTTGTCCTGCAACAGGAGAAGTCATCGCACAGATTGCAAAAGCAGGAAAAGAAGACACAGAAAAAGCATTGTTGTCTTCTCAAAAAGGTTTTAAATTTTGGTCTAAATTATCTTTAGAAGAAAGAACATCATGGATGTTAAAATTACGTGATGCCATTTTATTAAAAGAGCATGAGCTAAGAACTGCGATGGTTCATGAAATGGGGAAAACTTATGGAGGGGCGTTAGAAGATATTCAAAGGTTAACCGAGGCTTTAGAATGGTACCCTAACGCAATGAAAAATTTAAGAGAAGAACAAATCCCAGATTATGAGAATACACACACTCATAAAATGATTTCTAAACCAGCAGGAGTTGCTGTAGCTTATTTAGCATGGAATTTTCCGTTGTTAAATGTTGGTTATAAAATTGGTCCTGCATTGGCTTCGGGTTGTTCTTTAATTATAAAACCATCTACGTTGTCTCCTTTATCAACTTATATGGTGGGTGAAATTTTACATAGTATAAATTTTCCTGCTGGTGTAGTGAATATTGTAGCGGGTTCAACAGAAGAGGTTGCAACTCCTATGACAACAAGTAAAATTCCTGCAGTAATCACCATGATTGGTTCTACTCAAACAGGTCAACAAATTATTGCGGATAGTACAACATCTATTAAGAAACTAGGAATGGAATTAGGAGGAAATGCTCCTTTTATAGTTTTTGAAGATGCAGATTTAGATAAAGCTTTAGATTTAGCCATTGGTTTAAAATATGGCAACACAGGTCAGATTTGTGTAGCTGCGAATAGAATTTTTGTGCATAAAAATATTTATGCTAAGTTTTTAAAAGAATATGTTAAGCGTGCTTCAGAATTAAAAATTGGATTTGGTATTAAAGAAAATGAAGACGTTTTTATGGGGCCTTTGGCTTCTAGAGCTGCTAGAGATAGAATGTTTACATTAATAGATGATGCTGTGAACAAAGGTGCTGTTTTAGAGTATGGAGGAGAAATTCCTAAAGAATTGCCAGAGGGTGGTAACTGGATGCAGCCTACAGTTGTTTCTGGTGTAACACCAGAAATGAAATTGTTTAGAGAAGAAACTTTTGGACCTGTAGCTGGTATTATGACTTTTGAAACAGATGATGAGGTGTTAGAATTGGCTAACGATACTGAGTTTGGTTTAGCATCTTATATTTTTACTAATAATCATAAGAGAATAGAGCGTTTTACAGAAGAACTTGAATTTGGTGAAATTCAAATAAACGGTGTAAAATATGCCATTTATTTACCACATGGAGGTTTTAAAAATAGTGGTATTGGACATGATTGTTCTCACTTGGCTTTAGAAGATTACTTAGTTAAAAAACGTATTTCTACGGCTATTTAAAAATAGTGTATTGTAAAGAAAATAAAAACCCAATGATGTCTATCATTGGGTTTTTTGTTTAATGAGGGTAGGTAATAAGTGCTTATTTTAGTATGGTTAATCTTTAGGAAAAGGAAAAGAATTTGTCTATTTGATAGTAATAAAAAAACCTTCTTTAAATTTTAAAGAAGGTTTTTATCATTATTTATTTAGGAGTATTAACTTTTAATAAAACGTTTTATTGAAACACCATTGTTAGAAGTTAATTTGATGATATACATTGAGCTGTTTAAAGCTGAAACATTAATCTGTTTGCTAGATTTGTTAGCAGTTAAAACTTTTTTACCTAATAGATCGTAAATTTCTATACTGTTTAAATCTTCTTGTGTATTAATGTTTAAGATATCATTAGTAGGATTTGGAGAGATTGAAAACTCAAAATCACTAACATTGTTGTTTTTTGTAGACAAGGTAGTTGATGTAGAAATTAAAATGTTGTCTACTTCTATGGTAGCCATGTCATCTGTAATGACTCCGTTATCACTTCTTCTAAAAACAATTTGAAATCTATCTAATGTACCATCAAAACTTCCATTTGTGATTTCAAAGTTGTAAGTAGAAAAGCTATCAGCTACATTGGTAGTAATAGGAACATCAATAAAGTTTGTAAAGGCACCTTCTGATACTCTACCTCTAATTCTCAGAACATCTATTTGACTAGAAGTATTACTAATTATAACTTGTATGTATTTATATGCACTAGCGTTTAATGTGGCTTCTGGACCATTACCGTACATAATTATATTTCTAGTTTCAGCTCCAGGAGTCCAGCTTATTTCTAATGCTCCATTAGGATTGTTAGCAAATGTAGATACAAAAGCACCTGTACCTGCTTGAGCAGTCCAACCTTCCCAAGTAGCTCCATCAAAGGTGTATTCAATATTAGCTTGTGCATTCATTTTACCAGTACTTAGTGTAAGTAGTACAAAAGCACTTAAAATAATTTTTTGTAGTAATGTTTTTTTCATAATTCTTAAATTTAGTTTATTAATTAAGCTATTATCAAAATTAGTTTCTTACTTAAGTTATTGATTCCTAAATATTACCCTTGATTAGTACGTAATTATCTATTTTTGTAACTAAAAATTGAGAATTATATTTTTTATGAACATCTTTTAAAGATTGCCTCAAGTGAACACAGAGCTTTTTATAAATAACAAACCCACAGGCATTAGCATGTGGGGTTTGTGATAAAATGGAAATAGATTTTTTTATTTCTCAGGATTTAAGATTCCAATAATTCTATTTTTAGTTAAATATTTTTTAGCAATTTTTTGAAGATCTTGTGCTGATAGATTTTTAATTTTCTCCTCAGCTTGTAAGATTTCGTTTTTGTCATTTTGGTTGTAATCAATATCTTTTAATTGATTTAGCCAGTAGCGATTGGTTTTAACCGCTTCTTTTAATTCTAATAATTGTGTTTCTTTAATTTTATTTAAATCTTTTTCTGATACACCATCGTTTTTAATTTTTTCAATTTCTTCAAAAGTTTTGGCTTTTAATTTTTCTACATTTTCTGGTCCACATGGAAAAGAAATGCTAAAGTTATAAGTGGCAAAAGGGAGTTTATTCATGCTACCTCTAGCTCTAACTCCATAAACACCACCTTCGGACTCTCTTAATTCTTCAATAAGTTTGATGGTTAGTAATTCTCCTAAACTTTTTAAAACATAAGCGTCTTTAATATTATCATCGGTAACTCCTTGGTAAATTATATTAACCAAACTTTTTGGTTCAGTTCCTTTAGATATTATTTTTTCTAGTGTTCCTGTTAGTGGTTTAGTCTCAACATTTTTGTAGGTTTCTACAGTGTCGGTTGCTGGTAAACTAGCAAGGTATGTTTCTGCGTATTCTTTTAATTTATTTTCATCAAAACTTCCAACAAAGTAAAAATGGAATCCGTTTGCATTAGAAAAAAGTTGATTATATTTTTCATAAGCCAATTTAAAATCTGTGTTTTCCCAGTCTTTATCAGTTGGTAACCCTATATATCTTTTGTTATTTTGATTTAGAAAATTTGAGAACTCAACTGAGAAATAGGTTGAAGGGTTTGAAAGAATATTTTTTAAATAAGCTTGAGTTTTGTTTTTGTGCGAATTATAAGCTTTTTGATCAAAATCTAATTTGGTGATGAAAAGATTGGTTAGTTGGAATAATGTTTCAAAATCTTCTGGAGTGGTAGAACCATTAAATCCTTGACTTAGTTTATTGATATATGGATTTACGCTAACCAACTTACCGGTTAATAATTTATTTAAGTCGGTTTTAGAATAACCATTTAAACTAGATTCTGTTAAAGCATTGGTAGCTAAATCTGTCTTTAAATATTCTTCATCACTGTATAAAGATGTTCCTCCATATTTGTAGGCCGAAAACAATATTTGATTGTTTTTAAAGTTTGTTTTTTTGTAAGTAACTTTTACACCATTGTTTAAAGTTAGGGTTGTTGTGTGTAAAATTGTGTCTTGTAAAATATTAGAAATATTTCCTTTTTTAGGCATTTCCTTCATTAAACCATCAGTAAAGCTTACATCTTTATACGGCTCAATTTTTTCGTGTTTTACATTTTCTAAAATAGTTAAAACAGCTGCTTCGTTAATGTTGTTTAATCCTTCTTTTTCTGGGCCTGTTAACACAACTACTCTATTATTATTGTGTATATATTTATGTACAAGATTATTACAATCATCAATACTGATATTAGGGAGTAAGTTTTTAACCGCTTCTAACTCCCATTGAATTCCAGGAATAGGAGATGCTTCTAAAAAGTTCTGGATGTACTCACCTGCATATCTGTTGGATTCTGTTTTGTCTTTTTCTTGAAAGGCATTTTCTGTAGATTTTAACAAAGCTTCTTTGGCTCTATTTAATTCGCTATCATTAAATCCGTAACGTAAAACTCTTTCGTTTTCTGTAGCTAAAGCTTTTAAGGCTTGTAATTGACCTGTTTCACTAGTTAAAGCTACAGATTGGTAGGCTTGTTTGGTTTTTGCCCAAGTATTACCATGTGCACTATACCCATATATAAAAGGAGGATTTTCGTGATTTGTAAGTTCCTGTAGCCTTTGATTTAACATTTGACTGAAAAGATTTTCGGTAAGATATTTTTTGTAATCGTTTATAGAAACAATAGGTTTTGGGGATTCTAAATCTTTATAATAAAGTCTTATGATAGATCTTGAGGCTTCTGGGTCTGTTTCTATCGCAACAAAAGTTTCTTCGTGATTAGGAACATCATATTGTTTACGTTCTTTTGGCTTTTTAACAGCAGGATATTTTTCAAAATGAGTTTTAATTTTTTGTTCTAACACATGAACATCTACATCACCTACGGCAATAACTGCCATTAAATCTGGTCTGTACCAATCTTTGTAAAAGTTCTTTAAATCATCATAAGTAAAGTTTTCTAAAACCTCTTTGGTTCCAATAGGTAAACGTTCTGCATAATGAGAGTTGTGCATTAATTTTGGCAAATATTCTTTCATCATTCTTTTATCTGCCCCTAGACCAAGTCTGTATTCTTCTAAAACAACACCTCTTTCTTTGTCTATTTCTTCGTTTGTTAGTGATGCGTTAAAAGCCCAATCTTCTATAATTTGAATTCCTTTTTCTAGTTTTTCGTCATCATCTGTTGGGATGGGTAAAATATAAACGGTTTCATCAAAACTGGTATAAGCATTTAAGTGTGCGCCAAATTTTACTCCAATACTTTGTAGGTAGCTTACTAGTTCGTTTTTATCAAAGTTTTTAGATCCGTTAAAATTCATATGCTCCATAAAATGAGCAAGTCCTAGTTGTTTTTCGTTTTCTAAAATAGAACCTGCTTTGACTACCAATCGGAATTCAACTTTTTGCTCAGGTTTAGGGTTTTGCCTTATGTAATAAGTCATTCCGTTACTTAAAACTCCAGTTTTAACCATAGAGTCTATAGGAATGTTAGTAATGGTTTTGGAATTTTCTTTTTCTGAAATATTGTTTACTGTATTACAAGAAGCAATCAGTGAAACTAAGAAGATAAGAATGATCTTTTTCATAATAAATTTGATGTATTAGCATTTGTATCAAATTTATATGAATAATTTTAAGGAGGAGATATGTATTAGTAAAAATTAACCCTGTGTTTATAAGGGTGTTTTTAAAAGAGTTGATTTGTTTTTTTAAAGTAAGAATCTTTTAACTCTAATAGAAAGTTCTTCGGCATTAAAAGGTTTGGTAAGAAAGTCATCAACACCTAAAGAAAAAGCTTCTATCACCACATCTTCATCTCCTATAGAAGTAAGTACCATAATTTTTATGCTATCGCCGTAGTTTTCTTTAATCCATTGAATAAGTTCTAGACCTGTAACAAAAGGCATCATAATATCAGTAATGACTACATCAGGGGTGTCTATTTTAATTTTATCGATGGCATCACTACCATCTTTACATACAGTTATTTCGTGATTGTCTTTTTTTAAAGTATAATCTAGTGCTCCCCTTATTATAGAGTCATCTTCGGCTATTAATATTTTCATGATTTGTTGTTGAATTATACTCAGTTGCAAAAGTATGTAAAATCAATTATTTATAAAGTGTTTTTTCTTGATTAATGTTAATATTTAATATATTTGTTCCTCGTAATCAGTGCTTAAAACATAGTGTTTTTAAACGTATGAAAATGATGTGAATTTGTTAAAAAAGCGATATAAATATTGATGTTTATACGATTTTTAGCGATAAATATTAAAGATGTTACTTGGTTTTAGTTTGTAAATTCATTAGTTTAAGTTATTGTAATTGTGTTTTAATAAAAGTGTTGCTGTTTTTACATAGCATTTAAGAGTATAAAAGTTTGGATAAAACATTAAAGAATGAATTAAAAAAAGAGTTTTGGAAAATTGGGAACACAATTTTTTGGAGCTTAAATGCGGTTATCTTACTTACAATAGTTTTAGACATTACTGTGTTAAGTCAGAATTGGTTAGACTTGGTACTTTTAAAATTTATATTACTCGCCTTTTTTTATTTTACATATAACTTTTTTAAGAAAAGATACGGTACACCTGATCTTTTAATTCATCTGATATTATTTAGTTTTAATTTCTTAGCGTTAACTTCTATTGCTAACTCCGAAATTGGAAATAGAGTTTTGTATACCTCTATGTTAATTGCACTGTTTATTGGTTTTAATACCATGGCAGTTTGGTCAATTATAAATAGTTTTATTCAGTATCTCTTAATAATCAGCACATTTATAGTATTATTTTATTTAGGATATATTTTAGATCCTTTTCTAATTTTAAGAGAAGGAGGTTATGTTTTTTTATTGCTAGGCTTTATTAGTTTCTTTTTTCCAAAAGTTAGAAGAAGTATTATTATAGAAAGGATAAAGCTTAGGTTGGAAAGCGAACAAAAAATGAAAACTTTAACAACAGAGTTATCAAACATTGAGGAAAAGTATGATTTGTTGGAGAAAAAAGTTGTTAAAAAAGAAAACGAATTTAAGTTTCTGTTTCAGCAAATTAGTAATGATTTAAATAAGATTGACAATATTTTATTAGAGGTAAAAGAGAATGCTCCTGATGAGGAGAGGCATAAAATTGAGGACTTAGATTCTTTACTACACAATCTAAGAAATCAAAGTGCTATATACTTTAAGCCGATTAATTTAAATACTAAAAATAATAGCTTTTTAAAAGATCAAGTAAATGTATATGATGTTTATTTAAAGGTAACAAAGCTGTTTAAAAATCAAATTGAAGAGAAAAAATTACATGTGGGTGATTATTTAATTGGAACTGATTTTTTTATCAATGCCAACGAAAGAATGTTTAGCACAATAATTTATAACATTTTAAATTTTGCTATCATATTTTCTGAAACAAATGATGAAATTAAAGTTGAATTAAATAAGGTAGATGATAGAATTGTTTTTAGTGTAGAAAATACAAATCAAGGATTAAAAACCTCTGAAATTGAAAATTATTTTAGAGATGTAGAATTTGTGAATTACGATTATAAAAAACACAGTGATAGTGTTAAAGTAGGATTAAGAATATCAAAACAATTAACAGAAAAAATGAATGGTTATTTTAGTTATGTGTCTTCAGAAAAATTAGGATACAAGCTTAAAATTCAATTCAGCACCTATAAATAAAATAAAATTATGATGAAAAAGCATTACTTTATTGTATTGATGATTTTTTTAGGAATTTATTCTAAAGGGCAAAGTCAAATAGTGGAGCATTTTAACGAGTACGACTATAATGATGAAATTGTCATTAATGGAAGTAGAGGTATGGAAAACATATATATACCCGTTAATGAGGATGTAGATGTTTTAAATAGTTATATAAATTTAGAATTTATTTGTTCTAATGTAATTGATTATAAAAGCAGTCATATTTCTATTTTGTTAGGAGATGTTCCTGTTGAAACACGTTTCTTAAAAAACGAAAATCAATTGGTGAATTTTAAAATACCAATTAAGAAAAAACACGTTGTTTCTGGTTTTATTAAGTTATCCATCAAAACCAATTTAAAAATAGGTAATGAAATTTGTGAAATTTATTCTGTAGGTGGGTTTTGGGTTAAACTTACAGAGAATTCTTATTTCTCATATAAAATCTTACCAACTAAGAAAACCATTGTAAAGAAAACCATCAGTTTTACAATACCAGATACTAAGTATATAGTTTTATCAGAAAAAAACGATATAGAAGAAATACAATACGCTTCTTACATTAAATTTTACTTAAAAAGAGTTTATGGTTTAGATTTAGAAATTAAGAGTATAGAGGAATTTAATACTAGTGTTATCAACAATGCTATAATCTTAATGCCTTTTGAAAAACTTGAAAATAAAATTAAAAAGAGCTTACCTAGTTTTACAAATAAAGATGCAGGATTGGTTAGTGTTTATAGAGATCAGTATAAAGATTCTATAAACTCAGAAATTTACAACGGACAAAACATTGTAGTAACAGGTAAAACAAAAACAGGGTTTAGAAAAGCAGCTCATTTTTTACTACAAAAACACTTGATTAATTCTTCTTATGTAGATTATGCTTTTGTAAATGAACAAGCTAAACTATTAGACCTTCCTAAAAGAAAAGATTACGAACCTATTTATTTTAAAGAGTTAGGAGCACAGAACAGTGTTTTACAAGGAATAGGATATATACAATCTAACATTTCTATGCCTAGATCTAATTTTGGGTCTAACGTAAAAAGAATGGAGGTTAAAATAAACGGAAAATACAGACCGTTAAGCGAGGGAGAGCAAGGATATTTTAACTTATATTTTAACGATAATTTTTTAAGTTCTTATAAGTTAAACACCACAGGGGAGCTGAATATTGGGTTTGATTTTGATGATATCATCATGCAACAAGAAAATAATTTTAGATATGAATTTTACTTTATTCCAAAAGGAGGGTTGTGCGAAACTTCAGCAGCTACATTTTATGGACAAGTAGATATCATAAACTCATATTTTAAACCTGTAGGATATGAACTTTCGTCATCATTATCATTCTTTAGGTTCCCAGAAAACTTTCAATCTAAACCGATTACTATTTATACAGATTTAAATGCAGATCATAAATTAATTGGTACTGTTTCAGAATTAATTGATATCATCAATCCAGGAGAAGCAGGTTTATCAGGATTTATTTATCCTCCAATTAAAAATGCCAACTTAAAAGATATAGAACAAGATGTAAAAACATCTAAAGTAATTATTAGTGCTAACAGCAGTAAGTTTACAGACTTTTTTGGTGAATCTCCTTTTATACGTTTTAAAGACAATGCTGTTGAGTATAGGTCTGAAGAAATCAATCCTTTCTTTAATGTTGGATATGAAAAAAATATGGGATTCAATCAACTGTTTTACCATAAAGACACACCAATTATGTTAATTAATGTTCCTAATGATTATACTGAAAGTACATTATTGTCTTTGGTATCTAATATTAGAGAACAAACTATTTCTGACACAGGGAATGTAATTATAGCAAATAATGATAAATCTTACTTTTTTGATTTAAGAATTTCGAATGAAAATCAAGACAAAAATTATTTAAGTTATATGTTAGATGATTTCTGGGGGAAATATAGATTGTTTATTGTAAGTATATTGTTGATTATGGTGATACTAGTATTAGTATATATCTACCAAAAATCAAAAGAATCTAAAGAAAAAATAGAAAATGCAAAATAAAATTGTTCTTCTCTTTTTATTTCTAAACGCATGTCTGTGTAATGCTCAAAATCCTTGGTTACAAAGTAAGGGAAAAGTGTTGCTATCTCCATCTATCAGTCATTATTATACAGATAGTGGAAGAGACGAGTATGGAAATAAATCTGATTTTAGCGAGAATGGATTTTATGAAAATTATGTTTATAAACTGTATTTAGCTGCTCCAATAGTTGCCAATAAGTTAAGTCTTGTGGCTAATGTGCCTTATGTAAAAAGTACTTATCAAAACGATACGTATTTTTCAGAAAATAATGAATTAGGTGATGTTGAGGTAGGGGTAAAAATGCATTTAAAAAAAATAGGAGAATATCATTATTTAATGGGAGGGCTTAATACGGTAATTCCAATGTATAATAATGATAAAGGGCCTTATGTTGGTTTTGATAAATTTGGAACTGAATTGAGTGTAAACATTTCTGGGAATTTTGAATGGATGAATGTGAATAAGAACTATCATCAATTAGAATTTGGAGTAAAAACTTTTTTTGCAAATGGTCCTTATCAATTTAAATTATACGGTTCTCAGGCCTACAGAATTACTAATAAATTTTTGGTATTAGGTTCTGCTACTATTTTACTTTCTAGAGGAGATGATTTTAGTGTTTCGGGGGATGAAAGTACTATTGTAAACCCAGATTTTATTGCGGATTTTGATATTATAAAAACAACCGTAAATTTTGGATATGAATTTTCTCCAAAGTTTGCCATTTATGCCGGTGGTTTTACAGATGTGTGGAACAGAAATATATCTATTGGTAGAGGTTGGCAGGTGTTTAGTGTAATTAAGCTATAAATATTTATGGGAGATTTTAACATTAATATTTATAGAAAAGAATTATTTGTAGAGAGTAAGCTGCTTACCAATAAACAGGTATCAGAAATAGAGCGAATTAAAATTAAGTTAAATAAATCCTTTTTAAAAACAGCTCTTAATCACGGATTTATATCTCGTTATCATTATAACAAAGTTTTAGAGGGGTTTAAATTACCAACTCATCATTTAGATTTTGATAAAATTGACGAGTACAAATCTTTTTCTGATAATCACGAAAGATTCACGCTGTTTCTAAACTCATTAATATTTCCCATAGAACACAATAACAGTGTTGCCTTTGTGGTTGCGGATCCGTCTGATGTTAATAATATCAGATTGGTAGAAGAAGAGTTAAACGTAACCGTTACCGAAATTTTTGTGACCAATGAGTTAGATTTAAATAAAGCTTTACACGTAAAATATGGTGGAGAAATTTTACATAAGTCTGTATTTCATCTTTATGAGAATGATCCTGATAGTTGTGCCATAGAAACTTTTACCCTAAAACAAGTGTTTGCATTAGGAGTTTTGTTTTTTATCTTTTTAATCTTCTTGTATTTTAACTTTATAGATACTTTAATAGGGGTGAATTTAATCATGAATTTATTCTTGTTGAGTTCTATACTTTTTAAATTTATGCTTACCATTCACGGTTCTAAAACAGAGCTAGAAAGTAAAGTAAGTAAAGAAGAAATAGACGCAATTAATGATGTCGATTTGCCTATTTACACCATTCATTTACCTGTTTTTAAAGAGTCAGAAGTAATACAAAAATTGGTTTGGAACTTAAATAGTTTAGATTACCCTATAGAAAAGTTAGATGCTAAGTTGTTAATAGAATCTGATGATGAAATGACTTATAACGCTATTAGGGAAATGAAGTTTCCTACAAACTTTGAACCTATCATAATTCCATATGCCCAACCCAAAACAAAACCCAAAGCTTGTAATTATGGATTGTATTTTTCTAAAGGAAAATATTTAACCATTTATGATGCAGAAGATATTCCAGATAGTGACCAATTAAAGCAAACATATAAGTTATTTAATAAATTACCCGATGATTATATAGCTATACAATGTGCCTTAAATTACTTTAATAAAAGTGAAAACTTTTTAACCAAAATGTTTACACTAGAGTATTCTTATTGGTTTGATTATATGTTGCCAGGTTTAGACAGTCTTAGAATTCCAATTCCCTTAGGAGGAACAAGTAATCATTTTAAGTTTGATAAACTGATGGAATTAGGAGGATGGGATGGTTTTAATGTAACCGAAGATGCCGATTTAGGTTTGCGTTGTTATGCAAAAGATTATAAAATTACGGTTTTAGATTCTACTACTTACGAAGAAGCAAACAACGATTTTTTTAACTGGATTAGACAACGATCAAGATGGATTAAAGGTTATATGCAAACCTATTTGGTGCATATGAGAAATCCTGCAAAGTTGTATAAATCTATTGGAGCAAGAGGTTTTTTTGGATTTCAATTTTTTATAGGGGGAACAGTGTTTACTTTTTTAAGTTACCCTGTTTTATTACTTTTTTTATTGATTTATATCTGTTTTAGAAGCAAGTGGATAGAAATGCTATTTCCGGATTGGTTAATTATTATTTCTATAGTAAATTTTACTCTAGGTAATTTAATTATGATTTACACCAATATGATTGCTATTTTTAAAAGGAGTTCTTATGCATTAATAATCTATGCAATGGCCAATCCTGTTTATTGGTTAATGCATTCCATTTCTGCCTATAAAGGATTACATCAATTAATAACCAAACCTTTTTACTGGGAAAAAACCAATCATGGTTTAACTAAGAAAAAGAATTAAAAGTAGAGGTATGGATAAAATTAATTCAAGAAGTTCAATATTTGTTTTTTTTATTATATGGTTTGCCTACCTAGCTTTTTTTAGCTTTGCTACTATTGTAATTCGCGAAAATGGCTACTTAAATTTTGAGCCTTTATATATTACAAGTCATATAAATACATTGTTTAGAGATGGAGAGTTGGTTAAGAATTTTTTCTTATCCTATCCATTATTAACAAATTTATTAGCTTATCCATTTTCTTTTTTTAGCGCAGAAGATGCACCTTTTTTTGCATCGGTGCTTTATACCTCTTTTTTCTCAACCTGTGTGGTAACCATTGTAGGTAATCAAAGTGGAAAAGTTTTAAAGACCTTGTTGTTTTTGTATTTGTTGTTTAGTCCTATTACGTTTTATGCTGCTACTTCAGGAACTTCGCTATATGCTTTTTATATTCTATATTTTTTAATCTTTTACTATTTGTTAAACTATATAAAACAATTTACTACCTATCATATTACTATTTTAAGTATTATTTTAAGCTTAGCAGTTTTTTTAGATTATAGAATTTTGTGGGTACTCCTTATTTTGTTTTTTTATGTATTTGTGTTTACTGTTTATGGAATAAAAGGGTTGGAGTCTAATACTATTATAAAGTTTGTTAAGATTACACAACACAATTCTTTAAGAAGAAAATTTAGAGGACATTTAAATTCAATGGTGTTTATTATTGGTTTCTTTCCGGTAGTAAGTTTACTATTATACTTATTTATTAATTATTTAATGGGAAGTGACTTTTATTACTTCTATAATGTTTTAGGAGCAAAGTGGAACAGTAATAAGTTTTTAAGCCTATTAGATACCACCACGCTAACAGCAATGAATAATAAGGCGGTAAATGATTTTTCTTTTTTAAGAATTCTTGTTTTTATTGCACCTATTTATTTTTATGAACTAATAGTTAATTATAAAAATGAATTAAAAGTATTTGTGCTTTTGTTGGCTCCAGTTTTACTTTATGTATTGGTTAGAGATAGTAAAATAGAGTATATGGGACTGTTTTATTATGTAATATTAGTTTCATCAGCAATAGCCTCTATAACAACAGCTAATTATAAAAATGCTAAAAATAAAAACTTAAGAAACTTAAGTTATGCCTGTTTGTTTATTGGTTGTATTTATGGAGAGTATTTTTATTTTAAACAGTCTTTATTTTCTTCAGAACAAATTTTTTATAAAAGTGTAGTAGAAAAAGAAAATAATAAAGTGCTATCTCAATATAAAAATGGAGGTAGGTTCCTAGCTTTTAACACTCCTGAAAATTCAATAGTATTGTGTGATAGGTCTATTATGTATCCGTTATTAGCCTATAACAAAAAAAATAATTTGTTTATCTCTAATACTTCAGAAGAGTATAAAATGGCAATTTCTAATCCTAAAAAATATTGTGATTATATTATTATATCTAATATTAAATCGCCTCACTATTTTTATGATAAAATAGAAATTAATTTTAAAGAGCTTTCTAAAACTAAGTTAGGGTATAATAGTTATAAAAGTAAAGTTATTTATGTGTGCGATGCTTTTAGGATTATAGAAGTAATTAAATAGTTAAAAACAGTTTATAAGGTTTTTGTTGTAAATCCCAAAATTACCTTTGTATTCCCATAAATAACATTTTATATTATTTTTCCTAAAAACAGAAACCAAATCATTAAAATAATTACACCTATCTTTTTGTGGAATAGAAGAAATGGCTCCAAACTCTGTACACCACAATTCAACATTGTTTTCTTGAGCCCATTTTGTAATAATGTTTATTTTATGGCTTAAAGAGATTTTGTTAGCCATATGTTTGTAGTCATTATAGTTTATTTCTCCAGCAGTACCTAAGGTGTTTAAATCTATTTTTGGCATTTTTATAGAATCATAAGGATATGGAATTCCAGTAGTTTTGGTTTGGTTTCCAATCCAATTAGCTCCTTGGTGAGTAAACAAAAAAGGTTCATAAAAATGAAATACATAAATAAGATTATCATAAGGGAAAGGTGTTTTTCTAGACAATTCATAAATGCTATTGTAGTTAGTAGCACCAATTAATATTTTGGTTTTATTATCTTCTTTTCTAATTACGGGTACTATTTCTCTAACCATTTCATCCCATTGAATAGGATACAAATTAGGTTCGTTTACTATTTCGTAATAAATGTAATTGGAGTGTTTTTTTAATTTATGACTGATGTATTTCCAGTTATCTTTAATCGTATTTAAGTTGTTGTAATTGGTGGTTTTATCCAATGTATGATCAAAATAGCAAATTATAATGGTCATGTTTTTTTTCTTTACATGCTTTACAATTTTAATCAGATCTTTTAAAAAACGTCTTTTTGATTTTTTATTAAATTGATATTCAAAAGAAATAGGAAGTCTAATGTCTTTAACTCCTAAATAATATAATTCATCAATATCTTTAATGATGTCTTTATAGTGATAAGTTTCGTTTTCCCAAAACCTTTCTAAACCAGTAACATTTACTCCAATATTAGTATTGTGCTGTGCTTTTGCAAAAGAGATGTTTAGCAAAATAAGTACAATGTAAAAGTGTTTTAAAATGTTCATGTCAAAAGTTGTAACGGTAAAGATATTGTCTTTTTTTATTATCTAAACCTTTTCAATTTCATTAATTTTTTAATGAAATTGAAAAAGTTGAGGGTACTTATAATTTGATTTATGGCAATACTTTTTAATTCTCGGAGGTTTTATAATGAGATTTTAACTTTTTTAGGATTAAAGCAAAACAATGATTGATAAGAGCGTTATTTAAAAGTGATACTAGTGATAATTTTGTAGTTATCTAAAATAATATAAAATAGAATGAAATATTATAATGTAGCTTTTACAAAGATTTTAATTGTTTTTTTTGCTTTTATAAGTAGTCAAAATATAAGTTCACAAAGCAAAAAACAACCTAATATCATATTTATTTTTGCTGATGATTGGGGTTATGGAGATATAGGAGTTCACGGAAGTACGTTTTGTGAAACACCTAGTTTGGACAAAATGGCTTCAGAAGGAATTGACTTTCAGAATTTTTCGGTAGTAAATCCAGTTTGTTCACCAAGTAGAGTAGGGGTAATGACAGGACAATATCCAGCACGTCATAGTGTACATGGTCACTTTGCATCTATTGAATCACATATAAAAAGAAATATGCCAGATTGGCTAAATCCAAAAGCTCCAATGTTGCCTCGTATGTTAAAAGAAGCGGGGTATACTACTGCTCATTTTGGGAAGTGGCATTTAACAAATACACATGTAGAAGAAGCACCCTCTCCTTTAGAATATGGTTATGATGAATTTGGAGCTTTTAATTTGCCAAATAACATGCATCAAATGCAAGTGGATTCTACATTGTATAAAACTATTGAATTTGCTAAACGTAATAAAAACAAACCATTCTTTGTAAATGCATGGATTCATGCCACGCATACTCCTCATTATCCAAAGAAAAAATACATGGATAAATTTGCCCATTTAGATGAGCAAAAACAAGTATATGCAGCTGTCGTAGCAGAATATGATGCTCGAATAGGAGAGTTGTTTCAAACGTTAAAAGATTTAGGGATTGATGAGAATACAATTGTTTTGTTTTCGTCTGACAATGGACCTGAAATAACGGGGTCTGCTAATAAAAAAACAACAGAAGATAATTCTACAGGACCTGGTTTTGGAACGTACTATTCGGTAGGTGAAACAGGAGGTTTAAATGGTAGAAAAAGATCATTGTTTGCAGGAGGGGTTCGTATTCCTTTTATTGTTAGATGGCCTGGAACTGTACCAGCAGGAGTAGTAAATAGAACCACGGAATTAGCAACAGTAGATTTACTTCCAACTTTTTTAGAGTTAGCAAATTCAGATTTGCCAAATGATTACAAACCTGATGGAGTAAGTATTGTTAAAGCTTTAAAGGGAGAGTCTATGGAGCGTAATAATGAAATTTTTTGGGATTGGAGATTCTCAAATAAAGCTAATTATTTTTGGCCAACAGGAGGTGTGCAAGACGGAAAGTGGAAGTTGTTAACCAACGAAAAATTGGGAAAAACAGAATTGTTTAATATCAATTCAGACTGGAGTGAGCAGATAGATGTTTCAGCTCAAAATCCCCAAATAGTAAAAAAATTAAAAGAAAAATTAGTCGCTTTTAAAAAGACATTGCCCTTATCAGCTCCTAAAAGCTGTTTCTCATCAGAAAGAAAAAAATTAAACTAAAACATTTATTTAAATACATTTAAAATGATTCCAAATATTAAAAAGCTTATCGTTTTATCATTAGTTGTACTGGCTAGTTCTTGTAGTACAACAAAAACACACACCAATACTTCAACAATCGTTAAGAACGAGAAAATAGATTTTTATGTAAGTGATGGTAGTAAGTTCATTTCACAAGATTTTTACCCTAAGTTCAGTTGGGAATCCACACCAGAATATGCTATGTTTGGTAATGGAGCTAGCTTATTAACTCCTAAAGAAGTTGAAAAAATTGCTGCTAAAACAGATTTTATTTGTATTGAAAAAAATCATGCTTACAGAACTTTAGAATTTGCAGAAATTGGAGCTAGAGAAGAAATTAAAAACTTTAAAGCTATAAAGCCTGAGATAAAAGCTTTGTATTACTTTAACTCAGCTTATGCTTGGCCTTTTACATCATATAACAAGAATTTTAAGAAAAATAAAATAGATGATTATCCAGAGTTGAAGAAATTTATATTGGTAGATAAAACGACTGGAGAATTACAACATAGGAACAATACACTTTGTTTTGATGTATTAAACCCTGAGTTTAGAACTTGGTGGGTAAAAACAGTGGCACAAGGAGTAAAAGACTCTGGTGCTGATGGAGTTTTTATAGATCAAATGCATGGTTTTGTTTGGTTACGTAGTTCTCAAAAGGAGGAAGTTGAAAAAGCCATGGGTGAGATGATGGCAAACTTAAAAGCAGCAATAGGGACAAATAAAATATTATTAGGGAATAATGCCTCTAGCGTAAAAGATGTTTTTCCTGCGATTGATGCAGCTATGTTTGAACATTATAATAATAAAAAGTTAAGTAAAGAAAACCTTCTGAAAGAATGGGGAGATATGTTAGCAAATGCCAAAGCAGGTAAAATGTCTATTTTTAGAATAGGTGTGGAAGCTGAAAAAGAAGAGGCAAGTCAAACATTAATAAAAGGTTCAAGAGGGGAATCTCTTGAAGAATTGTCTAAAGAGCGATTAGAATATTACCAAGCATGTTTTTTAATAGGTGCGCAGCCTTATTCTTACTTCCAATATGGTTGGGGGTGGCGTTTAGATACTGGCCCATTGGTAGATTATCCTGAATTACAAAAACCACTTGGAGCTCCAAAGGGAGCATATAAGCGTTTACATGAAAACGGTTGGGAGTTTACTCGTGAATTTGAACATGCTTCGGTTTGGGTAGATACTGAAAAGAAAGAAGCGAAAATTGAATGGAAAAAGTAAGTTAATTATCAAGGGGGGCTAACGTATTGATGTCTGTAGAGATTAAAAAAAAACAAGGTAATATGAAATTCTATTCAATTTTAATAAATAGGTTTTTACTAATCTTTAGTTTCGTTTTTATCTTATTTTCTTGTTCTAAAAATCAAGAGATTAAAGAAAACTCAGATGTTCTAGATACAGAAGTTTTCTCTGAATTATCAATAAGTGATGGAACTGTATTTCAACCAAAAGATTTTTTTCCAAAGTTTAGCTGGGAGGTAACGCCTCAATATTGCATGTTTGGAGATGGGTCTAGAACATTAACAACTAGTGAGGTAGAAGTTGTTTCGGGGAAATCTAATTTTGTTTGTATTGAAAAAAATCATGCTTGGACTGTTCTAGAGTATGCCGAAGTAGGTACAAAGCATGAGGTAGAGGCTTTTAAAAAATTACAGCCAGAAATAAAAGTGCTCTATTATTTTAACTCGGCTTATGCATGGCCCTTTACCTCTTATAATGAAAATTTTACAAGAAGTAGAATAGACAACTATCCTGAGCTTAAAAAATTTTTAATTGTAAATGAAACTACTGGTGAGTTAGAGCATCGGAACAATATATTCTTTTTTGATGTTTTAAATCCTGATTTTAGAGAATGGTGGGTAAATACAGTAGTTGCTGGAGTAAATTTTTCTGGAGCCGATGGTGTTTTTATTGATCAGATGCATGGTTTTGTCTGGTTGCGTAATTCTCAGAAAAATGAAGTGGAAAAGGCAATGGGAGAAATGATGTTAAATTTAAAAAAAGCATTAGGGGATGATAAAATATTGTTAGGAAATAACGCCTCAGATGTTGTAGAGGTATTTCCGGCAATTGATGCAGCGATGTTTGAACATTATAATACTCAAAAGTTATCAAAAGAGAATCTATTAAAAGAATGGGGCGATATGTTGAACAATGCCAAAGCTGGGAAAATATCGATATTTCGTATTGGTGTAGAGGCAGAAGATGATCCATCCATTGATGGGTTAACTGGAGCAGCAAAGGAAAACGCACTTGAAAAATTATCAAAAGAGCGATTAGAGTATTATCAGGCTTGTTACCTTATTGGTGCCCAACCTTATTCATATTTTCAATACGGTTGGGGTTGGCGATTAGATACAGGGCCTTTAGTAGATTATCCTGAGTTGCAAAAGTCACTTGGAATACCCAAGGGAGCGTATAAACGTGTTCATGAAAATGCTTGGGAGTTCACTCGTGAATTTGAACATGCAAAAGTATGGGTAGATACCGAGAATAAAGAAGCTAAAATTACTTGGTTGTAAATTAATTTTGAGTTAGATATATTGGTATGTAAAACCTTAGCTGAAAAGAAAACGGTCTTTTATTTAGAGTGTTTTATTAAAAAATATAAATAATAAAAAGACAGCTTAAATATTAAAAGTATATAATTAACAGCTAATTTAGCCGTTAATTATATTTAATAATATGAGCGTTATTTTAAAGTTGCAAAACATAAAAATAGACAAGTTTATATTGTCTTTATTTTTAGCTATCATGGTTGCTTTTTTGTTTCCAAAAGGAGCAGGTATCTTACATTTAAAAGATATAACAGAAATAGGAATAGGATTAATTTTCTTTTTTTACGGTTTAAAATTATCGTTTAAAGAAGTAGCTCAAGGATTAAAAAATTACAAACTTCATATACTTACTCAGTTAAGTACGTTCTTAATATTTCCTGTTTTATTATTGTTGCTCAAACCATTTTTTTCGCATTTAGTAGGAGATTCTTTTTGGATTGGTTTGTTTTTTTTAGCAGCATTACCTTCATCTGTTTCATCATCAGTAGTCATGGTTTCTTTGGCAAAAGGAAATGTGCCCTCGGCTATTTTTAATGCAAGTATTTCAGGCTTAATAGGAGTTTTTGTTACCCCAATTTGGATTGGAATGTTTGTGAGTCAATCTGGAGGTATGTCTTTAACAGATGTTTTTTTAAAGCTCATTATTCAAATATTACTGCCCTTAACTTTGGGTTTGTTATTAAATAGTAAAATTGGTCATATAGCTAAAAAAAACAGTGTTAAAATTGCTTTTTTTGACAAAACGATTATTGTGTTAATTGTGTATTCAAGCTTTAGTGCATCGTTGTTAGCGCATATGTTTAAAGATATTAGTTGGTTAGACTTGATTTATTTGTTCATTATTGTTTTTTGTTTGTTTTGGGTTTTAATGGGGGTTGTTTATTTTATTGCCAACAAATTAAAACTTTCTGTAGCCGATAGAATTACTGCAATGTTTTGCGGGTCTAAAAAATCTTTAGTTCACGGTTCTGCTATGGTAAATATTATTTTTGGAAATAGTATTAGTGCAAGTTTGTATTTGTTACCTGTAATGCTATATCATATTACCCAAATTGTAATTCTAGCAGTAGTTGCCAATAGATTAGGAAAAAGAACTATTTAAAATAAATTCATCATTTTAAAAATGAGTTTGTAATGATGGTTGTTAAGAGTCGACAGAACTTTTAACTAATCACTATTTATGAAACTACTAAAACTCAAACTTTTTTTCATTTTTATTGGATTGCACTCGTGTATTCAAGAAGATATTATTGATGATAATATTGCCGAAGAAATTAGAATTACCCAAAGTGTAACAGCTTTAACCATAGGTGATGTTGTAAAATTTGAAGCCTCATATTTTAATAATGTTGGAGAAAAAGAAAACAGAGCTATTGTTTGGGAAACTTCCAATAATTCTATTTTATCTATTGATGAACTTGCAAATAATATTACAGCATTAGCTGAGGGTAGTGCCACTATTACTGCCAAAACAACTGGGATGTTTGGAGAGTTAACCGATAGTAAAAACGTAACGGTATTTAAAGAGGGAGACGTTGTAATCCCTTCAGATAACTCTAAAGAAGGAACCATAGTTCGTACTTCTTCATATGCTGCTGCAGGTGATTTTGACATCATTAAAACAACAAACGGAATAGAAATTATACTTGATAATAACTATGTAGCCGATGAAAGTTTGCCTGGTTTTGCTTTGTTCTTAACCAATAATCCAAATTCTTTAGCAAATGCTCTACAAATTGATGCTTATGATGATGCCGATGGTGCTCATTATAAGGGTGCGTTTACTTATACTTTAGATGGAGTTGGTATAAATGATTATCAATACTTAGTACAGTGGTGTAGGCCAGCTTCTATTCTTGTTGGTAAGGCTTTAATTACAGATAAATAAACTTTATGAAATATTTAAAATCAACATTAATACTTTGTTTTTTGTTTGCATTTCAATTTGTGAATGCTCAATGGAATAAAGGAAAAGGAAATGGTTATTATAAACTATCAGCTTGGTCGTTAGTGGCAGATCAACATTATACCAGTACAGGTGATATAGATCCTAATGCTACAAGAGGAAATTTTACCTTGAGTTTATACGGAGAATATGGACTTACCAATAAGTTAGATGTTATTACCTATCTTCCATTTTTTACTAGAATTTATCAAAATGCACAAGTGTCAGGAACCAATGGATCTGTTATCCAAGAGGGAGAAGCTGTAAATGCGGTTGGTGATATAGATGTTGGTATAAGATATGGTTTGTTAAAAAGAAATCATTTTGCATTATCAACAACCTTAAAGTTAGGTTTGCCAACAGGAAAAGATAAAGCAGGAAGTGATGGGAGTTACCAAACAGGAGATGGTGAATTTAATCAGTTAATTACGGTTGATGCAGGAACTTCATATCAGTTGTTTCATAAACCAGCTTATACCAAGGCTTATGTTGGATTTAATAACAGAACTCAAGGTTTTTCTGATGAGTTTCATTACGGAATAGAGTCTGGTATTAAGTTGTGGAGTAAATTATGGGTGTTGGGTAGAATAAATAGCATAAATTCATTTAAAAACGGAACACTTTCAGCCCAAAATGCTCAGGGAAGTATTTTTGCTAATAACATAGAGTATATAAGTGTTGGTGGAGAAGTAGCTTATTATATTACTTCAAAACTAGGGGTTTCATTAAATTACACAAGTGCAGTTTCTGGTAGAATTATATATGCAAGACCTTCTATTAGTGCTGGAGTTTTTCTTGATATACAGTAAAAGTTTTTATTGTTTACCAATATCTCCTAAATGAGTGTGTTTAAAATCATCATTATATTTTAAACCATATCCAAAAATTCTGTCCATGGCAGCATGGCCAAAAAGGATCATTCCAATAAGCATGATGCTTTCGTTTTGAATAAAAATACCAAAGCTGTAAAAAATGATTCCTAATAATTTATGATGAAAAATATTATAACACCAAGCTCCAATTTTAGGGTTCATCAAATAACCTAGCATAGAAAAATCTGGTAATAACAAACAAGCAGGAAAAACCCACCAAGAAAAATGTAGTTGATTAAACAGTATAATAGAAAGTAAAAACTGAGCTAATTCTTCAAGCTTTAAAAGTTTATTCATGGTTTAGTTTATAGGGAATGTTTGGTATTGCTTTTTTAATTTCTTGTAGTAACTCCTCATTCAATTGTTCTTTTGCAGAGTAATATATTTTACGATTATCTGATGTTGTAAAAAGGAGATAAGGTTTTTGAGAAGAGTTTAAAATCAACTTAACGGTTTCTCCACTTTTAGTTTTAAAATATCCTTTTCGTATTTCTCCTAAAGCAAATCCGTTTGTTTTTAGAGTAATTTTGGGTAAATCCTTTTTAACTTCTATATTTTTGATTTGTTGGGTAGGTAAGATTCCTCCATAACTACCTGTAAACTCAATTTGATGAGCATCAAAAAGTATTTTGTTTTCTTTATAGCCGTATGCAACAAGACCTGTAACAAAAATAAAAGTACCTATAAGAATTATAAGTCCTACTTTATTTGCTTTGGTATTTAATCCACCAGAATATTTTGAACTTGTTATCACAAAATATACATAAGCCAAAACAGGATAAATAGCTAAAAACATTCCTGCTACATTCTTGTTAAATAAGTTTATTAGATACCCTAAAACAAAAAAGGAAATACCAAGAGTGATGTGGAATTTTTTAAAATAAGGAATATAGGTTTTAAGATTTACCTTTTTTCTTTCATTTTCGTTCATGGTATTATATCCAGAAAGAAGATACTTTGCATTGTTTTCTGTTACTAAAAAACCAATAGCAATAAAAAGTAAACTCATCCCTGTGAATACGTAAATCATTCCTTTTTTGTATTTTTTACAAACCAATTTAAATAATATTATTTATAAATGTTGGTTCAACTTTTGTTATTTTTCTTTTCTTTAAACAGTTGTTCATTCCAAAGTGTTATTTTTGTCGCTATGAAATTTAAGATTGAAGCATTAGATCCGCAAAGTAAAGCGAGAGCAGGAGAAGTAACTACCGATCATGGAGTTATAGAAACGCCAATATTTATGCCTGTAGGTACCATGGGTACTGTAAAAGGTGTTCATCAACGAGAGTTAAAAGAAGAAATAAATCCTGATATTATTTTAGGAAATACTTATCATTTATATCTACGTCCTAAAACCGATGTGTTAGAAGCAGCAGGAGGTTTGCATAAATTTATGAATTGGGATCGTCCTATTTTAACAGATTCAGGAGGATATCAAGTATATTCATTATCAGGTCGAAGAAAAATTAAAGAAGAAGGAGTAAAGTTTAAGAGTCATATAGATGGTTCTTATCATTTCTTTTCTCCAGAAAACGTAATGGAAATTCAACGTAAAATTGGAGCTGATATCATTATGGCTTTTGATGAATGTACACCTTATCCATGTGATTACAACTATGCAAAAAGATCTATGCACATGACGCATAGATGGTTAAATAGATGTATCAATCATTTAGAAAAAGTACCTTATCGTTACGATTACGCTCAAACGTTTTTCCCAATTGTACAAGGAAGTACTTATACAGATTTAAGAAAGCAATCTGCAGAATATATTGCCAATGCTGGTGCCGAAGGAAATGCTATTGGAGGATTGTCTGTAGGAGAGCCTGCAGAAGAAATGTATGCAATGACAGATGTGGTGTGTAGCATTTTACCAGAAGACAAACCAAGGTATTTAATGGGAGTAGGAACCCCTATTAATATTTTAGAAAATATTGCTTTGGGAGTTGATATGTTTGACTGTGTAATGCCAACAAGAAATGCCCGTAACGGAATGTTATTTACTTCGGAAGGTCATATCAATATCAAAAACAAAAAGTGGGAAAATGATTTTTCTCCAGTAGATCCTGCGGGAATTACTTGGGTAGATACCGAGTACTCAAAGGCATATTTACGTCACTTATTTGTATCAAACGAATTTTTAGGCAAGCAAATTGCTACTATACACAATTTAGGATTTTATCTTTGGTTAGTTAGAGAGGCCAGAAAGCATATTATTGCTGGTGACTTTAGAGAATGGAAAGATAAAATGGTAAAGCAAATGGATAATAGATTGTAGGCTTGAAAATAATAGATAAATACATATTATTTAGATATTTAAAATCGGTGTTTTTTACACTGTTTATATTAATACCTATTGCGGTAGTTATTGATGTATCCGAAAAAGTGGACAAGTTTTTAAGACACGATGATTTAACATTTTTTCATATTCTTAAAGATTACTATTTAAATTTTATTCTTTATTACGCCAATACATTTTTACCCTTAGCAACATTTATTGCCTGTATTATGTTTACGTCTAAATTGGCCAGTAATACAGAAGTAATTGCCATTAGTAGTGCCAATATTTCTTTTACAAGATTTTTGAGGCCTTATTTTATAGGAGCTTCTATTTTAGCTGTGGTTGCTTTAGGAATGAATCATTTTGTTGTGCCTAAAGGAAATGAAATTAAATACGCTTTTGAACAAGAATATATTTTTAGCAAAACAGAAAACAGATCTTACGTTAAAAACTTTAACCTACAATTAAACGATAGTGCTAAAATATTTATCAAAAACTTTAGCCTATTAAACAATAGAGGGTATAATTTTTCATATGCTGAATTTGATGGTATTAAAGTCAAGTACAGAATTGTAGCAGACAATATGCTTTGGGATAAAGAAAACGGAAATTTTGTTTTGTCTAATTACTCAGAGCGTTTTATATACCCTGACCGAGATTCAATCGCTCATGGAGATAAAAGAGTTATGACTTTAGATTTTACTCCTGATGATTTAATGATTTCAGGGTCAAAATCTATGGAAATGACTTCAGATAAATTATCAGAGTTTATTACAAAATCCGAAAGAAGGGGAGTAAAAAACTTAAATGCTTATCACGTAGAATTGTATCAGCGTACTAGTTTGCCTATTTCGGCATATATTTTAACATTAATAGCAGTTTCTCTTTCATCAAGAAAGAAAAGAGGAGGTACCGGAGTCAATTTAGCTTTGGGAATTGGAATGATGTTTATGTACGTCTTTTTTATGAAAGTAGCCGTTGTGTTGGGGTCAGCTCCAAATTCAAATGCACTTTTTATGGCTTGGTTGCCTAATATCATATTTTCAATCATAGCCATTTACCTTTATTACAGAGAAAAACAACAAGGATAAATAATTATATTTTAAACTTAATTACATGTCATTAATCAAATCAATATCAGGAATACGCGGAACCATTGGAGGAAGTGTAGGTGATAATTTAACCCCACTAGATGCAGTAAAGTTTGCGGCAGCTTACGGAACTTGGATCAAAGCAAGAAATAAAGACTCAAAAGAAATCAATGTAGTTGTTGGTAGAGATGCTCGTATTTCTGGAGCCATGATTAGCAGTTTGGTGACTAATACTTTAATAGGATTGGGGATTAATGTGATTGATTTAGGTTTGTCTACCACACCAACTGTAGAAGTAGCAGTACCTTTAGAAAAAGCACATGGAGGAATTATTTTAACAGCATCACACAATCCAAAACAGTGGAATGCTTTAAAATTATTAAATGAAAAAGGTGAGTTTTTAAACGGAGCAGATGGAAAAGAAATTTTAGAATTTGCAGAGCAAGATGCTTACACTTTTGCTGAGGTTGATGACTTAGGAACTTATACAGAAGACAATTCTTATGTAGAAAAACATGTTCAAGAAGTTTTAAATCTTGAATTGGTAGATGTTGATGCCATTAAAAAAGCAGGATTTAAAGTAGTGTTAGATGCTGTAAACTCAACAGGAGGAATTTTTATTCCAGCGTTGTTAGAAAAGTTAGGAGTAGAGTGCGTAAAACTTTATTGCGAACCTAACGGACAATTTCCTCACAATCCAGAACCTTTAAAAGAACATTTAGGTGATATATCTAAATTAGTAGTAAAAGAAAAAGCAGATTTTGGAATTGTAGTAGATCCAGATGTAGATAGATTGGCTTTAATTAGCGAAGATGGTTCTATGTTTGGTGAAGAATATACATTGGTAGCTTGTGCAGATTATGTATTGGGTGAATTAGGAGGAGGAAACACAGTTTCTAACCTATCATCATCAAGAGCATTGAGAGATGTAACTGTAAAACACGGAGGAATTTATACAGCAAGTGCTGTGGGTGAAGTAAACGTGGTTACTACCATGAAAGAAACCAATACTGTTATTGGTGGAGAAGGAAATGGAGGGATTATTTATCCTGATTCTCACTATGGTAGAGATTCTTTGGTAGGAGTTGCTTTGTTTTTATCTCATTTAGCAAAATGTGGAAAATCTTGTAAAGAGTTAAGAGATTCTTATCCTGAATATTACATGAGTAAAAATAAAATTGAGTTAACCCCAACGTTAGATGTAGATGCTATTTTAGAACAAATGGCAGAAAAATATAAAAACGAGGAAGTGAATACCATAGACGGAGTAAAAGTTGATTTTGCTGATGAATGGTTACACTTGCGAAAATCTAACACAGAACCGATTATTAGAATTTATACAGAAAGTGGTTCTCAAGCATCTGCAGACGCTTTAGCTTTACGAGCTATAGATGAAATTAAAGAAATTGCAGGATTGTAAATAATTTTTAATGAATTAATAGTTCATCGAGCGGAGTCGAGATGAGTTTAAAAGAGAGGTTCATTGATAACTAAAATCTAAAAAAAAAGTCCGAGAAATTCTCTCGGACTTTTCTCTTTTATAATAGTACCTTTGCAAAGAAATTAAATACTAACATTTTGAAAAATTTTAAAGAATTAGGGGTTTCTGATGACTTTATAAAGTCTATGAAAGAAATAGGAGTGAAAACACCTACAGAAATACAATACAGAACCATTCCTAAATTGTTAGATGGACAAATAGATTATATTGGTAAAGCACAAACAGGAACGGGTAAAACCATTGCTTTTGGATTGCCGTTGTTGCAAAAAATAAACCCAAAGAAAAACCAAATTCAAGCATTGGTTTTGGCTCCAACAAGGGAGTTGGCTCAGCAAATAAAAAAGCAATTATTTAAATTAACCAAATACGCTCCAGAAAGAATTTTTTGCGAAGCTGTATATGGTGGAGAAAAAATTGATGTACAAATAGAAAGGTTAGAAAGAACTACACATGTGGTAGTGGCTACTCCTGGTCGTTTGTGCGATTTGTTAGATAGAGCTGCTATAGATATTAGCAACATAAAAATGATGGTGTTAGATGAGGCTGATGAAATGTTAAGCATGGGATTTTTACCAGACTTAAATAGAATTTTAAAATATTCTACAGCATCTAAAAATACATGGTTGTTTTCTGCAACGTTTCCAAATGCTTTAAATAGTTTGGTTAAAACATATATGAACAATCCAGTTCGTGTAGAGGTGGAGGCCAATCAATTAATTAACGAAAATATTTCTCATAAATTTATCTCTACTACTTTAGGACAAAAGTTAGATGTGCTAATTAGTTTTGTAGAAAGTAGAGGAATGGAAAAGGGAATTGTGTTCTGTAAAACAAAATTAGGAGCTCAAAAACTAAAAGAAGAATTGGCAGAAGAAGGTTTTTCTGTTACTGCTTTAGAAGGTGATATGGGACAACGTGATAGAGAAAAATCGTTACGTTCTTTTAAAAATGGAGCTAGCCAATTATTAATTTGTACAGATGTAGCGGCAAGAGGAATTGATGTTCCTAATGTAAACTACGTAATCCATTATCAATTGCCAGAGAATACAGAATATTTTGTACACAGAAGTGGTAGAACGGCAAGAGGAGGAAACAAAGGATTGTCTTTAGCCATTGTGTTGTCTAAAGAATTAGAACAATTACAAGCTTTGCAAAAAGAATTTAAAATCCATTTTGGAAAATATACAATTGCATAAATTCTAGTAGTTTAGAAATTACAATTTAAAAGTAGCTTGGGTATATTACCTAAGCTACTTTTTTATTTTATAAAAGGTTCTATACATTAGAATTGGTTAGTTTAGTATTTGCAAACAGAAAAGTTGAGGATGAAAATTTACAAGTGTATTTTAATAGTGGTGTTTTTGTTTTTAAATCAATGGGTTTATGCGGTTGATATTGAAAAGCTAAAACAAAATTTTAAAGAATTTTATTTATTAGATGAGGTAGAGGAATCTGAGGTAAAATTGCTGTTAAATATTTTAGATCAAGATTTTTCTTTTACAGATATCGACTATCAAATGCATAGAAGAAGCAATTGGCAACCAAGAACACATCTAAAAAGGTTGATTACTTTAGCAAAGGCTTATCATTACCCTAAGAGTAAATATTACCATTCTCCTAAAATGGCAAAAGTTATAGTAGGGGTTCTTAACTATTGGACTGATAATAATTTTTATAGCGATAATTGGTGGCATCAAGAAATAGGTGTTCCACAAAGTTTAGGGCCTACACTTGTGTTGTGCGAATCTATGATTCCAGATACTACCATGATTAAATCTTTAGAAATTATGGATAAGTCAAAAATATATATGACAGGTCAGAATAAAATTTGGTTAAGTGGTAATGTGTTTATGCGTGAATTGTTAAGAGGGAATGATGAATTGATACAAAAGTCAGCTGAGACTATTAAATCAGTTATGGTACTTTCAAAACCTTATGAAGAAGGGATTCAACCCGATTTTTCATTTCATCAACATGGACCCCAACCTCAGTTTGGAAATTATGGATTGCACTTTGCAGAAGACATCATAAAATGGATGTTTATTTTTAATAAAACTGATGTTACCTTTTCTACAGAGCAAGTAGACTTAATGCGGAATTTAATGTTTAAAGGTCAGCAAAAAGTAGTGTACAAAGGAAAATATGAAACCTTGGCTACCGGAAGACAAATTTTTCCAGAAGAAGTAAACGGAAAAAAATATAGAGGGCCTATATCTAAAGCAGATTTGTATAAAAGTTTGGAGAAAAAGTTTAATGCTTTTGATGAGCATAAAAATCCAACGGAAGCTCCTAAGGAATACGTACATTTTAGAAATTCAGATTATAGCTTATACAGAGCAAATACTTTTTTTACGGCACTTAGAATGTCATCTCAGCGTGTAATTGGTGGTGAAGCCGGTAATGGAGAAAATTTGCAAGGATATTATTTAGGAGATGGAACCAACTTAATTTATCGTAGAGGAGATGAATATCATGAAATTTATCCTGTTTGGAATTGGAAAAAATTACCAGGTACCACTACGGTTCAAGACACTTCAAAAATTAAGGTTTTAACTTGGGATGGATATAAAAACGGATCTCATTTTACTGGTGGTTTAAAAAGTGAAAACATTGGATTATCTGCTTTTAAATATAGAAGAGATGGTGTAGAGGCAAACAAATCCTATTTTTTTATAGACAATTATGTTTATGCTTTAGGTTCAGCCATCAACAGTAATGCAGAGTTTGATTTGGTTACCACCATTAATCAATGTTACAAAAAGGGAGAAGTTTTTGAGCTTAAAAAGAAAGGAAAAACAACAGCTGTGTGGCACGATAGCATTGCTTATATAAGTTTAGATAAGCAAGAGTTAAAAGTTACACAAGAAAAACAAACGGGGAGTTGGAAAAAGGTATTGTCTTGGCATACGGATGAATTAATATCTAAAGATATTTTTGATGTTGAAATCAATCATGGAAAAAGCCCAAACAATGCTGCTTATGCGTATGTAAGTGTAGTAGGTATAGGGAAAAATCAAATAAAAAAAGAAATTAAAAATACGTTAGCAAATGTGCTTGTGCTTAATAAAAAAGTACATGCCTTAAGTTTTAACAAAGGAGAAAAAATAGCCATTACTGCTTTTGAACCTTGTGAAGTAACGTTTGGTAAAAAACAGAAAATACGAATCCATTCTCCTTGTTTGTTAACTATGGAGAAAAGCAATAAAGATTGGATTGTAAAAGTTGTAGATCCTACTCAACAAAAAAAGCAATTGTCTTTTGAGATTAGTGGTGAGTTTGAGGTGGAAACATCTAAAGATGTAAAAATTAAAAACAAGACTACTTTATTTAGTATTGATTTACCTACAGATATTTATGATAAAGGAAAAAGTATAACGGTGGTACTTAAAAAGAAATAGCTTTTAAATAAAAAATCCCAACTCAGAGAGTTGGGATTTTTTTATATGTGTATCGTTTTTATTTAAAACATTTTTCCATAACACTCTTCATTACAGAATAAGAAGTAGAAGCTCCAGGAGATGCCCCTAACAAACCGGCAATACTTTTGTCTCTAGAAACAATAACTTCTGTTCCAAACTCTAGTTTACCTTTTCCGTTTTTATCTTTTTTAATAATCTGAACACGTTGACCTGCTACTACAACTTTCCAATCTTCATCCTTTGCTTCAGGATAAAATTCACGCAGCATATCCATTCTGTCTTCAAATTTTAAACGTACTTGTTTAACTAAATAACCTACCAATGGTAAATTGTGATAACCAGCTCCTAATAAGCTCATAATATTATCAAATTCCACAGATTTAGGTAAATCAAAATGAGAACCGTGTTTTAAGAATTTTGTGGTAAATCCTGCATAAGGTCCAAATAATAATTCTTTACGTCCGTTAATCATTCTAGTATCCATGTGTGGAACAGACATTGGAGGAGCTCCTTTTTTAGCTTTTCCGTATACTTTAGCATGATGTTGTTCTATGATTTCTGGGTTGGTACAACGTAACCACAATCCACTAATAGGGAAACCACCGTAACCTCTTGCTTCTCTAATATCAGATTTTTCTAATAGTTTTAAAGCACCACCACCAGCACCAACAAATACATAGTTAGATACTATTTTCCAGTGTTTACCAACATTTTGTCCTTTAACACTTAATAACCAACGCTTGTTTTCTGTTTTTTGTAAATTGATAACGTTACTGTCGTTCACCAAATCAACATTAGGTTGTTTTCCTAAAAATCGGAAGATTTGCTCTGCAACTTCTCCAAAATTTACATCGTATCCGTTTTCCATGTAGGTAGCAGCAACGGCAGATCTTTTGCTACGCTTTTCCATCATTAACGGAATCCATTCTTTAATTTTTTCTATGTCTTTAGAAAAAATCATGTCTTTAAAATGTTCAGTTTCTTTTAAAACGTTCCATCTTTTTTCTAAAAACTCAACGTCTTTTTTTCCTTGAACAAAACTAATGTGTGGTACAGAAGAAATACATTTATTAATGTTTTGAATGTATCCTTTTTCTGCACAATCTCTCCAAAACGCTAAAGTATCATAAAACTGAGCTGCTGTTTTTAATGCTTTGGCAGGATCTATAGTTCCGTTTTTCTCAGGAGTATAATTTAACTCACAATTTCCTGCGTGTCCCGTTCCTGCGTTGTTCCAAGCTTCTGAACTTTCTTCAGCCATTTTTGGAAGTTTTTCAATCACGGTAATTTTTTTACCAGGAAACTTTTCGTAAAGTAATACAGCCAATGTGGCACTCATAATTCCTCCACCAATCAATACAAAATCAGCATGTTTTATGGTTGTAGTTTTAGGCATTTTGGACGTTTATTTGTGTGGTTTTTTTTATTCAGTACAAAGGTAATAGATTATAATAACATAAAAACTCTCATCTTCACCTTTGATGCATGTATTTGGGGTAGAATATAAAAATTTAACAATTGAGTGTTTTTATTAAAAAAATCTCAACTTATTCAGTTGAGATTTTTAAATAGTTAATTTTTTAATTTTTCTGAAACCAATTTTCCGTATTCTGGATCGGCTTTCTCAAATTGAGCAATCATCCTTTTTTGAATATCAGCATTGGCATGTTGTAATCCTCCTACAATATTATTAGTTAAGGTTTCTTTTTGCTCATCACTCATTATTCTAAATAAATTTCCTGCTTGTGAGTAATTGTCTTCCTCTCTACTATCAAACCTTGCAATGGTGTCTGCATTAATTTTTAAAGGTGGTTCAGCTATACTTTCATCTTGTTTAGGAGCATCATCTCTGTCGTTTGGATAGAAATTTACAGCTTCGTTTTTTGTTGAAGATCCATGACCATATGGGCAACCTCCTGTAGCCATAGCCCCATCTTGTTGATAGTGGTGTACTGGGCATTTAGGACTGTTTACAGGAATTTGATTATGATTAGCTCCAACTCTGTATCTATGTGCATCACCATAAGCAAATAATCTAGCTTGTAACATTTTATCAGGAGAAGCTCCTAGTCCTGGCACCAAGTTCCCTGGACTAAAGGCAGACTGTTCTGTTTCTGCAAAATAATTTGTTACGTTTTCATTTAATTCTAATTGCCCAATTTCTACCAAAGGATAATCAGAATGAGGCCAAACTTTAGTCAAGTCAAAAGGATTGATATCATAAGTTTCAGCATCTTTTTCTGGCATGATTTGAACTTTTACAGTCCAACTAGGAAAGTCACCATTTTCTATAGATGAAACCAAATCCTCTTGCATACCATGTGCGTCTTTTAAAGCAGCTTCTTCATTGGTTAAAGTTTTAATTCCTTGATTGGTTTTAAAATGCCATTTTACCCAAAAACGCTCTCCATTGTTATTCCAAAAACTTAAAGTGTGAGAAGCGTATCCGTTCATATGTCTTAAAGAAAAAGGGATTCCTCTTTCTGACATCAATATCGTTACTTGATGTAATGATTGTGGATTACTTGCCCAAAACTCAAAGTGGTTTGATGGGTTTGGAACATTGGTTTTAGGATCTTTTTTTTGAGAATGTATAAAGTCTGGAAATTTAGAAGGGTCTCTTAAAAAGAATACAGGTGTGTTGTTACCCACCATATCCCAATTTCCTTCTTCGGTATAAAACTTTAATGAAAAACCTCTAACATCTCTTACATAATCACTTGAGTCTTGTCCTCCTGCAACGGTAGAAAATCTAGCAAATACTTTTGTTTCTTTTCCAGTATTTTGTAAAAATTTAGCAATGGTGTAGTCGCTTAAATCTTTGGTTAGCTTAAAGGTACCATAAGCACCGTAACCTCTAGCGTGTACTACTCTTTCTGGAATTCTTTCTCTGTTAAAGTGAGCCAGTTTTTCCATCAATTGCCAATTGTCAAAAGTTAAAGAGCCTCTGCTACCCGCAGAAATACTATTGTGATCATCAGATATTGGTGCACCGTTTTGTGAAGTTAATCTTTTCATAATAATTTGATATGTTTTTAATTTACAGGTTAAAAATACATAGTAAAAATTAATTGATTTTTAATTCGCTATCGATTTTTACAATAGTTGTATCTCGTAAAACTATATCTGTAAATAATCATAGCAATAAATCAACCTTTTAAAGTTAAATTATTCTTTATGATTTTCAAAATGAAAAGAGCTTAGTAAATCATTTTTGGGGTATAAAATAATTCTTTAAGAGTTAAATCGTTATTTCTGTTTAGCCTACCCAATATTTTAAAAAATACAATAGCTGTAATATAGGCATCACCAGATGCTGTATGTCTATCTTTCTTTTTAACTTTTAATTCATCACAAACTTCATCTAAACTAAACACTTTTGAAAATGCTTCTGAGTATAGTTGATGCTTAGTTTTTTTAAATAAAATTCCTGTATCTAAAACTCTGTTTTTTAATTTAGGTAAGCCCATTCTTTTAAGAGCATAATTAACACAACTAACATCAAAACTAATGTGATGTCCTACCAAAATAGCTCCTTCTATATATTTTAAGAAAAGTTTAATGGCTTCTTCTTCGGATATTTTTTTTTGTTTTCCGTGTTTTAGTAAACCGTGAATAGGCACACTTTCTCTATTAAAAACATCTTGCTCTAAATAGATTTCAAAATTATCTTTAATGTTGATGGTATTTCCGTTAATGATTACTGCACCCATAGATAAAATTCTATCTTCTTTAGGGTTCAGTCCAGAAGTTTCACAATCAAAAACTACAAATCTTGAATCTTCAATACTTTTGGTCGGAATATTTTTTAAGGTTTCTACATATTCTTTCCAATATTCGGGTAGATGTCTTTTTTTTAAAAAGTAGTCTATGTTTTTTTTGATATTATTCCACATAGCTTGATTTTATAATGTAGGTTGAAAACGAATGGTGATGACTTCTTGAATACTTTTAATAGGCTTAAAACAACGTCTTAGCTTTACTTTATCTGATTTTGATAAGTTTTCTAATTTGATAAATTTACCATCATCTTCTCCAAGTGTATCTAGTCCATTTTTGGTTTTGTATTTTAACAAAGCTTTAAAGGCATAGGCACAAGCCTCGTATATTTCTGCATTTTGTGGTTCAAGTTCTCTTAGCTTATAATATCTTTCTGGAGTGTTGTTAATTCCTTTTAAATTGTGTTGTAGGGTTAAAATTCTAGCGGCATCAATCAATGGCATTAAGGCTCTTTGTTTGATGTTAAAATGATCTTTATGAGCTCCATCTTGATCTACTAAAAATTGTCTAAAAAATCCAAGTGGACTAGGACTTTTTAAAGCATCTTTAGCCATAAACATATAAAATCGGTGATTGTTTTTAGTGCTTTCATGAACTATGGCCGACATGTCGTTTACCAATTCTTTATCACCATAAACAAAGTTGAAATCAAAAAAGATAGAGCTTAACAAGATGTTTTTTTCGTTTGGATTAAAAATCCACTCTTTAAATTTTTCTTCCCATTCGCTTTTAGATAAGCACCACTCAGGATTACTAGCCATCATTTCTGCAGGACAATATTCGTATCCAATTGAGTGTAGGTTTTTACTAATTACAGCAGCAAGTTCTGTGAAAAAAGATCTAATATCTTCTAATTTATGAGCCGGAACATCTTCAAAAATAATTCCATTATCTTGGTCTGTAGGAACCAACTGTTCTTTTCTAGCCTGACTACCTAAAGCAAAAAAAGCAAATCTTACAGGAGGAGTTTTATCTAATTCCTTAATAGAAATTTCAACAGCTTTTTGATTGATAGTCTCATTTAATTCTGCAACCACTGTAAGGGTGTGTGTAAAAGAAATATGTTGGTTAATGTATCTTTTTAAAAGATCATTTAGTTGTTGCCTTAAGTCTCTAAGTCTAGGAATAGTTCTAGCTCTACTAATTTGTTTCATCAATACAGCAGGGTTGTTACTAAGTGATGCTACAATGTCTTGTTGAGTTAACATTCCTAATAATTTACTATCAGGGGTTCCATCTTTAGTTACACAAACGTTTCCAATCTTGTTTTTAAGCATAATAATTTGTGCCTCGGCAATTGAAACGTTAGGAGAGGCAGAAATTACAGGCGAAGCCATAATTTTTTTTACATTTTCATCTACTCCATATTTACCCGTAGCAACTTTATGTAGTAAATCTTTATTGGTAATAATTCCTGTTGGTTTGTCTTTTTTTAAGATAAAAATAGAGCTGATTTTATTATCGCTCATAATTTGTGCAGCCTCTTGAATGGTAGATTTATGATTACAACAAACAGCTGTAGTCATCAAATTACTAATTTTAGAACTAAAATAATCTGTATTGGTTGTTCTTTTGTAATCTGCAAAAATTCTTTCGTTATCCTCTTGAGAAAATCTAGTAGAAGAGTTACTAGCAAAACGAGTGATTAAATATTTACTAACCTCTGGGTTGTTTTCAAATTTATCATTAAAAATATGGATAGGAATTCCGTATACAATAGATTCTTCGTAAGCTTTAGCATTTAGATTGTAGTTTTCGTTTACAATTAAAGCTCTTAATCCTAAAACATCACCTTCGTCACACATTTCAACCTCAATGTTTTTTTCTCCCTCGTAACGGTAAATTCTTATGGCTCCTTGGTTAACAATAAAAAAATGTTCCTTAGCGGGTTTTCCTTGAGTGAAAAGCGTTTCATCTTTATCTAAATAAATAACTTTTGTTTCTTCGGCAAGTTGATAAAGATCGTTGTAGGGTAAGTTATCAAAAGGAGGATAGGTTTTGATGAAATCTGTAATCCTTTCTGCAATAGTATTTTTCATTTGTTAGTTTCTTTCAGTTTTTTAATGATGTAATGATAGTACTCATGATGATGAGCTACGTAAACATTACTGTCTTTATAATTTTTTTCAAACTCTTGTAGACTGATGAGTTTGATGGCAGATACTTCTTCTTTTTGAGGAGTAAGTGCTGTTAAATCACAATTTAATTGAGCAAGGTAGATATGATGAATTTCATGATCTATAATTCCGTTAGCATGTTGGTGTTTCTCTTCAAAAATGCCAATATATTTTAATCCTTTTTTAGAAAGAGTTAAATCAACTTCTTCTTTAACCTCTCTTAGCGCAGCATTTATTGCCGTTTCTCCAGCAGCAATATGACCAGCTACAGATACATCCCATAAATTAGGAAAGGTTTCTTTGTCTTCTTTTCTTTTTTGTATGAGTATTTCTTGATTGCTTGTGTAGAGCCAAATATGCACACTTGCGTGTAAAATTCCATTTTGATGAGCAAAACTTTTTAAACAGGCATTTCCTGTAGGTTCTCCTTGTAAATTAACAATATCAATAAGTTCATCCATGGCTAAAAAGAAACATTGTATACGTAAAGATACTATCTTTTTATTTGTAATTTTACACACTTATTTAGAGAAATATTTGAATGAAATATCCTGAAAATGAATTGGCTCAAATGGTCATCGCTTCCTGTGTTGCCAATCATATACACGAGGTGGTCATATCACCTGGTTCTCGTAATGCTCCGTTAACCATTGGTTTTAGTCAAGTTTCAACTATAAATACTTATAGTATTGTAGATGAGCGTTGTGCTGCTTTTGTGGCTTTGGGAATGGCTCAAAAAACTAAAAAACCTACAGTTGTTAGCTGTACTTCTGGTTCTGCATTGTTAAATTACTATCCGGCAGTAGCCGAAGCTTTTTATGGAAATATTCCTTTAATTGTGATTTCTGCAGATAGACCAAAAGAAATGATTGACATAGGTGATGGGCAAACCATTCGTCAAGAAGGAGTGTTTAAGAACCATATTTTATTTGAAGCGAATTTAACAGCTATTCAAAACGAGGTTGATAGAGCATATAACAAGAAATTACTGTTTAAGGCTATAAGTGTAGCAAATAAACAGAAAGGACCTGTACATATTAATGTGCCTTTTGATGAACCACTTTACAATTTGGTTGATGATTTGTTAAGTTATCCTTTGGTAGAACAACAAGAGGAACAATTATTACAAGAAAAAGCATTAGAGGTTAAAGAATTGGAGCCTTATGCAGAAATTTGGAACAAGGCTACTAAAAAAATAGTATTGCTTGGAGTGAGTCAACCAAGTAAATTGTTACAAACACAAATTAACCACTTGTTAAAAGATCCTTCTGTATTGGTGTTAACAGAAACTACATCAAATATAAATAACGAAGGAGTTATCAACAGTATAGATCAATTTTTGGCAGGCTTAACAGAGGAAGAAAAGAGTTTTTATCAACCAGAAGTTTTGTTAACTATTGGAGGCCTAGTAGTGTCAAAAAAAATAAAACAATACTTAAGAGCTTTTAAGCCAAAGCATCATTTTGCTGTACATCCAACATTTGGTTACGATACTTTTCAATGTTTAACTAAATATTTTAAAATTTCTACAGAGTTGTTTTTTAGTCAATTTTTTTGGTTAACAAAACCAGTAGAAAGCAATTATCAAGCACAAGGATTGGCTGTTAAAAAATCAAGAAAAATAGCACATCAAAAATATGCAGATGCTACTAAATATTCTGATTTTAAAGTGTTTGATTTGGTAAACAAGTCTTTACCTTTGCAATCTGTATTGCAGTTAAGTAATAGTGCTACGGTGCGTTATGCACAGTTGTTTGACATCAATGATGATATTGCTGTTTTTTGTAACAGAGGAACAAGTGGAATTGATGGAAGTACTTCTACAGCCATTGGATCCGCGATGAAAACTCAAAAACAAGTAACCTTGGTTACAGGAGATTTGAGTTTTTTATATGATAGCAATGCGCTATGGAGCCAATATATTCCTGCCAATTTTAGAATTGTTATTGTGAACAATAGTGGAGGAGGTATTTTTAAAATATTGCCAGGGCCAAAGCAAACTAATGCATTGTCTTATTTTGAAACGCCACATGACTATACCGCAGAGCATTTGGCAAAAATGTATGGATTTGAATATGTAAAAGCTACAGATTTAGATAGTACAAAAAAAGGGTTGGAAACTTTTTATAATGAAAGTAAGCAACCAAAAATATTAGAAGTTTTTACGCCTAGCAATAGTAATGATGAGGTGTTAAGAACTTATTTTGAAAAGTTTAAAGCATAAAGTATGGAAGATTTTGAAGTAGGTCAAGAGGTTGGAATTATAGTAGGGAGTTTTTCCAAATTAGGAATTACTGTTTTGGTAGATGAGGTTTGTGAAGGAATGTTGTATAGCAATGAAGTATATCAACGCTTAGAAGAAGGGCAAAGATTAAAAGGTTATGTTAAGAAAGTAAGAGATGATGGAAAGCTAGATGTTTCTTTGCAACCTATTGGTTTTAGAAATAGTATTACCAAGTTTCAAGTGCAAATTTTAAATGCATTAAGAGCTCATAACGGATTTTTACCTATTACTGATAAATCAGAACCAGACACGATTAAGTATGAGTTAGGAATGAGTAAAAAAGCTTTTAAAAATGCTATTGGAGGTTTGTATAAAAACAAAGTAATTACTTTAGAAGAAAATGGAATTCGTTTGCTAGAGCATACCAATTAATTCAAAACAAAAAAATCAGCCAATTGGCTGATTTTTTTGTTTTAGTGACTTATGGTAAAATTTAGGGTACGATTTATGATACAAATAATATTAAAAATATTTAATTTTAGTAGCGTTCTATTTTAAGTTCAAAAGTGTTATTTGTATGAGAATCATTGTTTTATTTATGTCGTTTTTTGTTTTAATTTCTTGTCAAAATTCTAAAAAGAAGGAAGAGAAAAAAGTAAAAAAGACAGAAAATGTAGAGAAATTAGAAGTATATGATTTTAATGGTTTTAAAAAGTTTTTAGAACAAAAGGATGATAAGGTTTATGTGGTTAATTTTTGGGCAACATGGTGTGCTCCATGTGTAAAAGAGTTACCTTATTTTGAAAAAATAGGAGAAAATTATAAAGATAAAAATGTAGAAGTTCTTTTGGTGAGTTTAGATTTTCCTAATCAATACAATACAAAACTAAAACCTTTCTTAAAGGAGAAAAATATACAATCAAAAGTAATTGCTTTAGATGATGTTGATATGAATACTTGGATTCCTAAAGTTGATGAAAGTTGGTCTGGTGCTTTACCTGCTACCATCATTTACAAAAATGATTCAAGTAAGTTTTTTGAGCAATCTTTTACTTATGAAACTTTAGAAAATGAAATCAAACAATTTTTAAATTAATAAATAATATGAAAACACTTAAAATCATCAGTTTATTAGCACTTGTAGTTATTGTGAGTGCCTTTACCATCAATCCAAAAAATAATGATAAAGGATATGTTGTAGGAGATGTAGCAGCAGATTTCTCTTTAAAAAATATTGATGGAAAAATGGTTTCTTTAGCCGATTATAAGGATGCCAAAGGGTTTATAGTTACGTTTACTTGTAATACCTGTCCGTATGCTGTAGCCTATGAAGATAGAATTATAGCTTTAAACAATAAATATGCCTCAAAAGGTTATCCGGTGATAGCTATTATGCCTAATAATACAGCTGTAAAACCTGGAGATAATTTAGATGCAATGAAACAAAGAGCTACAGAAAAAGGATTTACTTTTCCTTACTTAATTGATAAGGAGCAAACTGTTTATCCAAAGTATGGAGCAACTAAAACACCACATATTTTCTTATTACAAAAAACAAGCAAAGGAAATGTAGTGAAATATATTGGAGCTATTGATGATAATTATAAAGATGTAAATGCAGTAAAAGAAAAATATGTAGAGAACGCTGTAGATGCTTTACTAGCAGGAAATAATATTCCTGTAAAAGAAACCAGAGCTATTGGTTGTAGTATAAAGAAATAATAAATAAAAAGCCTTTCTAAACTAATAGAAAGGCTTTTTTTATGTCTTAATAATATTGAAATTATTTTTGTTTTTTCTGCCATTCCCAAGCAGATTTTAAAGCAGTTTCTAAGCTTAACTCAGTTTTCCAATTTAACTCTTTGTTAGCAATAGTAGTATCTGCGTAAGCAGCAGTAATATCTCCAGCTCTTCTATCTACAATTTTGTAGTTTAATTTTACTCCGTTAGCACTTTCAAAAGCATTGATAACTTCTAAAACAGAACTTCCAGTTCCTGTACCTACGTTAAAAAATTCGTAAGCTTCTTTGTTGTTTTTTTCAATCAAACGGTTTAAAGCAGCGATGTGTGCTTTAGCCAAATCTACCACGTGAATATAATCTCTTACAGCAGTTCCGTCAGGAGTATCATAATCATCACCAAAAACAGATAATTCAGCTCTCATTCCAGCAGCAGTTTGTGTAATAAAAGGAATTAAGTTTTGAGGAACTCCTAAAGGTAATTCTCCAATTTTAACAGATTCGTGAGCTCCTACTGGATTAAAATATCTTAAAGCAATTGCATTAATTCCGTGTGCTTTAGAAGCATCTTCAATAATTTCTTCACCAATTTGTTTTGTGTTTCCGTATACAGATTCTGCTTTTTTAACTGGAGCTTTTTCAGTAATTGGCAATTCATCTGCTTGACCATAAACAGTACATGAAGAAGAGAAAATAAAGTTGTCTAATTTTCTATCTCTCATTTCTTGTAAAAGATAAACCAAAGCACCTAAATTATTTTCGTAATAATCTAAAGGTTTGTGCATGCTTTCTCCTACAGCTTTAAAAGCAGCAAAATGAATAATTCCATCAATTTGATATTTATCAAAAAAGGTTTTAACATCTGCTTTAATACGTAAGTCAATCTGTTCAAAAGCTGGTTTTGTACCAGTGATTTCTGTAATTTGATCTAAAACTTTAATGGTTGTATTAGATAAATCATCAATTACTACTACGTCAAATCCTGCGTTTTGTAATTCTACTACAGTATGAGATCCGATAAATCCTAAACCTCCCGTAACTAATATTTGCTTAGCCATATTAATAAGTATTGTTTATATAATTAAGTATTGTCTTTGTAATTAATTCCAGTTGCTCTTTTTCTAAAGCGGTGTGCATAGGTAAAGATATTACTTGTTCAACCAATGAATTGGTGTTGCTATAATTTTCTTCGATAACGTTTTCTTGCTGATAGGCTTTTTGGTTGTGCAAAGGAACAGGGTAATAAATTGCGTTTGGAATGTTTTGTTCTTTTAAATACTCGTGTAAATCATCTCTTTTACCATTGGTGATTCTTAAAGTATATTGATGAAAAACATGGATAGAAAATATTGAGGTAGTAGGGGTTATAATATGTGGGCAGGTTGCAAAAGCATTGTTGTAAAAATCAGCTGCTTGCTGTCTTGCTTTGTTGTAGGTATCTAAATAAGGAAGTTTGATATTTAAAATATTGGCTTGAATACTATCTAAACGAGAATTTACTCCCACTATATCGTAATAATATTTTTGATACATTCCATGGTTGGTAATTCCTTTAAGAGTATGAGCCAAATCATCATCATTGGTAAAAATAGCTCCACCATCTCCGTAACATCCAAGGTTTTTTGATGGAAAAAAAGACGTTGTTCCTATCGTTCCTATGGTTCCGGCTTTTTTAGTGGTTCCATCTGCAAAAATATAATCTGCTCCTAAAGCCTGTGCTGTGTCTTCTACAACAAATAGATTGTGTTTTTTTGCTAAACTTAAAATAGCTTCCATATTGGCACATTGTCCAAATAAATGTACAGGTACAATGGCTTTTGTTTTTGGAGTGATGGCTTTTTCTAAAGCAGAAACACTAAGGTTAAAAGTGTCTAATTCAACATCAATTAAAACAGGGGTTAATCCAAGTAGTTTTATAACTTCAACAGTAGCAGCAAAAGTAAAATCAACAGTAATTACTTCATCACCTGGCTGTAAACCTAAAGCCATTAAAGAGATTTGTAAAGCATCGGTTCCATTTCCACAAGGAATTACGTGTTTTACATTTAAGTAATCTGCTAAGTTTTTTTTGAAACTTTGAACTTGTGGACCGTTTATAAAAGAAGTTTGATCTATTACTTGTTGAATAGAGTTGTCAATTTGTTCTTTTATGTCTAGGTATTGACTATTTAAGTCAACCATTTGAAGTTTCTTCATCAAGGAAATATTACACTACAAATTAACAAAATTATCGCTATGTTTCCTAAGTCTAGTGCAAAAGGATTTTTTATCTTTAACTACTTTTTAAAATTATAACATGAAGGTTTTCAAGAAAGTTATCATAGTGGTTTTTTCCCTACTAGTAGGTTTATTTGCTGTAGGTTATGGGTATTTACAATATTTAAAACCTACCTATAAAGGAACAATTAATCTTGATGGAGTAGAGGGTTCCGAGGTCTATTTTGACAGCATTGGTGTCCCTCATATTTTTGCCGATTCTGAACAAAAAGCAATGAACGTTTTTGGATATGTACACGCGCAAGAACGTTTGTGGCAAATGGAATTATTAAGAAGAATTGCGGCAGGAAGATTGTCCGAAATTTTAGGTAAAGATTTATTAGATGTTGATGTGTTTTTCTCAAATTTAGGAATTGATGAAACTGTAAATAATCAAGTAAAAAACCTAGATAATAACCCAAAAGTTAAAGCACTTGTAGAGGCATATTTAAAAGGAATTAATGCTTATATAGATAATGGACCTACACCTATTGAGTTTTCTTTGTTGGGGATAGAAAAAGAGCATTATTCGGCTAAAGATATTTATTATGTTACCGCATACATGGCTTTTAATTTTGCTCATGCTTTTAAAACCGATCCTGTACTAACACATATAAAAAATAATTTAGGAGCTGAATATCTAAAAGATTTGGCTATTGAGGTAGATGAAAATACTGTTTATCAAGAAAATTATGATGTTAGAAAAAATAGTATTTCTAGTATAAATCATCTACTAGAAAAACTACCATTTCCACAATTAATTGGTAGTAATGCTTGGGTATTGGCTCCAGAAAAAACAACTACAGGTAAAGTAATGCTTGAAAACGACCCACATATTGGTTTTGCACAACCACAGGTATGGTATCAAGCACATATTAGAACGCCAAACTATAAAAATTATGGGTTTTATTTGGGCTTGTTTCCTTTTCCGTTGTTAGCACATAATAGAGATTATGCTTTTGGAATAACCATGTTTGAAAATGATGATTTAGACTTTTATCAAATTCAACAAAATCCAAAAGATAGCACAAAGTATAGCACAGCTATGGGCTATTATGATTATGAATTGATTGAAAAGCAAATAAATATTAAAGGAGAAAAACCTAAAAACATCATTATTAAAAAAACGGTTTTAGGAACTGTTTTTAATAATGATAAAGAACAAGATAGCTTGCCAACCGTGGTGCAATGGGTGTATAACGAAAAACCTAATCAGGTGTTGCAAACAGCTTATGGAATTAATCATGCAAAAGATATTTATGATTTTGAAAACTACATAGCTACGTTGTCTGCTCCTGGGTTGAACTTTGTTTATGGTGATAAAAATGATAATATTGGTTTATGGTCTGCAGGGCAGTTATACAAACATTTATCTCCCGAAGTAAACACCAAGTTTATATTAAACGGAAAAGATTTGTCTCAGCTCCAAAAAGAATGGTTGCCATTTAGTAAAAATCCAAAGGCGATTAACCCTCCTAAAGGATTTGTATTTACCTCCAATGTACAACCAGAAGCTGTAGATGGAGTTTTATATCCAGGGTATTATTTATCAAAAGATAGGGCTGTAGAAATTAAAAAAGCAATAGAGTCTAAAGAAAAATTATCTGTTAGTGATATGAAAAGTATGACCAATAGCCACACCAACACGACTGCTGTTAAAAATGTTAATGATTTGGCTTATGGAATTGATATTGATGAGCTAAATGATTTTGAATTAGTTGTACTAGACAGGTTGGTAAAATGGAAAGGAAATCACGGATTAGATAATATAGAGCCAACCATTTATTATAAATTAATTTTTAGACTTTGGAAAAATACTTTTGAAGATGAATTGGGAATTGAGGATTTTAAAGATTTTGTGAACTCTAATTTGTCAAGAAGAACTCAAAATAAATACTTAAAAAATCCAAATTCAGTTTGGTGGGATAATGTCTCTACTTTAAGAAAAGAAACTTTTAAAGAGATTGTAACTACATCTTTTAAAAGTTCTGTAGAAGAGTTAAAAATTGCTTTGGGTGATGATATTAATGAATGGAAATGGTCTAAAGTACACACGGTAACATACGAACATGCTTTGGCTAAAATGGATTTGCTTAAAAAGATTTTTAACGTAGGACCTTTTCCTATGGTTGGTGGAAATGAAACCATCAACAATTTAATGTTTGATTATACAGAGGGTAATGAATTTAAGGTAAATGCAGGGCCATCAAGTCGTAGAGTAATAGATTTTTCTGATGTAGAAAATTCTTATGCGGTAACACCAACAGGACAATCAGGATATTTTTTAAGTCCTTTTTACAGTAATCAAACAACGTATTACAATACAGGAAAGTATTATAAAATGCTGATGAACGAGGAGGAAATTAAAAAGAGTGATATGGTTTTAAAGTTTAAATAATTATTTAAACTTCCAGCCAATACCTAAATTAGTGATGTAATCAAGTTTCTTACTAGCCTCAGATATTTGACTATCATAATTGTAGCTATATGATGCTTTCATATAGAGAGAATGAGGTAAATCATGTTTGTAATCTAGTTGAGAATCTGCCCTAAATCTTTTACCACTTGTTGTAGATAAATAATGATGTGAGTTAAATTCTAATGTGTTTTTGTTAAAATCTAACAACTTTATTTTTAATCCAGAATAGATTTCAATACTATTTTCGTGGAAATTATTTTGAGTAAATCTTTCGTTGTTTAAAGATAATCCAATAGTTACGTTAGATACTATCTTAGGTCTGTTGATGAATTTTACTCCAAAAGCAGTAGAAGTTGTGGTTCTTAAATCTAGGTTTTGTTGAGAGTTTTTAAATAATTTAACTCTACTACTTATGTAAAAGTTGTTTTTTAAATAATTATCAACTCCTGTATTTAAGGTTAGTCTTTTAATATTATCAGTGCTATTGGTGTGTACATTGTTGATGTTTAAATCAAAAAGTAAACTTATTTTTTTAGTATCATAATTTACTCCAAGATCTGTACTGTATTGAAAATAATTTAGTGCTTTTTTATGGGATAGAGAAAATTCTGTATGTGCATCAAATCTATCATGAAACAAATCGTCGGTTAGTTTAAAACTTATAAGTTGTTTTCTTAAAAATTTATTAGTGGTTTTATCATTTCTAATTTCGATAAAATCAAGATTAATGTCTGATATTTTTCCTCTAATTCTTTCTCCATTAGAAAAGAAAAAAGTAAAGTTTTTATCTGATTTTATAGATGCTATATTGTTCCATTTTAAGTGTAAATCATCTTTACTATAATTTGTACTGATGATTAATTTTAAAGCATCTAAATTTTTAATATCTCCAATTAGAACTGTATTGTCTGTAGTAGTAATAGTATCTTTTTTAACTATGGTGCTGTTAGCATAAAGTGTAGAAATACTAAATGTAATAAAAAGTAATAGTAGTTGATTTCTCATAGAGTTGGTTTAGAAATTAAGATCTCTATAAATGATAGGAATAGTTTTGTTTATTGTGATAACAGAGGTTTACATAGAACAATCTCCATTGGCAAATTCAGTTTCGATTGTAATATGATCAAAAGGATATTTTTTAAGTATCTTTTTTATGTCTTTTTTTACCTGTAACATTTCTTTTAAAGTACTATCTGTTTTTAAAATAATATGAGTGGTAAATACATGTCGCTCTCCATCTAAAGACCAAATATGGGTGTGATGAATGGTGTTAATATCAGAAATATCTAAAATTTCTTTTTTGATGATATCAATATCTATGTCTAAGGGTTGAGCTTGTAAAAACAAATATAAAGTTTCTTTAAGTCTTTTAATAACATTCCAAAGAATATAGAGAGTAATTAAAATAGATAGTGCAGGATCTAAATAGGGGATGTTTTTAAAATTTAAGACAATAGCTACAATCATTACGGCTAACCAACCTAGTACATCTTCTATTAAATGCCATGATAATACCCTTTCGTTTAAAGTTTTTCCACTACTTATTTTCCATGCAGCATAACCGTTTACTAATACTCCAAAAATGGCAAAAATCAACATTCCTTTTGCGTCAGAATATTGTGGGGTAATCAATCTATCAATGGCTGCATAGATAACAAAAATAGATCCAGTTAAAAGGACTAGACTATTGACTAGCGCTCCAAGTAAAGACAAACGTTTATAGCCAAATGTAAATTTTTTGCTAGGTTTTTTCTTTGACTTTTCTTGCATGTACCAAGAAAATCCTAAGGATAAACTATCACCTAAGTCATGAACTGCATAAGAAATAATAGCCACACTATTTACGTAAAAACCACCAATAATTTCTAGAATAGTAAAGGAAAGGTTTAGAAAGAAAACCGTTCTGATGTTTTTACTTGCATCGTGATGATGGTGATGATGTGACATTGTTAACAGGTTTTAGGTTAACGAAAAGGCAAGTTTAACACCTTCCACAAACATATCTACACCAATAATAGCAAGTATTAATCCCATTATTTTACCAATAACAGTAATGATGTTGTTTCCTGTTTTTTCTACAATAAAATCTCCTAATTGAAAAGCCCAATATGTAATATAACACATCAATCCAAAAATAGCAATAACAATGACAATGTGGATGTATGCAGTGTTAGCAACATAGTTCATAGCAGTTACAATGGTTCCTGGACCAGCCAATACAGGGATGGCCAAAGGTGAGATAGCAATATTTTCATCAAGATCAACATCTTGCATGTGTTTTACACTAGGTTTTTTAGATTGTACCATTTCGTAACCTACATGAAAAACCAAAATACCTCCTGTAATTTTAAAAGCAGGTATGGTAATACCAAACATTTCAAAAATAAATTTTCCTAAAAGGGAAAAAGCCAACACTATCAGAAATGCTGTTAGTGTGGCTTTTTTATTAATTCTTTTTTTGGTTTTACGATCTGCATTGGCTACCAATGAAATAAAAACCGGAATATTAGCAATGGGGTTCATAATGGCAAAAAAGCCAATAAAAACTGTCAAAGCATATTTAAATAATTCTATCATTCTTTTTCAATAAAATTCTGAGGCACCTCAAAAGAAACTTTATTAACAAAACTAATGTTACTAATAGTTGCTTCTCCTAATTGGTTAGAAATACCACTGGTTTTATTCCATTCCCAATAAGTCCAATTGGTAGCAATAGGAATTCCTTCAACTTCTTTATAGTGATCGTATTTTATAGCATGAGGATCACTTTCTGCTTTGTTTACAGTTTTTCCAAAAGTAACAATATAAGCCGCTGTATTAATTAAGTGATTATTTTGATCTGAGTATACATAATACCAATCATCTGGAGCATCTCCAGTTCCTGCTGTAAAGCTCAATTTTTGAGTATTATAAACTGTTTGATTTAATTTGTGCTCTCCAAATTCTGACCACTGAGTTCCTTGATCAGATAGTTTATATGGGAACATAAAAAAATAAGACCAAGTATAAGCATCAAACCTTACTGCCTTTACATTTTTAAAGTTTGGAGAGTAAAATACTTTGTCGCCAATGGTGTATATTTTACTTCCATCTTTATATTCAATTAATCCTTTAGAAGAGTTCGTAAGTAAAGTGATGGTTGCGTTTAATCTTTCCTTTCCTCTAAACTTTAATAAAATATCAAATTTTACTGCTTTGTGATTTAAAAAATCAGTTTTATGATGTGCTTCTTCAATGGCTTTAATAGGGTCTTTTGGTTTTGATTTACAACCTATAATAGAAAGAGCACTAATAAGTATGATAAATGGTTTTATAAATTTCATGTTTGTATTTTTTAATCAAATAAATCAGATGATAAATATCTATCACCTCTGTCACATATAATAGCAACAATCACACCGCTTTCTAGTTGTTCTGCAAGTTTAACAGCTGTAGCTACAGAACCTCCAGAACTCATTCCTGCAAAAACACCTTCTTCTTTAGCCAAGCGTTTGGTCATAGCTCTTGCATCGGTTTCTGAAACTTCCATAACAGTATTTACTTTAGATTTGTCAAAAATCTTTGGTAAGTATTCTTCTGGCCATTTTCTGATTCCTGGAATTTGAGATCCATCACTAGGGTGGGCTCCAATAATTTGCACATTAGGGTTTTGTTCTTTTAAATATGTAGAAGTTCCCATAATGGTTCCGGTAGTTCCCATGGCAGATACAAAGTGAGTTATTTCTCCGTTGGTATCTCTCCAAATTTCTGGTCCTGTGGTGTTATAGTGTGCTTTCCAATTGTCATCATTGGCAAATTGGTTTAGCATAATGTATCCTCCTTGAGCTACTTTTTCATCGGCATAATCTCTAGAACCAATAATTCCAGTCTCAGCAGAAGTTAACGTTACTTTAGCTCCGTAGGCACGCATGGTTTGTACACGCTCGGCCGTAGAATTTTCTGGTAATACCAATTCAATATCTATATTTAATAATTGAGCAATCATTGCTAGAGCAATTCCTGTATTTCCACTAGTAGCTTCAATTAACTTGTCATCATCTTTTATTTCACCTCTGTCTAAAGCACCTTTTATCATACTATATGCAGCACGATCTTTAACGCTTCCTCCGGGATTATCTCCCTCTAGTTTTAAAAGTAATTTTACATTTGGATTTTTGACCAAGTGAGTGGTTTCAACCAATGGTGTATTTCCAATGCAGTCTAATAATTTACGATACATAATATTATCTTGTTTTGATATTGGCTTCAATAGTATTATATACTACCGAATTATCTGGAACAGATTTGGTTACCCAAACGTTTCCTCCAATAATAGAATTTTCTCCTACGATAGTTTCTCCACCTAATATAGTTGCATTTGCATAAATACATACATTAGATTTAACGGTAGGATGTCTTTTTTTATCTTGTTTGTCTTTACTTACACTTAAAGCTCCTAATGTAACTCCTTGATAAATTTTTACATGAGGCTCTATAATACAGGTTTCTCCTATAACAATTCCCGTTGCGTGATCTATAAACACAGGAGCTTTAATGGTAGCTCCAGGATGAATATCTGTTCCAGTTTGTCTGTGTGCATATTCACTCATCAAACGAGCAAATAAGTATAAGTTTTGATTGTATATTTCGTGACTTAATCTGTGAATAGCTAAAGCATAAAATCCAGGGTATGCAAAGTAAATTTCTTCAATCCTTCTTGCTGCTGGATCGGATTCCATAAAATAATTTGCATCTTTATTTAAGTCCTTTAGTATTTTTGGCAGTTTTTGGGCAAAAGTATTCCAAGTTTCATCACAAACTTCTTGAGGACACATGCAAGATATTTTAGCAGCGGCTTTAAATAAGTTTTCTAACTCTTCAAAACTATGAGCCAAATCTATGCTGTCATCAAACAATACACTAAATATTTTTTGTGTAAAATCTTCGACACTAGTTTTAACACTGTAGTTTAAGTCAGTGTTTTGTTTTATATTTTGTAATTCTTTAATAATTTCTTCCATGCTTTACTTGTCTACGCATAAAAGTAAACATTACAAATCTTTATTGAAAAAATGTAGGGCTATCTTTTTAGTAATTGTTTTGGCCAATTTAAATTTAGATTCCACTGTCCAACCTGCAATATGAGGGGAGAGTAAAACATTCTCGGCATTGATTAAATATTCAAAGGCAGTTGGGAGTTCTTTGTTTTCAAAAAGGTTCTCAAAAGACAGCTTTTCATATTCCAAAACATCTAAGCAAGCTCCTAGTATTTTTCCAGATTTTAATGCATCAACCAAATCGTGGGTAACAATGGCTGTTCCTCTAGCAGTATTAATAATGTAAAAAGGTTTTTTAAATTTTTGGATAAAATTTGTATCAATCATTTTAAAAGATTGATCGTTATGTGGGGTGTGAATGCTTAATACATCCGTTTTTTCTTGAAGTTCTTGTAAAGAAACTTGTTTGGCATTTTCATCACCTACATTTTCTTTTAAATCGTAACAAATTACTTCGCAATCAAAACCTTTAAGTTTTTTAGCAAAAGCTTTTCCCATGTTTCCATAACCAATCAATCCAATAGTTTTTCCTTCTAACTCTAAACCTCGGTTGGCTTCTCGCAACCATTGTCCTTGGCGGATTTGTAAATCGGCTCTTTTTAAATTGTTGAATAAGCTTAAAATCATTCCCAATGCATGTTCTCCCACGGCATTCATATTTCCTTCGGGAGCAGCAACTAAAAAGATTCCTTTGCTTATGGCGTAATCACAATCAATACTTTCTAAACCAGCACCTACACGAGCAATGAATTTTAAATTGCTAGCGGCATCAATAAAAGTTTTGTCAATTTTAAAACGACTACGAATCACAATACCGTCATAGTCACTTATTTTAGCTTCTACTTCGGTTTTTGATGAGGTGTAATCTTCGTGATTGATACATCCTAATAAAGCCAAGTCGTCTTTTAAAACAGTGTGGTTAGAATCTATGTGAAGTACTTTCATTTTAGGTCTTTGGTATCTGGTATTTGGTGTCAAGATTTCATAATTCTATATGAATCATCCAAATACACGACTTAACAAATCAACAACTAATTAATATTGTTCTTTCTCGTTAGGAAAATCTTTGGCTTTTACATCGGCGTTGTATTGGGTAAAAGCATTACTCATTTCATCGTATAAGTTGGCATATCTACGTAAAAACCTAGGGTGGAATTCGTGAGTCATTCCTAACATATCATGTACAACTAATACTTGTCCGTCTACATTTGGCCCAGCTCCAATTCCAATTACAGGAATACTTAAACTCTCGGCTACTTTTTTTGCTAATTTTGCAGGTATTTTTTCTAATACTAAAGCAAAACATCCTTTGGCTTCTAATAATTTAGCATCTGCTAATAGTTTTTCAGCTTCGGCTTCTTCTTTGGCACGAACAGTATAAGTTCCAAATTGATAAATAGATTGTGGCGTTAATCCTAAATGTCCCATAACAGGAATTCCTGCTTGTATAATTCTAGACAATGCGTTTTCAATTTCTATACCTCCTTCAACTTTTACGGCATGCGCACCAGATTCTTTCATAATTCTAATGGCAGAACGCAAAGCTTCTTTTGAGTCTGATTGATAACTACCAAAAGGAATATCAACAACAACTAAGCTACGGTCACTAGCTCTTACTACAGAACTTGCATGGTAAATCATTTGGTCTAAAGTAATAGGTAAGGTGGTTTCATGACCCGCCATTACGTTAGAGGCAGAGTCTCCAACTAATAAAACATCTACTCCTGCATTGTCAATAATTTTAGCCATGGTATAATCATAAGCTGTAAGCATGGAAATTTTTTCTCCATTGCGTTTCATTTCAATCAAGGAATTTGTAGTAACTCTTTTGTATTGTTTTTTAATTGCAGACATATCTTTTTAATATAAAAACGAACTGTAAAATTACTCTTTTTTAAGGAATTCGTGCAATTAATTAAGAAGAACTAAAACAAGTAAGTTGATGGCAAAAGTATAGAGTTTTACATATAAATATTTATATCTTTATCCTAGAGAAAACCTTTTAAGGATTATGTCAGAAACCAAAATACATACTTTAAACCCAGATAATTGGATTGATGCTTATGCAGATTACCTCTTTAATTATACAATTGCAAGGGTAAATGATGCCGAAAAAGCAAAAGATTTAGTTCAAGAAACTTTTTTTGCGGGTTTAAAGTCTATGAAAAATTTTGAAGGAAAAGCAAGCGAAAGAACTTGGTTGATTTCAATTTTAAAAAGAAAAATAATAGATCATTATAGAAAAATTAACTCTAATAAAGGAAAAGCAGAGGTTCGTATGAACTTTTATAGTGATGGAGAAAGAGAAGGAGATTGGATTGAAGAAAGAGTTCCTCAAGATTGGGGTGGAGATGCAGATTCAGATATAGAAACAGAAGAATTAGGGGAAGCTTTACAAGCCTGTATTGAAAAGTTACCAGAAAAATATAGAATAGTTTTTGAAATGAAAACTCTTAGGGGTTTTGATACTGATGATATTTGTAATGAGCTGGATATCACTCCGTCTAATCTTTGGGTTATCATTCATAGGGCTAGAACTCAGTTGAGAAAATGTATGGAAGATAATTGGTTTAAAAAGTAATTATGGTGATGGAAAAAATGAAAATTACATGTAAAGAAGCTACCACTATCTGTTCAAAAGCACAGTACGGAGAAGCTAGTTTTTTAGAGAAAATTAAATTAAATTTTCACTTTATGTACTGTAAGGTATGTAGAGTTTTTAGTAAACAAAATTCAAAATTATCTACCATGTGTGATATGGTAAAAAAGCAAAAAGAATTATCTAAATGTTGTTTGTCTGATGAAGATAAAGCAAGGTTAAAACAACAAATAAAGGAATTAGAAAATAAATTATAAAGAATGCATTTTTTACCAGATGAGATTGATGAATACGCAGTAAACCATTCTCAACCAGAACCAGAACTTTTAGAAGCCCTTAATACCGAAACATGGCAAACCGTTTTAAATCCACGAATGCTAAGTGGAAATTTTCAAGGTAGACTTTTAGCCATGATAGCCAAACTTATCAACCCTAAAAATATTTTAGAAATAGGAACTTATACGGGCTATTCGGCCCTTTGTATGTGCGAAGGAATGCAAGATAACGGAAGTTTACATACCATAGATAAAAATGAAGAGTTGTATGATTTACAACGTAAGTATTTTGATTTATCTAAATATGGAACACAAATTCATCAACACGTAGGGAATGCCATGGACATAATTCCTACTATAGATGAAAAATTTGATTTGGTTTTTATTGATGCAGATAAAGCAAATTATTCAAATTATTTTGATTTAATTATAGATAAAATGAATCCCGGAGGAGTGATTTTATCCGATAATGTTTTGTGGAGTGGGAAAGTAGTTGAAAAAGTTGATCCTAAGGATATAGATACAAATGCTTTGGTTGTTTATAATAAAAAAGTGAATGAAGACCTTAGGGTAGAAACCGTTTTATTGCCTATTAGAGATGGGTTAACCATTACCAGAGTAAAATAATATTTATTCATAAAATACTTAATACGAAAAAGATGCCTCTGTTTAGAAGCATCTTTTCTTGTTTTAAATGGTATAAAGACTAATTTCTAAAAAAAATGTAAATGAGTTTTCTTGATATTTGTTAAACTATTGGCTTTTAGCCTTAATTTTGTGTTTTATTTTTAGCATTTTTGCAAATTAAATTAAGGTACACATTTGTGTGATAAAAAATGAATATGGAAATATACAACATACCTATTTTTGATGATGATTTTTACAAAATGCTTTTTAAGTTTTGTATTAATATTGGGTTTTTAACAATCATAATCAGAGGACTTTATTATAAAAAAGCAAGGAATAAGGAGTACTTTTTTACCTATTATATGATTAGTGTAATAGTGTTCTTTTTGTGTTTTACCCTTAAAAAGTTTGAACTTGATTTAGGAATGGCTCTAGGGCTTTTTGCCATTTTTGGGATTATACGATACCGAACAAATTCTATTGATATAAAAGAAATGACCTATTTGTTTGTGGTCATAGGTGTTTCAGTTATTAACGCATTGGCTAATAAAAAAATGAGCTATATAGAATTGATAACAGCTAATGTGTTAATTATTATAGTACTATGGTTAACAGAATGGTTTTGGAGTTTAAAACATCAAATGTCAAGAAAAATTGTATACGAAGTTTTGGACAATATAAAACCGGAGAATTATGAAATCTTAAAGCAAGATTTAGAAGAAAAAACAGGTTTAAGTATAGAGAAAATCAAAATTCATGAAGTTAATTTTAAAAGGAAATTTGCCAATATTACTATATTTTATCAAAACAAGTAAGGCAATCCTTAATAAGTTTTTTTTAATAGGAATTCTTTTATTGTCTGTGTCAACTTACGGACAAGATACTATTGTTACTAGAGATTTAGAAACATGGTCTAGTATAAATTTAAAATATAAGATCAATAAAAAATGGGCGGTTACTTTAGAAGGTCAGTTAAGACTTGAAAATAATAGTTCAGAAGTAAGTCAGTATTTTGGTCAATTAGATTTAGAGTATAGTTTAACTAAACGATTTGAGTTAACTGGTGCGTTACGATATATAAAGAATAACGATAATACTGGAAAAATTCAGGGTTATGAAGATCATTTTAGATATCATATAGACGGAACATATAAGCAAAAAATCAATCAGGTTGATTTAAAATATAGGGTCCGTTATCAGAATAGAAATGAACTAAAAATAGATGATGAATTTAAACAAATTGTTCGTTTTAAAGTAGATGCTGTTTACAATATAAAAAAATGGAAGTTAGATCCTGAATTGTCTGGAGAATTGTTTCGTTCCGTAGGATCCGCATCAGAAAATCAATTAGAAAGTTATAGAATTACTCTAGGAACCACATTTAAAGTACATAAATCTGCTAAAATGAAACTCTTTTATAGGTTCGACAAAGAGTTAAATGTAACCTACCCTAGAGCAGTGAATATTATTGGGGTAAAATATACTTACAGTTTAAAATAAACTATTATGAATATAAAAATTAAAAATACTCAGCCAGTATTATTGGTTTTAATCATAGCGTTTTTAGTGGTTTCTTGTAGAGAGGTTGAGGTGGTTCCTAATAAAGATATCCAGGAATGGACTTTGGCCACACACACAGATGTAGAAGGTGTTCATTATAACGTAGTTTTTCCTCAAAATAAGGTAAATAGATTAGATATTGTTTTTTCTGCCGAGGAGTATAAAAGTATGAGGTCTAATTTAGCAAGTTTAATTACAGCAGCTTCTGGACCCAATAGTTTTTCTGATGACAAACCTGTTTACACTCCTTGCGATTTATATTTTAATAAGCAACAATGGTATCATGTAGGTGTTAGATATAAAGGAAATTCAAGTTTGTTTGGAGCATACAATAACGGAAATGGAAAATTGCCTTTAAGATTTAAATTTGATGAGTTTGAGGATGAGTATCCGGAAATTAACAATCAAAGATTTTATGGTTTTCAAGATCTTTCTTTAGGAAGTAATTACAATGATGCTTCTTATCTAAGAGAAAAAGTAGCTACTGAATTATTTAGAGATTTTGGAGTGCCAGCAGTGAAAACTGCTTTTTATGAAGTTTATGTAGATGAGGGTTCTGGAATTCCTGTTTATTACGGTTTATATACGTTAGATGAAGTCGTTTTTGATACCATGTTATCTTCTGTTTTTGGGAGTAATACCGGAAACTGTTATAAGCCTGAAGGAAGAGGGTCAATGTTTTCTGCTAACGAATTTAATTTAGAAGATTTTGAGAAAAAAACAAATGAAGAATTAGCCGATTGGTCTGATATTCAGGAATTATACGCCATACTACATTCTCCTTTAAGAACTACTGATGTTGAAACTTGGAAAGCCAATTTAGAAAGTGTTTTTGATGTTCAAGGATTTTTAAAGTATTTGGCTGTAAATAATACCATCCAAAATTGGGATTCTTATGGTAATATGAGACATAATTATTTCTTGTATCACGACCCTGCTGATAGCCTTATCAAATGGATTGTTTGGGATAATAACGAAGCTTTTTTAAGTGGTTCTGCACAATTACAAGCTTTGTCGTTGGAAATGACAGAAGTTTCAGATGATTGGGCATTAATCACTTTTTTAATGGGAGTGGCCTCTTATGAACAAGATTATAAAACATATTTAAAAGATTTTGTAGATAATTATTACAACCCAAGTATAATGGAAACAAAATTTGATAATTATTATAATTTAATTTTATCAAGTGTTACATCAGAAAGTCCAGAATACACAAGTTTGTATGATGGTTCCGAAGATTTTGAAACAGCTATAGAAACCATGAAAACTTTTTGTGTTTCTAGAAACGAAGCGGTAACATCTTATTTAGCTAATTAAAACTAAAGGAGGAGGATTATGAAAAGCAAACTACTTTTAGTGCTGAGTTTATTGTTAAATGTTTATTTAACAAAAGCTCAAACATTTACAGATAACAATATTCAATACAATATTGTAAATAATAATGAGGTTGAAATTCTAGACTACTTAGGAAGTGATACCTCAATTGATATTCCCAGTTCAGTTGAATATAACAGCACTACCTATCCAGTTACAAAAATTAAGAATGGAGCTTTTTATCAAAATTCTTTAATAAATGTTAGCATTCCTAGTTCTGTGTTAATTATAGAGCCAGGAGCTTTTTCAAGTAATCAATTAACCACATTAACTATTGCGAATGGAGTTGAAAGTATTGGTTCTGATGCTTTTTCTAATAATTCTTTAACCAATATAACATTGCCCAATAGTGTTACTTTTATTGGGAACTCGGCTTTTGCAAATAATTCATTAACACACATAAGCATTCCGAACAATGTAACAGATATTGGTAAATATGCTTTTATCAGTAATTCTTTAGAAACTATTTCTTTAGGAGATAATTTAGAAAATATAGGAGAAGCCGCATTTAATAACAACTCCATCACACAAGTAGTGATTCCTAACAAGGTTATCAATATAGAAAAAAATGCATTTTCTAGTAATGCTATAGAAAATGTAAGTATAGGTTCTAGCGTAACAAGTTTGGGAGATGGTGTTTTTTTATACAATGCTATTACTAGTGTAAATTCATTAAGTATAAATCCTGCAAGCTTACCATCTAATACTTTTGATAATAATTTTGATATAGATTTAACAATTCCTAACAATACTTTAGAAGCATATACTAATGCAGGATGGACGAGTTTTAAAACTGTTAATGGTGAATTCATAGCTTTAGAATCATTTACAATAGATGAAATTGAATATGCTGTTAAAAATGTTGCTGAAGGATATGTTGAAATAGAAAACTACCATGGTAGTAGTACAGCTGTTGTTATTCCAAATGAAATTACTTATAAAGGAAAAACCTATACTGTAACAGAAATAGGAACTTCAGCTTTTAAGAACAAAAATCTATCTAGTGTAACTTTTCCAAATACTTTAAATTTAATAGGTTATGATTCTTTTTCTGGAAACAATTTAACCACTGTAACTATACCAAATGAAGTTTATACTATTGATTCTTATGCTTTTAAAGGGAATAGCTTAATTAATATATCACTTTCGGATAAAGTTAATTATATAGGGAATGAAGCCTTTTCTAACAATGTTTTAACAAGTGTTGTAATTCCTAATAACGTAAAAATTATTGCCAACGCAGCTTTTTATAACAACAGTATAAATAGTTTAACAATTGGTGATGCCGTAGAAACTATTGGTTCCTACGCTTTTAATAATAACAAGTTAACAAGTGTTACCATTCCAAATAAAGTAACTACCATTTCTAATCTTGCTTTTTACGATAATAAAATAGAAACTTTAATTATTGGCCATGCTGTAAAAACCATAGGTATTTCTGCTTTTGGTAATAATAAAATAACTCGTGTTACTTTTCCAGAAAATGTAAAAAGTATTGACTATTTGGCTTTTCATAATAATCCAATCACAGAAGTAGTGTCAGAAAAGACTCAACCTTTTGAGTATAATGATTTGTTTTCTAATAAAAGTGATATCAACTTAAGCATACCAGAGAATACTTTTTATGCCTACAACCATGCTTATTGGGAGGGCTTTAAAAGCGTTAAAGATGGAGATGATTTAATAGAAACTACAGGTAACCAAATACCAGGTTTAATATTAGGTTATCACTCGGGAACAGTAACTAATAATTTAGAAGATTATGTTTCTTTAGCAATTTATAATACAAAAGGACAACAAATTCCAAATCAAAACTTAGATGGAGTTTATATTGTAATTGCTGATGATCATTTAGGAAATAAAGTTTTTGTAAAAATGTATGTTAAGTAATCCCTGTTGATTATTAGCTTTTCCTACTTTATAAAAACTGTTAAATAATTTTCTAATCAATGTTATTCAAATGCACTGTTTTCTATTAAGTTTGTTATATTTCTGTAAATTGAAACTTAAAAGCTATGCGTTGGATTTCCAAACCTTTACCTAATAATGATGTTGTAAATTCTTTGTCTAAATCTTTGGGAATAGATAGAGTGTTGGCTCAGTTATTGGCTTTAAGAGGAATCAATACATTTGATGAAGCCAAAAGTTTTTTTAGACCAAACTTAGCGGAGTTACACAATCCTTTTTTAATGAAAGGAATGGAACAGGCTGTACAAAGAATTTTTACTGCCATAGAAAATAACGAGAATATAATGGTCTATGGCGATTATGATGTAGATGGAACTACAGCTGTAGCTTTAATGTCTACGTATCTACTTACGCTATATCCTAATGTGGTAACTTATATTCCTGATAGATATGCAGAAGGATATGGAATTTCTTATCAAGGAATTGATTTTGCTGATGATAACGAAATTACTTTAATTATTGCTTTAGACTGTGGAATTAAAGCCATTGATAAAGTAGCTTATGCAAAAGAAAAAAACATAGATTTTATTATTTGTGATCACCACAGACCAGGAGATACTGTTCCTGATGCCGTAGCGGTATTAGACCCTAAGCAAGTAGATTGCCATTACCCTTATGATGAATTGTCTGGTTGTGGAGTTGGATTTAAATTAATTCAAGCCATTGCAGAAACATTAGAACATCCTTTTGAAACGTTAATACCGTATTTAGATTTGTTAGCAGTGAGTATTGCTGCAGATATTGTTCCTATGGATGGTGAAAATAGAATTTTAGCCTATCATGGATTAAAATTAATCAATTCAAATCCAAGACCAGGAATTAAAGCTATTTTAGAGCAAGTACAAAAAACAGAATTAACCATTACAGATGTAGTGTTTATAATTGCTCCAAGAATTAATGCTGCGGGTAGAATGAAACAAGGGATTCATGCCGTAGAGTTGTTAACAGAACAAAACATATCTCTAGCAAAAAAGTTTGCTAGTGAAATTGACCAATATAATGCTGATAGAAAAGAATTAGATAAAAAAATAACCGATGAAGCTTTACAACAAATTAGAGAAAATAATGAAGAGCAAAACAGCACGAGTGTTGTTTTTTGTGAAACTTGGCATAAAGGTGTTATTGGTATTGTGGCTTCAAGACTCATAGAGAATTACTACAGACCAACTTTGGTATTTACCAAAAGTGGAGATAAACTGGCAGCATCGGCACGTTCGGTTAAAGGTTTTGATGTGTATAATGCTTTAGAGGCTTGCGCAGAGCATATAGAACAATTTGGAGGTCATAAATATGCTGCAGGTTTAACATTGTTACCAGAAAATTACCATGCTTTTAAAAATGCTTTTGAAAAAGTAGTTAAAGAAACCTTAACAGAAGAACAAAAAACACCAGAAATCTCTATAGATGCTGAGGTAGATTTATCATACCTAACCCCAAAATTTTATAGAATATTATCACAATTTGCTCCATTTGGTCCTGCCAATATGAAACCTGTTTTTAAAGCCACTGCATTAAGAGACAATGGTTATGGTAAACGTATAGGTAAAGTAGAGCATGAAGATGATTTGCCAGAACATTTGCGTTTAAATATTATTTATGGAGCCGATGATAAAACTTATAATGCTATAGGTTTTGGTATGGGACATCAGTTAGATGAAATTCAACAGGCCGAAACTTTTGAAGCTGCTTTTACTTTAGAAGAAAATAATTGGAATGGTTTTACTTCATTACAATTAATGCTAAAAGATGTAAAGTGTTGATTTGTTTACAATAACATCACATAGTATCGTGTTTTTTTAAGTATCTTTTTGGAAAATTTACACAAAATATACTTAATGAAATCATCACTTGTTGAAATTACCGAACAATATGTTGTAAGTTATTTAAAGAAAAAACTTCCTGCTGGAGCCATTTATCACAGTATAGATCATACCCAAGAAGTTGTTGGAGCTGTAAAAACACTTTGTAAAGAGGAGAATATTTCTGATGAAGATACAGAGTCTGTATTAATCGCAGCTTGGTTTCATGATGTAGGTTTTGTAGAGGGAACCGAAAACCATAAAGAGTATAGTGTTTCCGAAGCCTTAGAATTTTTAAAAGACCAAGAGTTGCCTATGGATAAACTCGAGGTAATTCTTTCTTGTATAAGAGCAACAAGTAGACCTGTAAACCCTCAAAACATTCTAGAGCAAATTTTATGTGATGCAAATCTTTTTTATTTAGCCACCACTAATTTTGAAAAAAATGGAAAGTTACTTAGGGCAGAGTGGGAGTTTTTGCATAATAAGATTTTAACAGATGTAGAGTGGTATCAATGTAATGCAGATTTTTTAAAAGAGCACAGATATTTTACCAATTTTGCTTTTAAGAGTTGGGATGGTATGAAAGCAAGTAATGTTGCTTTAACTGAAAAAAAATTAAAAAATGCAATTCAAAAAGCCCAAGAAAAAACAAAAAAGAAGCAATATTTAGAAAAACAAAATAGGGTTAAAGAAGCAGAAAATACAAGGGATGTAGAGATAGCTTATAATATTACCGTAAAAAATCATTTAAAGATAAATGACCATGCAGATGTTAAAATATACATACTAATGATGATCAGTAGTGTAGTTTTAATAATTGTGTTAACTCACTTATTACCACAAATATTATTAGGAAAACATGGTTTGATGATTCCTAGTTTAGCGATGTTATTCACTTCTTTGTTTACTTTAATAGGGACTGTAATTGCAATATTTCCGTTTAAAACTAAAGGTGTGTTTACTAAAGAAGAAATAGAAGAAAAGTCTAAAAATATACTCTATTATGGTAATTACCATAAAATGTCTTTTGAGAGTTTTGAAGAAGGGATGAGTGTATTGGTAAAAGACAAAGATTGTTTATACAGTTCTTTAAATAAAGACTTGTACTTTTTAGGAAAAGAATTAGCTAGAAAACAAAAAAAGCTAAGGCAGACATATCTCTTTTTTATAATTGGGATAATAGTGTCTTCCTTAGCTTTTTTAATAAAATGTGTTGACTTTATTTTTGCCTAAAGTATATAGTAATTGGCACTCCTTTAAAGTCGTATATTTCTCTCATCTTATTTTCAAGGAAACGTTTGTATGGTTCTCTTACGTATTGAGGTAAGTTAGCAAAAAATGCAAATTGAGGCGTTGGTGTTGGCAACTGCATACAATATTTAATCTTGATGTATTTTCCTTTTACTGCTGGTGGAGGGTAATTTTGAATTAACTCCAACATGGTTTCGTTTAACTTACTTGTAGGTATTTTATTACTTCTACTTTTGTGAACTTCTACAGCAGTTTCTAAAGCTTTTAATAAACGTTGTTTGGTAATAGTTGAGGTAAATACAATAGGAACATCAGTAAATGGAGCAATTTCTTTACGAATCATTTCCTCACATTTTTTCATGGTGTTAGTTTCTTTGTCTAACAAATCCCATTTATTTACAAGAATTACAATTCCTTTACGGTTTTTTTGAGCCAACCAAAAAATGTTTTGGTCCTGACCTTCAAAACCACGAGTGGCATCTACCATTAAAATAGCAACATCACAATATTCAATTGCTCTTACTGCTCTCATTACAGAATAGAATTCAATATCTTCTTTTACTTTTGATTTTTTACGAATACCAGCAGTATCTACCAGTTTAAAATCAAATCCAAATTTATTGTATACAGTATCAATGGTGTCTCTTGTTGTTCCAGCAATATCAGTTACAATATTTCGGTCTTTTCCAATTAACGCATTAATGAATGATGATTTACCAGCATTAGGTCTTCCTACTACTGCAAACCTTGGTAATTCATCACCAGGGTTGATGTCTGTGCTTTCAGTATCAACTTCGGGCATTTCAGATACCATGGCATCTAATAATTCACCAGTACCACTACCATTTATAGAAGAGATGGTGTAAAATTCACCTAAACCTAAGTTGTAGAATTCATATGCATCAGCTTCACGCATCGCATTGTCTACTTTGTTAATGGCAACGTAAACAGGTTTTTTAGTTTTTCTTAATAATATAGCTACTGTTTCATCTAAAGGTGTAATTCCAGAAGTTACATCAACCACAAAAACAATAATATCACACTCGTCTAAAGCTAATATAACTTGCTTTCTGATTTCTTCTTCAAAAACATCATCAGATCCTTCAACGTATCCTCCGGTATCGATTAAAGAAAATTCTTTTCCATTCCAATCACTTTTACCATAGTGCCTATCTCTAGTAACACCACTAACGTCATCAACAATAGCTTCTCTACGCTGAATCAATCTATTAAATAACGTAGATTTCCCTACATTTGGTCTTCCTACTATGGCTACAATACTATTCATGAAATGTAAATTTTGTGCAAAGATACGTAAAATGAATGGTTATAAAATCAAAGCAAATAATGAAAGCGATAAAATTAAATTTTATCGCTTTTAATTATTGAAATTTCTTTTTTACTCTACTTAAAGACTCTGGTTTTACACCCAAATAACTCGCAATGTGATAAAGAGGAATTCTCTTTAAAACTTGAGGTTTGTTTTTTAGAATATCAAGGTATAATTCTTCAATAGTCAATGTTTTTTTAAGTTCTTCTTTTTCTAAAAGATTGGCATAACTTTTTAAATAAAAGTTAAAGGTTGCTCTTGTAAATACTGGACATTTTTCTAGAATAATATCTAAGGCTTCTTTTGTTATTTCTATAATATCGGTTTCCTCAAGAGCTTGTACACTTGTTTTAGAAGGTAAGTTATTCATTACTTGATGGTATTCTCCTACCCACCAGTCTTCAAATGCAAAAAAACGATTAAACTCTTTTTTTTGACTGTCTGTAATAAATACTCTTAAAGATCCTTTTAAAATATAAGCGACTGAGGTATTAGTGTCTCCTGTTTTATAAAAAAACTCTTTTTTCTTTAATGTTCTTGATTGAAGCAATTCTGAAATAATGTTAAATTCATTATCTGGAATGATGACGCCTCGTTTCTTGTAGTACTCTTTTATTTTATAAAGCATTACTCAAATGATTTAGGGTGGTTTTATTATTGTAATATCTTTCATAGCTCAGAATATATAAATACTTTTTAGTCTTTATATGTGAATACAAAAATAAAGCCGTTTTACAACTTTGTTAACTTTTCTTTAATAGATTAACAAAATTACATTAAAAAAGGGTAATATTATAAAGAATCCTTTTTTGAAGGATAAAAAAAATGAAATATGCAAAGATTTGATTATAGGCTACTTAATCAAGCTCATTTGTTTTCTAATCCTACTTAACGATTCTGGTTTGATGTTTAAATAAGAAGCAATGTGGAATAAAGGGATTCTTTTGTCGATTCCTGAATGAAGTTTTAAAAGAGATTCATAGTTTTCTTGTGCAGTTAAACTTCTTTTTTGTTTTTCTTTTTTAGCAAGAGAATATTTTTCTGCTGCAGAAATTTCTTGTAAAACTTTTGTAGAAATAGGACACTTTTCCATTAAAACATTACAGTCTTCTTTGGTAAAAGTTAGCAGTTCGGTTTTTTCTATGGCTTGAACACTACAAAGGGCAGGTTTGTCATGCAATAATTCATACAAATCAACCATCCACCAATTTTCGTAGGCAAATCTCCTTATATAATCTATTCCTTTGGCATCTGTGTAGTATTCTCTTAGAATACCAGAAATAACAAAAGCTCCGTGTCTGGGAATTTTATCTTCAATATTTAAATACTCTCCTTTAAAAAGCGTCATAGGTTTTACCAAGCTCATCAAAATATCAGCTTCAGCTTTTGGTATTTCATGAGTTTTTGATAAAAAATCTACAATTCTCTTAGGCATTTTAAGTTCAGTTTTTAAATAAAAAAAGAATAGCTACCTCCGTTTTTAGAAGGTAACTATTCAAATATACTGATTTTATGCTTGTATAAAAAATTATATTTTTTTAGAAGTACTAAGATCTAGTTTGTCCGTTTCCTTTAATTACCCACTTGTAAGAGGTAATTTCATCTAAGGCCATAGGTCCTCTAGCGTGTAATTTTTGTGTACTAATTCCTATTTCTGCTCCTAAACCAAATTGAGCTCCATCTGTGTATGCAGTTGAGGCGTTAGCATATACAGCGGCAGCATCTACTACGTTTAAGTATTTGGTAATTGTTTCTGCATTTTCAGAAATAATTGCCTCACTGTGTTTAGAACTATATTCAGCAATATGATTTAAAGCTTCATCAATGTTTTCTACTGTTTTAATAGACATTGTATTGGCTAAAAATTCAGTACCAAAGTGATCTTTGTCTGCTTTGTTTAATAAATCTTTTGGATAATTTGTTAATTGTGCAAAAGACTTTTCATCAGCATAAATAGTGGTTCCTTTTTCTGCTAACTCAGTTGATAATTTATTTAAATTACTTAATTGAGATTCGTGAATTAACAAACAATCTAAAGCGTTACAAACACTAACTCTTCTTGTTTTAGCATTGGCAATAATTGCAGCTCCTTTAGCAACATCACCATCCTTATCAAAATAGATATGTACAATTCCCGCACCTGTTTCTATAACAGGAACTTTGGCATTTTCACGAACGTAATTAATTAATCCTTGACTTCCTCTAGGAATAATAACATCAACGTATTTTACAGCATTTAACATTTCTGTAGTTGCACTTCTATCTGCAGGTAAAAGTGTTACAACATCAGTATTAATATTGTGGCTCTTTAATACTTCTTTAATAATGTTTACAATAGCAATATTAGAAAACTCAGCATCGCTACCACCTTTTAAAATACATGCGTTTTGAGTTTTAAAACAAATAGCAAATACGTCAAAAGAAACATTAGGTCTAGCTTCATAAATTACTCCAATAACACCAATAGGTACTTTTATTCTAGAAATATCTAAACCATTATCCAATACTTTGTTTTCAATCAATTTTCCGATTGGACTTTCTAAATTGGCTACATTTTTAATATCTCCTGCAATACCTGCAATTCTTTCAGCATTTAATAATAAGCGATCGTATTTTGGGTCGTTTTTATCCATACGATCCAAATCTTTTTGATTTGCTTCTAAAATAGCATCAGTATTAGCAATTGCTTTGTCTGCAATTTCTACCAATATGCTGTTAATTTCTTCTGTAGATATTTCAATTAATGCTCTACTTGCGTTTCTAGCGTTTTGAAATGTTTTTTCTAATTTAAATTCCATTCTTACTTTATTGTTAAGTAATTATAGTGCACTAACGCAGGCTGGTTGTGTTTTTTTTGAAACACATTAGCTTTCTCTGCACCATAAGATGCCTTTCCATAACCTACTTCATTACCATTGCAATCAATAATAGTAATGATGTCACCTTTTTTAAAATCACCTTCTAATTTTTCAATACCAACAGGCAACAAACTATTTGCTTGATTGCTTAAAAGTGCTTGATGAGCACCTTGGTTAATATAAACTTTTCCTTTAGAAAAAGTTCCTGAATTGGTGATCCATTTTTTTACTGCCGATTTGTTTTTATCGTGACGAGCTTTAAAAAACGTTCCTGTTTCTCTGTTTAAGAGTTGGGCAGTAATGTTGGGGACAGTACCATTTCCAATAGATACATTTACACCCAAAGCAGCAATTTTGATTGCAGTATTGGCTTTGGTTAACATTCCCCCACGTCCAAATTCTGATTTTTCTTCGCTAATAGCATCTTCTAAATTGATTTCTTCGTTGTCAAAATCTCTAATTAGTTTTGCATTAGGTTTTGTAGGGTGGTCTGTAAAAATTCCATCTACATTACTTAAAATCAGTAATTCATCAGCTTGTACCATACTAGCAACCAAACCAGATAATTCATCATTATCAGTAAACATTAATTCTGTAACAGAAACCACATCATTTTCGTTAATAATTGGGGTGATGTTACACTTTAGTAATGCTTCAATACAATTGGTCATGTTTAAATAATGTTCTCTTGTACTAAAGGACTCTTTAGTAATTAATACCTGAGAACAAACCAATTGATGATTGGTAAAGAAACTGTTGTATAGGTTCATTAAGGCAATTTGACCTACCGAGGCCAAAACTTGTCTTTTACTTACCGCATCTAACGATGATGGTAAGTTAACTTGAGACCTACCTGCTGCAACAGCTCCAGAGGAAACCAAAATTACTTGATGTCCTTGTTTCTTTAATAATGCTACTTGTTCCACAAGATGTTCTATACGATCTTTATTAGGAGCACCTGATGAAAGTGTAAGAACATTGGAACCTATTTTAATTAAAATCTTCTTAGATATAACATTCATGGTGGTTATTGCTTCTAATAATGAAAAAACAAATATGGTGTTACAAAAGTCGTGATTTTTTAAGGAATGTACAAGCGCTATCCATATGCATTGGTGCTCATTTGATAAATCTTATCAAATAAAAAATCTTTAAAAAGCTTAAAGAATTTTTGTTAAATATTTAGGATGAGTTTTTAATTAAATTTAAGGAAGTAAGTGGTTGATGTCAAGCCAGTTTTTAAGTGTATGAGTCCAGTTAACATTTGTACCTTTTTTACCTAATCCAAAACCGTGTCCACCATTTTCATATAGGTGCATTTCGGCTCTAACTTTGTATTCTTTTAGTTTTAAATAATAGTTGATGCTATTTTCTACTGGTACTACAAGATCATCAGTAGCGTGTACAAGAAAAGTAGGTGGTGTGTTGGCATCAATTTGTTTTTCGTTAGAGTATTTTTTTATCAAATCAATAGATGCGTTTTTACCTAAAAGATTCGTTCTTGATCCTTTATGAGTAATACCATCTTCCATAGAAATTACAGGATAGATTAGAATAGAAAAATTTGGTTTTGCATTGGTTTCATCTGATTGATAAACTTTATCATTATAATGTGTAGATAAAGTAGAGGCTAGGTGTCCACCAGCAGAGAAGCCCATAATTCCAATTTTATTTGGATTGATGTTCCATATTTTGGCATTTCTTCGCACTGTTCTAATGGCTTCTTGAGCATCTTGTAATGGTCCGATGGTTTTGTTGTCCATAATAAGATCTGTGGGTAATCTGTACTTTAACACAAAGGCGGAAACACCAATGGAGTTAAAATATTTGGCGATATCAATTCCTTCTTTATCAATAGCTAAAACAGAATAAGCACCACCAGGACAAATAATTACAGCTGTATTGTTACTAGAACTGTTATTAACTAAATAGGGTGTAATGCTAGGATTTGTTACTTTTTTTATACCGGTTCTATTTCCGTTTTTATCTAACCTAGGTTCTTCTTTATAGTCTTTGTTATGTTTTGCTCCAGGAACTGTATCCCATAGAGGAATTTGATTTTCTTGAGAAAATGTATTTGATGATATTCCAATACTAAAAGCTAACCCCAAAATTAATATCTTATTAAAACTTTTTTTCATAAAATTGCTGGTAATTATCTAAATGCCCTTCAATAAAGACGATCGTTATTCGTTAAATGTTAAAGTAAAAGTAGTTCCTACATCTACTTTGCTATTAACTTCAATACTACCGTTTAAACTTTCTAGGTGACTTTTAACTAAAAACAATCCAATTCCTTTACTGTTTTGATGATTATGGAAGGTTTGATTTAATTTAAAAATATTCCCATTTACTTTATCCATATCAAAACCAATTCCATTATCAGAAAAAATAATTTGAGGCTTATTGTTTACTTTTTTGGAGGTAATAGAGATGATTAGTTTTCTTTTGGAATCAGCGTATTTAATCGAATTAGAAATAAGGTTAAGGAAAATACTTTGTAAATAAAATGAACTGAATTTAATATTAGGAACTTCTTTAAAGTCTACATTTAAAGTTGCTTTTGAGGTTTTTAATAACTCATTTACAGATTCTTTAACAATATTTAGGGTGTTATTAAGGTTAAGTGATTTAAGATCAACATTAATCTTTTTTTCGGTTCCTAATGTTTCTATGTGTTTGTTTAAGGTTTGTTTTAATTGAAGAACAGATGTGTAAAAGACCTCAATATATTTTAGGGTTTCTGGGTCTTCAATTTTAGGGAAATTCATCAATCCAAATAGAGAAATAATATTATCTATGGGAGATCTTAAATTGTGAGAAGTAGTATAAGCAAATTGTTTAAGCTCAGTGTTTAATCTTGTTAGCTCTATCAATAATAAATTTCTTTTATTCTCTAATTCTTTTGTTTGAGTTACGTTTTTTGCTACCGCATAAATTACTTCATCCTCAGGTTCATATATAGAAGTCCATGATAGCCAAACAATATTCCCCGCTTTGGTAATGTACCTATTCTCAAAATTAATCATAGGTATGTTTTTACTAATGTCATGTCTTAGCTTAGAAGTAATTTGTCTGTCTTCTGGGTGTATGTAATTACTAACAGGAGTTTCAGTAAGTTCCTCTATGCTATATCCTAATAATTTTGAAAAAGAAGGGTTTACTTTTTTTAAAATTCCTTCGGTTGATGCAATACAAAGTATGCTTGGAGAAATATTAAAAAAACGTTCTAAGTTAAATTCTTTATTAGTCTTTACATCTTGTAAAGACAATTCATTATTGCTTAACATATTAAGGTAGTATTGTTCCTATTAGTTATTAATACAATTTATAAAAAAATAGATGATAATGATAAAATCTCATTTGCGGTCAATTTACATATTATTTTGTTAAATAGAATATTTTTAAAAGCAGGATGTATTGTTTTGTAGGTAATTAGATGGTGTGTATGCTAAAAACAATTGTTAAATTTGTTGTTGGAAATAAAAAAAAATAAGAAATGAGTCAATTTGATAACGAAAAAATTCAAGAATATTTAAAGGCTGGAGCAGTTGTATTAGATGTTAGAACTAATGAAGAGTATGCAGAAGGACATGTTCCAGGTTCAGAACATATTATTTTACAAACTTTGCCAGGAAAAGTGAATGTGGTAAAAGAATATGCAAAGCCTGTAATTGCTGTTTGTAGAAGTGGGGCAAGAAGCCAACAAGCAACAGATTTTTTAAAACAACATGGTGTTGATATTATCAATGGAGGTCCATGGGAAAATGTAGATCAATACATTAGCTAAAAGCAATTTGGTATAAAAACAAAAAGCTCTTTGATTTATCATCAAAGAGCTTTTTTGCCAACTAACTAATCGCTTATTCATTAAATATTAATCTCTCCAAGGCTTGTAGTTTTTAGCTTCAGGACCTTGTAGTTTTCTTTTTTGATCATCAGAAGCAATAGCAACTGTTTCTTTATCGTTTTTATGCTTCCATGGTTTATAATTCTTAAACTCAGGGCTTCTTAAATTTCTTTTATTGTTTTCTTTTACAACTACAGTAGCTTTAGTTTCATTTTGCCAAGGCTTGTAATTTTTAGCCTCAGGTCCCATCAAATCACTTTGTTTTTGAGCGTATAAACTACCTCCAACTATCATTGCTAAAATCCATACTAAATTCTTCATAAACACTATCTTTTAATTGATTTATCTATGATAAAATTACGAGCAATTAAGGGATTTTGAAATATGAGAAAAATGGTATTTTTTTATGGTGTTTACACCTATATGTTTGTACGTATTTATACGGAGTGAAAGTTATATGATCTTTAAAGTACTAGCTTTGTTAATCAATTCAACAGTGTTTTTTACTTCTAATTTTTTTAACATATTTGATCTGTGAGTTTCTACAGTTCTTGTACTCACATATAATTTTGAAGCAATTTCTTTAGTTGTTAAGCCTTTTGAAAGCAATTCTAAAATTTCAGATTCTTTTTTAGTAAGTTTTTTGATGCTTTTAACTTCGGCCATACTGTCTATCATTTTTTTAGACAATTCTTGGTTGTAGTATTTATGTCCGTCATGCACTTGTTTGATGGCATTTAAAACTTCGTCTTCATCAGTGTTTTTAAGCAAATAACCATAAGCACCATGCTGAGCACATTTGGCAATATAGTTACCATCATCGTGCATAGAAATGGCAATAGCTTTGATGTCTTTGTATTTTTTTCTTAATGTTTTTAAAACTTCAAATCCATTCATATTAGGCATAGATAGATCTAATAAAATAATATCAGGATGCATTCCGTCTTTTAAAATATTAATCAACTCTAAACCATCTTCTACGGTTGCTAATACATTTAAAAAATCGTGTTTATTTAATAGTGCAGTTAATCCATCTCTAAATAACTGATGATCATCTGCAACAATAAGATTGATTTTACTCATGAGTTAATGGAATTTCAATTTCAACATTAGAATTTTGCGGTTCACATTCAAAAGTAATAGAACCATTTAATATTTCTACTCTTTCTTTAATATTAATAATACCAGAACCTAAATTAACAGTTTCTGTATCATAACCTATGCCATCATCAAAATAAAAAATAGATAAATAATCATCAAACTCAGTAATAGAAATTCTAATTTTTTCTGCTTGGGCGTGTTTCACACTGTTGTTAATCAATTCTTGACTTATTCTAAAAACAGAAATAGCAATATTGGTATTTATTTTTGAGTGTTTGTTTTTAATTGAGTTGTTAAAATCAATATCAAGATTAGTAGTGTTTTTGATTAGTTTAACAAAAGTTTTTAGGGTTTCTCCAACACCAAAATCTATTAAAGATGGAGGCATCAATGCGTATGTCATTCTTCTAATTTCGGCAATGGTATGATCTATTAAGGATTTCATTTTTTCTTTTTCCTCAATATCAATTTCCATGTTTTCTACAAAAAATCTAAGGCTGGTTAATAAAGGTCCAATACCATCATGTAATTCTTGTGCTAATCTTTTTCTTTCTGTTTCTTGCCCTTCAATTAAAATTCTTTTTTTATTGGTATTGGCTTGTGCTACTTTATGTTGATATTCTACTAATTTATCTTTCATCTTCACCAATGAATTTCCAAGAACATCAGCTTCAGATTTTGGTCTGTAGTTACTGTCTAATTTCATTTCTCCAACTTCTTGAGAAAAAGTAATGGCTCTGGTTAAAGATTTTTTTAAAGAATTTAAAGCTTTTAAAATATCGTTAATTTCTTTAAAGTGGGTTTTTCTACCAATGCTAACATTGTAGTTTCCTTCTGTCATGGCTAACAATTGAGTTTCCATTGTTTTTAAAGGCGTGGAAATGAATTGAGTAAAGTAGATTCCTAATAAAAGCGCGATGATAAGAATTGAACAAGCTATTAATAATAATTTCATTTTCATGGCTTGTAATGGTAACATTACTTCTGTTACATCCATTTCTGATAAAATAGCCCAGTGAATGTTAGAAATATCAATACGGTGATAAGCACTATAAACAGGAATATCTCTATAATCTTTATAAATACCGTTTTTTAGAACATTATTAAAAGCATTTTTAACACTTTTAGTATTGGCTTCAATTTTAAATGGTGGTTTATTAGGGAAAAATCTAGAGGCTGATCTTAATTTGTAATCAGTTCCTACCAAATAGGTTTCACCACTTTTACCCATTCCTGTTCGCTCTAATAAAATTTGTTGAATATTATCACCAGGAATAATTTTTAGACTTGTGATGGCTTTGTTTTTGATTTTTACAAAGCCAAGGGTTAAAGATCCATTTTTAGAAATTGATGTAAAATCATACATCCCCGTTTTATCAATAGTAAAAGGAAGTTTTTTTAAATCATCAAGGTCAATATTGTGTAAAGAGTCTTCTCTAATTTCGGTAAAATGATACCATTCAGAATCTAAATATTTTTCAATCTGAACTCTTTTTAGTCGTTCAATTGAGCTTAGTTGAGATAATATTTTCTCGTCTAATGTTTTTTCAAACTGATTGTAAAATGATGTAGATAAAGAAATTACAACTACAAAAAGTAGTGAATTTATAATAATGATAATCCAAGTTCTAATGTTCATTATAATGTGTATTGGGAGGTAAATAAACAACTGTACTAAAGTACATAAATTTAGTAGTTACCAATGGATGTGTAGGTTCAAATCTTTGTTTTTTTTCTAACGTTGTTGATACTTTATTATTAAAAAAGCCCTTTAACCAAAATAGTTAAAGAGCTTTTAAAATTGTATATAAGATTGTAATGAATAATTACCAACCACCGCTGGCACCACCACCACCGAAGCCTCCACCTCCAAAGCCTCCGCCAGAGAAACCACCTCCGCCAAATCCGCCAGAAGAGCCTCCTCGGTAACCTCTGCTACTTCCCATGCTACCTAATAAAATAGCAGTAAAAATATCAGATGAATCTAAGCCTCCGCCACGGTTGTTAGAGCCTCCGTTTCCTTTTCCAGAATTGTTACTTCTGCTCATAATAAATATAATACCACCAACAATAAGAATGATGATAAAAAGGTTTCCTTTTCCTTTGCTATTTTTTTTAGCATCGGCTTTGTATTCGCCTGCCAAAACTTTAATAATAACATCCGTAGCTTGGTTTAAACCATTAAAATATTGTTGTCTTTTAAAGTTAGGACTAATAATATCATCAATAATTTGTTTGCTTAAATAATCTGTAAGCAAGTGCTCAACACCGTAACCAGTAGCGATATGAATTTTTCTTTCGTTAGGAGCTATTAATATAAAAACTCCATTGTCTTTACCTTTTTGGCCAATTCCCCACTCATGAGCTTTTTCTGTAGCCAGCATGGCAATATCCTGACCATTTAAACTTTTAATGGTTGCGATGGCTATTTGAGTAGAAGTAGTATCGCTATATCTAATTAATTTTTGTGATAAAGCTTGTACTTCTTGGTTAGATAAAATATGAGCATAATCGTAAACTCCTTTAAAAGTAGTTTCCTTTTTAGCTAGTGGTTCCTGAGCTTGTACAAATATTGTTGTAAAAAAAGCCAGTCCAAGGACTAGCTTTGTGATGTATTTTAACATATAATTTTATTTTCTATCTCCAAACAAACGTAGTAAGTATAAAAATAGGTTGATGAAATCTAAATAAAGCGTTAATGCTCCCATAACAGCTCCTTTTTTAGCGTTCTCTTCAGAATCTAAATGGTTGGCCATTCTTTTTATTTTTTGCGTGTCATAAGCAGTTAAACCAACAAAAACAGCAACTCCTACATAGTTTAATATCCAATATAATGCTGCAGATTGTAAAAACATGTTTACAACGGTAGCAATAATAACTCCAATTAAAGCCATAAATAGCAAGTTACCCCAACTAGTTAAATCTTTTTTGGTTGTGTATCCATATAAACTCATAGCTCCAAAAGTACCTGCTGTAATAAAAAAGGTTGAGGCAATAGAACTAGAGGTGTAAATAATAAATATAGATGACATGGTTACACCGTTTAAAACGGCATATAACACAAAAAGTAAACTAGCTCTTTCGGCAGTCATTTGTTGAATTCTAGCAGATAACCATACTACCAAACCTAGTTCGGCAATTATAGTTCCATAAAAAACTACTTGATTAACACCAATAATATTTCCTGCACCATCAACATGATATAATAGTTGAAAAAATGCTGGGGTAGTGGCTGCCCACCACGATACAAATGCAGTAATTAACAAAGCGCCACTCATCCAAGCGTATACTTTGTTCATAAATGCAGCTTCTTTAACCGAGCTGCTTTCAATAGTAAATGGGTTCATAATAATTATCCTTTTGATATTTCGTCAGACAATTCGTTGGTATCATCACTTTGATATTTAAAGTAGGTTTTTAATTGATTTCCTGCTTCTTTAATACCGTCGATCAATCCTTGAGCAAATTGTCCTTGCTTAAATTGATTAATAACTTTGTTTTTAGTGGTTTCCCAAAATAAATCTGGTACAACTTCGTTTATACCATCATCACCTAAAATCACAAATTGTTTGTCTTCTGTAGCAACGTAAAATAAAACGCCATTTCTGGCATCTGTCTCAAACATTTTTAAATCGTTAAAAACAGTAATAGCTCTACTCATTACATCTTCTCCTTTAAAAGTAGGTTCTATATGAACTCTAATTTCTCCAGAAGTATTTTTTTCTGCTTTTTGTATAGCAGCAACAATTTGTTGTTCTTCGGTTTCGGTAAAAAACGGTTTGGTTTTACTCATTATTTAAAATTTTACTTCAGGAGCTTTACTAGCAGATGGATCAGCTTTAAAGTATTCCATTTTGTCAAATCCAAATAAGTTTGCTGTAATGTTTTTAGGAAACTTTCTAATCATGGTGTTATAATTTATGACCATGTTGTTAAAACGGTTACGCTCTACATTAATTCTGTTTTCTGTTCCTTCTAACTGAGATTGCAAACCAGTAAATTGTTGACTTGCTTTTAAGTCTGGATACCTTTCTGCAACTACCATTAATTTATTTAAAGCACCACTTAAACCTTGTTGTGCTTCTTGGTATTTGGCAATATTGGCAGCAGATAAATTATTAGCATCAATGGTTACTGATGTTGCTTTGGCTCTTGCGTTTATTACTTCGGTTAAAGTTTCTTTTTCGTGGCTAGCGTATCCTTTTACAGTAGCTACTAAGTTTGGAATTAAATCGGCTCTACGTTGATAAGAACTTTCTACGTTTGCCCATTGTCCTGTAGCAGCTTCTTGAGCGCTAACCATACCATTGTATCCGCAAGAACTTAAAGAGATTGCAGCGATACAAATCACTAAATATTTTACAATTTTTTTCATGCTCTAATTTATGAATTTATAGTTTATAACAGAACATAAATTATACCAATATCCTAATATGACAGAATGTCTTTTATAGTTGATTTTTAATTTTAATCAACTCGGTTTTGATGCTTTCTAATCTGCTAATGATTTTAGCATTGGTAATGGTTTCTTTAGGTTTTTCGCGGAGTTTTTTGCGAACACCTTCTAAAGAATAACCTTGCTCTTTGGCTAGGTGATAAATTAACTTAAAGTTTTCTATATCAGTCTCGGTAAACATTCTGTCACCTTTGCTGTTTTTTTTAGGCTTAATCATATCAAACTCTTGTTCCCAATAGCGTATCATTGATGAAGTAACGCCAAAAGCATTGGCTACTTCGCCTATTTTATAATACCTTTTTTTGGGTAGTTCTATATGCATTAGTCTAAAGATTGATTTTCTTGAGAAGATAATACCAACATAGCTTCGTATTCTTCTGGAGTTAAATCATTATGATAAAAGTAAACAGGATTTAGTTTTTGATTTCCTTTTTTTACCTCGTAATGTAGGTGAGGAGCGGTAGATGATCCTGTAGAACCAACCAAACCAATTAAATCCCCTCTTTTAACTTTTTGTCCAGCACGTACATAAAAAGTACTCATATGTGCATAGGTAGTTTCGTATTCAAATCCATGATTGATGATGACGTGATTTCCAAAACCTTTTCTAGATTTTTTAGCAGATTTTACCACTCCATCTCCAGTAGCATAAATATTTGTTCCTTGAGGTGCAGAAAAGTCCATTCCCCAGTGCATTCTTCTTGTTTTGTATATAGGATGTATTCTAACTCCATAACCAGAAGCCATTCTTTTTAAATCTTTATTAGCTACGGGTTGTATAGCAGGAATAGAAGCTAACATTTCTGATTTGTTTTTGGCTAGTTTTACAATTTCATCTAAAGATTTTGATTGTATAACCAAACGTTTGGCCAAAATATCCATTTTTTTGGTAGCCTCTTTTACTAGATCACTGTTTTTAAACCCATCTAAGTTTTTATATCTGTTTACACCTCCAAAACCAGCACTACGCTCATCATCAGAAATAGGTTTTGCTTCAAAAATTACTCTATAAACGTTATTGTCTCTTTGTTGAATTTCTTTTAATATGGCATCAGATTCCTCCATTCGCTTTTCTAATAGCTCATAATTAAACTTTAAATTGTTTAATTCTTTTAATGTAGCTCTTTCTGATGGAGATTTTAAAATAGTACTAAAGGCAACAAAACCAATTAATCCGACTAAAAATACAGCAAAAGCATAAAGAATAGTGTTTCTTAAAACTCTTTTAGTATTCTTTTCTACAGGTTGGTAGGAAAGGGTATCAGAATCGTAATAAAATTTTGCTTTCGCCATGAATCTAAAATAACTATTTTTGTGACCTAATTAAATAAAAGCAATTTAATTGATGTTACTAACGCACAAAATTACAAAATGTTTTATTAAGGTAACTATTGATGTTTGCTTAACCCAATTTATTATATGAAATCTCAGGATATTAGAAAGACATTTTTAGAATTTTTTGAATCTAAACAGCATAAAACAGTACCATCTGCACCTATGGTTTTAAAGGATGATCCTACGTTAATGTTTGTAAATGCAGGTATGGTTCCTTTTAAAGAATTCTTTTTAGGACAACGTAAAATTGTCAACTCAAGAGTTACAGATTCACAAAAATGTTTGAGAGTTTCTGGTAAACATAATGATTTAGAAGAGGTAGGAATTGATACATATCACCATACTTTGTTCGAAATGTTAGGAAACTGGTCTTTTGGAGATTACTTTAAAAAAGAAGCAATTGCTTGGTCTTGGGAGCTATTAACCGAAGTTTATAAAATAGATAAAGACATTTTATATGTTACTATTTTTGAAGGTGATGACTCTGAAGGGTTAATTAAAGATTCTGAAGCTTATGAAATGTGGAAAGAATTTGTGCCTGAAGACAGAATTTTATTAGGAAATAAAAAAGATAATTTCTGGGAAATGGGAGCACAAGGACCTTGTGGACCTTGTTCAGAAATTCATGTTGATATCCGTTCTGCCGAGGAAAAAGCAAAAATTCCTGGTAAAGATTTGGTAAACATGGATCACCCACAAGTGGTAGAAATTTGGAACTTGGTATTTATTCAATTCAACAGAAAGGCTGATGGTTCTTTAGAAAATTTACCAAACAAACATATTGATACAGGAATGGGATTTGAACGTCTTTGTATGGTTTTACAAGGAGTTCAATCTAATTATGATACTGATGTATTTACACCGTTAATTCATGAATTAGAGTCTAAGACTAGTGTTGAGTACGGAAAATCAGAAGAAATAGATATTGCTTTACGTGTTATTTCAGATCACGTAAGAGCCGTGGCTTTTGCTATTGCAGATGGTCAATTACCATCTAGTACAGGAGCTGGATATGTAATTAGAAGAATTTTAAGACGTGCTATCCGATATGGATTTACTTTCTTAAATCAAAAAGAGGCATTTATTTATCAATTGGTAGAAGTATTAAGTAATCAAATGGGAGAGTTTTTCCCAGAAATTACTACTCAAAAACAATTGGTAATGAATGTAATTAAAGAAGAAGAATCTTCTTTTTTAAGAACTTTAGGACAAGGATTAGGATTGTTAGATAATGTAATTGCCGAAACCAAAGGAAAAGAAGTTTCTGGTGATAAAGCTTTTGAATTATACGATACTTTTGGATTTCCAATTGATTTAACAGCATTAATTTTAAGCGAAAAAGGTTATTCTTTAAACGAATCTGAATTTGAAGCTGCTTTAGAAAAACAAAAAAATAGATCTAGAGCTGCTGCAGAAATGGATATGGATGACTGGGTAATCTTAAAAGAAGATTCGGAGCAAGAGTTTGTAGGGTATGATTATTTAGAAACCAATGTTAAAATTACCAGATACCGTAAAGTAACTTCTAAAAAAGATGGGGAGTTGTATCAGTTGGTATTTAACTTAACGCCGTTTTATCCAGAAGGAGGAGGTCAAGTTGGTGATAGAGGATTTTTAGAGGCTAGCAATGGTGATGTTTTGCATATTATAGACACTAAAAAGGAAAATAATTTAGTAATGCATATTGCTAAAGATTTACCATTGAACACTACTGATAGTTTTAAAGCAGTGGTAGATGCTAAAAACAGAGAGTTATCTAATAATAATCACTCGGCTACGCACTTATTACATCAGGCATTAAGAGCAGTGTTAGGAACTCATGTTGAGCAAAAAGGTTCTTTGGTAAACGCAAAACATTTACGTTTTGATTTTTCTCATTTTTCTAAAGTAACTGCTGAAGAAGTTGAAGAAATTGAAGCGTTTGTAAATGCTCGTATTCGTGAAAAATTAGATTTACAAGAGTTTAGAAATATTCCAATGCAAGAAGCTGTTGATAAAGGAGCAATGGCGTTGTTTGGCGAAAAATATGGAGATACAGTTCGTATGATTCAGTTTGGAAACTCTAAGGAATTATGTGGAGGTACTCACGTTGCAAATACAGGAAATATTTGGCATTTAAAAATTACTAGCGAAAGTGCAGTAGCGGCTGGGGTAAGAAGAATTGAAGCGATTACAGGTGATGTTGCTAAGGATTTCTTTACCAAACAAGACAAATCTTTAGTAGCTGTAAAACAAACTTTAAAGAATGCAAAAGACCCGGTTAAAGCAATTGTAAGTTTACAAGATGAAAATGCAGCATTAAAGAAAGAAATTGAATCTTTATTAAAAGAAAAAGCTAAAAATATTAAAGGAAACCTAAAAGCAAATATTCAAGAAGTAAACGGAATTAATTTCTTGGCTACTAGAATTGATATGAATGCTGGAGCTATTAAAGATATTGCTCACGAATTAGGAGGAGAGGTAGAAAACTTGTTCTTTTTTGCTGGAGCAGAAAATGATGGAAAAGCTACTTTAACATCATATATTGCTAAAAACTTGGTAGAAGAAAAAGGTTACGATGCTGGTAAAATAGTTCGTGAATTAGGAAAACTAATCCAAGGAGGTGGTGGAGGACAAAAGTTCTTTGCAACTGCAGGGGGTAAAAACCCAGAAGGATTGTCTGAAGCTATTGAAAAAGTAAAAGAATACTTATAAAATATTCTTATTAGTCTGAGTGCCCTGAATTTATCTCATGATGTATCAAAGACAGAAAGAATGTTTTATATTTATAGAAAACTTCTCGATACGATTTCTCATTTATTCGAAATCACTCGAAGTGACATAAAAAGTAAATGACAAGTTTTAGAACAGAAATAAAATTAGCATCCCAACAACAAAATGTTTTAGATCATCAATCTAAGGTTTTGTTGTTGGGATCTTGCTTTTCTGAAAACATAGGAAATAAACTTTCTTATTATCAATTCAATACTGTTATAAATCCTTTTGGAACCTTGTTTAGTCCTACCGCTATTGCTAAGGTTTTAGAAGATACGGTTAACGAAAAAACGTATATAGAAAGTGAATTGATAAAACAGGGAGAATTTTTTCATTCTTTACACCATCATTCCGATTTGTCTGGCTTGGCTACTGTTGAGGTGATAGCAAACATTCATAAAGCTCAACAAAAGTGTTTAGCTCAGTTAAAATCAGCTACACATGTTGTCATAACTTTAGGAACTTCTTGGGTGTATGGTCATTTATTGAGTAATCAGTTGGTGGCAAATTGTCATAAAATTCCACAAACGGAATTTGACAAACGTATGTTGTCTTTACAAGAAATAGAGGTGGCTTTAGAGGATATTACTAAAAATATCAGAAAAGTAAATTCATCAACCCAAATTATTTTTACGGTAAGTCCTGTTAGACATACTAAAGATGGATTGATTGAAAATTCATTAAGCAAAGCACAGCTATTAACTGCCACACATAAAATTAAAGAAAGCCATAATGTGGCTTATTTTGGAAGTTATGAAATCATGATGGATGATTTACGAGATTATAGATTTTACGAATCGGACATGATTCATCCAAACGAAGTAGCTATCAATTATATTTGGGAACAATTTTCTAAGGTATGGATTAGCGAAAAAGCACAAAGTTATTTTAAAAGAATAGCCTCTGTACAGCAAAGTAAATTGCATAAACCTTTTCAAGAAAATTCGGTATCACATCAGGAGTTTTTAAAAAAGTTGGCAGTAAAACAATCACAATTAGAAAAAGAATTAAATGTCAAATTTTAATATTCACCCTTCATTTTCTTTAAATGGAGAAACTTTTAATACTCAATTAGAGTTGATATTGTATTCAGAAAGTTTGTCCAATGAATTGTATTGGTTTTTACAAGAATGGTTTTCAGATTCAGATACCTTAATAGTAAAAACATCTGGGTCTACAGGTGTGCCTAAGTTGGTGGCTATTAGAAAAGAGTTTATGAGAAATTCTGCCAAAGCTACAGGAACTTTTTTCAATTTGGGAGCAGATACCAAAGCTCTATGTTGTTTATCGGTAAATTATATTGCAGGTAAAATGATGGTGATTCGTGCTTTGGAGTTGGGATGGAATTTAGATATTATAGAACCTGTTAGCAATCCGTTAGAAGATGTTTTTGACGAATATGATTTTTGTGCTATGGTGCCCATGCAGGTACAAAATAGTTTGTGGGATTTGCATTTGGTTAAAAAGTTATTGATCGGTGGGGGAGTAGTGTCACAAACTTTACAAGAGAATTTGCAAAGTTTGTCTACTCAATGTTTTGCTTCTTATGGAATGACAGAAACTGTTACTCATATTGCAATTAGAAAATTGAATTATTTTAAGGATGCTACTTTAACTATGCCAGAACAAAACATCTCGACTCCGCTCGATGACCAAGTTTTGGCAGATGATAGTAATTCTAAGAGTCTAATTCAGAATGATGTTGTTTCTGCTCAATCTGATGAGCAAAAGAGAAAAGTGACTAAAGATGAGGTCTTCGAGCGTAGTCGAGAAGCAGACACCGAAAATGAACTAGATATCAGAACTAAAACCAATAATGTATATCAATTATTACCCAACATCACCATTTCTCAAGACAATAGAGGCTGTTTGGTAATTGATGCTCCATTGTTATCCGATGAAAAAGTAATTACAAACGATATTATTAAACAACACTCAGCTACTGAGTTTGAATGGTTAGGTCGTTATGATAACGTAATTAATTCTGGAGGAGTAAAATTGCATCCAGAACAAATAGAAAAAGAATTGTCTAAAGTGATAACTCAGCGATTTTTTGTGACAGGAATACCAGATGAAACTTTAGGAGAAAAATTAATATTGGTAATAGAGGGAGAAAATAAAGAGTATGATTTTAATACTTTGTCTTTATCTAAATATGAAATACCGAAACAGATTTATTTTGTAAATGAGTTTGTAGAAACAGAAACAAAAAAAATCCAACGTAAAAAAACGTTGGATTTGATAAGTTTTAAACCTCAATAAGGTAAGAGGTAATTTGTTTAATTTTTTCTCCTTTAGCTCCGTTAAAAAGATAAAAATCAGAAAAGGCATAGGTTTTATTTCCGTCCATTTTTAACTGTCCGCTAGCAGCTCCTTCTTTACCATGAGTTAATATTTGCTCAAGAATTAATTCCCTAGCTTTAAAATCTTTCATTTTAGCTAATGCTTTGGTAAAGTCTTCTTTTCCAACTATTTTTTGTTTTCCAACCATATTCCAAATAATATCATCGCTTACACTTTCAAGCAAAAACGCTATGTTTCCTTGAGCAAAAGCAATATTAAAATCTTTTAGAAATGCCATTTTAGGCGAATTTCCACAATTTGGAGTTGAAACAATTTTAGTCATCAGCTATTTTTTATCTAAACAAAAAAGAAACGCTTTCATCGGTGTTTAAAGCATCAAAACCTTTAATGTTATTTTTAATGATTAAAGTGTTAATCAATTTACGTTTTACATTGTCATAAAAACTAGTTTGAAATTTAGCAGGGTTTCTTCCAGCCAAAGCTTCTTCTCCAATTTTATCAGACAACCACTCCACAGGTGTTTCGTTTTTTAATCTTTTAAAATCTAAACTAGGTTGTAAAGTACTTCTTTCTATAGTTTCTAAAGTAAACTCAATATTCTCTGGGTGAGATTCGTTTACATTAAAGTTTAAAATAAATTTTTTATTAAACTCTTTAATATCCATACTGTTTGTTATTTAAGGTTATTCAAATAAAAAGTCAATGTTTGTGTTAATGTCTAACACATCAAACTCTTCAATTTCTATTTTATCAAAGAAAGCCAAAATAAGGTTTCTTTTGATGACTTCGGTAAAATGTTCCGTTAATTCTGATTTTTTACATTCGTGATGTTCAATACCATTTGGCAAAAAACTCATTCTATCTATAGAAGTTAAGGTACAAAGTACAGTGTTTGTAGTTCTAAGATCTTTGATGTTAAACAACATCATATTTGCTTTATGATATTCTTCAATTGTCATAATTCCTTCATCATCGTGATGATGGTGGTCGTGTTTATGATCGTGATGGTGATGTTCGTGATTACTCAAAATATTTATTGATTTCGTTTTCTGATAAATTGATGTCGGTTACATTGTGTACTTGTAAAACTTCTTCTAGTGAATCTATCTTAAATTTTAAAATAGCTTTGTTGATGTCTTTTCCTGCCAAAAACTGTTTAAAGCAAGTATTGTTTTCGTTTTCTAAAACTTCATTCATTACTTGCATGCTGTTGCGGTCTAAAACAACTAGGCGGAATCTTTTACTTTTAGTTCCTTTTTCGTAACCAAAACCTAAAATATATTGTTCTCTAAATTCTTGTACAGTCATGTATATTATTTATTTGTGCAAAGATACTAATTACCAATGTTGATTAGCTTCTAGTTGCTCTTCAAATTCATCTTCTAAAATTGAAAAGAAATCAATACCTGTAATTTTTTCAACTTCATTTACTGTTGTTTGATAATTCATAAAAGGTTGAGGTTTGGCTTGATGTGGCATTATAAACGCAGTCATTTTTTGCGGTTTGGTTAAGTCGTAAATAACTTTATAATAATAGCCAGGAACAGTTACTTGATTTTCTCCTATTTGTTTGATATTATCTTTAAAAACAGGCCCTGTAACTACAAGGATAGAATCTTCTTGAATGGCCCAATCTCTAACTTTGGCTTCTAATTTTTTCCATTCTCCTCTATTAAATCCGGGGATTTGTGGGGACATGTTAGACATAAAAAAAGTTTCAGACATGGCTTTGTCATTTATTTTCATATCAGCAGCAGCACATAAGTGACCTCTGTCATATCCACTTTTTTTATAATCTTGTAAACTTGCCGATTTTGTGATGATAAGATCATCTGCTCTAAAATTATTTTTTCTTTTGGCAGTTCCGTTTACATATTCTTTGGTTAGCAAATAATAAACCCAATCTGCTTGTTCGTGTTGTTCATTATAAGACAAAGAATAATAGGTATGATGATATGTTTTATTATTTGCTGTGGGTAAAAACTTTTGAAAACTATAGGTTGTGTTTCTGTTGTTTATTGAATTGCTTTCTTGAGAAGATTGATTGTTTTTAAGAAGTGTACTACAGGCAATGACTAAAGTGACAACCAAAAGGAACAATAAAATTCTTTTTTGATTTTTTTTCATAGCAATAAATTTAAGATCATGATAAATAAAAACCCTCAACAAAAAATGAAGAGGGTTTTGTGAAATTTTTAAATAAAAGAATTATGCCATTGAGTGATATACGTTTTGTACATCGTCATCATCTTCTAATTTTTCTAATAATTTTTCTACATCTGCTTGTTGCTCCTCAGTTAAGCTAGTAGTAGTTGTTGGAATTCTTTCAAAACCAGAAGATAAAATTTCTAATTCATTTTCTTCTAAGTAAGATTGAATTGCTCCAAATTGGTTAAAAGGTCCGTAGATTAAAATTCCATCTTCATCATGGAATACTTCTTCTACTTCAAAATCCATCAATTCTAACTCTAACTCTTCTAAATCAATATCTTTTCCTTCTGCATTGATTCGGAAATTACAAGTGTGGTCAAACATAAATGCTACAGATCCAGAAGTTCCCATGTTTCCGTTACATTTGTTAAAAGCAGCACGTACATTTGCAACAGTTCTGTTGTTGTTGTCGGTAGCAGTTTCTACTAAAATAGCAATTCCATGTGGAGCGTACCCTTCAAATAAAGTTTCTTTATAGTTGGCAGTATCTTTATCAGTTGCTTTTTTAATGGCTCTTTCAACATTGTCTTTAGGCATGTTGGCAGCCTTTGCGTTTTGAATAACAGCACGAAGTCTAGCGTTAGAATCAGGATTTGGTCCACCTTCTTTCACCGCCATTACAATGTCTTTCCCAATTCTTGTAAATGTTTTGGCCATTGCTGACCAACGTTTCATTTTTCTAGCTTTTCTAAATTCGAATGCTCTACCCATTTCTATATTGTATTATAAAGTGTCGTAAAATTATTATTTTTTCTATTTTCTTACAAGTGTTTTATCAAACTTGAATAACCCCTAAATTGAAAGGTTTTTCAATAGGAGCGTGGTTTGCAGCTTCTATTCCCATACCAATCCATGTTCTAGTTTCTAAAGGATCTATTACCGCATCTGTCCACAACCTAGCAGCAGCATAATAAGGAGAAGTTTGTTTGTCGTATCTATTCTCAATGTTTTTAAGAATTTCGGCATGTCTTTCAGGAGTAATTTCTTCTCCTTTACGTTGTAAAGTAGCTTCTTCTATTTGTGCCAATACTTTTGCTGCCTGAGCACCACCCATAACTGCTAACCTAGCAGAAGGCCAAGCAAAAATTAATCTAGGATCAAATGCCTTTCCACACATGGCATAGTTTCCTGCCCCGTAAGAGTTTCCTATAACAACAGTAAATTTAGGAACAACTGAGTTTGATACGGCATTCACCAATTTAGCACCATCTTTTATAATTCCTCCGTGTTCACTTTTACTTCCAACCATAAAACCAGTAACGTCTTGTAAAAAGACTAATGGAATTTTCTTTTGATTACAGTTGGCAATAAAACGAGTGGCTTTATCGGCAGAGTCTGAATAAATCACACCACCAAATTGCATTTCTCCTTTTTTATTTTTGATGACTTTACGTTGGTTGGCTACAATACCAACAGCCCATCCTTCTATACGAGCATAACCACAAATAATACTTTCTCCGTAACCATCTTTATAGGCTTCAAAATCAGAATTGTCTACCAAACGCTTAATGATTTCATTCATGTCATATTGTTCGGCACGAGATTTAGGTAATATTCCATAAATCTCTTCTGGATTTTCTTTTGGAGCTATTATTTCTTTACGGTTATATCCCGCTTTATCATAATCTCCAATTTTATCCATAATGTTACGTATGGTATCTAAACAATCTTTATCATCTTTAGATTTATAATCTGTAACACCCGATATTTCGCAATGCGTAGTAGCTCCTCCTAACGTTTCATTATCTATACTTTCTCCAATAGCAGCTTTTACTAAATAACTACCCGCTAAGAAAATACTTCCTGTTTTGTTTACAATTAAAGCTTCATCGCTCATAATTGGCAAGTAGGCACCACCTGCTACACAACTTCCCATCACCGCAGAAATCTGAGTAATTCCCATACTACTCATTTTGGCATTGTTTCTAAAAATTTTACCAAAATGTTCTTTATCAGGAAAAACTTCATCTTGCAATGGTAGGTAAACTCCTGCACTATCTACTAAATAGATAATAGGAATTCTGTTTTCCATGGCAATTTCTTGAGCTCTTAAATTCTTTTTAGAGGTAATAGGGAACCAAGCTCCAGCTTTTACTGTTGCATCATTAGCCACTACAATACATTGTTTTCCGCTAACATATCCTATTTTTACAATCACACCTCCAGAAGGGCATCCACCGTGTTCTTCGTACATTTCATCTCCAACAAAAGCTCCAATTTCAATTGCTTTTGTTGTTTTGTCAAATAAATAATCAATTCTTTCTCTTGCAGTAAGTTTTCCTTTTTCGTGTAACTTTTCTATCCTTTTTAAACCTCCACCTAGGGCAACTTTAGCAAATCTCTTTCTTAAGTCTGCTACAGTAAGTTTGTTGTGGTCTTCGTTTTTATTGAACTTGATATCCATCGTGTGTTTTTTGCAGTGCCAAATGTACAAAAACCCATAGATTTTTGATGCTTAACAATTCAATAATGTTATAATGTGAGTTTATTAACCATGTTTTTATTTACCATGGTAAATATTTAAATAATTTTTATATCTTTACACCGTAAAATTAAAACAGATAAAAATGAAAACAATTAAAATTTCTTATTGGGTAGTAACAGTCTTATTAAGTATCATGTATTTAATGGCAGGGGCTATGTATTTTTTTAATCATGAACAAGTATCGCAGGAGTTTATCAACTTAGGATTTCCATTGTATATTATTTACCCTTTAGGTGTTTTAAAAATAGCAGGGGTTATTGTGTTGTTAACTCAAAAGCAATCTAGTCTTAAAGATTGGGTTTATTCTGCCATGTTTTTTAATGCTTTATTAGCTGGTTCTGCACATGTTGTAGTTAATGATGGAGAGCAAATGGGAGCGATTATTGCATTGATATTAATCTTAAGTTCTTTTTTCCTTGGGAAAAAATTATATTCAACTAAAAAATAAACAAAATGAAAAAAGTAATCGTATTTGGAGCTAGTAATAGCAAATATTCTATTAACCAACAATTAGCTATTTATGCCGGAAGTCAGTTAAAAGGAGTTTCGGTTAAAGATTTAGAGCTAGATAGATTTGAGATGCCAATATATAGTATTGATAAAGAGCAAGAAAATGGTGTTCCAGATTTGGCAGAAGTATTTAACAATGTTATGGGATTAGCAGATGGATTTATAGTTTCTTTTGCAGAGCACAATGGAGCTTACTCAACAGCATTTAAAAATATATTTGATTGGGTTTCTAGAGTCAACCCTAAAATGTGGTACGATAAACCAGTACTTTTCTTAGCAACATCGCCAGGAGCTAGAGGGGGGCAAACAGTTTTAGAGATTGCTAAAGGTAGAATGCCTTACCATGGAGCTAATATAGTGGGTAGTTTTTCTTTTCCGTCTTTTGGAGAAAACTTTAAAGATGGAAAAATAGTAGATACCAAATTGAATGATGAATTAGCATCGTTAATTCAAAAGTTTGAAAAAGAATTATAAAATTTAAGGACTATGGAATTTTCTAAAGAAATAAACGCTGTTTTTGATTCAGAGCACATAAAAGCATTACTTAATTTAAAATACACGGCTAATTTTTTAAATGCTTTAGGAAATAAAGAGTTAGAAGAATATCAAATTTCTACAGCACAATACAATATTCTAAGAATATTAAGAGGAGCTAAAAAGGCGATTACCATGAAGTTGGTAAAAGAAAGAATGATAGAAAAATCGCCAAACACTACTCGATTAACTGATAAGTTATGTGAAAAAGGATTGATAAAAAGAGTAAGGTGTGATAAAGATAGGCGAGCCGTATATGTGTCTATTACAGATAACGGATTGCAGTTGTTAGAACAAATAACTTTTGAGTTGACTCCAAAACAGATGAGGAATTTAACAATGGATGAGGCTTTACAATTGAATAAAATTCTAGATAAAATTAGAACCTAAAAACACAAGAGATGAAAAATAACAATATAAATACCGTAAGTAATTCTCCATTTACAATGATGGGGCCAATTGAATTAAGACAACCTATTCCAAGTCAAAAAATACCAAGGGTAGATCCTTTTTTATTATTACATCATTATGGACCTTATTCTATTAGCAAAGATCAAAATCCTTTTGAGTTGGGTGCACATCCACATAGAGGATTTGAGCCTATTACTTTTTTAATTCAAGGAGAACAAAAGCACAGAGATTCTTTGGGGAATGAACAAGTAATTAAAAGTGGAGGTGTACAGTGGATTACTTCGGGAAAAGGAATTTTACATGCAGAGGGACCTACTAAAGAGTTTGTAGAAAAATCTGGAGAGTTAGAAGGAATTCAGCTTTGGTTAAACTTACCAAGAAGTAAAAAAATGATGGAACCTAATTATCAGCAAGCAGATTTGGAGCAAATGGAATTTGTTTCTTTTGATGGTGGTAGAATAACGGTTGTAGCTGGTGAGCAAAAAGGAAGTTTGGGAGTTATAAAAACACAAACTCCTGTAAATGCTTTTTGGGTAGATATAAAACAAGGGGCAGAGACTTTTATAGAAATTCCTAGTTCACATCAATCTTTAGTGTACCTAATTAAAGGAGAAGTAGAGATTAACAATAGTCAAAGTCTAAAATATGGTGAAGATGCAATGGTCGTATTTGATCAAGATGGAGATGGATTTCAAATAAAAGCAAAAGAATCGTCAAAGTTATTAGTACTTTCAGGAGAACCTATTGATGAGCCTGTTGTAATGGAAGGGCCTTTTGTAATGAATTCTAGAAGAGAAACCTATCAGGCATTTATAGATTATCAAGAGGGAAAAATGGGCGTTTTGTAATAATTCAAGTAGCAGGTTGAATCTTTATAAGCCCCTAAAGTAGGAGTGTAGCAATATTTTCTATGATTTGTCGTGTTTTTTTATAGGAATGTTTAGTCTATGTCTAGTTGGGTTTATTGTGGATAATATTATTGAGTTCTAATTTAGTAACATATTAATATTATAATACGGAATAGAATGAATCAAATTAAATTAGGGATTGTTTTTATGTGTCTATCACTTTTTAGTTGTGGACAAACAAATCATGTAAGTGATATAGAGGATTCAGATGATATAATTAAAGACGATGATGAAGTAACTCAAGACGATGGTTTAGATAAGGAAGGGATGCCATCAGCTGCTTTTTCAGCTTGTAGTCCAAAAAACAACATTCTTTATGATTCTCCTGTAAATAATAATGTGAGTGCCGTAAATCGTGATAATTATGGTATGGGATCTTGGCAATTGGTTGATGCTTTGTCGGATGAATTTGATTATCCAACAGGCGAAACAGCAACTGATTTCACAAGTAAATGGAAGTTTGGTTTTGTAAATTCTTATACAGGACCAGTACCAACAGTATGGACAGGAGATCAGGTTTCTTTTGAGACTATTAATGGAACAAACAGAGCTCTAGTGCTTGAAGCAGCAGAAACAGGTTCAGGAGCAAGTAGAAGACTAAAGTGCGGAATGATTACTTCTATAGCTAAAAGTAGTTATCCTCTGTTTCAAGAAGCAAAGGTAAAAATTAGTAACTCTCAATTAGCAAATGCAGTTTGGATGTTGAGTGATGACCCTGGAACAACAGAAGAAATAGATAATGTAGAGGCATATGGACCTAAAGTTAGACCTGATGGAACATCATGTGATTTTCCTTATTACGCAGATCGTATACATTTAAGTCATCACACATTTAAGAATGATGGAGGTCAAAGATTAGACTATCAGCCACACCAACAAACTTGGATGTCTAGAAAAAAAACAACAGGAGATTGTAGTCGAGATAATGAGGTGGTTTGGAGTGAAGATTATCATTATTTTGGTGTGAAATGGGTAAGTGAAACAAGGTTAGAATATTTTGTAGACGGAAAAAGAGTTAAGGTTGTAGACGGTTTGCGAGTTGATGATGGTATAGATCCTCATTCTTATACAAGTTGTGGAGATGGATTAACTAGAGAAATGCACATGATTATTAGTCATGCGGCTCAAACATGGAGATATCCTAGTGTTGATGCTTTTTGGAATAGTTCTGATATAAAAACAGGTGAGCATACAAAGATGAGAGTAGATTGGATTCGAGTATATTCTCCTGACGGAAACGTAAATACAAGAAGTTGCAATTAGTAGAATTGTCAAGGTCTTAAAATAATGGTCAAAATAGTTTAAAAAGCTTCCTGATGTTAAAATTTAGGAGGCTTTTTGCTTTTATATTCTTTTTAATAAAGAACAGTTAGGTTTGTTTAACTATTGTATGAGATTGTTTTTTAAATAAGCCATTGTTTGATGTTTACCTAAATATCATTTGCTAATAGTAAAATCTGCAATAGGCTTTTCTTTTATGTATAGTCTTTGTATAAAAAAAGAAGTATTTTTGAGCCTATTAAAATTTAAAAAATATGTCAGACGATAAGAAAGTAATTTTTTCCATGTCTGGATTGAGTAAAACTTACCAATCAACAGGAAAACAAGTATTAAAAAATATTCATTTAAGTTTTTTCTACGGAGCTAAAATCGGAATCTTAGGATTAAATGGTTCTGGTAAATCTACTTTGATGAAGATCATTGCAGGAACTGAAAAGAATTATCAAGGAGATATTACCTTTTTGCCTGGGTATTCAGTTGGGTATTTAGAGCAAGAGCCTCAATTAGATGATGATAAAACGGTGATGGATATTGTAAAAGAAGGGGCTGCAGAAACAGTTGCTATTCTAGAAGAGTACAATAAGATTAACGACATGTTTGGTTTAGAAGAAGTGTATTCTGATGCCGATAAAATGGATCAATTAATGGCTCGTCAAGCTGAATTACAAGATCAGATTGATGCTTCTAATGCTTGGGAGTTAGATACCAAGTTAGAAATTGCTATGGATGCTTTGCGTACTCCAGAAGGGGATACGCCAATCAAAAATTTATCTGGAGGAGAACGCAGACGTGTAGCTTTATGTAGGTTGTTATTACAAGAACCAGATGTATTGTTGTTAGATGAACCTACGAACCATTTAGATGCTGAATCTGTACATTGGTTAGAACAACACTTAGCACAATATAAAGGAACTGTTATTGCAATCACGCACGATAGATATTTCTTAGATAACGTAGCGGGTTGGATTTTAGAATTAGATAGAGGAGAAGGAATTCCATGGAAAGGGAACTATTCGTCTTGGTTAGAGCAAAAAGGACAGCGCTTGGCTAAAGAAGAAAAGACTGCTTCTAAACGTCAAAAAACATTAGAACGAGAATTAGAATGGGTGCGTCAAGGAGCAAAAGGTCGTCAAGCAAAATCTAAAGCTCGTTTAAAGAACTACGATAAATTGATGAACCAAGATCAAAAACAAGTAGAAGAAAAATTAGAAATATATATTCCTAATGGACCTCGTTTAGGAACCAATGTAATAGCTTCTAAAAACGTTGCCAAAGCTTTTGGAGATAAGTTACTGTATGATAATTTAGAGTTTAACTTACCTCAAAACGGAATTGTAGGAATTATTGGACCAAACGGTGCTGGTAAATCTACGATCTTTAGAATGATTATGGGAGAACAAACCCCAGATCAAGGAGAATTTGTCGTTGGAGAAACAGCTAAGATAGCTTATGTTGATCAAAACCATTCTAATATTGATCCTGAAAAATCAATCTGGGAAAACTTTTCTGAAGGTCAAGAGTTAATCATGATGGGAGGAAAAATGGTGAATTCAAGAGCTTATTTATCACGTTTTAATTTTTCGGGATCAGAGCAAAATAAAAAAGTATCTACTTTATCAGGAGGAGAACGTAACCGTTTACACTTAGCAATGACTTTGCGCGAAGAAGGTAACGTGTTGTTGTTAGATGAGCCTACTAACGATTTAGATGTAAATACACTAAGAGCTCTAGAAGAAGGTTTAGAAAACTTTGCAGGATGTGCAGTAGTGATTTCTCACGACCGTTGGTTCTTAGATAGAATTTGTACGCATATCTTAGCGTTTGAAGGAGATTCCCAAGTTTATTTCTTTGAAGGATCTTTCTCTGAATACGAAGAAAATAAGATAAAAAGATTAGGAGGAGATAATATTCCTAAAAGAATAAAATATAAAAAGTTAATTAGATAAAATTCTAAATACTAAATAAATAAAAAAGACGTTACCATAGCAAGTAACGTCTTTTTTTTAAACAACTATTCCTTTTTCAACGATAAAACTCAAAATTATATAATTACTTTAATATCCTTGTTTGATTTGATATTCTAAAGTTAGTGAACATGAGTGCATTTAAAAACACTCAAGTTGAGCGTTTTTAAATGCACTCATCTATTATGACTAAAAGATGTAAAATAAAAAAACACTATTCATTATTAAATGGATAGTGTCTTATTACTTTTTCTTTTTCATGAAAACCAACATTACTGTTGATAACAAACTTTTTCTTAACTCAAAAATACAATAGATATAAGGTTATTGAAACACTCAATTTGAGTGTTTTTGGATGGAGTTGATAAAAAAAGCGGTGCGCTATATCATAGTGCACCGCTTTTTTGTTGTAGTATAATTTTTTAAAATAATTGCTGAGACCTACAGTATTGTATAATTTCTCCAGTAGATTTCAACCCTGTTTTTTTTATAATTTTCCTTCTATGTCCATCAACAGTATGTGAACTAATAAATAGTTTTTCACCTATTTCTTTACTTGTTAAGTTAAGGGCTAATAATCTTAAAACATCCTTTTCTCTGTTAGATAAACCCTCTGTCAATAATTGTTGACTGTAGTTTTTGTAAAAAACAGTTTCGTATTCATCATTGTCATTTAACATCTTGATAGATGCTATAATTGGCAATTCAATATTTTCTGAGGTAATAGTATTATGACTTATTCCAACAATAGGTTTTCCAGTTTCATCAAAAGCAATTGGGGTTTGATGTTTGTGTAGGTTAACATAGACTCCTTTAGAGTTTTTGATTCTTAAATTCCAAGTATAGGAAAGTTTTTTTCGGTCTTCAACAGGAATTTCCGACATAGTAAATGACATTAATTCATTTAGAATGTTTAACCATATTTCCAAGTCTTTTGGATGATGATGACTAAACCAATAAGGAACCCCTTCGTTCATCATCTTGTCTATACTAAGTCCGAGTGTTTTTTCAAAGTTTTTACTTACAAACTCATAAGTATTATTAATAGTGTTGGTTAAAATAAAAAAAGATTGAGAGGGCAATAAAAAAGTATCTAACTCTTTAAGTTTATTAATATGAGTATTTACAATCCCCTTATTATAATCTTTAATTGAATTAAAGACCTCTTGATAGATATCTATGTTTTCTTGAACAATCAATTTTATAAAATTTTCGCGTTAGGATGTTTTTCTTTAACAATTAAATAAATGCGTTCAGCTTCAATTTTTGTGCTATATGCTTTTGTCATTACCTTCCAGTCTGGACTAACATATGAAAGTTTAACCTTAATGTCTTTATACTCTTCGTTAAATGAATTATAAACAGTCAATGCTTGTTCTTCGTTACCATTATACAATAAAACACTATAGCCAATTTTACTGGTTTTGTTATAGTTACGTTTCTTCTCTAGAAAATGATCTAATGAAGATTTTTGCTCTTGAGAATTCATCGTTATTGTGAAAGACATGCTGATTACTAGAGTAAAAATAAGAATTATTTTATTATGCATGAATAATTTGTTTTGATTTCAAACAAATATAACAAAACTAATCTTAAAAACCTCTTATTTAGAATATATATAAATTAACTTTTAGACGGTATAACTGTTCTCCAATTGGATGCATAATATTACTTTTGCCATACGTGAAATTTAAAATGATTTATATCATGTCTTATTAAATTGCACTTTAGAATATATTTAAAACTTATTATACAACTGTATGAAAATTGTGAAATTACACAGAAAATTATCTAGTGTTTTAAAGTTAAGTTTAGCGCTTTTCTTCTCTTTTTCTTTAAGTTTATCTGCACAAGATAAACCATCAGATGAGCAAGTAAAAGCTGGAAAAGCATTGTTTAACATGCATTGTGCTTCATGTCACAAGTTAGACAAGAAATCAACAGGACCTGCTCTTGCGCACGTTGCAGAACGTCGTGAAATGGATTGGTTAAAAGCCTGGATTAAAAACAACAACAAGTTAAGAGCTTCTGGTGATGCTGATGCAAAAGCAGTATACGAAGAGTTTGGTGGTGTTGCAATGAGTACTTTTGAGTTTTTGTCTGATGATCAGATAGAAAGTATTATTGCTTATACTACTGTTGGAGATGTTAAAAAAGGAGGAGCTGCTGCTGCTTTTCAACCAGTAGAGGTAGAGTCTACACCTAGTCAAGTTTTACCAAAAATCGCTACAGTAGTAGTAACGTTGGTTTTGTTAGCTTTAATAGGATGGGTTTTCTTAAAAAGTAACAACGGTTTCTTAAAGATATTCGCAACAATTATTTTAGTGTTTTTAGGAGTGTATTTTGGATTTACAGCATTAATGTCTGTAGGTGTTGATGAAGGATATCAGCCAGTACAGCCAATTGCATTCTCTCATAAAATTCACGCAGGTGATAATAAGATTGATTGTCAATACTGTCACTCATCAGCCAAACACTCTAAAACTTCTGGAATTCCATCAGTAAATGTTTGTATGAACTGTCATAAGAATATTTCTGAAGTTGCAGATGATACTCAGGTGAAATTAGGCGAAGGAAGAGTATTAGACAAATCTAAGTTAGATAAAGAAATTCAAAAAGTATACGATGCTGCTGGTTGGGATGCAGAAAACTTAAAGTATACTGGGGTGACTAAGCCTGTTAAATGGGTACGTGTTCACAACTTACCAGATTTCGCATACTTTAACCACTCACAACACGTAACTGTTGCTGGAGTTGCTTGTCAAAAATGTCATGGAGCTGTAGAGGAAATGGATGAGTTACATCAACATGCATCATTAACAATGGGTTGGTGTATCGAGTGTCACAAAGAGACAGAGGTGAATATTGCAGGTAACGGATACTATAAAAAGATACACGAACAATTATCTCAAAAATATGGAGTAAATAAGGTTACTATTGCTCAATTAGGAGGTAAGGAGTGTGGTAAGTGTCATTACTAAGAGTATTAAGGATTTTAAGCTAAGTTATAGTTAGCATCAATTATAGATAAAACAAAATTAACCATGGCATCAAACAAAAAATACTGGAAAAGTGTTGAGGAACTAAATGAAAATAGTTCTATTGTTGCTTCGCTTGAACAAAACGAATTTAATGAAGGACAAGCTCCTGAATCGTTTTTAGGTGATAAAGAAACTTTAGAAACGTCTAGTACAACAAGACGTGATTTCTTAAAATATGTTGGGTTTACAACAGCAGCAGCTTCTTTAGCAGCTTGTGAAGGACCAGTAATAAAATCTGTTCCTTATGTTGTAAAACCAGAGGAGGTAACTCCAGGTGTTGCAAATTATTATGCATCTACTATTGCAGATGGATTTGACTTTGCAAACGTTTTGGTAAAAACTAAAGAAGGACGTCCTGTTTTTATTTTACCAAACAAAGAAGCAAAAGGAACTACTAATGCACGTGTAAATGCATCAGTACTTTCTTTATACGACAGTCTAAGATTAAGAGGTCCTAAAATAAAAGGGAATACAGCTTCTTGGTCTGATGTAAATTCAAAAATAACAGCTCAGTTAGAACAACTTTCTAACGCTGGAGAAAAAATAGTTTTCTTAACAGGAACTATGGCAAGTCCATCAACAGATGCTATTATTGCTGATTTTTCAAAAAAATATAATAATGTATCTCATGTAGTTTATGATGCTGTAACAGAATCTGCTGCTTTAGATGCTTTTGAAGAGTCTTACGGTGAAAGAGCGTTACCTAATTATAAATTAGATGATGCTAAAGTAATTGTTTCTATTGGTGCAGATTTCTTAGGAGATTGGCAAGGTGGAGGATTCGAAGCTGCTTATGCTGCGGGTAGAGATGTAAAGGCAGGAAAGTTTTCTCGCCATATCCAAGTAGAAGCAAACTACTCTTTAACTGGAGCAAATGCTGATAAAAGAATTGTATTAAAGCCATCTGAGCAATCGTATGCTTTAATTAATTTATATAACGCTATTACTGGACAAAGCTTAGCATCTAAGAAAACTCCAGCAGATGCAGATATTAAAAAGGCTGCTGCTCAATTAAAAAAGGCAGGAAACAAAGCAGTTGTTGTTACTGGTATTCAAGATAAGAATGCTCAATTAATTGCTTTAGCAATTAACAACTATTTAAACTCTGAAATTTTAGATACTACTAACGTAAAGTATGTACGTGGTGGAAATGATGCTGAGGTTGCAAGTTTAGTAGCTGAATTAAAAGCAGGTAAAGTAGGTGCTTTAATTACTTATAATACAAACCCTGTATATACTCTAGCAAATGCAGCTGATTTTAAAGCTGGTTTAGCTAAAACAAAATTAACAGTTGGTTTTTCATCTAAAGAAGATGAAACGTTAAGCGAAATGCAATATGCTTTAGCAACACCAAGTTATTTAGAAGCTTGGGGAGATGTTACTATTACAGCAAATCAATATAGTTTAACACAACCAACTATCAAACCATTGTTTGATACAAAACAATTCCAAGATTGTGTGTTAGCATGGACAGGTGTAAGTACTTCTTATTACGATTACTTATCTTCTTTTGCAAAAACAACTATTTTAAATGGTTCTTCTTGGAACAAAGCTTTACATGATGGTTTTGCTACTGTTAGTGCAACAACATTAAGTGCTAATTCTATAGATGTTGCTGCTGCAGCAAAAGCTTTAAAAGCAAATACAAAAACAGGTGAGTTTGAATTGACATTATATTCTTCAGTTGCTTTAGGAGATGGTCAACAAGCAAACAACCCATGGTTACAAGAGTTACCAGATCCATTAACAAGAGCGTCTTGGGATAACTACTTGTTAATTTCTCAAGCAGATGCCGATAAATTAGGGTTTACAAACCCAGTTCAAGATAATGGTGCTATCAATGGTCAATATGCTACAGTTACTGTAAAAGGAGTAGCTATTGAGAATGTTCCTGTGTTAATCCAACCAGGTCAAGCACAAGGAACTTTAGCTTTATCTTATGGATATGGTAAAACTAAAGGTTTAAAAGAAGAAATGTTATTAGGAGTAAATGCTTATGCAGTTGCTTTTGGAGGTTCTCAAATAGCTTCAGTTACAAATGCAGGTGGTGAACATTTATTTGCTTGTGAGCAATTACAACACACAATAGCAGGTCGTCATGATATTTTAAGAGAAACTAGCTTAGAAGAGTATAAACATGGAAACGCTGAAGAGTGGAATCCAAGACCAGAGGTATCTTTAAAACACCAAGAAGTTGATGTTACTAAAGTTGACTTATGGGAAGATCAAGATCGTTCTATCGGACATCACTTTAATTTATCTATAGACTTGACATCTTGTACAGGATGTGGATCATGTGTAATTGCATGTCACTCTGAAAACAACGTTCCAGTTGTAGGTAAACATGAAGTTAGAGTGGGTAGAGATATGCACTGGTTGCGTATTGATAGATATTATACTTCGGAAGGAGATGAAGGATTAGAAACTAAGAAAACTAATTCAGCTCCTACTACACAAGATAATGCAGCATTCTATGAGTCATTAGAAACTGTAGAAGCTGTAAACCCTCAGGTTGCTTTCCAACCTATCATGTGTCAGCACTGTAACCACGCTCCTTGTGAAACTGTATGTCCTGTGGCTGCAACTTCTCATGGTCGTCAAGGTCAAAACCAAATGGCATACAACAGGTGTGTTGGTACTCGTTACTGTGCTAACAACTGTCCTTATAGAGTACGTCGTTTTAACTGGTTTAAATACAACAGCAATGATGAGTTTGATTTCCATATGAATGATGACTTTGGTAAGATGGTATTAAACCCAGATGTAGTAGTACGTTCTCGTGGAGTTATGGAAAAATGTTCTATGTGTATTCAAATGACTCAAAAGACTATCCTAGATGCTAAAAAAGAGGGTAGACCAGTTGATGTTAATGAATTCACTACAGCTTGTTCTAGTGCTTGTGCTACAGGTTCTATCAAGTTTGGAGATATTAATAACCCAGAAGATGAAGTTACTGCTTTACGTAAAGATGAGCGTGCATATAGATTGTTAGAGTTCATTGGAACTGACAATAATGTAGTTTATCAAACTAAAATCAGAAACACAAACGAAGCTTAAAAAGGAATAACTAAAATTTAAAATTGATTATATGTCGTCTCATTACGAAGCACCCATCAGAGAACCTTTAGTTTTAGGGGAAAAGAGTTACCACGATATCACAATGGATATCGTAAAACCAATAGAGGGTAAGGCAAATAAAAATTGGTATATCGCATTCGGTATTGCACTTGTAGCATTTTTGTGGGGTGTAGGATGTATTTTGTATACCATCGGAACAGGAATTGGAGTTTGGGGATTAAACAAGAACATTGGATGGGCTTGGGATATTACAAACTTTGTATGGTGGGTAGGTATTGGTCATGCCGGTACATTGATCTCAGCTGTATTATTATTATTCCGTCAAAAATGGAGAATGGCTATTAACCGTTCTGCAGAAGCAATGACAATTTTTGCCGTATTCCAGGCAGGTTTATTCCCATTAATTCACATGGGACGTCCTTGGAACGGATACTGGGTGTTACCTATTCCAAACCAATTTGGATCTTTATGGGTTAACTTTAACTCACCGTTATTATGGGATGTATTTGCAATCTCAACGTATTTATCTGTATCATTAGTTTTCTGGTGGACTGGTTTATTACCTGACTTTGCAATGATTAGAGATAGAGCTGTTAAGCCTTTCCAAAAGAAGATATACGCTTTGTTATCTTTTGGTTGGTCTGGTAGAGCTAAAGACTGGCAACGTTTTGAAGAGGTTTCTTTAGTATTAGCTGGTTTGGCAACTCCATTAGTACTTTCTGTACACACTATTGTATCTATGGACTTTGCTACATCTATTAACCCGGGTTGGCACTCAACAATTTTCCCTCCTTATTTCGTTGCTGGAGCAATCTTCTCAGGATTTGCTATGGTACAAACGTTATTGGGAATTATGAGAAAAGTATCAAACTTAGAAAACTACATCACTCGTTTACATGTTGAATACATGAATATAGTAATTATAGTTACTGGTGGTATTGTAGCAGTTGCTTATGCATCTGAGTTCTTTATTGCTTGGTACACTGGTTCTCCTTACGAAAACTATACTTATATGTCTGTAGGTGCTGCAACAGGACCTTATGGATGGGCATTTTGGTCATTGATTCTATTTAACATTGCTATCCCTCAGTTGTTGTGGATTACAAAGGTTAGAAGAAGTTTTATTTGGTCTTTCATTATCTCTATTGCAATTAACATAGGAATGTGGTTTGAGCGTTTTGATATTATTGCTATTGTATTAAGTAAAGGTCATTTACCATCTACATGGACTCGTTTTGAACCTACATTTGTAGATGTTGGTGTATTCGTTGGAACAATTGGATTCTTCTTTGTATTGTTCTTGTTATATGCTAGAACTTTCCCTGTAATTGCTCAGGCAGAAGTAAAAACAATTATGAAATCTTCAGGAGAACATTATAAACAATTAAGAGACGGAAAAAATGAGCACTAATAAAGTTATACACGCATTATATAATGATGATGATGTTTTAATGGATGCCGTTAAAACAGTAAAAGAAGCTAATCATCATATTGAAGAAGTTTTTACACCGTTTCCAGTTCACGGTTTAGATAAATTATTAGGATTGCCACATACTCGTTTAGCAATATGTGCATTCATATACGGATTGTGTGGTTTGTCTTTCGCTATTTGGATGACAAATTATATGATGATTCAAGATTGGCCACAAGATATTGGAGGTAAACCCAACTTTGCTTGGATTTACAACATGCCAGCTTTTGTACCAATTATGTTTGAATTAACAGTTTTCTTTGCAGCTCACTTAATGGTAATTACTTTTTATATGAGAAGTAGATTATGGCCATTTAAAGAAGCAGAAAACCCTGATCCAAGAACTACAGATGATATTTTCTTAATGGAAATTCCTGTAGAAGATAATGAAGAAGAATTAACAGCTTTGTTAAATACAACTAACGCTGTTGAGATTAAAGTAATTGAAAAGCATTAAGAACTCATGAGTAGATTATTTAAAATAACAACAGTTATAGCAATAGTAACATTGGTATTCACTTCATGCGATAAAACAAAGCGTAACTTACAGTACATGCCAGATATGTACCAGTCAGTTTCAGGTGAACCTTATGAAGAAAGTAACGTTTTCTCAAACGGTATAGAAGCACAATTACCTGCAGAAGGATCAATCTCAAGAGGACATATTCCTTACGAGTATCCTGATACTAATGAAGGTTATGAAGATGCTAAAAAGAATTTAAAATCTCCTTTAACAGTTGCTGACTTTGATAGTAATAAAGAAGCTCAATTGTTTGATATTTATTGTGCAGTTTGTCATGGTAAAAAAGGTGATGGACAAGGTGAGTTAGTTAAGAGAGAAAAGTTTTTAGGAATTCCTAACTATAAAGATAGAGATCTTACAGAAGGAAGTATTTACCACGTAATTATGCATGGTAAAAACATGATGGGATCTCACGCTTCTCAGTTGACAGAGAAAGAACGTTGGTTAATTGTTAAACACGTTCAGGAATTAAGAAACAACTTGTTAAAATAATTACCAAACACTTAGATAAATTATGTATCAATTTTCAAGTAAATTAAAGATTACAGCTATTGCCTTAATGGTAATTGGTTTAATAGGTATCATTATCAGTTTTGCATCTGCTCCAAGTACAGAGGCAGAAGCTGCTGAAATATTAGCTCACCAAACAGATGCTCATGGGGCACATGGAGGTGATGCTCATGCAACAAAAGAAATTAGTCATGATGAACATCATGAACATGCAGATAAAGACGCTCATCATGCTGATACTACTCATGATGCACATGCAGATCACCATGCAGAAGAAGGACACGATGCTGGACATTTAGCTCATGTTTTACATCAATTACAAAATAGACCATGGGCTGCATTTTATGTTGCTTTATTCTTTTTCACTTTTGTAACGGTTGTAGTTTTTGCATTCTTAAATATTCAAAGAGTTGCTCAAGCAGGATGGTCAATTGTATTGTTTAGAGTAATGGAAGGAATTTCTGGATTCTTACCTTATGTTTCGGTAATCTTCTTAGGTTTTTTAATCATAACTGCTTTACACGGTAACCATTTATTTGTTTGGATGGCAGAAGGAACTGTAGATCCATCTTCACCAAATTTTGATCCGATTATTGCAAATAAATCAGGATGGTTAAATGTACCAAGATGGTTAATCTGTAGTATTATATATTTAGTAGGATGGAATGTTTTTGTTTATTTAAACAGAAAGCACTCTGTATTACAAGATAACGCTAGCGATTTAAAAAACTATTACAAGAACTATAAGTTTGGAGTTGCATTTTTAGCATTCTTCATATTCACTGAGTCTATGTCTGTTTGGGATTGGATTATGGGATTAGATCCACACTGGTTCTCTACTTTGTTTGGATGGTATGTTTTTGCTACAGCTGTAGTTTCTGCATTAACTGTAATTGCAATGGTAACAGTTTACTTAAAATCTAAAGGATATTTAGAAATAGTTAACAACAGCCACTTACACGATTTAGCTAAATTTATGTTTGGATTCTCAATTTTCTGGACTTATTTATGGTTTGCTCAATTCATGTTAATTTGGTATGCTGATATGCCAGAAGAAACAACTTACTTTGTACAACGTTTTGATGAGTATAAATTATTGTTCTTAGGAATGATTCCTTTAAACTTTATTTTACCTGTATTAATGTTAGTTAACAGTGATTTCAAACGTATTCCTCAAATTGTATTAGGAACAGGAACTATTATTTTGATAGGTCACTATATAGATGTTTTCGTAATGATTATGCCAGCTACTGTTGGAGATCAATGGGGATTCGGATGGGGTGAAGTAGGAAGTGTTTTATTCTTCTTAGGATTGTTTATTTATGCTGTCTTTACAACAATTAGTAAAGCTCCATTAATTGCAAAAGGAAACCCTTTCTTACACGAAAGTGAACATTTCCATTATTAATATATATCATTACATTTGCAAAAAATTTAAAACAAAATTATGTTAGCATTATTTTATTTTTTCGTAGCTGTTGCTTTTGCCATTGGAGTTTGGCAAGTAAACAAACTACTTACTTACAGAGTAATCTTTAAAGAGATTAAAGACGGTAAAAAGATCATCACTTTTGAGAACGATAATAATCCTATCGCTACTGAAAAAGACAACGATACTCAAGGAAAATTATTTTTAATCTTTTTAGTAGGTTTCTATCTATTAATGGGATATTGCTTAATCTTTTTACAAGATTTAATGCTTCCAGATTCAGCTTCTGTAGAAGGTGAAGATTATGATAACTTATATGTAATCTCTTTCTGGTTGATTGGAATTGTACAATTTATTACTCAAGCATTACTTTACTTTTTCTCTTATAAATACAGAGGAATTAAAGGTAGAAAAGCAACATTCTTTGCTGATTCTCACAAATTAGAATTGATTTGGACTACTATTCCAACAGTAGTATTAGCTGTATTAATTTTATATGGTTTATCTATTTGGAATGATGTTACTGACTTAGAAGGTGACGAAGCAATAGTTGTTGAAGTTTATGCTAAACAATTTGCTTGGGAAGCTAGATATGCTGGTAGAGATAATGAATTAGGACGTGGAAATGTTAGAAATATTGAGGGGGCTAATACTATGGGAATTGACATGACTGACGCTAACTCTGCTGATGACATTCCTGTTAGAGAATTACACTTACCAGTAGGTAAAAAAGTAGTTTTTAAATTCCGTTCTCAAGATGTTTTACACTCTGCTTATATGCCTCACTTTAGAGCACAAATGAACTGTGTTCCTGGTATGGTTACTGAGTTTGGATTTACGCCAAAATTTACTACAGAAGAAATGCGTCAACAAGAAGATGTTATCTTAAAAGTTGCAAGTGTAAACGAAGTAAGAGCTAAAAATGGTGACGAACCATACGAATTTGATTACTTATTATTATGTAATAAAATATGTGGACCATCTCACTACAATATGCAAATGAAAATTGTTGTAGAGTCTGAGAAAGATTACTTGACTTGGTTAAATCAACAAAAGACGGCTAAAGAATTATTTTAGTTATTAAAACCGTTTTAGAATCATAAAAAGATAAAAATTATTATGTCAGCACATCACCATAAAGAAACATTCGTAACTAAATATTTATTTAGTTTAGATCATAAAATGATTTCAAAGCAGTTTTTAGTAACTGGTATGATCATGGGAGTTATTGGAGTTTTAATGTCTTTGTTATTTAGATTACAAATAGCATGGCCAGAGCATTCTTTCTCTATTATTGAAGCTTTCTTGCCAGAGCGTTTTCAATCTGAAGCAGGAGTTATGAAACCAGATATCTATTTAGCCTTGGTTACTATACATGGTACTATTATGGTATTCTTTGTATTAACTGCAGGTTTAAGTGGTACTTTTTCTAACTTATTAATTCCATTGCAAATTGGAGCTCGTGATATGGCTTCTGGATTTATGAACTGTCTATCTTACTGGTTGTTTTTTATATCATCAGTAATCATGGTTATTTCATTATTTGTACAAGCTGGACCAGCTTCTGCAGGATGGACAATATACCCACCATTATCAGCTTTACCACAAGCAATTCCAGGATCAGGAACAGGAATGACTTTATGGTTAGTATCAATGGCTATTTTTATCGCACAGTCATTAATAGGTTCTTTAAATTATATCGTAACGATTTTAAACTTAAGAACAAAAGGAATGACAATGACAAGATTACCATTAACAATGTGGGCTTTATTCATTACTGCTATTATTGGTGTTGTTTCTTTCCCAGTATTATTTTCAGCAGCATTGTTATTAATTTTTGATAGAAGTTTTGGTACATCTTTTTACTTATCTGATATTTTTATCGGAGGTGAAGTATTAAACTATCAAGGTGGATCTCCAGTATTATTTGAACATTTATTCTGGTTCTTAGGACACCCTGAAGTATATATTGTATTATTACCAGCCTTAGGATTAACATCAGAAATTATTTCTACTAATTCACGTAAACCTATTTTTGGATACCGTGCAATGATTGGTTCTATCATGGCCATTGCATTTTTATCTACAATTGTTTGGGGACACCACATGTTTATTTCAGGAATGAACCCATTCTTAGGATCAGTATTTACATTTACAACTTTATTAATTGCAATTCCATCTGCTGTAAAAGCATTTAACTACATTACAACTTTATGGAAAGGTAATTTACAGTTTAACCCTGCAATGTTATTTTCTATTGGATTAGTTTCCACTTTTATCACAGGAGGATTAACAGGAATTGTATTAGGAGACTCTGCTTTAGATATTAATGTACACGATACTTATTTTGTAGTTGCACACTTCCACTTAGTAATGGGGGTATCTGCTATCTATGGTATGTATGCTGGTATTTACCACTGGTTCCCTAAAATGTATGGTAGAATGATGAACAAAACATTAGGATACATTCACTTTTGGATTACTGCTATTGCTGCTTACGGAGTTTTCTTCCCAATGCACTTTATTGGTTTAGCTGGATTACCACGTAGATATTATACAAATACAAACTTCCCATTATTTGATGATTTAGCAAATGTAAACCAAGTAATGACTGTGTTTGCTTTAATCGGTGGAGCTGCACAAATTGTTTTCTTAGTAAACTTCTTTATGAGTATTTATAAAGGTAAAGTAGCTTCTCAGAACCCATGGCGTGCTAATACTTTAGAATGGACAACTCCAGTTGAACACATTCATGGTAACTGGCCAGGAGAAATTCCTGAAGTACACCGTTGGCCATATGACTATAGTAAAGTTGATGAAAATGGTGAATATATTTTTGGAGAAGACTATATTATGCAAACAGTTCCTTTAAAAGCAGGAGAACAAGAATCATAATATTATAGAATAAAAAAAAAGACCTTACTAAATTAGTAAGGTCTTTTTTTTATGTTTATTCGTTATGGTAAAAATGGAATAGTTCCAGTTTTAAATATCAATGTAAAAGATATTATAGCAACAAGTAAAAATTACGTACAGTTTGCTAACATTCCAGAGAGTAAGAAACATTTAATAGCCAAGTTAGCTCCTGATAATTGTTGGTTAAAATCAATTAATGCAGGATACGAAGTTTATACAGGAAACTCAATTTTAAAGATCGATAAGTTTAAAATTATTCCTTAGGTTTCAAATTTTTATTAAAAGTACCAAAAGTTCCATTGTCTCTTCTTACTAATTCCATATTTTCGTATCACAATAATTAAAACAAGACAATATGATATCAGCAAATGAATATTTTGATGGGAATGTTAAATCACTAGGATACGAATCAGCAACTGGAAAATCAACTCTAGGAGTGATGGAAGCTGGAACTTACGAGTTTGCAACAAGTTTACATGAAACTATGAATGTAGTAGAAGGAGAAATGACTGTTTTATTACCAGGATCTTCTGATTGGGTTACTTACAAAGCTGGAGAAGCATACCAAATTGAAGCAAACGAAAAGTTTCAAGTAAAAGTATCAGGTCAAACTTCTTATTTATGTCAATATAAATAATAGTTTTTAACTTTAAATCTTTAAGAATCCCTATCAATTTTAAATTGATAGGGATTTTTTCAACGAGACAATGTCCCAATTCGAGTTGTTTTGGTACGAGTATGAGGATTACATTCGCCAGGCAGTTGTATAATATAAAGAAGGAGATCTAGAAAAAGTAGATCTCTTTGTTGTTTATGCATATGATGATATTGATATAGATGTATAAAGAGATACCGAATTAGTACAGTTTTTAGAGGTTGTATGCGTTAAAAATAGGGTTGAGTTAAAAATAAATTAAGATGTAATAATCGATAAATAAGGATGTTAAGTGTTAGTGTAAAAATAATGTAAAAAATAGTTTACAAAAGATTAGGAAATAAAGTTAAAAGGTGCGTATCTTTGCAGCCGCAACAGCGAGCAGGTAACTGCTAAGAGGGGCGAAAAAGTTCAGATACATTAAGGGTTTTATGAGTGGTTTAGGTCACTATTTTAGGGTAAAAAAAGATTTAAAAAATATTTTAAATTTTATTTGTTTTAGAAGAAATAAAGTTCTTATATTTGCAACCGCTTAGCGAAGCAGCTAAGTGACTAACTTGTAAAAGAGTTGGTGTTAAAAAAAACCACATAGTGGTTAAGTTCATTGAGAATATTGAAATTGACAGCGTAAAATTAGAAAGTAAAATTACATGATTATATCATGAGATTTTTTTGAGCATCATCAAAATATTAAAATATTAACGATGAAGAGTTTGATCCTGGCTCAGGATGAACGCTAGCGGCAGGCTTAACACATGCAAGTCGAGGGGTAACAGGAATTGCTTGCAATTTGCTGACGACCGGCGCACGGGTGCGTAACGCGTATAGAACCTACCTTAAACAGGGGGATACCCCATGGAAACGTGGACTAATATCCCATAGTGTTGTAGAATGGCATCATTTTACAATTAAAGATTTATCGGTTTAAGATGGCTATGCGTCCTATTAGTTAGTTGGTAAGGTAACGGCTTACCAAGACATCGATAGGTAGGGGTCCTGAGAGGGAGATCCCCCACACTGGTACTGAGACACGGACCAGACTCCTACGGGAGGCAGCAGTGAGGAATATTGGTCAATGGAGGCAACTCTGAACCAGCCATGCCGCGTGAAGGATGACTGCCCTATGGGTTGTAAACTTCTTTTATAGAGGAAGAACTGCAGATACGTGTATTTGTTTGACGGTACTCTACGAATAAGGACCGGCTAACTCCGTGCCAGCAGCCGCGGTAATACGGAGGGTCCAAGCGTTATCCGGAATCATTGGGTTTAAAGGGTTCGTAGGCGGGCTGATCAGTCAGAGGTGAAATCCAGCAGCTTAACTGTTGAACTGCCTTTGATACTGTCAGTCTTGAGTCATATGGAAGTAGATAGAATATGTAGTGTAGCGGTGAAATGCATAGATATTACATAGAATACCGATTGCGAAGGCAGTCTACTACGTATGTACTGACGCTGATGAACGAAAGCGTGGGGAGCGAACGGGATTAGATACCCCGGTAGTCCACGCCGTAAACGATGGACACTAGTTGTTGGATTTAGGTTCAGTGACTAAGCGAAAGTGATAAGTGTCCCACCTGGGGAGTACGGTCGCAAGATTGAAACTCAAAGGAATTGACGGGGGCCCGCACAAGCGGTGGAGCATGTGGTTTAATTCGATGATACGCGAGGAACCTTACCAGGGCTTAAATGTAGGATGCATTATTTAGAGATAGATATTTCTTCGGACTTCTTACAAGGTGCTGCATGGTTGTCGTCAGCTCGTGCCGTGAGGTGTCAGGTTAAGTCCTATAACGAGCGCAACCCCTATCTTTAGTTGCTAACAGGTTAAGCTGAGGACTCTAGAGAGACTGCCGGTGCAAACCGTGAGGAAGGTGGGGATGACGTCAAATCATCACGGCCCTTACGTCCTGGGCTACACACGTGCTACAATGGTAATGACAGAGGGCAGCTACTAGGCGACTAGATGCAAATCTTTAAACATTATCACAGTTCGGATTGGAGTCTGCAACTCGACTCCATGAAGCTGGAATCGCTAGTAATCGGATATCAGCCATGATCCGGTGAATACGTTCCCGGGCCTTGTACACACCGCCCGTCAAGCCATGGAAGCTGGGGGTGCCTGAAGT